>NZ_JABXGI010000001.1:0-807240 GCF_022627865.1 Herbaspirillum sp. C7C2
ATGACCGCGTAGCTGCCTTCGGAAGGCAGTGGAAAGTGGGTCAGATGGCGAGGGTCAATTCTGCGAGCAAATCAACAGCGTCATCAAGCAACGCGTAGCACGCACCGGCCACGGCAAGGCCGGAGGTTTTCGCACCATCATCCTGTATCGCACGGCGGAGCGTGCCTTCTTTGTGTACGGATTCGCCAAGAATGATCGCGACAACATCGATGCTGATGAAGAGGTCGCGTTCAAAAAAGCAGCGCAGCATATCCTCCGGCTGACGGAAGACCAGCTCGCCGCATTGATAGCCAAGGGGCAATTGACGGAGATAGACCATCATGACCAAGAAATACCGTAGCCAAGCCTATGCGGCGCTCCATGAAACGATGGAGGCCCTGCATGACATCGGTGCCATCGACAAGCAGACCATGCGCGCGTTCGACGAAAGCTGCCTGACGCCGATACAAGCCATGCCACCCGAGCGCATCCGTGCGCTGCGCGAGCGTGAATGCCTGTCGCAGCCCATCTTTGCCCTTTATCTGAATGTGAGCAGGAACCTGATCTCGGACTGGGAGCGAGGTGTCAAGAAACCAGGCGGCCCGGCTCTTCGTCTGCTGACCGTAGTGGAAAAGAAAGGCATCCAGGCGATTGCGTGACAAATTTGTATCCAACGCCTGGCGGGGGAAAATTCCGTAAATCACGTCCACCGACTATTGACGCCGCCCTCCCCCGAAGCTCACCCCCTCCCCACCCCCAGATAACTCTCCACAATCCGCCCATCCGCCCCCAGCACCGCCGCCGCCCCTTCGCAGGCAATCTCCCCCATCTCCAGCACATAGCCATAATCGGCCACCTGCAAGGCCGCCCGCGCATTCTGTTCCACCAGCAAGGTCGCCACGCCAGTGCTGCGTAGCTGGCTGATGATGGCAAGAATCTCGCGCGTCACCAATGGTGCCAGGCCCAGGCTGGGCTCATCCAGCATCAACACCTGCGGCTTGGCCATCAATGCTCGGCCTACCGCGAGCATCTGGCGTTCTCCGCCGGAGAGCGTGCCGGCGGCCTGCTTGCGGCGTTCCTTCAGGCGCGGGAACAGGGTGTATACGAAATCCTGCTGATCCAGATAGCCCGCTTCACCATGGCGACGACGCTTGTAGGCCCCCAGCAGCAGGTTGTCTTCCACCGTCATGCTGGCAAACAGTTCGCGCTTTTCCGGCACCAGCGAGAGGCCGCGTGCGACGCGCTCTTCGATCTCCATCCGCCCCACATCCTCGCCCTGGAAGACGATCCTGCCACTGGCCGTGGCGCCCGTGGGCAGCGCGCCCATCATGGCGTTGAGCAGGGTGGACTTGCCGGCGCCGTTGGGGCCGATGACGGTGACGATCTGGCCGGCCCGCAGGGATAGCGCGGCATCGGTCAGCGCGGCGACCTTGCCATAGCGGGCCGAGAGGCCACTGACCTCCAGCAGGACCGGGGCAACGGCAGTGCGTACTTCGGCCTGCTCCTGCAGCGGCAGGCTCATGGTGGCGGCGGTCATCATTGGGCTCCTCCGAGATAGGCTTCCAGCACGGCAGGGTGGACCTGGATCTGTGCCGGCGTGCCCTCGGCAATCTTGGTGCCGAATTCCATGACCACGATGTGGTCGGTCAATTGCATGACGAAGTCCATGTCATGCTCCACCAGCAGCACCGCCATGCCTTCGCCGCGCAGCTTGTCCAGCAGCGCCGCCAGGGCTTGCTTCTCCTTCAGGCGCAGGCCGGCGGCGGGTTCGTCCAGCAGGAGCAGCGCGGGGTCGCAGCAGAGTGCACGGGCGATTTCGAGAATGCGCTGCTGGCCCAGCGCCAAGCTGCCGGCAGGCCGGTCCAGCATGTTGCCCAGGCCAACGCGCTCCAGTTGGTGGCGGGCTTCCTGCAGGATGCGCGCCTCCTCGGATGCATTGGCGCGCACCAGGCTGGCGAGGATGCCGCGCTGCGGGGCATATTCACCACGACGGAAGGCCCCCATGGCAGCGTTCTCCAGCACGCTCATGCCCGGCACCAGGCGCACATGCTGGAAGGTGCGGGCGATGCCGCGACTGCAGATTTCCCGTGACGACAATCCCGCCAATGACTGGCCGCGATAGTCGAGCTTGCCGCTGGTGATCGACAACACACCGGTCACGAGGTTGAAGGTGGTCGACTTGCCGGCGCCGTTCGGCCCGATCAGTCCGACGATCTCGCCAGCCTTGACCGCGAAGCTGACATCGTTGACCGCCACCAATCCGCCGAACTGCTTGCGGGCCGATTCGACCTGCAGGATGACTTCTCCCCGCTGCGGCTTGGGCAACTGCGCCAGCGGCGCGCAACCGGTCGGCAAGCTGCGCACCCGGCGCTGGCCGAAGCGCGCCTGCAGGCGCGGCCACAGGCCTTCGTTGGCGAACTGCAGGAAGATCACCAGGGCAATGCCGAAGACGATGGCTTCGAAGTTGCCGCCGCTCCCCAACAGGCCGGGCAGCCACTCCTGCAGGAAGTTGCTCAACACCGCCAGCAATCCCGCACCCAACAGCGCACCCCAGACATGGCCGGCACCGCCCACCACCACCATCAACAGGTAGTCGATGCCGTATTTCAGTCCGAAGGGCGTGGGATTGACCGCCTGTTGCAGATGCGCGTAGAGCCAGCCCGAGATGCCCGCCAGTACGGCGGCATAGACGAAGATGACGATCTTCAGCCGGGCGGTATCCACACCCATGGACTCGGGCATGACGTACCCATATTTGAGCGCCCGCACCGCACGACCGGCGCGCGAGTCGAGGAAGTTGACGACCGAAACCAGCGCCAGGATCACCACGCCCCAGATCAACAGATACATCGAGCCACCGTTGCCGAACTCGAAGCTGCCGATGCTGATGGCGGGGATACCATTGATGCCATCGTGCTTGCCCAGCATCTCCAGATTGCCGAACAGGTAGTACAGCGACAGCCCCCAGGCAATCGTGGACAAGGGAAGGTAGTGGCCGGAGATGCGCATGGTCAGCGCGCCGATCACCAGCGCCGAGCAGGCGGTCAGGGCGATACCGGCCAACAGGCCGACCCAGGGCGAGAGGCCGAATTGCGTGGTGAGATAGGCGGTGGTGTAGGCGCCGATGCCGACGAAGGCCGCCTGCCCGAACGAGATCAGGCCGGCCACGCCGGTCAGCAAGACCAGCCCCAGGGCGACGATGGCATACAGGCCGACATAGGACAGCAGGGTCACCCAGAACGGCGGCAGGCCCAGTTGCGGCAGGGCCAGTACGATGGCGAAGAACAGCGCCGGTAAAGCGGCGCGATGAGTCATTAAGGATGGCATGGTGGAGACCTCAGGCTTCTTCGTCGATGTGGTGGCTGGTCAGTGACCGCCACAGCAGGATGGGCAGGATGACCGTGAAGACGATCAATTCCTTGAACGAGCTGGCCCAGAACGAGGAAAAGCTTTCGACCAGGCCCACCGAGACCGCACCCAGTGCCGCCAGCGGATAGCTGGCCAGTCCGCCGAAGATGGCGCCGACGAAGCCTTTCAGGGCGATGATGAAACCCGATTCGTAATTGACGATGGTGAAGGGCGCGATCAGGATGCCGCACAGCGCACCGATGCCGGCCGCCATCGCAAAGGACAGCTTGCCGGCCTGGTTGATGCCCACGCCCACCAGCCTGGCGCCGAGCCGGTTGACGGCAGTGGCACGCAAGGCCTTGCCGGTGAGCGTACGTTCGAAGAAGAGATAGATCACTGCGATCAGCGCCGCCACCGTCACCAGTACGATCACACTCTGTCCCGACACGGGACTCTCGCCCAGGTTGAACTGCAGATCGGTGAAGGGCCGGGTGTTGCTGCCTTCCGGCCCGAACATCAATAGCCCCAGCCCGACCATGGCCAGGTGCACACCCAACGAGACGATCAACAGCACCAGCACGCTGGAATGCGCCAGCGGCTGGTAGGCCACGCGATAGATCATCGGCCCCATCGGCACCACGATGAGCAGTGCCAGCAGGATCTGCAGCGGCATGGCCAGTGTCTGCAGGTCAACGTAACGGGTGATTGCGACCACCAGCAGCGGCACCAGTACCTGCGTGGCCAGCATCCAGGGCCAGCGTCGCCGCAGGCGCGCACGCGATTGCGGCAGGCGCAATGCGCTGCCGGCTTCCACCGCCAGCGTCACGGCGCCCAGCGCCAGCAACAGCAAGGCCGTGCCGGGAGCCTGGCCATTCTGGATCGCCGCCAGTGTCAAGGCGCCGAAGGCGACGAATTCGCCCTGCGGCAGGAAGATCACCCGCGTCACCGAAAACACCAGCACCAGCGCCAGCGACAACAGCGCATAGATGGCGCCGGTGGTGATGCCGTCCTGCACCAGCACGGTCAATATGCTTGCATCCATTTGTCTCCTCCTGTTCTGCCGGCCGTCGCAGTTCGGGCTGCGGCTGGCCGGGCAGGTCTCCGGCTCCGTCGAGCCGTTTATATTTTTTATATCATTTACGCAATCAATGACTGCCGGCATCCAGCCGTTCAGTCATATGACTATGCGGCCACCGGTCGCTTGGCCACCAGGGTCAGGATGTCGTAGGACGCGACCAGTTCGTCATCCTGGTTGCTGACTTCCACATCCCAGGCCACCACGCCCTGGCCCTGGCCGTTAGCGTCCTTCTTGTTGCGGTCGATCTTGCGCTTGCAGGTCAGGCGGGCGCGCAGGGTGTCGCCGATGCCGACCGGCTTGACGAAGCGCAGCGTATCCAGCCCGTAGTTGGCCAGCACCGGCCCGGGTGCCGGCGAGACGAACAGCCCGGCTGCCGCCGAAAGCACGAAGTAGCCGTGGGCGATGCGCTTGCCGAAGGGCGATTGGCGTGCCGAGATGTCGTCGAAGTGCATGTAGAAATGGTCACCGGAGAGGCAGCCGAAATTCACGATGTCGGCCTCGGTCACGGTGCGTCGATGGGTGCTCAGCGAATCGCCAATCTGCAGGTCTTCGAAGTAATGACGGAAGGGGTGGATGTCCGATTCGCGGACTTGGGCGCCGCGCACATGCTCGCCGACCACCGCCGCCAGCATGGTGGGCGAACCCTGCACCGCACTGCGCTGCAGGTAATGCTTGACCGCCCGCGCCCCGCCCAGTTCTTCGCCGCCACCAGCACGACCGGGGCCACCGTGCTTGAGCTGCGGCAGGGGTGATCCATGGCCGGTGGATTCCGGTGCCGATTCGCGATCCAACACCAGCAGGCGACCATGCCAGGCGGCGGCCGCAGGAATGACGCGCGCCGCCACGGCGGGCGTGCGCGTAACCAGGCTGGCCACCAGGCTGCCGCGTCCGCGGGCGGCCAGGGCCAGGGCTTCGTCCAGGTCGTCGTAGGGCAACAGGGTGCTGACCGGGCCAAAGGCCTCCACTTCATGCACCGGGCTGCCGGCGGCGGTGTCGCGCGCCAGCAGCAGGGTCGGCGCGAAGAAGGCGCCCTCGGCCACATCCTCGCCCTGCGGCTGGAATGCCGTGCCGGCACCGAGCAGGATGTCCCCGCCCTGCTTCAACAGCGCCAACCGTTGCTCGACATCGCGCTGCTGGTCGCGGGAAGCCAGCGGCCCCATGCGCACCGACTCCAGCGCCGGGTCGCCGACCACGATCTTGCGCAACCGCGCTGCCAGCCGTTCAGCCACGGCATCGACCTGCTGGCGCGGCACGATGGCGCGCCGGATGGCGGTGCATTTCTGGCCGGCCTTGGTGCTCATCTCGCGCGCCACTTCCTTGACGAAGAGCTCGAACTCTTCATCGTCCGCGCCGACATCCGGGCCAAGGATGGCGCAGTTCAGCGAGTCGGCCTCGGCGTTGAAGGGAATGGCATTGGCAACCAGATTGGGGTGGACGCGCAGGCGGGCGGCGGTGTCGGCCGAGCCGGTGAAGGTCACCACGTCCTGCGGCTGCAGGCGATCCAGCAGGTCGCCTGTGCCGCCGATCACCAGCTGCAGGCTGCCGGTCGGCAGCAGGCCGGATTGCTGGATCAGCCGCACTGCCGCCTCGGCCAGATAGCTGGTGGCGGTGGCCGGCTTGACGATGCAGGGCATGCCCGCCAGGAAGCTTGGCGCGAATTTTTCCAGCATGCCCCAGACCGGGAAGTTGAAGGCATTGATATGCACCGCTACGCCGCCGCGCGGTACCAGGATGTGACTGCCGGCGAAGCGACCCTGCTTGCCCAGCGCGAAGGCCGGACCTTCATGCAGCAAGTTGGAGGACGGAAATTCATTGGTGCCGATGCTGGCATAGGTGAACAGCGTGCCGCTGCCGCCTTCGATGTCGATCCAGCTATCGGCGCGGGTGGCGCCGGTGTGGGCGGAGATGGCGTAGAGCGTCTCCTTGTGTTCGGTCAGGTATTTCGCCAGGGCCTTGAGGCGGGCGGCGCGTTGCTGGAAGTCCAGCGCCAGCAGGCCGGGCAGCCCCTGCTGGCGGGCATGATCCAGTGCTTCACCGAAGTCGATCGCCTCGGCATGGGTGCTTGCGACGGCGCGGCCGTTGACGGCGCTGTGCAAGATCTGGGCGGGACTCTCGCCGAGCCAGCGGCCGGCAATGAAACTCTGTAGCTGCGGTGTACGTACCGTCATGGGAACTCCTGTAGACGTGAAGATGCTGGCGCACCCGGCTGAAGGTCAGCCCGGGTGCATGGCCGGCATGGGAATCAAATGGTCTGAAGAGGCCGACCTGCAAAGCGGATCAGGGCTGGTATTGCCAGGCGCCATCGACGATCTTGACCATCACCGAGGCGCGCTGGTCCAGACCCAGGTGGTCGCTGGCCGACATGTTGTAGACGCCGTGTACGCCGGTCACTTCACGGGTGGCTTCCAGCGCGTCGCGCAGGGCGGCGCGGAACTCCGGGGTACCGGGCTTGGCACGCTTCATTGCCACGGGAATGGCCGATTGCAGCAGCACGCCGGCATCCCAGGCATAACCGCCGAAGAGGGAGACACTGTCCTTGCCGTGGGCGGCCTCATAGCGGGCGGTATAGTCCAGCGCTACCTTGCGGATGGGATTGGTAGCCGGCAGTTGCGCCGCCACCAGCACCGGGCCGGCCGGCAGCAGGGTGCCGTCCAGCATCTTGCCGCCCACCCGCAGGTAGTCGGCATTGGCCACGCCATGGGTCTGGTAGATCTGGCCCTTGAAGCCGCGCTCCTTGAGAGCACGCTGCGGGACCACGGCCGGTGTGCCGGAGGCGGCGATGAGGATCGCATCCGGCTTGGCCGCCACCAGTTTCAGGGCTTGTGCGGTGGCCGAGGTATCGGTTGGAGCGAAGCGTTCGTTGGCCACCAGCTCCAGTTTCTTGAGTCCGGCGGCCTTCTTGAATTCCTCGTACCAGCCTTCACCGTAGGCATTGGCGTAGCCGATGAAGGCAACACGCTGATAGCCCCGCGCCACCATGTCACGGGCGATGGCCAGCGACATCATGATGTCATTCTGCGGAGTCTTGAAGACCCACTTCTTCTTGGCATCCATGGGCTCGACGATGCGGGCGGCCGCGGCCAGCGAGATCATCGGCGTCTGCGCTTCGGCGGCGACCTCGATCATCGAGATCGAGTTGGGGCTGACGGAAGAACCGACGATGACATCGACATTGTTTTCGGTGACGAAGCGGCGCGCATTCTTGACCGCCTGCGTGGTGTCGGAGGCGTCATCGAGGACGATGTAGTTGATCTTCTGCCCGGCGATGGTGGTCGGCAGCAGCGCGATGGTGTTCTTCTCCGGAATGCCCAGCGAGGCGGCCGGACCGGTGGTGGAGACGGTGACGCCGACGTTGATGTCGGCGTGGGCGAGGTGCATGCAGCCGGCCAGGGCCAGTGCAAACAGCGGACGGAAAAACGGCAGTCGAGGTGGACAAATAGAGGGCAAGCGGTACGGCATGGAGTCTCCTTGATGGTGTTGTCATTGTGGTGTTGCATGCCTGCAATGACGCGACCGATCAAGGGCTCACGTCATCGTTTCTTCCTGGGGGCGCCGTCCAGGCCCACGGCGCCGATACCCCCGAACAACAGATCGGACACGACCACCGCCATGCGCTCATGGGTCAGCTCGCCATCGGGCTTGAGCCACATGAACATCCAGTTGATCATGCCGAACAGAAGCATCGCCAGCGGCTTGGCCATGCGACTGCGATCCAGCTCCGGGCGCACCGCGCACATGGCATCGGCCACTGCCTTGACCACCTTGCGTTCGCCGGCCAGGATGCTTTCCTGGTCGTCCGGCGCCAGGAAGCGCACGTCCTCGGTCAGTACCCGGTGCTCGTTCTGGGCGTCGCGGTATTCCTCCACGAAGCGCTGGATCAGCAGGCGCAGGCGTGGCTCGGGGGGCAGGTCCTGCTGTGCCACCTCATCGACCAGAGCGCACAGGCGGTCGATATGGCCTTCGCAGATGGTCATCAACAGTTGATGCTTGTCGGTGTAGTAGTGATACAGCGAGGCCTTGGACAGGCCACATGCCAGTGCCACTTCATTCATCGATGTGCCGGCGAAACCGTTGCGCGCGAACAAGGCTGCCGCCTGTTCGATGATGGTCTCGCGCTGGTTGTCGTATCCCGCTGCACGCTTGCGTGGCATAAGTGCGTCCTCTTCGATATTTCCGCAAAGTCATGATTGTGCCGTAAATCAAAACTCTTACGAAACATCTACGCAACATCTGCAACCAGCACAGCGTCCGACCTCTCCAACTGCCCTGCCCGATCATCGGTGCATCCCGAACTTTCCGATACCGGTCAGGAAAAACTTCAAAAACATTATTGACCAACCGGTCGGTCGAAATTATTATTCCCTAAAAAACAGCGACAGGCAAATGCTTTTTTCCCGCCTTCAGCCAGGAAGAAAGCAGCGGACAAGCCAGCCAGTTTCGCTGCAACGACAAGGCGGCGCAGCCCGGCAAGGGCCGCTGCACAAGGAGACGCGGTGCCCAGCTATGCAATCGAAGATGTGATTCCGGTGGTCCACCCCACGGCCTATGTGCATCCCACGGCGGTATTGATCGGCGACGTCATCGTCGGTGCCGATTGCTATGTCGGCCCGGCGGCCTGCCTGCGCGGCGACTTCGGTCGCATCGTGCTGCAGCGTGGCGCCAATGTGCAGGACACCTGCGTGATCCACGGCTTTCCCGGTCACGACACCGTGGTCGGGGAAAACGGCCATATCGGCCACGGCGCGGTGCTGCACAGCTGCACCGTGCAACGCGACGCGCTGGTAGGCATGAACGCAGTGGTCATGGATGAGGCGGTGGTGGGCGAGCAGGCCATCGTGGCGGCCTGTGCCTTCGTGCGGGCCGGCATGCAGGTGCCGCTGCGCACGCTGGTGGCAGGCCTGCCGGCCAAGGTGGTGCGCGAACTCTCGCCCGAGGAGATCGCCTGGAAGCAGACCGGCACCAGCACGTATCACGACCTGACCCGGCGCAGCCTGCTCAGTCTGCGCGAGGTCAGCCCGTTGAGCGAGATCGAGGAGAACCGGCCAGCCCTTGCCGCGCCCCGGGTCCAGCCCTTGATCGCCGCCAGGCGCGCGTAGCGTTGCGACAGGACAGTTTTACCGATTTTCGATTCAGCAGTTTTTTCAGCTTTTTAGCTTTTTAGCTTTTTAGCTTTTCAGTTTCACCCACCTGAAGCGGGCCGATGCGGTCAGGACCTCGTTCGCCCGTCGCTCAGCGTGCAACCCTTTCACGGAGAAGTACCATGTATGCACAGATGGTAGACACCGGCCTGACCCAGGTGCGCAAAGCCGAGGAGATGTCGCCGGAAGAACTGGCGTTCCAGGCCCGCATCGATGCGGGCGTCAAGATCGAGCCCAAGGACTGGATGCCGGAGGCGTATCGCAAGACCCTGGTACGCCAGATCTCGCAGCACGCGCACTCGGAAATCGTCGGCCAGCTGCCCGAGGGCAACTGGGTCACGCGCGCGCCCACGCTGCAACGCAAGGCCATCCTGCTGGCCAAGATCCAGGACGAGGCCGGCCATGGCCTGTACCTGTACAGCGCCGCCGAGACCCTAGGTGTTTCCCGCGAAGACCTGCTGGCCGAATTGCACGCCGGTCGTGCCAAGTATTCCAGCATCTTCAACTACCCGGCCCTGAACTGGGCCGACATGGGCGCCATCGGCTGGCTGGTGGATGGCTCGGCCATCATCAACCAGATTCCGCTGTGCCGCTGTTCCTTCGGTCCCTATTCGCGTGCCATGGTGCGGGTGTGCAAGGAAGAATCCTTCCACGCCCGCCAGGGCTACGACATCATGCTGGCGCTGTGTCGTGGCACCCCCGAGCAGAAGCAGATGGCGCAGGATGCGCTGAACCGCTGGTGGTGGCCGGCACTGATGATGTTCGGCCCGTCCGATGCGACCTCGGTGCACAGCGCGCAATCGATGCAGTGGCGCATCAAGCTGTTCTCCAATGATGAACTGCGCCAGCGCATGGTCGACCAGACCATTCCGCAGATCGAATACCTGGGCCTGACCGTGCCCGACCCCGACCTGAAGTGGAACGAAGAACGCGGCCGCTACGACTTTGGTCAGGTCGACTGGGACGAATTCCACAACGTCGTGCGCGGCAATGGCCCCTGCAACCGCGAGCGCCTGTCCACCCGCAGGCAGGCCTACGAGGACGGCGCCTGGTTCCGCGATGCCCTGGTAGCGCACGCCGACAAACAGGCCAGCCGGAAGGCCGCCTGATCCGCCGGTTGTCCGATTTCAATCCCTTTCGCTTCAATTCACAACAATGCCAGTGGCCGCCCCCTGCGCGGCCCGCCAACAAGGAAATCGATCATGAGCAAGGAATGGCCTCTCTGGGAAGTCTTCATCCGCAGCCAGCACGGTCTGGCCCATAAACACGTCGGCAGCCTGCATGCCCCCGATGGCGAGATGGCCATCAACAATGCCCGCGATGTCTACACCCGCCGCAACGAGGGCGTGGGCATCTGGGTGGTGCGCGCCGCCGATATCGTCTCCTCCAGCCCGGGTGACAAGGCGCCGCTGTTCGAGCCGTCCAACAGCAAGGTCTATCGCCACCCGACCTTCTTTCCCATGCCGGCCGAACTGAAGAACCTCTGAACCGGAGCCCGACATGACAAGCAAAACCGATTACGTGCGACGCCTGGGCGACAACGTCCTGGTGCTCTCGCAACGCCTCTCCGAATGGTGCGGCAAGGGGCCGGCGCTGGAAGAGGACATGGCCCTGATCAACGTCTCGCTGGACCTGATCGGCCAGGCCCGCCTGTGGCTGAGCTACGTCGGCGAGCTGGAGGGGCAGGGCCGCAGCGAAGACCAGCTGGCCTTCCTGCGCGACGCCCACCAGTTCCACAACCTGCTGCTGGTGGAGCTGCCCAACGGCAGCTATGCCGATACGCTGGCGCGCCAGTTCCTGTTCGATGTGTGGCACTACTTCCTGCTGCAGGGCCTGTGCCAGTCCGACGATGCCCGCATCGTCGAGATCGCCCAGAAATGCTTGAAGGAAGTGACCTACCACGTGCGCCGTAGCACGGACCTGGTGGTCCGCCTGGGTGATGGCACCGAGGAAAGCCACCGCCGCATGCAGGCCGCCATCGATGATCTGTGGATGTACACCGGCGAACTGTTCACGCCCGACGCGCTGGACACGGCGATGCAGCAACAGGGCCTGGCGCCTGCCCTGGATGAACTGCAGCAGAAGTGGCAGCAGCATGTGACCGAGGTCCTGCAGCTGGCCACCCTGCGCATCCCGGCGGCCGGACTGTGGATGCAGAGCGGTGGCAAGCAGGGCCGGCATACCGAACATCTCGGCTACCTGCTGGCGGAAATGCAGTTCCTGCAACGCAGCTATCCCGGAGCGGCGTGGTGAGCGTGAGCCCGGCAATCCAGGCCAGGTCGCTTCCCGCACAGGCGGAAAGCGACCTGGAGGCGCTGCAAGCGCATATCTGGCACTGGCTGGACCAGATCGCCGATCCCGAGATCCCGGCGATCTCGGTGGTCGACCTGGGCATCGTGCGTGCGGTGGAACTGCAGCACGACCCGGCGCAGCAGATGCACTGCACGGTGGTGATCACGCCCACCTACTCCGCCTGCCCGGCCATGGGCGTGATCGCCGCAGACATCGTGAGCACGCTGCAACAGCATGGTGTCGCCCAGGTCAGCGTGCGCACCCAGCTGGCGCCAGCCTGGAACACCGACTGGATGAGCGAGAAAGGCCGCCGCAACCTGAACCACTACGGCATTGCCCCGCCGGCACAGCAGGTGATCGACATCGGCGGTATCAGCCCGCAGCGTCATGCCGCGCCGAAAGTGCCCTGCCCGCACTGCGGATCGACGCAGACCGTGTGCGTGAGCCAGTTCGGTTCGACCTCGTGCAAGGCGCTGTACCAGTGCAAGGACTGCCGTGAGCCATTCGACTATTTCAAGGCCCACTGAACCGGACCGCAGCGTGGCACCCGGTCCCACCCAGAACATGACAGAAGGCACAACAACATGAGCAAATTCTATCCACTGACCATCGACAGCGTGAAGCAGGATACGCGCGACACCATCGTGGTCTCCTTCGCCGTTCCCGGTGAATTGCAGGACAGCTTTTCCTACCTGCCGGGCCAGCACCTGACACTGCGCTCGCAGGTCAATGGCGAGGAACTGCGCCGCTCCTACTCGATCTGTTCGGCCGTGCAGGAAAGGCGCCTACGGGTGGCCATCAAGCGCGCACCGGGCGGGCTGTTTTCCAATTGGGCCAATGACCACCTGCAGGCCGGCCAGCAGATCGAGGTCATGCCGCCCATGGGGCAGTTCAATGTGCCGCTGGATGCGGCCAACCGCAAGCACTACCTGGCCTTTGCCGCCGGCAGCGGGATCACGCCGATGATGTCCATCATCAAGACCACCCTGCTGACCGAGCCGCGCAGCCGGTTCACGCTGGTCTATGCCAACCGGGCGTCGTCCTCGGTGATCTTCAAGGACGAACTGAGCGATCTCAAGGACAGCTACCTGGACCGCCTGAACGTGGTCTACGTGATGAGCCGCGAGCAGCAGGATGTGGAACTGTTCAATGGCCGCATCGACCGCGCCAAGTGTGATGCCTTCCTGGCGTCCTGGATCAGGCTGGACGATATCGACGCCGCCTTCCTGTGTGGCCCGCAGCAGATGGTGGACGCCATCGGCGAATCGCTGGAAGCGCACGGTCTGCCAAAGTCGCAGATCAAGACCGAACTGTTCGCCGCCAGCGTGCCGGCGCGCAACCACGCAGCGCGCCCGGTGATCGGCAGCAGCCAGTGCGAGGTGACGGTGATCGTGGACGGCACCCACAATGTCTTCACCATGGACAAGGAAAAGGAGTCGGTGCTGGAAGCGGGCCTCAAGAGCGGCATCGACCTGCGCCACTCCTGCAAGGGCGGCGTGTGCGCCACCTGCCGCTGCAAGGTGGTGGAGGGCAATGTCGACATGGACGCCAACTACGCGCTGGAAGACTACGAGATCGCCCGCGGCTTCGTCCTGAGCTGCCAGTCCTTCCCGGTCACCGACAAGCTGTTGCTGGACTTCGACCAGGACAACTGATCCGGGCCCACTGATTCCTCCTCCCTCCATGCCATGAGCTATCAAACCATTCTCTTCGAGAAACAGGACGGCGTTGCCGTCATCACCCTCAATCGTCCCGACAAGCTCAACAGCTTCACGGTGGCGATGCATCTGGAACTGCGCGAGGCCATCGACAAGCTGAAAGCCGATCCCGAGGTGCGCGTGCTGCTGCTGACCGGCGCCGGACGCGGTTTCTGCGCCGGCCAGGACCTGGGCGACCGCGCCGTCAAGCCCGGTGACGAAGGCAGCGCCGGCGTCGACCTGGGCCACTCCATCGATCAGTATTACGCCCCGCTGGTGAAATCGCTGCGCGCCCTGCGCTTCCCGGTGATCTGCGCCGTCAATGGCGTAGCCGCAGGGGCCGGCGCCAACCTGCCGCTGGCCTGCGATATCGTGATCGCGGCACGCTCGGCCAGTTTCGTCGAAGTGTTCTGCAAGCTGGGGCTCATCCCCGATACCGGCGGCACCTATTTCCTGCCGCGCCTGGTCGGCACCGCGCGCGCCATGGGCATGGCGCTGCTGGGCGAGAAGATCAGCGCCGAGCAGGCCGAGCAATGGGGGCTGATCTGGAAATGCGTGGACGATGCACAGCTGATGGAACAGGCCCGCGCCATGGCCCGTCATTTCGCCAGCGCGCCTACCCTGGGTCTGGCCGCGACCAAGGCCACCCTGTACCGTAGCCCGGCGCACACGCTGGAACAGCAACTGGACCTGGAGCGAGACACCATGCGCACCCTCGGCCATAGCCGTGATTACCGGGAGGGCGTGGCCGCCTTCCAGGAAAAGCGTGCGCCACACTTTACGGGGCAGTGAGATGGAGGCAGAACGCACACCGAAATATTTACGCGTCACGCAACGGTCGAGATTGGTACCCCAGTCGCAACCGTCACCGGGAGCGCGGGCGCTACCGGTGGACACCACCATCGCCGTGGTCGGCGGCGGCACCATGGGCGCCGGCATCGCCCAGGTCGCGGCCACCGCCGGGCACCCCGTGCTGATCTACGACAGCGGCGAAGGTGCCTGCGCCCGTGCCATCGCCAGCATCCGCCTCGGCCTGGACCGCCTGGCCAGCCGGGGAAAGATCACCAGGGAGCAGGCCGAGAAGGCCAATGACTGCCTGGCCCCGGCCACGTCTCTGCGGGAACTGGCCTGTGCCGGGCTGGTGATCGAAGCCATCGTCGAGCAGTTGCCGGCCAAGCAGGAACTGTTCGCCAAGCTGGAAGACATCGTCAGCCCGGAATGCATCCTGGCCAGCAATACCTCGTCGATCTCGATCACGCGCATCGCTGCCTCGCTGCGCCACCCGCAGCGCCTGATCGGCATGCATTTCTTCAACCCGGTGCCGCAGATGGAGCTGGTGGAAGTCATCCGCGGCCTGGCCAGCGACGCCGCCGTGGTGCAATGCGTGCACGACACCGCCCTCGCCTGGGGCAAGACGCCGGTGTTTGCCAGTTCCACACCCGGCTTCATCGTCAATCGCCTGGCCCGTCCGTACTACGCCGAAGGCCTGCGGGTACTCAATGAGCGGGCATCCCAGCCGGCCACTCTCGATGCCGTGATGCGCGAATCCGGTGGTTTTCGCATGGGGCCGTTCGAGCTGATGGACCTGATCGGCCACGATATCAATTTCGCGGTCACCCAATCGGTGTTCCAGGCCTGCTTCAATGATCCGCGCTTCACGCCGTCGCTGATCCAGCAGGAACTGGTACACGCCGGCCACCTCGGCCGCAAGACCGGGCGCGGTTTCTATCATCACGGTCCGGAGCACGTACCGCCTCCGATCGAGGACGAGCTGCCCTGCAGCACGCCCCCGGTGGCACTGCAGATCTTCGGCTCCCATCCGCTGGTGGAAGTCATCCGGAAGCGCTACAAGAAGGGCCATGTTGAATACCATGGGGCACGTGCCGACAACCTGCTCCTGAAGGCTGGCCCCGGTCGGCTGTACGTCACCGAGGGGCGCACCGCCACCCAGCAATCCTACGACTACGACATGCCCGACGTGGTGCTGGTGGACCTGGCGCTGGACTATGCCACCACCAGCCGGCTGGCAGTGACCCGGTCCGACCAGTGCAGCCCGCGCGCCTATCAGGCCGTGGCCGGGGTATTGCAGGCCTGCAGCTTCGCACTCTCGCCGATGGACGATGTGCCGGGGATGATCGTCATGCGCACCGTCTGCATGCTGATCAACGAAGCCGCCGATGCCGTCAACCAGGGCGTGTGCAGCGCCGCCGACGCCGACATGGCCATGCAGAAGGGCTTGAACTATCCGCGAGGACCGCTGGAATGGGCCAATGCAATCGGTGTGGATAACGTGGTCAAGGTGCTGCAACGGCTCAGCGCCACCTATGGCGAAGACCGCTACCGCGTCTCGCCGCTGCTGCAACGCCTGCAAGCCGCGAAGAGGAAATTCCATGAATGAGACCGCACTTCCCACCTGCACCCCAGACACCGGGACGGACCCGCAAACCCTGGCCGAGGCTACGGTCCAGGCCATGTACCCGCGCGACAACGCTTCCCAGGGACTGGGCATGAAGATCCTGGACATCGCGCCGGGCCGCGCACGCATGAGCATGCTGGTGCGCAGCGACATGCTCAACGGCCATGCCACCTGTCATGGCGGCTTCATCTTTGCACTGGCCGACAGCTGCTTTGCGTTCGCCTGCAACAGCCGTAACCTCAACACCGTGGCATCGGGGTGCAGCATCGAATACGTGGCGCCGGCCCTGCGCAACGATGTGCTGACTGCCGAGGCGCAGGAACGCTCGCTGAGCGGGCGCACCGGTGTCTACGACATCACCGTGAACAACCAGGACGGCAAGTTGATCGCGCTGTTCCGGGGCAAGTCCTATCGCATCAAGGGAGAGGTGATCGCCGGCCTGCACGCCGCGCCTTGACCCCACCCGGTCGCACCTACAGCCGCACCTACAGCCGCACCTACAGCCACACCTACGGCAGCACCACCGCACCACCAGAACCAGAGATCCCGAACAACGACAACGAGACTGGAGACGAGCATGACCACCCGCAATCCCCAACCCGGCGAGCTGGACGCCATCGAGACCGCCAGCCGCGACGAACTGCAGGCACTGCAACTGCAGCGTTTGAAGTGGTCGCTCCGGCATGCCTACGACAATGTGCCGCACTATCGCCACGCCTTCGACCAGGCCGGCGTGCATCCGGACGACCTGAAGAGCCTGGCGGACCTGGCCCGTTTCCCCTTCACCAGCAAGAAGGACTTGCGCGACCACTATCCCTTCGGCCTGTTCGCGGTACCGCGCGAGCAGGTGGTGCGGGTGCATGCTTCCAGCGGTACCACCGGCAAGCCCACGGTAGTCGGCTATACGCGCAATGACATCGATACCTGGGCCACCGTGGTGGCGCGCTCGATCCGGGCAGCTGGCGGCCGGCGTGGCGACATCGTGCAGATCTCCTATGGCTACGGCTTGTTCACGGGCGGCCTGGGTGCCCACTACGGTGCGGAAAAACTGGGCTGCACCGTCATCCCCATGTCGGGCGGACAGACCGAGAAGCAGGTGCAGCTGATCCGCGACTTCAAGCCCAGCATCATCATGGTCACGCCCTCCTACATGCTCAACGTGATCGAGGAATTCCAGCGCCAGGGCCTGGACCCGGCGGCCAGTTCGCTGCGGGTCGGCATCTTCGGTGCCGAGCCCTGGACCGATGCCATGCGCGGCGAAATCCAGCAACGCGCCGGCATCGATGCAGTAGACATCTATGGCCTGTCGGAGGTGATGGGGCCGGGCGTGGCCAGCGAATGCATCGAGAGCAAGGATGGCCCGGTGATCTGGGAAGACCACTTCTATCCGGAAATCATCGATCCCGATACCGGCGAAGTGCTGCCCGATGGCGAGGAGGGCGAACTGGTCTTTACCTCGCTGTCGAAGGAGGCACTCCCGATGATCCGCTATCGCACCCGTGACCTGACGCGCCTGCTGCCGCCGACCTCGCGCTCGATGCGCCGCATCGGCAAGATCACCGGGCGCTCGGATGACATGCTCATCATCCGCGGGGTGAATGTGTTCCCGACCCAGATCGAGGAGCTGATCCTGAAGCTGCCGCAACTGGCGCCGCAATACCAGTTGCAGATCGAGCGCCATGGTCACATGGACAGCATGTGCGTCTTCGCCGAACTGCGCGAGGATGCCTCCATCGAACATGTGGAGGCACTGGAGAAGGAGCTGCAGCACAGCATCAAGACCTATGTGGGCATCTCCACCAAGGTCACCGTGGTGCCGGCGGGGATGATCGAACGCTCCTCCGTGGGCAAGGCCCGGCGCGTGATCGACAACCGCAGGAAGAACGAGGGCGCGCCCGCCTTGGAGGCCGCCACCTCTTCCCCGGCCGTGCCGGCCTGAACCCCGCAACATCACGACACAAGCGACGAGATTACACATGGACGCATTCATCTGTGACGCCATCCGCACACCCTTCGGCCGCTACGGCGGCGCATTGGGCGCGGTGCGCGCCGACGACCTGGCAGCCGCACCGATACGCAGCCTGATGGCGCGCAACCCCGGCGTGGACTGGGGCCAGGTCGACGACATCCTCTACGGTTGCGCCAACCAGGCTGGCGAGGACAACCGCAACGTGGCCCGCATGGCGGGGCTGCTGGCGGGCCTGCCGCTGGAGGTACCGGGTACCACCATCAACCGCCTGTGCGGCTCCAGCCTGGATGCGGTGGGCATGGCCGCCCGCGCCATCCGCTCCGGCGAGGTGCAGTTGATGATCGCCGGTGGCGTGGAGAGCATGACGCGCGCCCCCTTCGTGATGGGCAAGGCCGACACTGCCTTCTCGCGTAGCGCGGCGATCTTCGACACCACCATCGGCTGGCGTTTCGTCAATCCGCTGATGCAGGCATTGCACGGCATCGACTCCATGCCGGAGACGGCCGAGAACGTGGCCGAGGAATTCGCCATCGCCCGCGCCGACCAGGATGCCTTCGCCCTGCGCAGCCAGCAACGCTGGGCCGCGGCGCAGGAGAACGGCTTCTTCGCGGGAGAGATCGCGCCGCTGGCGATCCCGCAGAAGAAGGGCGATCCGCTCCTCGTGGCCACCGACGAACATCCGCGCCCCGAGACCACGCTGGCGACGCTGTCCCGGCTCAAGGGCGTGGTGCGGCCCGACGGCACGGTCACGGCCGGCAATGCATCGGGCGTCAACGACGGCGCCTGCGCGCTGCTGCTGGCCTCGGCCAAGGCAGCCGACCGGTATCGCATGCGGCCACGCGCCCGCGTGCTGGGCATGGCCAGTGCCGGGGTGGCGCCACGGATCATGGGCTTCGGTCCGGCACCGGCGGTGCGCAAGGTGCTGGCGCAAGTGGGCCTGACGCTGGCGCAGATGGACGTGATCGAACTCAACGAAGCCTTTGCCGCACAGGGGCTGGCCGTGATGCGTGCACTCGGCCTGCCGGACGATGCCGCCCACGTCAACCCGAATGGCGGCGCCATCGCCATCGGCCATCCGCTGGGAGCTTCGGGTGCACGTCTGGTGACCACGGCCATCAACCAGCTGGAACGCAACGGCGGCCGCTATGCGCTCTGCACCATGTGCATCGGCGTGGGGCAAGGGATCGCGCTGGTGATCGAGAGGGTGGCCTGATGTCGGCGCAGCCAGAACCGGAAGACATCCTGGTGGCGCGGCATGGGCCGCACGTGCTGCATCTGCGCCTGAACCGGCCGGCGCTGCGCAATGCCCTGCGCAACCAGAGCCTGCGGGAAATCGCCGGCGAACTGGCGCGCGCAGAGAGCGACGACAGCGTGCGGGCCGTGGTGATCAGTGGCAACGAGCAGGCCTTCGCTGCCGGCGCCGATCTCAACGAAATGATCCAGAAGGACGCCATCGCCACCCAGCTTGATGTGCGTGTCCAATACTGGCGCGCCATCGCCCGTTTCCCCAAACCGCTGCTGGCGGCGGTGAACGGCTATGCGCTGGGGGCCGGCTGTGAACTGCTGATGCATGCCGACATCGCCATCGCCGGGCGCGGCGCCCGCATCGGCCAGCCGGAAATCAATGTCGGCACCCTGCCCGGCGCCGGTGGCACGCAGCGCCTGATCCGCACGGTGGGCAAGCCGCTGGCGATGAAGATGGTGCTGTCGGGTGAATTCATCGCGGCCGAGGAGGCCCTGCGCGCCGGCCTGGTGGCCGAGGTGGTGGACGATGCCGACACCCTGGGCCGCACCCTGGCGCTGGCCACCACCATTGCGCAGAAATCGCCGCTGGCGGTGCGCCTGGCCAAGGAGGCCATGTTGCAATCCTTCGAACTGGGGCTGGAGGCTGGGCTGCTGTTGGAGCGCAAGTCCTTTTCCCTGATGGCGGCCAGTGCCGATCGCCAGGAGGGCATCGCGGCCTTCCAGCAGAAACGGGCAGCGGTGTTCAGCGGGCGCTGATTGCTTCTGCCTTCTAGGCCGCCAGCTCTTCTAGCCATTTTTTTGGGCTGACAACAATCCGCCTCGCCTATCTGACAAACGCATTCAGAAAGAAGCTAGAGAACCATATGCATGCAGTCAGCTTCTAGTTCGCGGCGACAACTTCGTGAAGATTCACAAGTCCATCAAGACTACGCCAGCAATGGAAATACGCTTAACGGATTTCCTCCGGACACGAAGACCTGGTTATGGTGATGGGCATGATGGACAGAAAATGCCAGTGATTCCAATCGGATCAATCTTTTCCTATTACCTTGTCAACAACCTTTTCAAACATCTTGCCAAGTGCCTCGTGAACGCTAGTTGGCAAATCACCTGCTTGACTGGGAGACGTAACCTTTAGGATTGCGATAAGGAGCACAGTTGGAACCGTGAACAATGCCACCAGGATTGCAACAACAATATGCCAAGATGAGGAATCTACCCTGTCGTGACCAGGCACTACTCCTAAGACCAATGCAATGGCCCCCAAGCCAGCTAAGTACAGTACCCCCGAAAAAATTACACCGCCGTATGCTGCTAATCGGCGGATGTTATGGCTTTGTGAGCCATCCTTTTCAATTTGCTTTCGCTCATCGCGCTCCGATCCGAACGGCCACCTCTTTGTTTTTGGAGGTGTTACAGGGGGTACGAGCTGAGTTTCACCAGAGGCAATAGGTGAACCGTCCGACGGGTTATCAGCGGGCATTCTGGATTTGTCGTCCGTAGTGGTTGCGAATTGCGTCATCAGACAGCCATCCTAGATTATTCTGACGTGCTTGCTCCCATGGCCCCCCCGGCTCATGGGTAAGAGCTGATAGCTGGAGAGCTGAAAAATACCCATAACGGTCCCAAACTTGGTTCAATAGGGACCAAAACGCTTGGTCCGAAGCTATAGGCATTAACGCCTGCCGCTCACCAGTTTGCGGATTCATTTGCGTAAGGTATGTATTAATGTCGCTAGAACCAAAATTTTTTAATTCGTGATATAGCGAGTCAAAAACAGGGCCATAGGGCCATGCCTCTGGGCGTTCTCCAACATAGCTCGACCCTACCGACACCAGGCTCCAGGCATGAATAAAGAAAACGAGCTTTTGCAATTTCATGTGCGAAATTTGGACGCCACTCTCCCTCGCCTTATACAGAAAGGCGTTTGCGACTAAGCTTGGGCTATAGGTTGGCATGCCTTAGATTATGAGACTTAATCGTTGAATTTCAACGGTTTTTAAATAAACGACACACATTTCTATCTGCTTGAATCGCAGGCTGGCTGCCAGCTTTGATCAAATGCATTTCCACTTTCGTTTTTTTGGCAGGATGCAATTTTAAGGCATCACTGAAATTACTGTGCAAACATACAGTAATTCTCAAATCGAGACCAGCATACGGATAACAGCAAATTCAAAAACTTTGTAACAGCCTAAGCTCAAAGAGAACCCTCGCCCGCCGGAGACACTTCACGAGCTTGACATCGGGATCGGGTAAAATGCCCGGCCACGGCAGGCCCTGGCTGCGCACTTGTGGTACTTGCACTTGTACCCGCACGCGCGCCACCCGTCCCGCCCCCGATACCAACCCGCCGGCTCCGCGCCGGCTCTTCGCCAGTGCAGCACCATGAGCAAGCAAGCCCCCAGCGCCCCCGGCCGCGACAAGCGCCGTGGCAAACCCGCCGACGCCGCCGGTGCAGCCAATGCCACCGGCCATTCCGACACTGCGCCGCAGGCGCATGAGATCCGCTCCGGCCAGTCCATCGAACTGCTCAAGGAACTGCACATCCTGACCCGCGACGGCAAGCTGAACCAGGACAGCCGCCGCAAGCTCAAGCAGGTCTATCACCTCTACCAGTTCATCGAACCGCTGCTGCAGGAAGTGCTGGCCGACCATCCGGACGTGAGCCTGGTGGACCATGGCGCGGGCAAGTCCTACCTCGGTTTCATCCTGTACGACCTGTTCTTCAAGGCGCTGGCCGGTGCGCCGCGCATCTACGGCATCGAGACCCGCGAAGAACTGGTACGCAAGTCCGAGGAACTGGCGGCGCGCCTGGGTTTTGGTGGCATGTCCTTCCTCAACCTGTCGGTGGCCGATTCGATCAGCTCACCCAGCCTGCCGGAGCGCATCGACGTGGTGACCGCCCTGCATGCCTGCGACACCGCCACCGACGACGCCATCCATTTCGCGCTGGCCAAACAGGCGAAATTCATCGTCCTGGTGCCGTGCTGCCAGGCCGAGGTGGCCTCGGTCCTGAACCGCAACAAGGGCAAGTCGCTGGCCAATTCGCTGACCGAAATCTGGCGCCATCCGCTGCATACCCGCGAATTCGGCAGCCAGGTCACCAATGTATTGCGCTGCCTGCAGCTGGAAGCGCATGGCTACAAGGTCAGCGTGACCGAACTGGTGGGCTGGGAACATTCGATGAAGAATGAATTGATCATCGCCCAATACCGCGACCTGCCGCGCCGCCGTCCGGCAGAGCGCCTGCAGGAGGTGTTGCGCACGCTGGGCCTGGAAGAGATGGGGACGCGCTTCTTCGCGCCGCAGGCGGCCTGAACACGCAGCGGGACAGGAACGTTTCTTGCTGGTAAAAAATCAGGCGCGGCAGCATCAAGCCGGCGCCGATGCTGTCGATATATTGCATGAGAGCAAGGCCGGCCGCCACAAGCGCAACCGGCCGCTGGGAGGCCGGGCGACCGGTCGGGGCAAGGGGCCGGCCGGGCGCCGGAAAATGCAGATGAGCACATGAGATCGACCATCGCTATGGAATCGCTGATTGCCGACAACGAACAACTGCGGGCAGAACTGCAGGACCTGCTGCAGCAGGCACACATCAACCAGTCCATCATCGAGCGCCATCAGGCGTTCGACCTCAAGCTGATCGGCGCCAGCGAATTCCGCGAACTGATCGATGTGATGCTGACCGTGATGCCGGGGGTGTTCAGCCTGGAGACGGTGACCCTGTCGTTGATCGACGGCGATTACGCGATCCAGCGCATCCTGCGCGACCTGCAGATCGGCGTGAACGAATTCCCCAAGCTGCTGTTCCTGACGCGCCCGCTGGCCTTCATCGACGACCAGCATGCCCTGCCCGAGGACAAGCCGCGCCTGGGCGAATACGTGCCGGCGCTGCATGGCCCCTTGTTCCCGCACTACCAGCCGGTCAGCGTGGCGGTGCTACCGCTGGTGCGCCAGCACCGGCTGCTGGGCTACCTGTCGCTGGGCAGTGCCTACAGCGAGCGATTCACCCGTTCGCTGGCCACCGATTTCATCGAACGGCTGGCCACCATTGCCGCGGTCTGCCTGGAAAACGTCATCAACAATGAACGCCTGAAGCACATCGGCCTGACCGATCCGCTGACCGGCGTGAACAACCGCCGCTACATCGAGCAGCGCATGCAGGAAGAAGTGGCGCGCAGCCAGCGCGACCGCTCGGCCCTGTCCTGCCTGTTCATCGACATCGACCATTTCAAGCGGGTCAACGACCAATTCGGTCACCAGAGCGGGGATGATGTGTTGCGAGAGGTAGCGGCGCGGATCAAGAAAGAGCTGCGCCTGTCGGATGCGCTGGGGCGCTTCGGCGGCGAGGAATTCGTGGTGCTGCTCACGCACGCCACCCGGGACGATGCAGCCCGCATCGCCGAGCGTATCCGTGCCGGCATCTGCAGCCGGGGTGTGATGATCGAGGGCTCGCGCGATCCTTTGAAGATCAGTGCCTCCATCGGCGCGGCCTCGCTGTCGCCGCCGGACCGCAGCCGGCCGGCGGGCGAGGTCAAGCAGGCCATGCTCAAGGCGGCCGACCAGGCGCTGTACCAGGCCAAGGAAGCCGGGCGCAACCGCGTGATGCTGGCGCCGGCGGACTGATCAGGCCGGCTGCACGGCAGGCCGGCGGTCGCGCACGATCCAGGGTGCGGCCAGAATAAGGATGCCGCCCACGATGTCCTGCGCACGCAGGCCGGCCGCGCCCAGCACCCAGGCCGAACTGCTGGCCACCAGGATTTCGGCCAGCATGATCACGGCCGTGATGTTGGCCGGCAGGCGCGCCACCCCATATTGCAGACACAGGTTCGATACCAGGAACAGCACTGCCCACAGCCCGACCACCGGCCACGCAGCCACCGGC
This sequence comes from Herbaspirillum sp. C7C2, assembly GCF_022627865.1. Taxonomy (NCBI): domain Bacteria; kingdom Pseudomonadati; phylum Pseudomonadota; class Betaproteobacteria; order Burkholderiales; family Oxalobacteraceae; genus Herbaspirillum; species Herbaspirillum sp. C7C2. The sequence continues at coordinate 24,051 of NZ_JABXGI010000001.1, forward strand.
ACGTGCAGCGGCCAGGCGATCATGCCGGCCAGGGACAACCCCACACCCAACAGACCCGCCAATACACCGCTACCGGCCAGCATGGCGACGGCGCGGGCGCCATCGGAAAGTCCGTGCAGGCGCCGCAGCAAGACGTTGGTGATGGCAAACAGCAGACCGGAGAGCACGGCCATCCAGTCCGGCAGGCTCTGCGGCAGCGGCAGGCCCAGGCGCGGCTGATAGAGCACGATGAAGGCGCCGCCCAGGCCCAGTGCCACCCGGGCCAGGGAGCGCGAGGTGATGGCTTCGTGCAGGACCAGGCGCGCCAGGATCACGGTCCAGATGGGCATCAGGTAGAACAGCAGGATCACCCGCACTACATCGCCATAGGCCACCGCAACGTTGAAGGAACAGTTGGTCAGGCCCGTGGCCAGGCCCACGCACCACAGCGTCGGGTGGCGCCACAGTTGCGGCAGCTCACGCCAGCGCAGCAGCACCAGCAGCAGTGCGCAGGCGCTGAAGATGGCAGCCGTGGCCCATACCGGATGCAGACCCATACCTTCCAGCGCGCGCGTGCCGGTCCAGGACAGGCCCCAGAGGGTGGAATTGAGCAGCAGCGCGGCGACGGCGGATTTTTGCAGTGAATGCATGTTGTAGCAGGATGAAGCCGGGTGGATGAATACCGGGCGGATGAATCTGAGGCTGGCACGAGTCTGGCATTGTCTGCACCGGGGCCGATCTGTGCCTGCCGATAGCCGGTATCAAGCCTGGCCTATGGTGTTTTCCATGCGCATCCACAAAACCAAAATGCCGTTCAGCGCGACACTGAACGGCATCTCGGAAAGGACGGCGGGAATGGGATCAGGAAGCCTTGGCCCCTGCCTGCAGGCGCTCGTACTTCTCCATCAACTGCTCGCGGCTTTCACGCCAGGCCGGGTTGAAGGGGATGCAGGCCACCGGGCAGACCTGCTGGCACTGCGGCTCCTCGAAGTGACCGACGCACTCGGTACACTTGTCCGGATCGATCTCGTAGATCTGCGGACCCATGTAGATGGCCTCGTTGGGGCATTCCGGTTCGCAGACGTCGCAGTTGATGCAATCGTCGGTAATCATCAGTGCCATTGCCGCACCTCGCTTGCTTGAAACATCATTGCCCTACCTTTACCTCTTGTGGATCGCCTGGCCTTATTGCTTGGCGATCTTTTCCTTGAGCCATTTCTCGACCGAAGGAAAGACGAACTTGGAGACGTCGCCGCCCAGCTGAGCGATCTCGCGCACGATGGTGCCGGAGATGAACTGGTACTGGTCGGAGGGCGTCAGGAACAGCGTCTCGACGTCCGGCAGCAGGTAGCGGTTCATCCCCGCCATCTGGAATTCATACTCGAAGTCGGACACCGCGCGCAGGCCGCGCACGATGACGCGGGCATTGTTCTGGCGCACGAAATCCTTCAGCAGGCCGGAGAAACTCTCCACCTGGACATTCGGATAGTGGCCCAGCACTTCATTGGCGATCGACAGACGCTCTTCGAGCGAAAAGAAGGGTTTCTTGTTTTTGCTGTCGGCTACGCCCACGACCAGCTTGTCGAACAATCCGGAAGCGCGGCGGACCAGGTCCTCATGCCCACGCGTCAACGGATCGAATGTCCCTGGATATACAGCTGTGACCATGGTGTCTCCTCACCGGCTATTCAATCAGAAGGCGCATTATGCCTCAATTCGGGCACTGCTTTTGCGTTGCAATAAATGATAGAAGACCATGCCGGCCTTGTCGGCGCGGACCACTTCCCAGTCTTGCATCCACGCCGGGGCATCATCGCCGTCGAGCGGGAATTCGGCTTCGGCATAGACCAGCCCCGACGGCGCAAGCAAAGTCATGCAGACAGGCAACACTTTTTCCAGCCAGCCCTGGTGATACGGCGGGTCGATGAATACCAGGCTGTAGCCGCCGGGCTCGCGCTGGGCCGCATTCTGGGCGGCCGCCAGGGCGTCGCCGCGCAGGATGGCGATGGCGTCGGCCTTGAGCTTGTCGCGATTGGCTTCCAGCTGGCGTACCGCCGGGCTGCTGTTTTCCACCATCACCACGCGACGCGCGCCACGGCTGGCGGCCTCGAAACCAAGGGCGCCGGAGCCGGCGAACAGGTCCAGGCAGGCCACCTGGGCCCAGTCGCCATCGATCAGGTGGGTGATCCAGTTGAAGACGGTTTCGCGTACGCGGTCCGGCGTGGGGCGCAGACCTTCGGCATCCAGCACCGGGAGCGGGGTGCGCTTCCACTGGCCGCCGATGATGCGGACCTGGTGCGGGCCGCGATTGACGGGCTTGCGCGGCTTGCCCGGTGGGGCGGACTTGGGGGGACTGCTCTTGCTCATGACTTTCCTTGCTGCTGATTGTGCCTTTATGGGGCGTCGTCACCGACGATGACCGTGGACAGCTGCGCCGGCTGCACATGGCGGCGGAAGGCGGCGCGCACGTCCTGCACGCTGACGGCGCGGACGCGTTCGATCCAGTGATCCAGGTAATCCAGTGGCAGGCCGTAGAAGCCGATGACGGAGAGGTTTTCCAGCAGCTTGGCGTTGCTGTCGATGCGCAGCGCGAAACCACCGGCCAGGTTGTCCTTGGCGGCCTTGAGCTCGGCGGCGCTGGGGCCGTCCTGGAGGAATTTGTCGAGCGTGGCGCGGGTCACGCGCAATGCTTCGGCGGTCTGTTCCTTCTTGGTCTGCAGGCCGATCTGGAAGGGGCCGGGCTGGGCCAGTGGCGAGAAACCGCTATAGACGCTGTAGCTCAGGCCGCGCTTTTCACGCACTTCGTCGGTCAGACGCGAGACGAAACCGCCGCCGCCCAGCACATAGTTGCCCACCGTCAGCGCGAAGAAATCGTTGTCGCCACGCTGCAGGGCCGGGGCGCCGATGAGGATATGGGATTGCGAGGCCGGATGGGCGATACGCGTTTCTCCCCCTTTAGGCGTGGGCACCGGTGGCAGCGCCGGCAAGGCTGCGCCCTGTGGCAACTGGCGGGTGAGCGCGCTGGCAATGGCACGGGCCTGGGCTTCGGTGATATCGCCGATCAGGGCGATGACGGCGCGATTGGCCACGTAATGGGCGCGGTGGAAGGCCACCAGGTCATCACGGGTGATGGCCTGCAGGCTGGCTTCATCCGCGTCGACGGCGTAGGGGTGCGTACCATAGGCCGCTTGCATGAAGGCTTTTTCGGCGATGGCTTCAGGTTTGGTCAGTTCTTCCTTGATGTTGGCGATGGCCAGGGCCTTGTCGCGATCCAGGCCGGCCTGCGGGAAGCTGGGATGGGCCAGCATGCGCGCCAGCAGGCCTAATGCGACGTCGCGCTGGGCCGGGGCAGACAGGGTGCGCAGGCTCACGCCGGCGCGGTCCTGGCCGGCCCCACCCTGCTGCTGGGCGGCGACATCGGCGAAGCCATCCAGGATCTGTGCTTCGGACAGGGCAGCATTGGCGCCATCAGCACCCTGGCCGGCGTCCACGCCACGCGTGAGGCTGGCCACAGTCAGTTCGGCCAGGCCAGCCTTGGCGGCGGGATCACGGCGCTGGCCGGCGTCGAATTGCACGCTCACGTCCAGCATGGGAATGGAATGGTTGGCCACGAACAGTACGCGGGCGCCGTCGGGCTGGGTCCACGATTGGATCGCCAGGGCTGCCGAAGCAGGGGCGCTGCTCAGCAGGCTCAGCGGAAGGAGGAGAAAACCTAAGTATTTTTTCATGGAAGCCTGGAATCGAAACCTGCGGATCATCCGCGTTGTGCATCTTGCTCATTGCCCTTGGCGCTGGCCAGCCACTGCAGGATGGGCTGCCATTGCTCCAGATCGCGCTGTACGCGGGAGGGGGCGATATCCCACAGCGTCAGACCGTGCGCGGCCAGCTGGACGTAGTTCTGGGTGTCGCGCAGATAACCCAGCACCGGCAGTTTCAGGCCCTCGATGAAGCGCTGCAGCTGCTCGGCCGAGCGGGTACGGGCATCGACCCGCATGCCGACGATGCCGACGTCGATCTCGCCTTCGCGCACCGCCCTTTCACTGGCCAGCCGACGCAGGAAGTCCTGGGTGGCCAGGATGTCGAAGATCGAGGGCTGCAGCGGCACCAGCACCTTGTCGGCCAGCTTGAGGGCGTCGTTGAGGCGCCAGCCATGCAGCCCGGCCGGGGTATCGAGCACGACGTGGCTGGTCCCCTTGGGGGGCTTGGCGACGTAGTCTTCATTGACTTCCCAGGTGGCAATCGGACGGGCCTGCTCAGGGCGGATGGCGAGCCAGGCGCGTGAAGACTGCTGGCGGTCGATATCCCCCAGCAGGACGCCATGGCCCTGGCTGGCGAAATAGCCGGCCAGGTTGGTGGCCAGGGTGGTCTTGCCGACACCCCCTTTGGGGTTGGCGACGACGATGACGGGCATGTTTTCCTCCGGCAAGGACTGGAAAGACTCTCGGTGACCGCTGGCGACACGCGCCTCAGTGCAACAGCCCTGCCGGTGGCGGCGCGGGCTTCTTGCCGTCCAGCGGCAGCGGCACCAGCGTGGCCACGGTCAGGGTGTCATCGCCGAAGTATTTGCGGGCCACTTCCTGCACCTGGGCGGCGGTGACGCTGTTGAGGCGATCGATGATGCGGTCGATGTTCTTCTGGCCCAGTCCGACGGTTTCCAGCATGCCGATTTCCATGGCCTGGCCGAAGACGGAGTCGCGCTTGTAGACCTGGGAGGCGATCAGCTGGGTCTTTACGCGCTGCAGTTCCTGTTCGGAGACGCCCTCGCTGGCGATGCGGGTGACTTCGGCCCGCAGCAGGGTTTCCAGTTGTTCGGTGGTGACGCCATTGGCCGGGCTGCCCTCCAGCGTGAACAGTACCGGGCCACGTGCCACGCCGCTGTAGCTGGCGCCCACGGAGGTGGCCTGGTTGCTGGTGCGCACCAGCTGCGCGGTGAGGCGGGCATTGTCATAGCCATCCAGGACGGCCGAGAGCACGTCCAGGGCGTAGGCTTCCTGGTCCTGCTCCACCTGGCGCAGGGCCGGCACCTTCCAGGCCATCACCACATAGGGATTCTCGGCCGGCGCCTTGACGGTGACGCGGCGCATGCCGATCTGCTGGGGTTCGTTCTGCGGCCTGCCGCGTGGCAGGGCGTGGGAGGGAATCTTGCCGAAATACTTCTTGGCCAGCGCCAGCACGCGCTGGGCATCGACGTCGCCGGCCACCACCAGGGTGGCGTTGTTGGGGGCATACCACTGGCGGTACCAGCTGGCGATGTCCTGCACCGTCATGTGCTGCAGGTCATCCATCCAGCCGATCACCGGATGGTGGTAGGGATGGGCGGTCCAGGCGGCGGCGTTGAGGGCTTCATTCAGGAGGCCCATGGGCTGGTCATCGGTGCGCCAGCGGCGCTCTTCCATGATGACGCGGATTTCCTTGGCGAATTCGTTGGCGTCGAATTGCAGGTTGGCCATGCGGTCGGCTTCCAGGGCCATGACCTTTTCCAGGTGGCTCTTCTCGATCTGCTGGAAGTAGGCGGTGTAGTCATTGGCGGTGAAGGCATTTTCCTGCCCGCCCAGTTCGGCCACCAGGCGGCTGAACTCGCCCACCTTATGGTTGCGGGTGCCCTTGAACATCATGTGTTCCAGCGCGTGGGAGACACCGGTGGTGCCGTTGAACTCGTCGACCGCACCGACCTTGTACCAGACCATCTGCACCGCCGTGGGCGCGCGCCGGTCTTCCTTGACCACCACCTTCATGCCATTGCCGAGCACGAATTCGCGTGCCGGCTCGGCCTGTGCCGGGGTGACGCCACCGGCCAGCAGGCTGAAGAGGGCAGTGGCGAGAAGGGCTCTGATCTTCAAATTCATGGGCTGTGCTCTGATAAAATGCTGGATTCATTGACCCTGGCGGCCATGCGCGGGGCTTGTGGAAGGGCAATTGTAACCTGTCCACTGCGGTTGTCAGGACAGCCATGCGCGCCTCCCCTCCCGCCTTCCCGCCCCGGCCGCAGCCCGAATCCAGCCTATCGCCATCCGATGTTCAGTTTCTTCAAGAGAAAACCCAAACCGGAAGCGCAGCCCGCGCTGCCGCCCCAGCCCGAAGCGGCGCCGCAGCCGGCTCCCACTCCGGTAGAGCCCGTACCGGCAGCCCCCGTCTCACCTGCTGCTCCCGTTGCACCCGCGCCGATGGTGTCTGCACCCGCAGTCGCGCCTGTAGCGGCGCCTACCGTGGCCCCTGCGCCGCCAGTGCTGCCCGAGGCAGTTGCCCCCGTCGAGGATGCGGCCGAGGAAGAAGCCGAGATCGTCGCCGCACCCGAGCCGGAACCGGAGGTCAAGCGTTCCTGGCTGTCGCGCCTGAAGGCGGGGCTGTCCAAGACGTCCAGCAATCTCACCACCCTGTTCGTGGGAGCGCGCATCGATGACGATCTCTACGAAGAACTGGAATCGGCACTGCTGGTGTCGGACGCTGGTGTCGAGGCCACCCAGTGGCTGCTGGACGAACTGAAGAAGAAGGTCAAGGCCGAGCGCCTGACCGAAGCCGCCCAGGTGCGTACTGCCTTGCGCACGCTGCTGATCGACCTGCTGCAACCGCTGCAGCGTCCACTGGTGCTGGGCCGCGAGAAGCCGCTGGTGATGATGATCGCCGGCGTCAACGGTGCCGGCAAGACCACTACCATCGGCAAGCTGGCCTTGCACCTGCAGGCCCATGGGCAGTCAGTGCTGCTGGCCGCCGGCGACACCTTCCGCGCCGCCGCCCGCGAGCAGCTGGCTATCTGGGGCGAGCGCAACAATGTGCAGGTGATCGCGCAGGAATCCGGTGATCCGGCTGCGGTGGCCTATGACTCGGTGCATTCGGCGCAGGCGCGCGGTACGCATGTGGTGATGGTCGATACCGCCGGCCGCCTGCCCACGCAATTGCACCTGATGGATGAACTCAAGAAGATCAAGCGGGTCATTGCCAAGGCGATGAGCTCGGCCCCCCATGAAGTGCTGCTGGTCATCGACGGCAACACCGGCCAGAATGCGCTGGCCCAGGTCAAGGCCTTCGATGATGCGCTGGGGCTGACCGGCCTGGTGGTGACCAAGCTGGACGGCACCGCCAAGGGCGGTATCCTGGCCGCCATCGCCAAGACCCGCCCGGTGCCGCTGTATTTCATCGGTGTGGGCGAAAAGATCGAAGACCTGCAACCATTCAACGCCACCGAATTCGTCGATGCCCTCCTGAGCTGAACTGATGATTGAATTTACCCGGGTTTCCAAGCAATACGCGCGCGAGGTCTACGCCCTGCGCGACATCACGCTGTCGGTAAAGAAGGGCGAATTGATCTTCCTGGCCGGCCCTTCGGGCGCCGGAAAATCGACGCTGCTGAAGATGATCGCGGCCATCGAGCGCCCCACGGCGGGCAAGCTGAGCGTCAACGGCACCGACATCGGTGGCATCAAGGCTTCCGGCCTGCCCTACCTGCGCCGCAATCTGGGGCTGATCTTCCAGCAGCAGAAGCTGCTGCTGGACCGCAACCTGCTGGCCAACGTGATGCTGCCGCTGATCGTCACCGGTTCCTCGCGCCAGGACGCCGAAAAGCGCGCCCGCGCCGCGCTGGACAAGGTGGACCTGCTGAGCAAGGCCATGTGCGAACCGCTGGAACTGTCCGGTGGCGAGCAGCAGCGGGTGGCCATTGCACGGGCCATCGTCAACCGTCCGCAGATCATCCTGGCCGACGAACCGACGGCCAACCTGGACCGCGCCAATGCCAACAAGGTGCTGGCGGCCCTGAAATCCTTCCATGGCGTGGGCGTGACCTGCCTGATCTCGACCCATGATGAGCAATTCCTGACCGGTGCCGACCGCATCGTCTACCTGGACCGCGGCCGCATCGTCGATGGCTGGCACAACGGCGTGGCCAATCCGGTGGAGGTATCGCCATGAACTGGTTGAGACAGCATTTCGCCGCCATCGCCGACGCCTTGCGCCACCTGCTGCACTCGCCGGGCAACTTCGTGCTCAACGTGCTGGTGGTCTCGATAGCGCTGGCGCTGCCCTTTGCGGGCCTCTCGGCGCTGGAAAACGTGCGCCCGATCTCGGACCAGATGTCGGTGGAGCCGGAAATCAGCATCTTCATGAAACCCGAGGCCAGCCGCGATGCTGCGCTGGCGGTGGGCAAGACCATCAACCAGGTGTTGAAGGACGGCAATACCAACGGCAAGGTCGAGTTCATCCCGCGCGAGAAGGCCTTCGATGCCTTGAAGAGCAAGACCGGCCTGGCCGATGTGCTCAATACCCTGGGCAGCAATCCGCTGCCGGACAGCTTCGTGGTGCGCCTGCCAGGCTTCGAGAACGCCATGAATGCCGGCCGCGTCGATGACATCGCGCAGCAACTGAAGAAGCAGGCCGGCGTGGATACGGTGCAGATCGACTCGGAATGGGTCAAGCGGCTGGCGGCGTTGCTGCGCATCCTGCGGCTGGTGCTGCTGTTCCTCGGCATTACGCTGGGTGCGGTGGTGGTGGCGGTGGTGTTCAATACGATCCGCCTGCAGGTGATGACGCAGCGCGACGAGATCGAGGTGTCGCGCCTGTTCGGGGCGACCAATTCCTTCATCTACCGGCCCTTCTATTACACCGGCGCGCTGCTGGGCGGATGCGCGGGACTGGTGGCGCTGGGGCTGGTGGTGGCGGCACAGCAACCGCTCAATGCGGCCATCCTCGACTTTGCGCACCTGTATGCGTCGGAATTCCAGCTGGCCCTGCCCAGCCCCATGGCCATCGCCCTGTTGCTGGCCGTGAGCGCCCTGCTGGGCCTGTTCGGGGCAATGCTGTCGGTGCATCGGCAGCTGGCCCGCAAGGCCTGAGGCTGTTCCTGGCGCCTCCAGATCGAAGCCCGCAGTAGCGGGCTTCGGTTTTTCTGGCATCGGAAACACCGGTGGAACTCCTCGCCCTGCAATAATTCCAAGTCTCGTACGTCTTCCCAAGGGTGGTCGCCGGTCCCTGCCGGCAAAGCGGCACTTCTGTCTGTGCTCCCTTTTCTGCCCTGGCGTCTGCCTCTTCCCAGCCCCGTGGCGCGCTGCAAAAATTGTTACAAGTTTCTCGCCTGCTTTTGACCCGCATCGCAACTTTTGTCGCCCAAAGGCGACTAATATGAAGGGGAAATAATGCAATGAGAGATTGATCGGCAATAGTCTTCGGCTATCAACGCTTCCCAATCATGCTATTAGCACTCTGGGGTGACGAGTGCTAGAATACCTTATCGAATTGCTCCAGTTTTATGTGAGCACTGCAACAAACCGAGACGATGCGCCCGCTGCGCATCTGCCGCGCCAAGCCACCGGCGCCGGCCCCAAAGCTTACCGCTTCATACTGTTTCCGCTAGGAACGAGGAGAATCCATGAAAACTGCGTCTGCACAAACTGCACTCATGCCTGCCGAGTCCAATGCACTCGCGCTTGGTTTTTCCGGCAGCCTGGGCAATATCGACGCGTATATTTCCGCAGTGAACCGCCTGCCCATGTTGACCCACGAGGAAGAGATCAAGCTGGCCCGCGACCTGCGCGAAAAGAATGACCTGGGTGCCGCCCAGAAGATGGTGTTGTCGCACCTGCGCCTGGTCGTCTCGATCGCCCGTGGTTATCTCGGCTATGGCCTACCGCACGCCGACCTGATCCAGGAAGGCAACATCGGCCTGATGAAGGCGGTCAAGCGTTTCGACCCGGCGCAGAACGTGCGTCTGGTGTCCTACGCCATGCACTGGATCAAGGCCGAGATCCACGAGTACATCCTGAAGAACTGGCGTCTGGTGAAGGTTGCTACCACCAAGGCCCAGCGCAAGCTGTTCTTCAACCTGCGCAGCCACAAGGAAGGTCTGGACGCGATGACCCCGGCACAGGTCGAGGCGCTGGCCAAGACCCTGGACGTCAAGCGCGAGGAAGTGATCGAGATGGAAACCCGTCTGTCCGGTCGCGATATCGCCCTGGAGTCGCCCACCGATGATGAAGATGACAAGTTCGCACCCATCGCCTACCTGTCTTCCGACAATTCGGAGCCGACCCGTGTCATCGAGGCCAAGCAGTACGATCGCCTGCAATCGGAAGGCCTGGAAGCCGCACTGTCCAAACTGGATGACCGCTCGCGCCGTATCGTCGAAGCCCGCTGGCTGGCCAATGACGATGGTTCCGGTGCCACCCTGCATGAGCTGGCTGATGAGTTCGGTGTGTCTGCCGAGCGTATTCGCCAGATCGAAGCGGTCGCATTGAAGAAGATGAAGACGGCGCTGCAGGCCTATTCCTGATCCGGCTGATCCGCATCGCAGCAACAAGAAAGGCGCCCTCGGGCGCCTTTCTTTTTTCCATCTATGGATGAGCTCTCCGGCTCAGTTCAACAGCAGCTTGATGTCATGCGTCAGGGTCTGCGGTCCCTGGCCGTGCTTGACGAACAGGCGGATGTGGCCCTGGGTATCGAACACATAGCTGCCGGCCGTGTGGTCCATGGTGTAGCTGCCGGGCTGCTTGCCAGGTACCTTCTGGTAGAACACCTTGAATTCCTTGGCGACCTTCTCGGTCTGCGGCAGGTCACCGCGCAGGCCCAGGAAACGCTTGTCGAAGGCTGGCACGTATTGCGACAGCACTTCCTGCGTATCGCGCTCGGGATCGACGGTGACAAAGAGCACTTGCACCTTGTCCGCATCCGGCCCCAGTTCCTTCATGACATTGGCCATCTCGATCATGGTGGTCGGGCAGACGTCCGGGCATTGGGTGTAGCCGAAGAACATGACCACCACCTTGCCCTTGAAATCGGCCAGGGTGCGCGGCTTGCCGTTGTGGTCGGTCAAGGCGAAGTCCTTGGCGTAGTCCAGGCCGGTGACATCGGTATTGTTGAACTTCAGCTCAGGCTTGGACGGGCCACAGGCCGCCAGCAGCGTTGCGCAGCCGGCCAGCAGCAGCGCCGAGAAAAATCTTTTCATGGGCTTAGAAACCGCGGAACAGGAAATAGTGATCCACCAGCAGTACCGCGAACAGGATGGACAGGTAGACGATGGAATAGGCGAAGGCCTTGCGCGCGATCAGGTCGGTGTAGCGGCGATAGATCTGCCAGGAATACCAGAAGAAGATCGCGCCCAGCACGACCGCCGTGGCCAGATAGATCAGGCCGCTCATGCCAATGGCAAAGGGCAGCAGGCTCACGGCGAAGAGCGCGATGGTGTACATCAGGATGTGCAACTTGGTCACATCCATACCGTGCGTGATGGGCAACATGGGCAGGCCGGACTTGGCGTAGTCGTCACGGCGGTACATGGCCAGCGCCCAGAAGTGTGGTGGCGTCCAGATGAAGATGATCATCACCAGCACCCAGGCCTGCATCGGCACGTCGTTGGCGATCGCAGCCCAGCCCAGGGCGGGTGGCATGGCGCCAGCCAGGCCGCCGATGACGATGTTCTGCGAGGTGGCGGGCTTGAGGATGATGGTGTAGATGATGGCGTAGCCGACGAAGGTGGCGAAGGTCAGCCACATGGTCAGCGGATTGACCAGGTTGTACAGCACCCACATGCCCAGGCCGCCGAGTACGCCCGAGAACACCAGCGTCTGCGGCACCGTGATTTCGCCGCGCGCCAGTGGTCGGCGGGCGGTGCGGGCCATGCGCGAATCGATCTCGCGCTCGACCAGGCAATTGATGGCGAAGGCGGCCCCGGCCAGGAGCCAGATGCCAACCGTGCCGAAGATGACCTTGTGCCAATCCGGCAGATCAGGCGTGGAGAGGAACATGCCGATCACGGCACAGAACACGGCCAGCTGCGTCACACGCGGCTTGGTCAGTGCCCAGTACTGGGCGATGCGGTTGGGTTGGGCGGTCAGTGTGGTCATGGCGTGACGGGCCGGGCGGATGCTGGTGGAGCAGCGACGGCCAGGCCGGAGGGTGCGTAACGGACCTTGTAGTTTAACATGACCATGAGGATGACCAGCAGCGCCGCCCCGCCGTTATGGACCACGGCAATAGCCAGCGGCCAGTTCAGATAGATGGTTGCCAGACCGGTACAGAGCTGCAAACCCAGCACGATCAGCATCCAGCGGGCGGTCTTGCGCAAGCCCTCGTCACGCAGGGCGCGGTGTGCCAGCCATACAACATACAAGATCACGACAAAGGCAAAACTGCGGTGCACCCAGTGGATTGCGGTCAGCGCTTCGACCGGCAGGTAGTCGCCAGCCGAGGTCATGCCCAGGTGGCGCCACAGGGTGAAACCGTGCTCGAAGTCCATCTGCGGCACCAGCTGGCCGTTGCAAAGCGGGAAATCGGAACAGGCCAGCGCTGCATAGTTGGTACTGACCCAGCCCCCCAGCGCGATCTGCAGCGCCAGCAGGGCGGCGCCGATGGTGGCTGGCACGATCAAGGCGCGCCCGGCCGCAGAAACCGGTACATGGGTCTCCTGCCGCGCGCCCAGCCAGGCCAGCATGGCCAGCAATGTCAGGCCCAGCAGCAGATGAATCGTGACGATGACGGGTTGCAGCTTCATGGTTACGGTCCAGGCACCGAAGGCCCCCTGCAGGCAGACGAAGCCCAGCAGGGCCGTGGGGAACCAGGGACGGAACTGCAGCTCGGTCCTGCCCGATCTGATCCAGCGCCGCCACGCCGTCACCATCAGCACGATGATCAGGAAGCCCACCGCCATGGCGAAATAACGGTGGATCATCTCGATCCAGGCCTTGGCCCAGGTGACCGGGCCGAAGGGCATGGCTTCCTGGGCGGCATTGATGTGTTCATGCGCTAGCAGCGGATTGGCGTGGCTGTAGCAACCCGGCCAGTCGGGGCAACCGAGGCCGGAATCGGTCAGGCGCGTGAAGGCGCCGAACATGATCAGGTCGAAGGTAAAGAACAGCGTCACCCACACCAGCTTGCGGTATTTGTTGGCCACGCCCTGTGCGCGCGAAACCAGCGCCAGGGGGATCAGGGCGACCACGAGCCCGGTCAGGCCCAGTTGTATCAGCGTCGTTGCATTCATCTTGATTCAAACTTGCGTCAGCATGCGTGCCGGCCCGGGCATCACCCGATGGCCGAAGCGCGCAGCAGCTTGGAAATGTCCTTCTTCATCTTGCCGGGATCGGGGTCCTTGGGGAAGCGCATCATCAGATTGCCCAGCGGGTCGATCAGGTAGATGTGGTCTTCGACCGAGGTACCGGCATCGACCGGCAACCAGGACTGCAATTTGCCGGCGTCAACCCGAAGGATATCGGTTCCGTCGTATTCGCGCAGGAGCAGGGTCTGGATGGGTGCACGATCGGTCACCAGCCAGACGCGTTCGACGCGCTCCATCTCCTTGCCCTGCATCAGCCGCAGCTGGCGCATGGTCAGCAGTTTCTGCTGGCAGGGCGCGCCGCATTCGCCGCGATCCACCTGCAACATCACCCACTTGCCCTTGTAATCCTCAAGCCTGGCGGGGCTACCATCGATGGCGCTGCTGCCCAGGTCCGGAATCGGATACTGGCGCGGGTCGATCAAGGCGCCGTAGTTGTTGCGGCTCTGCGGCTTGACCACGTAGTAGGTGAAATAGGAGGCGATCAGCGGCGCAGCACAGACCGCCACGATGGCCAGCATCTTCCAGCGACCGAGGCGGCGACGGCGCGCATCTTCCAGGGACGCCGGCTTGGCAGGGACTTCAGGCTTTGTCATGACGACCACGTTTGTATCCTGTCACGATGAAAAAAATCAGCGCCATGGCGGCCAGTGCATACCATTGCACCGCGTAACCGCGATGGCGGTCGATGCCCAGCGAAGGCGCGGGCCAGTCGCGTACCAGCGCATCACCGGGCTTACCGCCCTGCTCTAGCACCAGCGGCGAAAGCGCCATGCCGCTGGCCTGCGCCAGTGCGGGGATGTCCAGATTCTGCAGGATGGCCTGCGGCCGGGGCGCATCGGCCTGGCCCAGCTGCAGCACGTGGCCGGCATCATGGCGCAGCACGCCCTCCACTTCCGTCACACCCGCAGGTGGTGCCACCTGCGGTACCCGCGTGCGATCGGCGGCATCACGCGGCGCCCAGCCGCGCGCCACGACCACGGCCTGCGGGCTGCCTTCCGGCTTGAATAACGTCAGCACGTGAAACCCGACGGCGCCATTGTAGGGACGATTTTCCAGATAGAGCGTCCACTGCGGAACGAACTCTCCACGCAGCTTGATATGGCGGAATTCCATATCGCTGGTGACCGCTTCCGCGGGCAGGGTCAGCAATGGCGTTTCGCTGGCACGCGCCTGCATGCGCTGCTGCAGGGCGGTTTTCTCCGCCGCCCGATGACTCTGCCACTGGCCCAGCGCGATACCGGCGGCGGCCACGATCAACGTGGCGCAGAAGGGGATGAGGCGAAAGCGGAATCTGGTCGGCATCGGGGAGGTTTGGCCTTACAATGGCCTCAGAAGCGGGATGCAAAAACTAAGTAAACCAACGCAGCATACCGCAAGCCAGCGGACCGAGACAGGAATTCTACCGCCATGAAAATCATCGTCGCCATCGCTTTCATCCTGATCCTGGCCAGCCTGGCCTCGGCACTGATCTTCCTCATGCGCGACAAGGGCAAGAGCAATCGCACGGTCCAGGCGCTGACCTTGCGGGTGGGCTTTTCGGTGGCGCTGTTCCTGTTCATCCTGCTGAGCTACAAGCTGGGCTGGATACAGCCGACCGGCATCCGCTGAAACCTTCCCTCACATGAAAAGGCCGCACCGAAGTGCGGCCCTCACCTGACTGGACTGCCTGGATTGCCAGGAATTCACCAGGCTTACAGCCAGTACACCACCACGTACAGTCCCAGCCACACCACGTCCACGAAGTGCCAATACCAGGCCGCACCCTCGAAGGCGAAATGGTGGGTCGGCGTGAAGTGCCCCCGCAGCAGGCGATACAGCACCACCGACAGCATGATCGCGCCCATGGTCACGTGGAAGCCGTGGAAGCCGGTCAGCATGAAGAACGTGGAACCGTAGATGCCCGAGGTCAGCTTCAGGTTCAGCTCATGGTAGGCGTGGATGTATTCGTAGGCCTGGAAGCCCATGAAGACCGCGCCCAGCAGGATGGTGAGGAACAGCCACACCGCCGTCTGCGTACGATGACCGGCGCGCAGCGCATGGTGCGAAATGGTCAGCGTCACGCCGGAGGTCAGCAGCAGCAAGGTGTTGATGGTGGGAATGGGGAACGGTCCCATGGTGGTGAAGTTCTCCACCGTTCCCGCCGGGCCGACGTTGCCCCACTGACCTGCGAAGTCGGGCCAGATCAGCTTGTGATCGAGGTCAGCCAGCCAGGGCATGGTGATGCTGCGGGCATAGAACAGCGCACCGAAGAAGGCGGCGAAGAACATCACCTCCGAGAAGATGAACCAGCTCATGCTCCAGCGATAGGAGAGGTCGATGCGCTCGCTGTAGAGACCGGACTCGGATTCGCCGATGGCGTCGCCGAACCAGTAATACAGCACCACCAACACCATCAGGATGCCGAGGATGTTGACATAGGGCGCCCACGACACCCCGTTGACCCAGGCCGAGGCCCCGATCATGGTGATGAGCATGGAAATGCCTGCCATCATCGGCCAGCGCGACGGGCCTGGAACGAAATAATGGGGCGCCTTGGCTTGCTGAGAACTCATGTTCTTCTCCCGGTACGAAATCCGATTACGGTTGCCTGGTCTGGTGCTGCATTCATCTGTGGTGAATGCCATTGCGTTCCAGGTTCACTTTTTCCTAATGCTCAAATCCATCGCTGCCTCTACCGGCCCGCTCAATGGCCACCCACGTCCCATGCGCCTCCCCACCCACCTAGCCACCCGCCGCACTGGCCACCACCAGCTTGACGATGGTCACCAGGATGGCAATGAAGATGGCCGCGCCGAGGATGCCGGCGATGATCACGTGCACCGGATTGAGCCTGGCCGCATCCGATTCGTAATCCTTGCGCTTGCGCACGCCGAAGAAGGACCAGAACACCGCCTTCATCGTCGCGCCGAACGAGGCCTTGCGCTGCGCCGCCTGTTTCAGCTCATCGTCCAAACCGTCTCCTCGCAGGGCCAGCCCTGCTTCAGCCTGCTGTCTTGTCCTTGCCGTTGATCTCGAAGAAGGTATAGGACAGCGTGATCGTGGTCACCTCCTTGGGCAACTTCGGATCGATATAGAACACCACCGGCATCTGCTTGGCCTGGTTGGGCCCCAGCGTCTGCTGGGTGAAGCAGAAGCACTCCACCTTCTTGAAGAAGGCCGCCGATTGCTGCGGCGCATAGCTGGGGATGGCCTGGGCGTCGACATTGCGCGCCTGGGTATTGACCACCTCGTAGGTGACTTGCGTCATCTCGCCCGGATGCACCTGCATGCTGGTCACCGTGGGCCGGAAACGCCACGGTCCCTGGGCATTGCCATCGAACTCCACCGTGATCGTGCGCGTCTTGTCGATCTGCGTATTGGCCGGCGCCTCTACCGTCACGTCCTTGGGGGTGAGGAAATTCACCCCGGTCACTTCACAGATCTTGCGATAGACCGGGATCAGCGCGTAACCGAAACCGAACATCAGTACCGCCACCACGACCAGCTTCCTGAGCATCGTGCGGTTCAGGCCACGCTCTTCTGCTTGTTGCTCCTGATCCGATGGACGAGTCATTTGGCGAACCAGATACGGTTGATGAAAATCCCCACGAAGAAGGCCAGCGCCACCAGCCCCAGCAGCAGGCCGGTACGCAGGTTGTTGGGCTTCTTGCGTTCGCTCATGGCGGCTCCGTTGACGTAGGTTGTCTTGTCCACAGGCGCTTACTTCACCACCGGCGGTTCTTCAAAGGTGTGGAAGGGCGCCGGGCTGGGCACGGTCCATTCCAGGCCTTCGGCGCCATCCCAGGGCTTGGCTTCGGCCTTCTGGCCGCCCTTGATGGAGGGAATCACCACGAAGAACAGGAAGTACACCTGCGACAGGCCGAAACCGAAGGCGCCGATGGAGGCGACCATGTTGAAATCGGTGAACTGCGCCGGGTAGTCGGCATAGCGACGCGGCATGCCGGCCAGACCCAGGAAGTGCATCGGGAAGAAGGTGATGTTGAAGGTGATCAGCGAGGCCCAGAAGTGGAACTTGCCGCGCCATTCGTTGTACATGTAGCCGGTCCACTTGGGACCCCAGTAGTAGTAACCGGCGAAGAGCGCAAACAGGGAACCGGCCACCAGCACGTAGTGGAAGTGGGCCACCACGTAATAGGTGTCCTGCATCTGGATGTCGATGGGCGTAACCGCCAGGATCAGGCCGGTGAAGCCGCCCATGGTGAAGACGAAGATGAAGCCCACCGAGAACAGCATCGGCGTCTCGAAGGTCATCGAGCCGCGCCACATGGTGGCGATCCAGTTGAAGATCTTCACGCCGGTGGGCACGGCAATCAACATGGTGGCGTACATGAAGAACAGCTGCGCGGTGACCGGCATGCCGGTGGTGAACATGTGGTGCGCCCAGACGATGAAGGACAGGATCGCGATCGAGGCGGTCGCATACACCATGGAGGCATAGCCGAACAGCGGCTTGCGGGCGAAGGCCGGGATGATCTGCGAGACGATGCCGAAGGCCGGCAGGATCATGATGTAGACCTCGGGGTGACCGAAGAACCAGAAGATGTGCTGGTACATCACCGGGTCGCCACCGCCGGCGGCGTTGAAGAAGGAGGTGCCGAAGTGACGGTCGGTCAGCGTCATGGTGATGGCACCGGCCAGCACCGGCATGACGGCGATGAGCAGGTAGGCGGTGATCAGCCAGGTCCAGCAGAACATGGGCATCTTCATCAGCGTCATGCCGGGCGCGCGCATGTTGAGGATGGTGACGATGATGTTGATCGAGCCCATGATGGAAGAGGCACCCATGATGTGCATGGCGAAGATACCCATGTCCATGCCCGGCCCCATCTGGGTCGACAGCGGTGCGTACAGCGTCCAGCCGGCGGCAGTGGCGCCACCCGGCACCAGGAAGGAACCCGCCAGCAGCAGGGCGGCCGGTGGCAGCAGCCAGAAGGAGAAATTGTTCATCCGCGCGAAGGCCATGTCGGAGGCGCCGATCTGCAGCGGAATCATCCAGTTGGCGAAGCCCACGAAGGCCGGCATGATCGCGCCGAACACCATCACCAGGCCGTGCATGGTGGTCAACTGGTTGAAGAATTCGGGACGGAAGAATTGCAGACCGGGATGGAACAGCTCGGCCCGGATCAACAGCGCCAGCACCCCGCCAGAGAGCAGCATGGTGAACGAGAACCACAGGTAGAGCGTGCCGATGTCCTTGTGGTTGGTGGCGAAGAGCCAGCGCCGCCAGCCGTGGGGGTGATCGTGCGCATGATCGTGGTGATCGTCGTGAGCATGCCCATGCCCGTGATCGTGGGAATGGTCGGGGGCGTGGTCGACAGTGGTAGTCATGTCCGGTTCTCCAAACGATTACTTGCGGGCGGCCAGCACTTCGGCCGGCTGCACGATGTTTTCCGCGGCCTTGTTGGACCAGGCGTTACGCGTGTAGGTGATGACGGCGGCGATCTCGGTGTCGTTGAGCGAGCCCTTCCAGGGCGGCATGGCGTTCTTGCCGTTGAGCACCAGGTGGATCTGGTCAGCCCTGGGGCCATTGACCACCGGGCTGCCATCGAGCGCCGGGAAGGCGCCCGGCAGACCCTTGCCGTTGGCCTGGTGGCAGGTCACGCAGTTGGCGGCATAGACCTTTTCGCCACGCTGCTTCAACTCGTCCACGGTCCAGGTCTTGGTGGGGTCATCAGCCTTGGCGGCCATTTCCTTCTTCTTTTCGTCGACCCACTTCTTGTAGTCGTCATCGCTGACCACGTTGACCACGATGGGCATGAAGGCGTGGTCCTTGCCGCACAGTTCCACGCACTGGCCGCGATAGGTGCCGATCTTCTCGGCGCGGAACCAGGTATCGCGCACGAAGCCGGGGATGGCATCCTGCTTCACGCCGAAGGCGGGGATGGTCCAGGAGTGGATCACGTCGTTGGCGGTGGTGACGATGCGCACCTTCTTGTTGACCGGCACCACGACGGGGTTGTCCACCTCGATGAGGTAGTTGTCGTTCTTCTTCAGCGAGGGATCGGTGATCTGCTCGCGCGGCGTGGCCAGGTTGGAGAGGAAGGAAATGCCTTCCCCTTCGCCCTTGAGGTAGTCGTAGCCCCACTTCCATTGCATGCCGGTGACCTTGATGGTGAGGTCGGCGTTGGAGGTGTCCTTCATGGCGACCACCGTCTTGGTAGCCGGCAGGGCCATGCCGATCACGATCAGGAATGGCACCACGGTCCAGGCGATTTCCACGGTCGTGCTTTCGTGGAAGGTGGCGGCCTTGTGGCCGACCGATTTGCGGTGCTTGATGATGGAATAGAACATCACCCCGAACACCGCCACGAAGATCACCAGGCAGATGATCAGCATCAGGATGTGCAGGTCGTAGATCTGCTCGGCGATCTTGGTCACCGGCGGCTGGAAGTTCATCTGCAGCACGGCCGGTCCCCCCGGACTGTCCACCACTGCCCAGGCCGGCAAGCCGGCTGCCAGCAGCGAGGCACCGAGGGTCAGGGATTGAAGGCGCTTCGCAAGTTTCATGGATTTCCTCAAAAGCCCAAAATTATAAGAATGAGAATGCAGCCGTCCCGCCGGCCCTGGCGGAGAGTGCGCGCTCCAGCTCCTGCGCGAATTCGTATCGCTTCCATTCGCTCATGAACCGTCCCACTTCCACGCGCTGCCCCCGGCTCTCCAGGGCCACCAGTGCCTGGCGTCCCGCTGGAAAAGCGATGCGCATGCCATGCAACTGCAATTTGCTGCGATGCCGATGACTACCCTGGAAGAGTTCGACCACCAGGCCATCATCGACCAGCATCACTACTTCGCGATCCGTGGCGTGACGGGCGTAGACCAGCATGGCCGCGCCCACCGCCAATAATTCAATGACTGAAAAAAACAGGATGGTCCAGGCGCCGTGGAGCGTGAAGCCCAGCGCGACCGTGAGTGAAACCGTACAAAGGATTGCGAAGACCCACGCCAGCTGACGTGGCGCAATCGAACAATTGCGCTTCAATATCCATTCCCGCGTCTCCATAGCACCTCGCCAGCATGATTGTCGGTCGAGTGTGTCTCTGTTTCGATCCGCTGCAGGATCACTCACTGGATGGCGGGGGCGGCCCGGTCTTGCTGGGTGGCATGCCTGGTCTTGGCGCTATCCGTGGCTATCCGTTTTGCGGTCTTTATTTATTCTTGCTATTTGTTCGTGCTGGAATTTCTTTGTGTGAATTTTTTTACCCATTTGAGTATAAGGGCTAACGTCGCCATGGATCAAGCACGCACCGCCGCATTGACAACGGCAGCGCCGGCGGCCGCACCAGCACACCCCGCCGCCTGCCGCACAGCGGCCATGGGCCTGGCTTGGCGGGCGACTACAGGGTGTGCAGGGGTGAGGCCGGGCGTCACGATACAGCAACTATGCGCACAGCCAGATAGTGCTGTGCGACTAAGCCTTATATGAAGTAATGGATAAAGTGGAGAACAGCCAGGGCCTATCGCGGGGGCCGTTCGAAACGGATGATGCTCTCCCCGGCCGCCGTGGTCTTGGGTACCGGACGGAAGGCGTGGCCATAGACGATCTCGAAGGTCAGCGGGATCTTGCCGTCGGGCTTGCGCATGGCGTCGAAGGCCGCCAGGAGGCGCTGGTACTGATGGCGGCTCATCATGCTGCGGCGCCGCGATTCGAGGGGATTGCCGCCCCAGGCACGCACGTCTTCCAGCAGGCGCTCAGGGGTTTCATAGGTCACGGTAATGGTCTCCATGTCCATGACGGGCGTGGAGAAGCCGGCATTGACCAGCATGTCGCCGAAGTCGTGCATGTCGACGAAAGGCAAGGTGTGCGGTGCAAGATCGATGCTCTCGAAGGCGCTGCGGACCTCGCGCAGGGTATCAGGACCGAAACAGGAAAACATCAGCAGCCCTTCCACCCGCAGCACCCGGCGCCACTCGGCAAATACCCGGTCGGGCTGGGGGTGCCAGTGCAGGGCCAGGTTGGACCAGACCAGGTCCAGCGCATTGGCGGCCAGCGGCAGCTGGGCGAAATCGGCGCAGGCCAGTTGCGGACCGTTGGCGCCGGCACCAGGGCCGGCCCCCAGCCATTTGTTGATGGAGCCGAAGAGCCGGTTCATGGCCGTCTGCGCGCCGCGCTGGTACTCGGCGGCGCGGGCCAGCATGCCGTAGGCACCATCCAGGCCGATCACGCTGGCCTCGGGGTAACGCTTCTGCAGCACCGGCAGGTCGGCACCTTCGCCGCAACCGGCGTCGAGCACCTCGCGCGGTTCTATCTTCACCAGGGCCAGGCGCTCCTGCATGCGCGCCGACACTTCGCGACGCAGGAAATCGGACTCGGCCACCCGTTGCGGCTGGCCGAAACGGCGACGCACCAGGGGCAGATCGATGGGAGCGCTCAGCTTGGCGCTGGCTGTAGGCGGCGGCAGGGACATCGGGATCGGGTGTAGGGAAACAGAGGGGCAGCAGATCCGGGAGGGCTGATGCGATAATGCGCGTAGTTTAGTCGAAATCCATTTTTCCCGGGCGCCGCACGCATGGACCCCAAACCGCCAACTTCCCCTGCCAACCCGGCCCAGGCCAAGCCTGCCGGCGCTTATCGCGCCGTCACTGGCAAGCCGCCGACGTCGTCGAAGCCGTCCAAGTCGTCGAAACCGTCGAATTCGGGCAAGCCGGCCGGTCCCGGCTGGCTGCAGCGGCTGCTGGCGCACATGCCGCAGTTGCTGCCCTCGTCCTGCGCGCTGTGCGGCGCGGCCGGGCGCGAGACGCTGTGCGCGCCCTGTCACAAGCGCTTCTATACCCGCCAGCACCGGCGCTGCATCCAGTGCGCCCTGCCGATGCCGGTGACCGGCAAGGAACTGCGCTGCGGCGCCTGTCTCAAGGATCGCCCGGCCTTCGACGCCACCATTGTCGCCACCGATTACTTCGCGCCCTCCGACCAGCTGGCGCTGGCCCTGAAATTCGGCGCAGACCTGCGCCTGGCCCCCTTGCTGGCCCGCCTGATCTTTGACGCCTCGCGTCGCAACCCGGTCCCCGGCAGTGATGTGCAGCTGGCCATGCCGACCCTGCTGGCACCGGTACCGCTGGGACTGGCACGGTTGCAGGAGCGCGGCTTCAACCAGGCGCTGGAGATCGCCAAGCCGCTTTCACGGATGCTGGAGATCCCCCTCAATGGCCGCCTGCTGGAACGCAAGAAGGAAACCCAGGCGCAATCAGCGCTACCGGTAGGCGCACGGGCCCGCAACGTGCGCTCGGCCTTCGCCCTGCCCTTCGCAGCGATGGACCAGGTACGCGGCCTGCACGTGGGCATCGTCGATGATGTCATGACCACCGGCGCCACCTTGAATGAAGTGGCGATCGTGCTCAAGCGGCACGGCGCGCGCCGGGTGACCAACCTGGTATTTGCACGCACCCTGCCGACCTGAGCGCAGGCCGGTCCCCTTATTCCCTTTATTGCTTGTCCCATTTCCCCGCAGGAGAGTCTTTTGTTCCACGTCGTCCTGGTCGAGCCGGAGATCCCTCCCAATACCGGCAACATCATCCGCCTGTGCGCCAATACCGGCGCGCAACTGCATCTGGTCGAGCCGCTCGGCTTCCCGCTGGACGACGCCAAGATGCGGCGCGCCGGGCTGGACTATCACGAATACGCCAACATGCAGGTGCATCCCGACTGGGACAGCTTCCTGGCGCACCGGCGTGAAGACCCGCAGTTCGATGAAACCCGCATGTTCGCCATGACCACCCATGGCTCGACGCCTTTCGCGGGGCTGGCCTTCCGTCGTGGAGACACCTTCGTCTTCGGCTCCGAAACGCGGGGACTGGCGCCGGAGCGGCGCGAATCCTTTCCCACGACGCAACGCATCCGCCTGCCGATGCGCCCGGGCAATCGCAGCATCAACCTGTCCAATACGGTGGCGGTGGTGGTCTATGAGGCCTGGCGGCAGAATGGCTATGACGGCGGTAGCTGATTACCGCTCGCGCTCATGAAAAACGGCTCCCGAGGGAGCCGTTTTCTTGTGCAGCGTCAGCTGGCTGAGGATCACCCCAGCAGCAGGGCATCGTCGGAAAGTTTCTCTCCGCGCGTCTGCTCGAACATCTTCAGCAGGTCCGGCACGTCCAGCCCGGCGCGTTCCGGCCCGGAGACGTCCAGCACCACGCGACCCTGGTGCAGCATCACGGTGCGGTCGCCGTAGTCCAGCGCCTGGCGCATGCTGTGGGTCACCATCATGGTGGTCAGCTTGCTCTCGGCGACGATCTTGGCGGTCAGCTCCAGGACGAAGGCAGCGGTCTTGGGGTCCAGCGCGGCGGTGTGCTCGTCCAGCAGCAGGATGCGCGAGGGTTGCAGCGACGCCATCAGCAGGCTCACCGCCTGGCGCTGGCCGCCGGAGAGCAGGCCGATGCGGTCGGTCAGGCGATTCTCCAGCCCCAGGTTGAGGATGGAGAGCTTCTCGCGGAACAGCTCGCGCATCTTGCCGCGAATGGCGAAATTGAAGCCGCGACGACGGCCACGCGCCATGGCCAGGGCCATGTTTTCCTCGATGGTCAGCGCTTCGCAGGTGCCGGCCATCGGGTCCTGGAAGACACGCGCCACCAGACCGGCGCGGTCCCATGCCTGCTTGCGGGTGACATCGGTACTGTCGATCTCGATCTTGCCGGTATCGACCAGCAGGTCACCGGAGATGGCATTGAGGAAGGTCGACTTGCCGGCACCGTTGGAGCCGATCACGGCCACGAACTGGCCGGTCGGGATTTCCAGCGAGAGGCCGCGCAGGGCCGGGTTCTCGATGGGCGTACCGGGATTGAAGGTGATCTTGAGATCGGTGGCTTTCAACATCTCAGGCTCCCTTTCTCAGCAGTTTGAGCTTGCGCTTGCCCATGGGCAGCACCAGCGCCAGCATCACCAGCACGGCCGTCACCAGGTTCAGGTCCTGCGCCTGCAGGCCGATGAAGTCGCTGTTGAGCGCCAGGGCGATGAAGAAGCGATACAGGATGGCGCCCAGGATCACCGCCAGGGTGGTCCACACCAGGCGGCGTGCCGGCAGGATGTTCTCGCCGATGATCACGGCCGCCAGGCCGATGACGATGGTACCGATGCCCATGGAGATGTCGGAGCCGCCCTGGGTCTGGGCGAACAGCGCACCCGCCAGTGCGACCAGGGCGTTGGCCAGCGCCATGCCGGCCAGCGTGGCGCGGCCGGTGGCGATGCCCTGGGCGCGCGCCATGCGGGCGTTGGCGCCGGTGGCACGCATGGCCAGGCCGATCTCGGAGGAGAAGAACCAGTCCAGCATCAGTTTGGCGATGGCCACCACCACCAGCAGGATCAGCGGACGGGCGACGTAGTCGGGGATCGCCTCCGGCTGCAGGATGGTGAAGATGGTCGGCTCGGAAATGAGCGGAACGTTGGGCTTGCCCATCACGCGCAGGTTGATTGAGTACAGCGCGATCATCATCAGGATACTGGCCAGCAGGTCCATGATCTTCAGGCGCACGTTCAGCCAGGCGGTGGTGAAGCCGGCCAGGGCGCCGGCCAGCAGCGCCACGAAGGTGGCCAGGAAGGGATTGAAGCCGGCCGCGATCATCGTGGCCGCCACGGCGCCACCCAGCGGGAAGGAGCCATCGACGGTAAGGTCAGGGAAAACCAGAATGCGGAAGGAAATCAGCACTCCGAGGGCCACCAGGCTGAAGATCAGGCCGATCTCCAGGGCGCCCAAGAGGGTATACAGCGACATAAAAAGGCTTTCTTAAAAAACACATTCGGCACGGCGCGATACGCCATGCCGAATGTCTTCTGCGTTACGCCGGCCGCGGCAAGGGTGATGCAGCCGCCGGCGGTGCATGTCCGGACCGTCAGGACAAGCTTAGTTGAGCACCTTGGTGGCCGACTTCAGGAACTCCGGCGACAGGGTCACGCCCTGCTTTTGCGCCGCCGAGGTATTGACGTACAGCTCCAGGTTCTTGACGGGCGAAGAGGCGATATCGCCGGCCTTCTCGCCCTTCAGGATACGTGCCACCACCTTGCCGGTCTGGCGGCCCATATCGTAGAAGTTCACGCCCAGCGCCGCCACGGCGCCGCGCTTGACGCTGCCGGTATCAGAGGCGATCAGCGGGATCTTGGCATCGTTGCAGACCTTGGCCAGCGACTCGAAGACCGAGACCACGTTGTTGTCGGTGGTGGTGTACATCACGTCGATCTTGCCGATCAGGCTCTTGGCGGCAGGGGCCACGTCCACCGAGCGCGGTGCAGCGGCTTCCACCAGGGTGAAGCCGGCTTTCTGCAGCTCGCCCTTGAGGTTGTTCAGGGCCGACACGGAATTGGCTTCGCCCGGATTGTAAACCACTCCGACGCGCTTGGCCTCGGGCACCACACGCTTGATCACCTCGACCTGCTTGACCGGGTCCAGCATGTGCGACAGGCCGGTCACGTTGGTACCGGAGGGCTTCCAGTCCTTGACCAGCTGGGCGGCCATGGGGTCGGCGATGGCCGAATAGACGATGGGGATGCTCTTGGTGGCGGCCACCATCGGTTGTGCCGACGGGGTGCCGATGGCGACGATCACGTCGGGGTTGTCACCGACGAACTTCTTGGCGATCTGGCCGGCGGTGCCCGCATTGGCCTGAGCGCTCTGGAAATCCCACTTCAGGTTCTTGCCGGGCTCGAAGCCTTCGGCGATCAGTTCGTCCTTGGTGCCGTCGCGCACGGCGTCCAGCGCCGGGTGTTCGACGAAGGAAGTGATGGCCACCACCTTCTCGGCAGCCAGGGCCGAGGCACATACGGCGCTCAGCGCCAGCGCACCGGCGATGGCGCGCAGGGATTGGGACAGGGCAAACATGTTCATCTCCTCATGATGGTAGTCGGTGCCTCGGCATGATCGTGGCCGGGCATCCTGTTCGTTTTGGTCGCAGGCAGCAGGGCGCCTGATGTGCCGATCCCGCCTTGCAGCGGGATCGACAGGTTCACTTTATTGCTTGATGACGGTCTTGGCCGAATTCACCAGTTCCGGCGAGAGGGTCACACCCTGCTTCTGCGCGGCGGCGGTGTTGACGAACAGCTCCAGCTTGCTGCTGGTGGCCGAGGCGATGTCGCCCGGCTTTTCACCCTTGAGGATGCGGCCGACCACCTTGCCGGTCTGGCGACCCAGGTCGTAGTAATTCACGCCCAGGGCAGCGATGGCGCCACGCTTGACGCTGTCGGTGTCGGAGGCCACCAGCGGGATCTTGGCATCGTTGCCGACCTTGACCAGTGCTTCATAGGCCGAGACCACGTTGTTGTCGGTGTTGGTATAGATCACGTCGACCTTGCCGATCAGGCTCTTGGCGGCCGAACCGACGTCCACCGAACGCGGTGCAGCGGCTTCCACCAGGGTCATGTTGGACTTGGCCAGCAGCTCCTTGAGGGCCTTGACCACCACGGCGGAGTTGGCTTCGCCCGGGTTGTAGACCATGCCCACGCGCTTGGCATTGGGCACTACGCGCTTGATCAGGTCGATCTGCTTGTCCAGTTCCAGCAGGTCGGACACGCCCGTGACATTGGTGCCGGAGGCCTTCCAGTCCTTCACCAGCTGGGCCGCGACCGGGTCGGTCACGCCGGAATAGACCACCGGGATGCTCTTGGTAGCGGCCACCAGGGCCTGGGCCGACGGGGTGGCGATGGCGACGATGACATCGGGCTTGTCACCGACGAACTTGCGGGCGATCTGGGCGGCGGTGCCGGTGTTGCCCTGGGCGCTCTGGTATTCCCACTTCAGGTTCTTGCCGGCTTCGAAGCCTTCTTCCTTCAACTCGTCCTTCACGCCGTCACGCACGGCATCCAGGGCCGGGTGTTCGACGATGGCGGTCACCGCGACCGACTTGTCGGCAGCCATGGCCGGGGCTGCGCAGACGGCAGCCAGGGACAGGGCGGCGACCATTGCGCGCAGTGTCAGCTTGTTGTTGTAGGACATGCAGTCTCCCTAGAAAAATGTGGATGGATTACCCAAAAACCCGAAAGACGGTAAGTCTAGCCTAGCGGATGTGAACAATCAATTTGGAACGGCGCATAAAAGACGCATGTTTGGCCCGCTCCAGAGGCGGCCGTCGGCCCTGCCTGTTGGCAGGATCCGCGCCCGCGAGTGACACACTCGCATTCGTTATGCGGACACCCTGAGCGATCCTGGCGACGCACAGACAGTGCATCAACCGTTGTTATAATCGCAGCCCATGTCTTCGCGCCCTTCTCCATTGACTGCATCGGCTGCATCGCGCCGCCCCTGGCTCGCGGCATGGGCCTGCCTGTCATTGGTGCTGACCATAGTCGCGGCGCCCTGGTGGCAGCAGGCGATGGCGCGCACCGCCCGTGAAGCGCCGGCCATGGCCATCTGCAGCGTGGGCGGCAACACCGGCAACGGCCCCGCCCACCTGGCCGCCAGCCATTGCCCGCTGTGCTGCGGCAGCCAGCATGCGGCGACCACACCGACCGCCGCCTTCCACGCTGATGCCGTACCGGGCATCAGTTACCCGCTGGCACTATTGACTTCCACCGGGCGCTCGGCCAGTCCGACGTCACTGACTCCGCAGGCGCGTGCGCCTCCGGCCTGATCAGATTCCGCTGTACCAGGCTTTCTTACGCGGGCCATGCCATCACGACGAGTCAGGCCCGCCCGATCAGGATTCAAATAGGACAAAAGGACTAAACAATATGAAACATTTCTTCCAACGCTGCGCCGGCCTGGCCCTCACCGCTGCCCTGCTGGCTGCTGCGCCGCTGTCGCAGGCCCACAGCTTCAAGCTGGGCCAACTGGAAATCGGCCATCCCTATGCGCGGGCCACAGTACCCGGCCAGCCGGCCGCCGGCGCCTACATCAGCATCGAGAACAAGGGCAGCGCTGCGGACCGCCTGGTGGGCGTTTCCTCGCCGGTCGCCAAGAGTGGTGAAATCCACACCATGGCCATGGAAGGCAATCTGATGAAGATGCGCGAAGTCGATGGCGGACTGGAAATCAAACCCGGCCAGAAGATCGCCATGCAACCCGGCAATGGCTACCACATCATGCTGATGGGCCTGTCCAAGCCGCTCCAGGCGGGCGAAAAGATCCCGCTCACCCTGAGCTTCGAGAAGGCCGGCAAGATCGAGGTCGTCGTCAATGTCGAGGACCCTGCGGCGGCTGGCGCCAAGGATGACATGAAGGACATGAAGGGACACATGCACCACTGAGCCACCCCGGCCCGGCGGGCCATCGCCTGAAACGACAAGGCCGGCAGCGAGCGATGCTCCTGCCGGCCTTGTCGTTGACGGTCTTGCGTGGCGTATTCAGCCGGCCAGCTTGCGTACCTTGGCCAGCAGCTTGCTGGTGGAGCGGTCATGTTCGAAGGCGATCGCCAGTACCTGGCCGCCATAGGCCGCCACCGCCTGGCCTTCGGGGATGGCGTGCATGTCGTAGTCGCCGCCTTTGACGTAGATATCCGGATGCGCTTCCTGCACGGCTTCCAGCGCCGTGTCTTCGTCGAAGGGCACCACCAGCGCCACCGATTCCAGCGCCGCCAGCACCGCCATGCGGTCTTCGCAGCTATTGATGGGACGGTCATCCCCCTTGCCCAGCCGCTTGACCGAGGCATCAGTATTGGCCGCCACGACCAGCGAGGCACCCTGGGCGCGGGCCTGGGCCAGATAGGTCACATGGCCGCGATGCAGGATGTCGAACACGCCATTGGTCATCACCACCGGCTTGGGCAGTTGGGCCACGCGGGCCTTGAGTTCTTCGCGGGTGCAGAGTTTGGATTCGAAATCGGCCATCGTGGTGAGCTGGGTTGGCTGTGGGGTGGATCAGATGGGCGCGCTGTGGAGCGGAAGGCGGCGCATCCCATGAAAAAAGCCGCAACCTGGGTTGCGGCTTGCGATTGTACTGCCTGTGCTATCCGGTGTGCTGCATCCGCACTCAGGCTGCGACAGCGCCCGCCGGCAGGATGCGCTGGGTCACTTCCTTGCGGTAGCGGTTCAGCTCCTGGACGTTGCTGAAGGTACGTTCGAACAACAGCGACATGTTGTGCAGGATGCGGTCCACGACCTTCTTTTCCCATTCGCCGTCGAACTTGATCTGGTTGTCCAGCCAGCGTTCCAGCCATTCCGGATCGGGCAGGCGGCTTTGCACGGTGTCGTTGGGGAACAGCGCCTGGTTCACGTGCAGGTTGGTCGGGTGCAGCGGCTTCTCGGTGCGGCGGGCCGATGCCATCAAGACACCGATCTTGGCGAAGGCTGCACGGGCCTTGTCGCCCACTTCGTTCAGGGCCTTCTTCATGTAGCGCAGATAGGCGCCACCGTGGCGGGCTTCATCCTGGCTGATGATCTTGTAGATCTGCTTGATGACCGGTTCGGTGTGCCAGTCGGCGGCGCAGCGGTACCAGTGGTTCAGGCGGATCTCGCCACAGAAGTGCAGCATCAGGGTTTCCAGCGGCGGGGCGGGATCGAACTCGAAACGCACGTTGTGCAGTTCTTCTTCGGTCGGGCACATGTCCGGACGGAAACGGCGCAGGTATTCCATCAGCACCAGCGAGTGCTTCTGTTCCTCGAAGAACCATACCGACATGAATGCCGAAAAATCGCTGTCCCCGCGATTGTCGCGCAGGAACATCTCGGTCGCCGGCAGTGCCGACCATTCCGTGATGGCATTCATGCGGATGGTCTGCGCCTGTTCGTCGGTGAGCAAGGAAGCGTCGAACTTGTCCCAGGGAACATCCTTATCCATATTCCAACGGACCTGCTCTAGCGATTTGAACAATTCTGGGTACAGCATCTCAGTAGGGACCTATATGCGTTAAGTGTTTGATTTTAACAAGATTTTCCTGAACCATACTAAAACGCTCAGGTTTCAGCAATATGACAGCCGGCCGGACGCGTCTGCGCCCAGGGCCAGGCAGTGCCATGGCGAGGATCAGGGGGAGATTGGCTTGCGGGAGGCTGGCTTCTTGTTTTGCCGGGATTGTACAACAGGCGTCCGGGCCGGGGCGCTCGTATTTGCCGCGCTCTTCGGGGCTTTCTTGACCGGTGGCTTCTTCGGCGCCGCCTTGACCGCCTTGCCAGCCTTGGGAGCGCCAGCCGGCTTGGCTTTGGGGCTGGCCTTGGACTTTGGTGACACTGTCTTATTTTCGCTACGCTTGGCCGGCTTGGGCGCCTTGGCGGGCTTCAACAAGGGCTCCTGGTCGGCCTGGGCGCCGGCCATCACATTGCCGACGGCATGCTTGAATTGCTCCTGCAACACATTCCACCAGGCGTTGGGATTGGCGATGGCGGACTGGAAATCGGGCGCGGGCGGGATAGCGAAACCGCCCTCTTCCCCTGGCGTGGCCGCTTCGGGCTGACGGTCTTGTCCTGCAGCAAGCTCGGGCTCCGCTTCGTCCGGGGCTTCCTCGGGCTCGTCGGCTGCGGGCTCAGGCTCGGCGCCAGCAGCAGCATCAGCAGCGGCACCCGGCCAAAGCGGGAAGCCGAAGGGGAACGGCGGCGGCGTGGCCGCCTCCTCATCGGCATCGCTGCCGGCGGCGGCTTCCGGGGTTCCACGCGAGGCCATGATGGCGCTCATGGCCTGCAGGGTGGACAAGGTGGCGCTCTGCACTTCCAGGGTCTGGATGGTGGCCTTGAGCATGTTCAGGTTCAGCTCCAGCCAGGAGGCGACGGTCTTGAGGTCGGAGATCTTCTTGTTGATATCCTCCACCGAAAGCGAGGGCGTGGCCATGGCCGGGGCGCCCATGCTGCTCCACATCTTCTTCATGAATTCGATGGTATCGCCTACCGAGCCGGCGCCCGGCATCTTGTCGTGGTTCAGCATTGGTCGCTCCTGTTGTCGTGTTCTGGTCGTCAGCGCGGCGGGCGCTGCATCCGGCATGAGCTCGGCAGTGCGGTCTGCTCGGCCGGGATGAAGCGCTCGGTGCGGAATCCATAGCCGCTGCCCTCATTGTCGAAGCGGATGCCGCCGCTATCGGCACGCTGCATCTGCATCAGGTACAGCGGCTGGATCAGCTGGTGATCCTCGGCCCGCATCGTGGCCTGGTGGAAAGCGTTCTGATAATGCGCGCCTTCCAGGGCATATGCAACCGCCTTGGGATCGGTGCTCCTGGCCTTTTCGATGGCCTTGACCAGCATCTCGATCATGACCTGCATGCGCAGGTAGAGGTAGTCATCCTTGGGCTGGGGATAGCGTTTGCGGAATTCCTGATAGTAGGCATCGCTGGGCGAACCGGGGTTCCCGCCCGCATTGGGGTGCCACTCCGCCACCGCCCGCACCACGCCCACGCCCGCCTCGCCAATGGCCGCCGGCGCGCCCAGGCTGTTGGCATAGAAGGTATAGAACTTGGCCTTGAAGCCGGCATCGCGCGCGGCCTTCACCAGCAGGGTGAGGTCATTGCCCCAGTTGCCGGTGATGACGGCGTCAGCCCCGGCGCTGCGCATCTTGGCGATGTAGGGGGCAAAATCCTTGATCTTGCCAATGGGGTGCAGCTCATCGCCGACGATGGCGATGTCGGGCCGCTTGGCCGCCAGTTGCTCTCGGGCGGCCTTGGCAACCTGGCGGCCGAAACTGTAGTCCTGGCCGATCAGGTAGACCTTGCGGGTCGCGGGATCGGCCTTGATGGCCTCGGTCAGGGCCTGCATGCGCATGTCGGCGCTGGCGTCGAAGCGGAAGTGCCAGAAGCTGCACTTCTCATTGGTCAGCGTCGGGTCCACCGCCGAATAGTTCAGG
This sequence comes from Herbaspirillum sp. C7C2, assembly GCF_022627865.1. Taxonomy (NCBI): domain Bacteria; kingdom Pseudomonadati; phylum Pseudomonadota; class Betaproteobacteria; order Burkholderiales; family Oxalobacteraceae; genus Herbaspirillum; species Herbaspirillum sp. C7C2. Next base: position 55,740 of record NZ_JABXGI010000001.1, read on the forward strand.
AACAGCACGCGGCGATCCGGTTCACGCTGGTTGTGCTTGTTGACCGCATCGATCAGGGCCGCCGCCACCGCCGAGCTGTTGCCCTCGATCAGGAAGGGGATGCGCTCGTCGGTCAACTGGCGCAATTGCACCAGCGAGTCTTCCACGCCGAGCTTGTTGTCGAAGGTGGAAAGCTGCAGCAGGTGCTTGCCATCGGGCAGGCTGACGCCACCGCGCGCGTTGATCCGTTCGATGGCATAGCTGATGTTGCGCACCACGGCCTCGCCGGCATTGGCAAAGGGGCCGGAAAGACCATCGATCATGCCGATGCGTACCGGTGGCAAGGCAGGCGCGCCCTGAACGCCCTGTACTGCATGTGCAGGCAACGACAGTGAAAGCGAGGAGGCGAGCAGCGCCGCGAGGGAGAGCAGACGGAAGGACAAGGACAGGTTCATCATTCGAAAGAGACAGCGTCAACAGAGCAAAGGCGCAAACGCGCATTGTACGTTGTTTGAATGACCGCTCTTTTGATCTCCGTCCCCACGACGCTGCAGGCGTGATCCGATAAACTGGCGCACATGAGCGAAGTTTCCCACCCACCCCGGCGCTGGCCGCGCCTGCTGCTGCTGATTGCACTGAGCCTGGCGCTGCACGCCCTGCTGGTGGACTGGGGACGGCGCCAGATCATCCTGCCGGGTGCCACGCAAGAACAGGCCATGACCGTGGAACTGCGCCCCCTCCCACCACCCGAGCAACCGGTGGCGCTGCCGGTTCCCAGACCGACGCAACCGCGTGCAGCCAAGCCGGCCAGTCGTCAAGCCGCGCCGGCGCGCCGCAGCGAGCCCTCCATCGAACCGCCTGATGAACCGATACGGGAGACCGTCGAGCCCATCTATACACCCGCCCCCGAAGCGCCGCATTCCGCGCCCGCCACCGCGACGGCCACGGCATCGGACGATGGCACTGGCAAGACCTCGGATGGCAAGGGCCAGGGAACGGCGGGCGCCGCCGCCGAGGGCGGCCAAGCCCAAAGCGATGCGCCCGGCAAGTCCTACCAGACCAGCGCACCACCAAGCGTACTGCTGCGCTACGACGCCACCGGCACCAAGGATGGACGGGCCAGCTACGGCCGTGGCAGCATCGCCTGGCGCAATGACGGCCCGCATTACAGCGTCGAGGGCAAGGCCAAGGTCCTGGTGTTTACCGTGCTCAACTTCACCAGCCAGGGCGACCTGGATGGAAATGGCCTGTCACCGGAGCTGTACACCGAACAGACCGGCTTCAAGTCGGCCACCAACACCCACTTCAACCGCGAGCGCAACGTGGTCAGCTTTTCTGCCTCGACCACCACCTATCCACGACGCGGCGGCGAACAGGATCGCGGCAGTGTCATCTGGCAGCTGGCTGCCATCGGTCGCGGCGACCCCGCGCAGTTCCGGGCCGGTGCGGTGATCGACATGTTCGTGGCGGGCGTGCGCGATGGCGAGGTCTGGCGCATGCAGGTGCAGGGCGAAGAAGACGTGACGCTACCCATCGGGCAGTTGCATACCTGGCATGTGGTCCGCATGCCCAAACCCGGCTCTTATGATGATCGCGTCGACATCTGGCTGGCGCCCCAGCACGAGTGGTATCCGGTGCGGGTGCGCTATACCGAACCACCTTCCCGGGGAGGAGATTTCATCGACCTGTCGCTCTCCGGCATGGAAGCCTTGCCGCCATGAGTCCTGCCGCATTCGCGAAGTCCTGTCAAAATCCGAAACAATTGCGCACAATTGCGCCCCCGGGATAGCCGAACCGTCAGCAATGATCGCAGTCGTATCCGTAGTCATATGATTTCCGACCGCTCCGAAAGCCATCCGCTGTCTACCATCCCGATGGCCCGAACCCATCCACAGAGACCACTACGAAGAGCTCGCCATGAACCGTATCCCCCACCGCCTCCTGACACGATTTTCCGCCCTGACCCTGGCCGGCCTGCTGGCCAGTGGCCCGCTGCTGGCCGCCGATGGCCCGCACCCGGTCGAAAAGCGTCCCTTCAATCTGCCGCCGTCGGCCGAGCTGCACTATGCCATCCAGGCCAAGCAGAGCGGACTCGACCTCAAGGGTGAGGGCCTGGTGAAGTGGACCCAGAGCAAGACCGCCTACAGCGTCACCACCGAGACCCGGGCGATGCTCCTGGGCAAGATCCTGGAAACCAGTAGCGAAGGCGCCATCGATGCCTACGGCCTGGCGCCGTCCCGTTTCGTGGAAAAGCGCCTGCGTCGCGAACCCACCACCACCACCTTCAACCGCGAGCAGAACAAGATCACCTTCACCGAATCCGGCGAGAGTTTCCCGCTGCAGGGGGGCGAGCAGGATCGCACCGGCATCACCTGGCAGTTCGTGGCCATCGCGCGCGCCAATGCCGCCAAGATGAAGCCAGGGTCGGAATGGAAGTTCTTCGTGGCCGGACCGCGTGATGCCGAACAGTGGACCTTCAAGGTGATCGGTCGCGAAAAGATCAAGACCGCCCAGGGCGAAACCGAGGCGCTGCACCTGTTCCGCAACCCGCCGCCGGACGACCAGGCCCAGAAACTCGATATCTGGCTGGCCCCCAAGATGGAGTGGTATCCGGTGCGTCTGAAATTCACCGATCCCAATGGCGACTATATCGAGCAGGTGCTGGATTCGGTCAGCAAAACCAACTAAGCTAGCTTCCCACGCAAGGTGCGGGGCCTGGCCGGCAGGGATGCCGCCAGGCCCCGCGTCCATCGCCCCATCCTTCCATCCTCCCAGCCAGCACTGAGCCAGAAACCATGTCCTCCATGTCCGCCACCTCCGCCATCGCCCCGACCCTGAACACCCAGAGCGCCCTGGTGCTTTTCTCCGGCGGTCAGGATTCCACCACCTGTCTGGCCTGGGCGCTGTCGCGCTACCAGCGCGTGGAAACCATCGGCTTCGACTATGGCCAGCGCCACGCCATCGAACTGGAAGTGCGTCCGGCCCTGCTGGAGAAGATGAAGGGCTTTTCCGCCGACTGGCAGGTGCGTCTGGGCGAGGATCACATGATCGACCTGTCGCTGATCGGCAAGATTTCCGACACCGCGCTCACCCGCGACGTCGAAATCACTATGCAGGACAATGGCCTGCCCAATACCTTCGTCCCGGGCCGCAACCTGCTGTTCATGACGGTGGCCGCGACCCTGGCATATCGACGCGGCCTGAACGTACTGGTGGGCGGCATGTGCGAAACCGATTTCTCCGGCTATCCCGATTGCCGTGACGACACCATGAAGGCCCTGCAGGTGGCGCTCAACCTGGGCATGGCCACGCAACTCAAGGTCGAGACACCGCTGATGTGGATCGACAAGGCCCAGACCTGGGCGCTGGCCGAATCGCTGGGCGGCCAGGCGCTGGTGGACCTGATCCGCGCAGACACCCACACCTGTTACCTGGGCGAGCGCGGCCAGTTGCATGACTGGGGCCATGGCTGCGGCACCTGCCCGGCCTGCCAGTTGCGCGCACGCGGCTACGAGCAATACGTGCAAGACGTACAGAACAGGGCAAGCAAAAAGATCGGCTGATCAGGCACAATAGGCTCACTCCAAAAAGAACGAGCCCCATGCCCAGCCCACGTACCTCCCAGCGCCTCGCCCGCGGCGCTGCTGCCCTGCTGATCCTGCTGGCCGGCGCCGAGATCGGGCGTCGTGTCGCCGATCTGCCCAGCCTGCCGGCGCTGGTCGACCTGCAGTTCGACCTGACGCCGCGCAGCCAGAGCTACAAGGTCTTCGACGCCAATCCCATCGCCCGTTCCAGTCATCCGCAAGCGCTGCCGGTGGCGTTGCGGCCGCTGGAAATCAACGTGCCATGGAAGAAGAATGGCCAGCTCAGCATGGCCGATTTCCTCAAGACCACTGCCACCCACGCCTTCGTGGTGGTGCAGGATGGCAGCGTCGTCTACGAGCGCTACATCGACGGCTTCGATGCCAATTCCCGCTTCACGTCCTTCTCGGTGGCCAAATCCTTTGTCTCGGCGCTGACCGGCGTGGCCTTGATGCAAGGCAAGATCAAGTCGCTGGACGAGCCCATCGGTCACTACCTCAAGAGCGATGAACTGGCCCCCGCCTACGCCGGCATTACCATCGGCCAGCTACTGGACATGCGTTCCGGCATCGACGTCGACGAGCGCTATGCGGGGTCGCTGACCTCACCGGTGGTGCGCATGTTCGTCAGCACCGACCTGCACAGTTTCCTGGCCCGGCGCCATGGCTTGCGCTTCGCACCCGGCGAACGGTTCGAATATCGCAGCGTCGATACCCTGGTGCTGTCGCGGGTACTGGCGCGCGCGACCGGCATGCCCCTGTCCGACTACGCGCAGCAGGCCTTGTGGGAACCGCTGGGCATGGAGCAGGATGCCAGCTGGAGCGTGGACAGCCGCAAGCACGGCGTGGAAAAGGCGTTCTGCTGCCTCAACACCACCGCGCGCGAATTCGCCCGCCTGGGTCTGCTCTATCTGAACCAGGGACGCATCGGCGAGCGCCAGGTGGTCAGCACCACATGGGCCAACGAACCGCGACGTCCGGACAACCGCAGCGACATCCTCGAATACCGCGATGGCTGGTGGATTCCACCGGGCAATGCGCAGGACCAGGACTTCTCGGCCATCGGCGTATTCGGACAGTACATCTACGTCAATCCGGCGACCCGCACCGTCATCGTCAAGCTGAGCGACTACGGCGCCGAACAGGACGAAGTCCTGACCACGCTGGCCATGCGCAGGATCAGTCATTACCTGGCCGGCCGGGACTGAGCTCCGCGCTGCCGGCAGCCATAAAAAAACCGCTGGTCACGCTCTCGCGACCGGCGGTTTTGCATGGGATCAACAGAAAATCTAAACGATATAAATCATTATCTGATCGTTCCTTCCAGGCAGACTCAGAACAACTCGTTCTTCATCTGGGTCTTGGCCTTTTCTTCTTCAGGCGTGAGGCCACTGCGATCACCCATGCCCAGGTCACGCACCATGGCGCTGGGCGGGAACTCTGCGTAGTAATACTCGCCGCCGGATTCGATCACGCCGTCCGGGACCTTGCGATCCACGTTGGGCACATCCTTGAGCGCCTTGGACATGTAGCTGATCCACACCGGCAGGGCCAGGCCGCCGCCGGTTTCACGGTCGCCCAGGCTCTTGGGCTGGTCGTAGCCGATCCAGGCAATCGCGGTCAGGCCGGGCTGGTAGCCGGCGAACCAGGCATCCATGGAGTCGTTTGTGGTACCGGTCTTGCCGGCCAGGTCGGTACGCTTCAGCGACAGCGCCTTGACCGCCGTGCCATGACGCACCACATCGCGCAGCATGCTGTCCATGATGAAGGCGTTGCGGGCATCGATGACACGGTTTGATTCATCCTCTGCGGTAGCCGGCTTGGCCTGCGAGAGCACTTCGCCGTTGCTGTCGGTGACCTTGGTGATCAGATAGGGATTGACCTTGTAGCCGCCGTTGGCGAACACCGAATACGCACCCACCATCTGCAGCGGGGTGACGTTGCCCGCACCCAGCGCCAGGGTCAGGTAGGGCGGGTTCTTGTCGGCGTCGAAGCCGAAGCGGGTGATGTACTCCTGCGCATACTTCACACCCACGCGCTCCAGGATGCGGATGGAAACGAGGTTGATCGACTTCTGCAGCGCGCGGCGCATCGAGATCGGGCCCTCGAACTTGCCGCCGTAGTTCTTCGGCTGCCACACCTGGCCACCGGTCTGGGTGAAGGTCAGCGGCGCATCATTGATGATGGTGGCCGGCGACAGGCCCTTTTCCAGCGAAGAAGAATAGATGAAGGGCTTGAACGACGAACCCGGCTGACGCCAGGCCTGGGTGACGTGGTTGAACTTGTTGCGGTTGAAGTCGAAGCCGCCCACCAGCGAGCGGATCGCGCCATCCTGCGAGTTCACCGAAACGAAGGCCGATTCCACTTCCGGCATCTGGGTGATGATCCAGGCCTTGCCGTCCTGGAAGACGCGAATGATGGCGCCGCGACGGATCTTCTTCTGCGGGGGGGCCTTGTCCGACAGCAGGTTGGCGCCGAAGCCCAGGCCGGCGCCGGAAATGCTGATCTCCTCGCCGGTGGAGAGCATGGCCGTGATTTCCTTGGGCTTGGCATCCAGCACCACGGCCGCGACCATGTCATCGCTGTCGGGGTGATCGGCCAGCTCCACTTCCACGGCGTCTTCCACGGCTTCCTTGGTGGCGTTGTCCGGCAGGTCCATGTAGCCTTCCGGACCGCGATAGCCATGCCGGCGCTCATAGTCGATGATGCCGCGACGCAGGGCGATGTAGGCCGCGTCCTGGTCGGTCTTGGTGATGGTGGTGAAGACGTTCAGGCCGCGGGTATAGGTCTCGTCCTTGTATTGCGCGTAGACCAGCTGGCGCGCCATTTCGGCCACATATTCGGCATGCATGCCGAAGGCGGAACTGTCACCCTTGACCCGCAGTTCCTCGTCCTTGGCTTCCTGGTATTGCGCATCGGTGATGTAACCCAGCTGGCGCATGCGCAGCAGGATGTATTGCTGGCGCGCATGGGCGCGCTTGGGATTGACCACCGGGTTGTAGGCTGACGGCGCCTTGGGCAGGCCGGCCAGCATCGCGGCTTCGGCGATGCTGATGTCCTTCAGTTGCTTGCCGAAATAGATCTGGGCGGCCGAGGCGAAGCCATAGGCGCGCTGGCCCAGATAGATCTGGTTCATGTAGACCTCAAGGATCTGGTCCTTGGTGAGGTTGTTCTCGATCTTCCAGGCCAGCGGGATTTCATAGAAGAACTTGCGCGTGGCCTTCTGCAGGAAGGTCGGCTCGTTGCTGGTCAGGAAGAAATTGCGCGCCACCTGCTGGGTGATGGTGGAAGCACCCCCGCCACCGCCGGAGAGATTGGAGAAGGTAGCCCGGGCAATGCCCTGGTAATCGACGCCGCCGTGCTCGTAGAAGCGGTCATCCTCGATGGCCAGCACGGCCTTCTTCATGATCTCCGGGATGTCCTTGAAGTGCACCAGGTTGCGGCGTTCCTCGCCGAATTCGCCGATCAGCACGCCATCGGCCGAGAAGATGCGCAGCGGGATCTTGGGACGGTAATCGGTCAGCGTATCGAGGTCGGGCAGCTTGGGATAGGTCAGCGCGACAATGAAGGTCACGCCCAGCGCCACCATCACGACCAGGCCCAGCACCGTGCCGAACAGGCCCAGGAGGATGCGCAGCGACCAGTGCATGCGCTTGCGCGGGGCCTTTCCTGCGGGTTTATCCGCCGCCGATGCCGGTTGGTGTTGATCGCCGCCGTTGGAAGATGAAGACATTCGAGATAAGCGTTAAAGCAGGCCGGAGCCGGGTTGGAAGAAACAAGCCCGCATTATAGCGGCTCGCCCTGACGGGCCGCGCGGCCAGGTGTTGCAAATAGACCAAAGCACAGGAGCGCGGTTCCGACCAGGATGGCCGGAAGTGAAGCAATTGACATCATTTACTGCAAATTGACAGGCATTCCTCAAGTTTCCGCTATTCCCCCGCCTTCCCGCCGGCCAGACAATTCCCCCTTTTCCCTTGCGAAAGAACTGCGGCATGGCTAGTTCCCTCTTTCCTTCCCGCCGGATGTCGGCGCGCCTGTGCGCCGGAGTCGATATCGGTCCTGACCGGGTCCAACTGGCCTTGCTGCGCCGCTGCGGCCAGCGCGCCCAACTGCTGCGCCTGGATCAGCGCCTGTCGGCCAGGCCCCTGTGCCGCGATGGCCAGGTGGTCGACTTCGATGCACTGGTGCTGATCTGCCGCTCGCTGCTGGAAAACCCGGTGTGCCAGGGCGGCACCCTGGCGCTGGCCCTGCCGGCAGCGACCCTGACCGGCCGTCGCCTGGTCCTGCCGGCCGGCTCCAGCGAGGTCCAGCGCCTGGCACAGGTGCGCGCCGAAATGGCCGCCCATGGCGCTTCCGCCGAAGAGCAGGTACTGGATTACCGGATACTCGGTCCACAACCGGCCTCACCCGCCGACGTCCAGGTGCTGGCGCTGGCCGCCTCGACGCTGGCCATCGAAGACCGGCTGGCACTGGCCGAGGCCCTGAATCGCTCCCTGGCGACGCTGGCACCGGAGGACCTGTGCCTGGCCGCCTGGTTGCGCGACGAGCGGCGCGCCGACCAGACTGCGGTGTTGCGGCTGGACCGCGGCGGCAACTGGCTGCTGCACGGCAGGGGCCCGGCCCACAACCTGCCGGCGCAGGCTGCCGCAGGCGGAGCGCTGCCCCTGCTGGCCAGCGTGGCGCCGCTGCTCAAACCCCTGCCGCGCAGATTGCTGCTCAGCGGCGACCACCCTCAGCTGGGCGCCATCGGGCGCGCCTTCGTCAAATATGCCGGCATCGATGCGCAGCTCGCCCCCATCCCCTCACCGCTGATGCTGTCCTCCGCGATTGCCGCGCAAATCCCGGCCGACTATCAGTTGGCCCTGGCCCTGGCGTGGGAGGGCATGGCATGAAGCCAAGCTTCGCAAGTTTCGCAAGTTTCGATTTCTCGCGCACCCCGCAGCAGCGTCGCCGCCAGCGCGAACTGGGCTTCTATCGCTGGCTGGCAGCAGCTGCGCTGCTGGGCTGCCTGATCGCCACAGTACCCGGCCTGCGGGTGTGGTGGCACACGGCATCGCTGCAGCAGGCCAATGCCATGCTGAGCCAGGAGCTGCAAAAGATGGCGCCCCTGGTGCAACAGACCAGCGCACTGCGCGCCCGCATCGAAGCGCTCAACACACAGCTGAGTGTGCAAGAACAACTGGCCCGACGGCGCCAGCAGGCCATCCAGTTGCTGCGCGGCGCGGCCCAGGCCGGCAACCCGCAGACCCGTCTGCAGCGAGTCATGCTGCAAGCCGGGCGGGCCGAGCTTCGCGGCCATGCGACAAGCGCGCAAGCGGTGCAGGAATACGCTGCAGCGCTCACCGGTGCCGGCCTGGACGGTGCCACCCTCAATGATCTGCACGCCGAAGATCGTGGTTACGCCTTCAGCATCGTCATCCCCTTGGCATCACCCGCCGCGAACGCCACCCAGGAGCCGAAATGAAACGTGCAAGCCTGCGTACCCATCCGGCCCACTGGCCCCGGCCGGCACGGCTGGCGCTGTACCTGCTGACAACGCTGGCGTGCGCGGCCAGCGGGCTGTTGCTGGCGGTCGAAGAACTGGACGAATCGCGCCAGTCTGCCCAACGGCAACAGCAGGACCTGCGCGTGCAGTATCAATCCGCCCTGAACCAGGTCGCGCTGCGGGATGGCCTGCAGTCGCGCCAGACCGCGCTGGAGATGCAACTGGTCGCGCAACAGGTTCAGCTATGGCGCCCCGACCAGCAGCAATCCGAACTGTTGCATGCCAAGCTGGCGCGCCGCGCCGAGGAGCATGGTCTGGTACTGACCTCCTTCCAGCCCCAGCCCGGCAAACTGAGCGCCACCATCAGCCTGCGTGGCAAGCATGCGGGCCTGCTGCGCTTCGTCGAACAGGTCAGTCGGCCACCGATGCCGGTGCTCTTCGAGAACCTGGAGATCACCAGCGAGCGCGGCACGCAGGCGGCCTTGCTGATGAAGGCCACGGTCTCCGCCCCCACCGGCAATGCCAAGTCGGCTTCCGTGGAGTCCCCACCATGAGCGTGCTTTCCCTCGCCTCGCTGATGCTTGCGCCGGTGTTGCTGGCCGCGACCGCCTATGCCGCGCTGGTGACACTGGAACACCCTGACGAGGCCACGGCAACCCGGCAGTGGATCACCCTCAGCCGTGAACAGTCATTGCGCCTGCCACCCGCCACAGCGTCGGCCTCGCGCCCGCCTGCGGGAGAAATCGAACATCCCTCGTCCGACCTTCCCGATCCATTCCAACTCGAAGATGAAGCGGCGACAGCAACGCTCACGTCACGGCAGGCGCGCGGCAAAGCCAGCCCTGCGACGGAAAGCGAGGAAGAGGAAGACCTTGCTGTTGCAGCTGTTACAGCCGTTGCCGCCCCATCACCATCCTCCGCCCCGGCAACACCCGCACGTCCGGCGCTGCGCCTGCTGGGTACGCTACGTCGTAACGATCAGCGGATCGCACTGGTGGAGCTGGACGGCGCCACCCGCCGCCTGCAGGTCGGCGACCAGCTTCCCGGCGCGCTGGGCGAAGTGCTGGCGGTGCACGAAGACCAGATCGCCCTCCACCACGCCGGGTCGACCCAGACCATCACGATGGAAAATTACGCGGCCGGTGCGCTGCCAACCGTGACGCCCTACCCACGCAATGCACGCAACCAGCGCCTGTCACCGCGCAGCAACGGGCGCCGGCTGATCCGCCCCGGGAGCCGGCCATGAGAACCCTGCTGCTCTTGTTCGCCGGTCTGCTGTCCCTGTCACCTTGGCCGACCCTGGCCGAGAACCGCCTTTACGGCATCGGTATCCAGTACCGCCCGCAAGGGCTCACACTGAGCCTGCAACTGTCCCATCCCGTGGACCCCGCACAGGTAGGCGCATTCCAGCTGCTTGATCCAGCACAACTGGTACTGGACCTGCCAAAGACCACGCCTGCCGACATGCTGCCCCGCGCGCTGGCCGGCAGCGGCCTGCTCAAGCGCGTGCTGGTGGCCGCCGACGACGACCGGCTGCGGCTGCAACTGCAGCTCAAGCACGCCGTCAGCCATCGTCTGCGGGTCGAGGATGCTCGCCTGCTGGTCGAACTCGACCAGCGCGCCGCGCCCGAGCCCGGCGCACTGCAGAACATCGACTTTCGCCGCGGCGGCGCCGGCGAGGGACAACTGATACTGGAGCTGGGCGCGGCCGATCAACCGCTGCAGGTCCGTCAAATGGGCCGGCGCCTGGTGGTGGACATCGGCGGTGCCAGCCTGTCACCGGACCTGCAGCGGCCGGTCGAGGTCGGGCGTTTCGCCACCCCCGTGACGCAATACCATGCCTACCCGTACGAACAAGGCGTACGCGTGATGCTCGAAACGCAGGGCCAATGGCGCTACCAGGCCTATCAGAGCGGTCGCCGTCTGGTGATCGACGTGTTGCCCGTCACCGGCGGCAGCACCGTCCCCGCTTCCTCCGGAACACCGACCGACAAGCACGATGGCGGCGACAGGTTATCGCTCAATTTCCAGAACATCGACATCCGCACCGTCCTGCAGGTCCTGGCCGATTACAGCGACGTCAATCTCGTGGCCAGCGACGCCGTGGCCGGGCAGTTGAGCCTGCGCCTGAGGGATGTCCCCTGGGATCAGGCGCTGGACCTGATCCTGCAGGCCGGGCGACTGGAGATGCGGCGCACTGGCGAGGTACTGTGGATCGCCCCGCGCGAGGAAATGCAGGCGCGCGAACGCCAGGAGCTGGAACAGAAAGCCCTGATCGCCGACCTGGAGCCGCTGCATGCCGAGAGCTTCCAGCTCAACTACCAGCGCGCCGACACCCTGCGCCGCGCACTGGGCATCGGCGAAGACGGCAACACCCAGGCCGGGCGTCGCAACACCCTGCTATCCCGCCGTGGCAGCGCCATGATCGACCATCACACCAACCAGTTGCTGGTGACCGACACCCTGGCCGTTCTGGCCAACGTGCGCAAGCTGATCGAGCGCATCGACGTGGCGGCACGCCAGGTCCTCATCGAGGCCCGCATCGTCGAAGCTGACGACAGCTTCGCCCGCAACCTCGGCGTCAAGCTCGGGCTGGCGGCGACCACCCGCGGCGCAGCGGTGGGCAACACTTATGCAGCCATCGGCGAGCAGACCCGGCAGACGCCACCCACACCGGGTCTCTACCTGAGCGAACCAGCCCTGAACCTGCGCGCCGAGCCATTGAGCGGTGCCACTCCGGGCAGCTTCGGCTTTACCCTCTTCAACGCCGCCGCCCAGCGCTTCCTCAACGTCGAACTCTCGGCCCTGGAAGCCGACGGGCGCGGCAAGATCGTCTCCAGTCCGCGCCTGATCACCGCCGACCAGCAGGCGGCCCTGATCGAACAGGGCGAGGAAATCCCCTACCAGCAGGCCGCTGGCAATGGCACCACCGCCACCGCATTCAAGAAAGCCAACCTGAAGCTGGAAGTGACGCCCCAGATCACCCCCGACGGCAATGTGATCCTCGACGTCGACCTCAACAAGGACAGCCGGGGCAACGTCACCCCGGGCGGCCTGGCGATCAACACCAAGCACGTCAAGACCAAGGTCCAGGTCGAAGATGGCGGCACGGTGGTCATCGGCGGCATCTATACCCAGACCGACAATGACCATGAAACCCGGGTACCGTTGCTGGGCGACATCCCCATCCTGGGCGCCCTCTTCCGCAGCAACAGCCGGGTGCGCGACAAGACCGAACTGCTGATCTTCCTCACACCCCGCATCGTCGCACCGCCGCGCCCGTATTGACGCCCGTTGCCCCCCGGCGGGCTGTCCAGCCCGATTTTTCCCGGCGGCGGCACAAAGAACGGTAAAATCGCTGTTCCAGGCCCGTACCGCCGGGCGCAAGCCGGCCGGCGGCCGGCCCGGACACCGCCCACCGGGCGGCGGGTGACCGTGCCGTCAGATGCGCGGCGCCATCGACATTGGCCAGTAGCGCAGAGCGCAGAATTCTTAGATATGACTGGAAGCATCTTCCTTGTCGGCCTGATGGGAGCCGGCAAGACCACCATAGGCCGGGCCCTGGCCAAGAAGCTGAACAAGCGCTTCGTCGATTCGGACCACGAGATCGAGGCGCGCACCGGCGCCACCATCCCGGTGATCTTCGAGATCGAGGGCGAGGAAAGCTTCCGCCGCCGCGAAGCGGAGGTGATCCGCGAACTCTCGGCCCAGCCCGACATCGTGCTGGCCACCGGTGGCGGCGCCGTCCTGCGTGCCGAGAATCGTGAAAACCTCAAGAAGGGCGGCACCGTCGTCTACCTGCGGGCCAGCATCAACCAGATTCTCCAGCGCACCGGGCGCGACAAGAACCGCCCGCTGCTGCAGACCGCCGACCCGCGTCGCAAGCTGGAAGAACTCTCGCGCCAGCGTGACCCGCTCTACCGCGAGGTGGCCGACTTCGTGATCGAAACCAACCGGCCCAATGTCCAGTTCCTGGTACAGACCATCATCAGCCATCTGGAACTCTCACCCAAGGAGGGTGCCTGGCAGCCCTCGGCGGAGGCTGATGGAGCGCAGGCCGATGAAACCGTCGTCGTCGAACGCAGCAGCGCGCTGGTCACCCGTACCGCCGACGGTACTACGGTGGTCGCCACCAGCCATTTCTCCCACACCTTCCATGGCGCTGCCGGCGCCGAACCCAGCCATCACCGCATGAACCAGAACACCGCCTCCACCGCCATCCACCCGATCACCCTCAACGTAGACCTGGGCGAGCGCAGCTACCCCATCCACATCGGTCGCGGCCTGCTGGACGATGCGTCCCTGCTGCCGCAATACGTCAAGGGCAAGCGCGTGGCCATCGTCACCAACGATACGGTCGGCCCCCTGTACTTGGACAAGGTCGCCAACGCCCTGCGCGCTGCCGGCAAACAGGTCAGCGAAATCGTGCTGCCCGACGGCGAGGAAGAAAAGAACTGGGCCAGCCTGATGAAGATCTTCGACCGCCTGCTGGCCGACAAGTGTGATCGCAAGACCACCCTGGTCGCCCTGGGCGGCGGTGTGATTGGCGACCTGACCGGCTTTGCCGCTGCCTCCTACATGCGCGGCGTACCCTTCGTGCAGGTGCCGACCACCCTGCTCTCGCAGGTCGATTCCTCGGTGGGCGGCAAGACCGGCATCAACCATCCGCTGGGCAAGAACATGATCGGCGCCTTCTACCAGCCGCAGGCCGTCATCGCCGACACCGCCACCCTGCATACCCTGCCCGCGCGCGAACTGGCCGCCGGCATCGCCGAAGTCATCAAGCATGGCGCCATCATCGATGCGCCCTTCTTCGACTGGATCGAAACCAATATCGCCCAACTGGTCTCCAAGGACGATGCTGCCCTGGCCTATGCCATCCAGCGCTCCTGCGAAATCAAGGCCGACGTGGTGCGCCAGGATGAACGCGAAGGTGGCCTGCGCGCCATCCTCAACTTCGGCCACACCTTCGGCCACGCCATCGAAAACGGCCTGGGCTACGGCCAATGGCTGCACGGTGAAGCCGTCGGTTGCGGCATGGTCATGGCGGCCGACCTGTCGCAGCGACTGGGCTATATCGATGCCGGCACGCGGGACCGCATCCAGGCAGTCGCCGCCGCAACGGGCCTGCCGACGGTGGCCCCCAGCCTCGGTACCGAACGCTGGCTGGAACTGATGGAAGTGGACAAGAAAAACGAAGGCGGCCAGATCAAGTTCATCCTGATCAAACCGCTGGGCAGCCCCCTGATCACCAACGTGCCGCAGGAATTGCTCTTGCAAACCCTGGCGGCCTGCACCGGAGAGTAAGCATGCACGCTGAAGCGCCCCCCCGTCTGGCTCCCTATGCCGCCCACTCGGCAAGCTCGCGGGGCCGGCGCTTCAGTGAAACCCCGCCCGGCTCGCGCAGCGAATTCCAGCGTGACCGCGATCGTATCGTCCACTCCACCGCCTTCCGCCGTCTCGAATACAAGACCCAGGTCTTCGTCAATCACGAAGGCGACCTGTTCCGTACCCGCCTGACCCACAGCATCGAAGTCGCGCAGATTGCTCGCTCCTGCGCCCGCAACCTGCAACTCAACGAAGACCTGGTCGAAGCCATCTCCCTGGCCCACGACCTGGGCCACACGCCGTTCGGCCACGCCGGCCAGGATGAGCTGAACCACTGCATGAAGCACCACGGCGGCTTCGAGCACAACCTGCAGAGCCTGCGCGTGGTCGATGAGCTGGAGCAGCACTATGGCGCCTTCGATGGTCTGAATCTCACCTTCGAAACCCGCGAAGGCATCCTCAAGCACTGCTCGCTGCACAATGCCCGACAACTGGGGGACATCGGCGTACGCTTCCTGGAAAAGAAACAGCCCTCGCTGGAAGCCCAGCTGGCCAACCTGGCCGACGAGATCGCCTACAACAACCACGACATCGACGACGGCCTGCGCTCGGGCCTGCTGACCATGGAGCTGATGAGCGAAGTGGATTTCTTTGCCCGCCATCTGCGCGAAGTCGAACAGACCTATCCCGGCATCACCGGTCGCCGCGTGATCCATGAGACGGTCCGCCGCATGATCAACGCGCTCATCGTCGACCTGATCCAGACCGCGAGCGTGCGCATCTCCGAGCTCGCGCCACGCGACATCGAGGATGTCCGCAACGCCCCGCCGCTCATTGCCTTCTCCGATGCCATGGCCGGCGAAGCGGCAGTGCTGAAGAAATTCCTGCGTGAAAAGCTCTACCGTCACTATCAGGTCAACCGCATGACCGCCAAGGCGCGGCGCATCATTGCCGAGATGTTTTCCGCCTTCATGGGCCAGCCCAGCCTGCTGCCACCGGACTATCAGGTCAAGGCAATGCATGATGACGCCCAGCAGCTGGACAAGCAGGCAAGAAAGGTCGCCGACTACATCGCCGGCATGACCGACCGTTACGCCATCCGCGAACATCGTCGCCTGTTCGTCATGGAATGAGCGGAGCAGGCTTTCCAGCTCATCCACATCCACGTCCATATCTACATACTCATCGTCACTGAACGCAGCGTTTCGATACGCTGCGTTTTCTCTCAGCTCATCCTTGGCAGCATGTCATCGTGATTTCATTGCATCGCTGCAAATGAAATCCGCCTGCCACCACGGATCGGACATTTCGTTACATTTTTTCTGAAAAATTTTTTAGGGTGAGAGCCACCGTATCGACCCGCATCGGCTCGCCGCAAAGCCTTTACCGAAAAGGCTTTGCGTCAGATCGAACAAATCCACCGCAGTAAGTGCTGCCACCCGGACGAGGAAACTGACACCTGTTAATTTTTGTCAATATCAAGTCCGTCACGACCGGGCCGTTATGCAGGAATGGAGTGGTTCGTCATCCGACGCACCATCATTTCCAGTGGATCCGTCTTCCCCCTTGATGCCCGGATCCCCTTTTTCTACAGGAGACCGTCATGGCCATCGGCAACACCACCGGCCTGGACAGCAAATCCCTGCTGCCCAGCACCACTTCCTCCAACTCCGCCAACGCCACCAACGGCGACAGCACCGCTTTGTCTGGCAGTGCGTCCGGCACCAGCAATGACAAGATCGCCGAAGCCAGAAAGGCGAACCTCTTGACCGAAGCAGGCGCCAAGGCACAGTTCAACCTGTCCATCGTCCAGTCCTCGCTGGAGGTGTCACTGCAGAGCGGCAACGATCCTTTGTCGCTGGTCTACAAGACCGCCATCGAAAACATCAACGACATCCTGCGCCCGCAGCTGGGCGACAACGCCGTGCAGAACGCGGCATCCCAGGACAACTCGCCGGAGGGCACGGCCGGACGCATCGTCTCCTTCATCACCAACATGTTCGAGCTCTACAAGCAGAACAATCCCGACAAGGAAGACGCCGCCAACATCGACGACTACATGAACCTGATCTTCAAGGGCGTCGACCAGGGCTTCAAGGAAGCACGCGGCATCCTGGAAAGCCTGAGCGTCCTGCAGGGCGACATCGCCAGCAACATCGACAAGACCTATGACCTCGTGCAGAAGTCGCTGAATGACTTCATCAACAAGGTCAAGGGTGGCAAGCAGGATGGTGGCGATAGTGAAGGCAGCACTGACAACGGTGATGGCCAGGGCGGCACCGTGGTTGCCAGCGAGACCACCGTCAGTATCTCGGTATCGGTGAGCCAGACGCGGATCAGCACCACCGCATAGGATTGACGCCCGTCGATCCGGGCCGCTACGCGAACGAAAAAGAGGCTGTCCCCGCAAGGGAACAGCCTCTTTTCATTGCATCACATCAACGTCGCCGCAATGCCATTGCAGCGACGTGCATCAGTTCAACCGCGCAGTTTCGCAAACGCCGCCGCCATGGCATTGTTGCTCGGTGCCTGCTCGCGACCACGCTGGTTCTGGTGCTGCGACAGACGACGCGCATCGTTGCGGTCACCACGTTGCTCGTTGCGTGCACCCGGGGCCGGGGCGGTGTCGTTCAGGCGCATGGTCAGGGCGATGCGCTTGCGCTTCTCGTCCACTTCCAGCACCTTGACCTTGACCACCTGGCCGGCCTTGACCACGGTGTGCGGGTCCTTGACGTAGGTGTTGGACAGCGCCGAGATGTGCACCAGACCATCCTGGTGCACACCGATGTCGACGAAGGCGCCGAAGGCCGCCACGTTGGTGACCACGCCCTCCAGGATCATGTCCGGACGCAGGTCCTTGATCTCTTCCACGCCTTCCTTGAAGGTGGCAGTGGTGAATTCCGGACGCGGGTCGCGGCCGGGCTTGTCCAGTTCCTTGAGGATGTCGGTGACGGTGGGCACGCCGAACTTCTCGTCGGCATATTTGGCCGGGGTCAGGCCCTTCAACAGCGAGGTCTGGCCCAGCACGCTCTTCACATCCTTCTTGATGTCGGCCAGGATCTTTTCCACCAGCGGATAGGATTCCGGGTGGACCGCCGACGCATCCAGCGGGTTCTGGCCATTCATCACACGCAGGAAGCCGGCCGCCTGTTCAAAGGTCTTGTCACCCAGGCGCGGCACTTCGCGCAAGGCAGCACGCGAGCTGAACATCCCCTTCATATCCCGATACGACACAATGCTCTGTGCCACGCTGGCATTCAGACCCGACACGCGTGCCAGCAGCGGAGCGGAAGCGGTGTTCACATCCACGCCAACGGCGTTCACGCAATCCTCCACGACGGCATCCAGCGAGCGTGCCAGCTGCGACTGGCTCACGTCGTGCTGGTACTGACCCACGCCAATGGACTTGGGATCGATCTTGACCAGCTCGGCCAGCGGGTCCTGCAGACGACGTGCAATCGAGACTGCGCCACGCAGCGACACATCCAGATCCGGCAATTCCTTGGAAGCGAATTCCGAGGCGGAATACACCGACGCACCCGCTTCGGACACCACGATCTTGGTCAGCTTCAGTTCGGGACGCAGCTTGATCAGATCCTGTGCCAGCTTGTCGGTTTCACGCGAGGCGGTACCGTTACCGATCGAGATCAGCGAGACATTGTGCTTCTCGGCCAGTTGCGACAGGGTGTGCAGCGAACCGTGCCAGTCGTTGCGCGGCTGGTGCGGATAGATGGTATCGGTGGCGACCACCTTGCCGGTAGCATCGACGATGGCGACCTTGACGCCGGTGCGCAGCCCCGGGTCCAGGCCCATGGTGGCACGCGGGCCGGCAGGCGCGGCCAGCAGCAGGTCCTTCAGGTTGCGGGCGAAGACGTTGATGGCCTCGGCCTCGGCCTTCTCGCGCAGGTTGGTCATGAGCTCCGTTTCCAGGTGCATGAAGACCTTCACGCGCCAGGCCCAGCGCACGGTATCGGACAACCACTTGTCAGCGGCACGGCCCTTGTTGGAGACGCCGAAGCGCGAGGCGATACGACCTTCGCAAGGATTATGAGGCGCATCCCACTTCGGCTTTTCTTCTTCGCTGTCCAGACGCAGAACAACGTTGAGCATCTCCTCGCGGCGACCACGGAACAGCGCCAGCGCACGGTGCGAAGGGATGGTGGAATAGGTCTCGGAGTAATCGAAGTAGTCGGCGAATTTTTCGCCAGCGTCCTGCTTGCCATCGATCACCTTGGATTCGACCACGCCGTGTTCGGTGATGTACTCACGCAGGCTCTGCAGCAGCTCGGCGTCTTCCGAGAAACGCTCCATGAGGATCTGGCGCGCGCCATCGAGCGCGGCCTTGGTATCGGGCACGCCCGGATTGTCACCGTTGTCGGTGGTGAAGGCGGCCTTGATGTATTTGGCGGCTTCCTCTTCCGGGTTCAGGCCCGGGTCGTTCAGCAGCGCATCGGCCAGCTCGGTCAGGCCGGCTTCGGCGGCGATCTGGGCCTTGGTGCGACGCTTGGGCTTGTAGGGCAGGTAGAGATCTTCCAGGCGGGTCTTGTCTTCCGCGTGGGTGATGGCGTCCAGCAGCACCGGCGTCATCTTGCCCTGCTCTTCGATGGACGCGATGATCGCGGCGCGGCGGCTTTCCAGCTCGCGCAGGTAACGCAGGCGCTCTTCCAGCAGGCGCAGCTGGATGTCGTCCAGGCCGCCGGTGACTTCCTTGCGGTAGCGGGCGATGAAGGGGACGGTGGCACCTTCGTCCAGCAAGGCGATGGCGGCAGCGACCTGAACCGGCTTGGCGGCGAGTTCAAGGGCGAGTCGTTGTTCGATAGAAGGCAGCATGGTGAAACCCAGTCAACAGTTAAGCAATTAAGCAGTTATGCGGTGAAGAAAAACAAGCGTTGGATGATACGCAATTCAGCCACCCGCGCCAATCTTGACATTGCCTGATTGCACGGGAAGGCAGGCGGCGCGGGCGCATCCGGGCCGCGCGGGATTGGACGGCGGCGGCCAAAGCCGGGATAATCGGCGCTTCCGCCTCGTGCAGCCCCTCATTTCTTGCAACATGTCCATCCGTCTCATCGTCGGTCTCGGCAACCCCGGCCCGGAATACGAACAAACCCGCCACAATGCCGGCTTCTGGCTGGTCGACAACCTCGCCGGTCCGGTGCGCCTGAGCCGCGAGCAGCGCTTCAACGCCCTGGCTGGCAAGACCAGCATCGCCGGCAATGAGGTGTGGTTGCTGGAACCGCAGACCTACATGAACCGCTCCGGCCAGTCGGTCGGCGCGCTGGCGCGCTTCTACAAGATCAATCCGGACGAAGTGCTGGTGGTGCATGACGAACTGGACTTGCCACCGGGCGCGGCCAAGATCAAGAAAGGCGGTTCTTCCGGCGGCCACAATGGCTTGAAGGACATCACCGCCGCACTGGGCACCCAGGACTACTGGCGCCTGCGCCTGGGCATCGGTCATCCGCGCACGCTGGGACTGCAACAGCCGGTCGCCGACTTCGTACTGCACCGGCCGCGCAAGGAAGAACAGGCGCTCATCAACGACGCCCTGGACAAGAGCCTCAACGTCATCCCCCTGCTGGTGCAGGGCAAGTTCGAGGCCGCCATGATGGAACTGCATACGGGGAAATGAGCCTGATGCGCTGAACCACAACGCAACAGGAGCGCCCCAACCTGCGAGGCGCTCCCGTGCGTCCTGGACTTATTTCAGCGAAGACAGTTTCTGTTCCAGACCCTTGGCATCGACCGCGCCAGGAATGCGCGAACCGTCGGTGAAGAAGATGGTCGGCGTGCCGGTCACCTTGAGCTTCTTGCCCAGTGCAAGTACATCCTCATGCGGCGCATTGCAGGAGGCCGCCGCTGCGGGTGCTTCCTTGCCGTTGACCATCCACTCGTTCCAGGCCTTGCTCGGATTGGGCGCGCACCAGATGTTGCGCGACTTCACGATGGAATCCGGCGAGAGGATGTTGTACTGGAAGGTGTAGTAGGTGATGTTGTCCACTTCCTGCAGGGTCTTGTGCAGGCGCTTGCAGTAGATGCAGTTGGGATCTTCGAAGATGGCGATCACGCGCTTGCCATTGCCCTTGACGGTCTTGATCGCCTTGTCCAGCGGCAGGCCCGAGAACGGCACCTGGTTCAGCGAATCGATCTTTTCCTTGGTGTAATCGCGGTAGCTCTGCGCATCCACCACGCGGCCGATGAACAGGTACTGGGCCTTGGCATCGGTGTAGATCACGTCGCCATCGATCTGGATTTCATAGAGGCCGGAATACGGCGTCTTGGTCACCGCATCGACCTTGGCATCCTTGCCCAGGCGCGGCTCGATGAGCTTCTTGATGGTGGCCTCGGTGCTGTCAGCCGCCTCGGCCTGCGCATGGGCGCTCACGCCGACGACGGTGGAAACCAGCAGCAATGCGGCCATGCTCAGATGGCGCAATGGGCGCGCACCGGCGGTCAGAAATTTTTTCATACTCGTCCTGATTCAAATCAAACGCACACCCAATCCTTGACGCATCGGCCGCAAAGCCTTGCAAAGACTGGGGTTGCAGATGTCTCTCAAAAAAATCGCGGGGAAGTTTTTCCGGCAACGGCAGGCGCAAATAGCCCTGCTGGCTCGCCAAAGGCCACTACCTTACCTGAAATCGCCGCGCTTCACTGTCCCAACGCGTGGGCAATCAGCCGGCGCTTGAGCAGCGGCAGACGGTTCACCAGGCTCATGCCGATATTGCGCACCAGCCGCACCGGCTCGGCCTCGGTGGAGAAGAGCCGATGCAGACCATCGGTGGCGATCTGCATCAGCAATACTTCTTCCTTGCGGGCGCGGGCATAGCGACGCAGCACACGATCATCGCCGCAATCGTACTGGGGCTCGCGCTTGAGCAGGATATCGATCAGCGCGGCCACATCGCCAAAGCCCAGGTTCATGCCATGCCCGGCCATCGGATGGACCACATGGGCGGCATCGCCGATCAGCGCCACACGCGGCGCGATCATCGCATGCGGCTTGATCAGGCGCAGCGGGAAAGCCTTGGCCACTTCCGGCTGCAGCGGCGTGAGCGTCCCCAGCACCGGCGCGGCCCACTGCGCCAGACGCTCGGCCAGCGCCGACAACGGCAGGCGCAGCAGCTGCTCGGCCAGCGCCTGCGGCGCGGACCACACCAGCGAGACGCGGTTACCCGGCAGCGGCAGCAACGCGATCACGCCCTCGGTCGGACTGAACCATTGATAGGCCACGCCGCGATGCGGCAGCTCGCAGGTGAAATTGGTGACGATGGCGTTCTGGCCATAGGAGCGGTAATCCAGCCCGATATCACACTGTCCGCGCACCCAGGAATTGGCGCCATCGGCCCCCACCACCAGCGAAGCGGACAGGGCCTGGCCGGATTCCAGCGTCAGCGTGGCAGTCTCGCCGCCGACCGCCAGCGCCGTGGCGCGACCCTGCAGCACGCGCACATTGGGCGCGAAGCGCAGGGCGGCGTCCAGCGCCTGGTCGAGATTGCGGTCTTCGACGATCCAGGCCAGGGCATCCGTGCGCGCGGCGTAGGCATCGAAGCTGAGCAGGCCGGGCTGCGCCTTTTCCGGCAGCCCGTCGCCGTGGACGGTCATGTTATCCACCGGCGCGATGCGCGCGGCATCCATGGCATCCCAGACGCGGACCGAGGACAGCAGCCGATGCGCGGTATGGTTCAGCGCATAGACCCGCACGTCCCAGCTGGCCGGGTCGGGTGCGGCGGGCTTGGGTGGCGGTGCCAGCAGGGTCACCTTGAAGCCGGCCTGCGCCAGCCCCAGCGCCGCCGTCTTGCCGACCGCGCCGTCGCCGACGATGCAGATATCAGTGCCAGCCGCGGCCGGCGAGGAAGATGGGGAATGTGAATTGGTATTCATGCCGGCGATTATAAACGGGGTGGCGGAAACTATTTTTCAAAAAGGACTTGCATATTTCTTCAAAGCCGCTATACTTGTCCGTCTTGGCCTGGTAGCTCAGTTGGTAGAGCAGAGGATTGAAAATCCTTGTGTCGGTGGTTCGATTCCGCCCCGGGCCACCAAGATTTCAGCTGTACCAGAATTGGCAGCCACACTTTCCGGTGTCGCTGCCTTTTTTGTTTCTTACGCAGCCGCCATAAAGGCGGGCATTGCACCGCGTTCAACCCCCGCATCATTTGCACCAACATCTTGCCTCCTGACGACTATCCAATAAGCCGCGAGGATACAAAACCCAGCAAATCAGTCCACGGAATTCTTCGAAGAACCATTTTTTGGGGGAGAGCGGGGGGAGGACTGCAATCAATCGAATGCCGGTTCAATCTCGGTTAAAAACGTGGCGTTGCGCGCAAAGTAAAAGATCAAAAGGCACTTCTAGTGCGGTCGACGGACAAAGCCTAACTTCACCGCGCTTCAAAAATGACTTTTTCCTCAATGTTCTGCCATTGATTTATTCGAGCAAACAACTGAGTACCCGAAAATTTAATCCAGTCGAATTGGGATATAAGTAGGTCCTCGACACAAGCGGAGTCCTGAAGTAGTTTGCTTTTGCTCCCAATTCCCTGCTTTGAAATCAGATGCAAAACATACGCAAAGTCGTGTCCATTGCAGATCTCATTGTTCGGATGTTCTTCCATTGAAATTTCCCGAAGTTTCTCTAAAACTACAGCCCGGGATGCTACTACCGAACCTCTGTTTTTCGAATATTCTATGACGGTATTTACCATGCTTTCATCTCCGTTATAGCCCCAGCTTTTACTATTCACGAACCTGTCGATCCTAAGTGCATTACCTTCTGGCCGTTCTGGCTTGAAAGCAAGACCCAATCCAAATCTCTTATTTGCCAGTCTTAAATTACCTAAGGGCCTGATAAGGGAAAAGATCATATCGACCACCTTCTTATTATGCTTTTCTTCGAAAACAGCAACCTTCGCTTCGTCAGTTACCATTAAGAAAAAATTATTGATAACTCCTGTGGCCACCATCATGATTTCTGAATCATGCCCGTCTGTGACGAAAATGGGATCAGTAAACTCCGCTGTGTATTTTGGATTTCCTTTTATTCTCAGAAAGTCTGCGTCGCGAATTCCTATTTTTCTAACAAAGTTTCGTTCAGTCAAAATTCTATAAACTTCACGAAGCTTACTTTTTCCAAAAGTCGCTTTGACCTTCGCCGAAACATCGGAAGTGAAGCGACGATATATTCGGACATCTTTTTTTCCTTCGACCAAGACATAATATCCCTCGTAAGTTGTATCTTGACAGATCGCATTTGCAATGCGGGCCGGTGTGATTTCTTCCTCCATTACTCGACTCCGAGCAACTTAACGCGTAGTTCCCAATTTTCGTCAATAATGTCTGGCGAATGGGTTGCGATAACTACTGAAACATCGTTTATCGAAGTAACAGCCTTGAGGTCACCAATAAACTTATTTTGCCAAGATATGTGGAGTGATAGCTCGGGCTCATCTATCAAAATCATGTCACCTGGCGACGATTTGAAAATAAGTTCATAGAAAAGGATAAGCTCGTTTTGCTCGCCCGATGAGAGCTTTTTCGGCGAAATGGTTTCTAATTGTCCTGCGCCGTCGCGCTTAATTTTTGATTTAAATAAGAAACCGTCTTTTTTGTTCACCTCTAGAGTTTTGTGTTTAAAGCGCGAATTGACAATGTCCAGGAAAAGCTGAATTTGCCCCGAAATATCGTCGTAAGGCGCGAGTTTCTTATGACTGTCCTCAATATAGAGCTTCAACGCGCCGACCAATTCAAGCTGACCGCCGCTGATTTGCAATAGATCTGAATCTTGAGTGGACTCAATTAAACCTAGCGAAGACAAACGCTTGCGCTGAGCATCTAGCTTCGATAGTGAATCATTAAGTTCCTCAAATGGCTCATTTGTATTTGATCTAAGTTTTTTAACCAATCTATTTGGGTAAGTGCTATCAAGCTCAGTTGAAATCGCAGATGCCGTTTTATCTATACTGTAGATTCGCTCCGTGAGCTCCTTTGAGGACTTCAATACAGTATTTATATATGAGTCGCCGCCACGCTCCTTTGCTGTTATCAGACGTTGAGTCTCAATCAGCTTAACCTTAACCAACGCAAGTGCCTCAACAAACCATTTAGGCAAGTTAATGTCAGCTGAATCTAAAAGAAATTCTCGCCGCATCATTTCTTGAGCGTAATGCTCTCGTTCAAATTCTCTCCAACGAGAATCTCCGGTCTGACCCCGCTCCATCATTTCGGCTTCGAAACGAAGCATTTGATGTCGTCTTATAGCTTCCATCTCGCGGGAGCTCCTGCTTCTTCTGGAGTTTTCATTCGAGCTCATTTCCGCGATTTTGATGGGCTTAGATTTAGAATCCTTCGTGGAAAAGATTCTGTTTAGCATGAGGAAAAGTCCTTGCTCTTGCTTTGTTTTGGTTATCTCCCACACCTCGTGATTTTCAAAAGTAAAAATTATCTTTTGAAATTCTAAATCTCTGAAAAATCCGAAATTTCGGCCGAAGAAGGCATTTATCGCTTCTAGAATGACTGTTTTTCCTAAGCCGTTTTCACCGATGACTATTGTTATTCCTCCATCATTTAACGGTATGTTGTGATCAAAAATTCCAAATAGCTTAATTACTGATATTTTTTTTAGAATCACGATATCTCTCGATTGAAGTAGAGCGGTTATATACGGTCAAAAAGACAAGCCGCTAATCGGTGGCACGCTTCATTTTTTGGAAATTTTGGATCCCAAGACAACGTAGCTTAACTGAAAAGTTCCAAAGAATATTGACACGCGTTTCAGGCCGGTCATGGCTTCGGCGAAATTTGTGCATATTATCTTTGCGTCCCCTCATTCAAATTTCTGCACACTGTCTCCTTGCCTCGCTACATAGTGGCACGCGCCCGCCGAAGGTCTGCTATTGCCGCTTGTAAGACTTGCCAACAGATCCTTGCCGTATGGTGATCAGGATTAAAACCAGATGCGGCCTGCTGACGAGGATGGATGAAATTTCGGAAGTCCTTCAATGAGTGGCTATATTTTTTCACGTCCAGGGATATCACCCTCACCTCATACGCCACGTTAATCAAACTCTCTAAAGTCCATTCATAAAGCGGCCGAACTTGCCCATTTAATTTCGGAGCAGCAGATGCTTGATTAAAATGGCTTGGCTTCTTGCTTGCAACGTCTAACAGCAATCCTTCTAGCGTGCTCCCGCATAAAAGAATTGCGGCTAAAGACACTCCTGCTTTCATTGCTTGCTGTATCTCGGTAATCCGTTGTTCTAATACCGCAAGCAAAGCGGAATCCACATTAAGTCCGTTTAGACTTTCGAGCGGAAAACTCTGCCCAAGAAACTCACTCTCCGTTGATTCTTTCTCGACGTTACTTTTGGGTTCCAGACGCTTCAATATGTCGAAAGCCTTTACCCTCAATGAACTATCTACGGTTCCAATAGCTTCGGCGTATTGCAAAAGGGCACTTAAGACTTGGGAAACAACAGCATCTTCCTCAATTTCCCAAAAGGCTCTTAACCGTTTCATCTTGGACGACCCGTTGATCTGGTACCGTTGATGATTGATGTCAATCCTGTGTTCGCGAAAGAACTCCGCATATCTTGGCTCGTTGAAATCCAAGACATATCCACCGCGATCAAAAAGCTTTTCGAAGATCACTTTTTCAGAGCTTTTCAGTGACGACATAGCAGGCCTTTACGTTGTCCGTAGAGATGGAAGCATCTTGAATTGTGTCTCGCCCCTTAAGTTCATGGTTCGGCTCATTGATTGCGTGTGAGGGGACACAAGGCAAAAAATAACACCGATATTCGCGGTGCTTATCCTCAAGTTGGCGCGTCGCTTTGGGCTGATTACTTCGAGCCCCCATTCACAAACCTCACCTCCACCCGCCGATTCCGCTCATCACTGGCAGCCAGCCCTGGTAAAGGCTGCGAATCCCCATACCCCGCCACGATCACCCTGCGCGCGGCTTCCGGTGCGCTGCGCCCGATCAGCAGCAATCGCGCTTCGCGCGCACGGGCGGCGGAGAGGGTGATGTTGTCGTCATAGACGGTGCAGTAGGCGCGGACGTCCGTCACCGGTGCCTTGACCGGCTTGTCATCGGTGTGGCCTTCCACATAGATGCGGCCTGCCGGGTTCTGCTTCAGGTAATCGGCGATGCGTTGCTCTACCTGCGCAAAGGCGGCCCGGGCTTCCGGTTCCACGCAGGCGCTGCCGCGGCGGAAGGCGCCTTCCTTCAGTGTGATCGTGCCCGCCTCGGTATCGATGGCAACCAATCGGGAAGCGCCCTGCTGCGCAAATACGTTCTGCACCTGACGCAATACGCCGGTCACGCCTTGCTCCCGCTGATCCTGTTCCCGCTGTTCCTGCGCCGCCGTGGGCGTGTCGGCACGCGATGCAGCCGGCGTCGTTGTCGGCTGCGCCGACGCTGGTGCCGTCGAGGGTGTGGGCTGGGGTGGGGTCGGTGCTGGCGTAGTTGCCGGCGTAATTGCTGGCGGCGATGCCGGCGTCGGCAATGGTGCCGCAGCCGGCACCGTGGCCGAGGCAGGCGACACGCTCTGCGCCGTACGTTGCTGCGCAAGGGCGGCCTGTGCGGCCTCGGTCCCGCCTGCGCGATGCACGGCCAGCAGCAGCACCAGCACCGCCGCCAGGGCGGCCATCAGGCCGGTGGCGACCACCCATTCGTTGTCTGCCTGTTTCATCGCTGCCTCAGGTCAGGAAGAGCGTGCAGTCTGCCGCTGCAGGGCGTCCATCAACTCGGCATGGCGCAGGTGGGCGCGTTGCGCTTCGGCCTGTTGTGCCGCCAGCAGCGCGTTGCCGCTGTGGGTGATGGCGTCGATCAGGCGCTGCCGGTCTTGCGCCTCCAGTTGTGCGCGGGCGTGTGCCTGTTCGGTATCGAGCCGCCTGAGGGTGCTTACGCTCCAGGCCAGGCGCGCCTGTTCGCGCGCGCTGAGGGTGATGCAGATCTTCAGGATCAGGTAGGCCAGGATGCCCCAGGTGGCCATCCTGAACTTGGCGCCCAGCGCATCGATGACCGCTGCCAGTGCGCCCGGTGCCTGTTGCGGGCCGAGTACCGCAGCCGTATCGCCCAGGGCCAGGCCCAGGCCGATGAAGCTGCCGAGCAGGCCCAGCATCAGCACCATGCCAGGCGCGACCTGCGCCCAGCGTTCCGGCGCGGTCGCGACGGCCTGGCTCAATTGTTCCGGGGTGGTGGGTGCAGGCAGGGCGAGGCGCTCGCCGGTGAGTGCGCCCAGGCGGGCCTCCCATTGCGCCGGGCGGGCGCTGCGCGCCAGCAGTAGCGGCAGCCCGATCACCAGCGCCAGCAATAGCAGCGCCACCACGAGCTGCAGGCCGCCATCGGCCGCGCCATTCCATTGCGGCATCAAAAAATCCAGCACGGATTTATTCATCGCCGGCCCCCGTCTGCATCGTCCATCCCCTCATCCCTTCCCCCTTGTCGCTTGGTCGCTTTAGTCTCATTACCACCTGTAAAGAATGAAGATTAGCAGAAAGACCACACCCAGTGACCAAATGCCGCCTTCAGCAGACTGCTGTAATGAACCGGTCACAAGTCGTCAGCAGAATTTCAGTTCTTTACAATCTGCTATCAACTCTTTGCACATGGCGCGCTCCTCCTTCCCTCTTCGTCTGCTTCCATTGGTGCTTGCCCTGCAGGCGATCTACGCTCCCGCCCACGCGGCCAACTACACGGTCGGCAACGGCACCACCGACACCACGGCCAAGACGCTGACCAAGAACGGCAGCGACACCATCACCGTCGATGCCGGTGGCACGCTGGCCTCGGGCAGCGCGGCCAGCATCAAGACCTCGCAGGACAACGACAACCTCTCCACGGTCACCATCAACAACGCCGGCACGATCAGCCAGACCAGCGGTCTGTCGGCCATCAGCATCAACAACAAGAAGGTCAACCTGATCCTCAACAATGCGCTGGGCGGGGTGATCACGAGTTCGTCGAGCGCGTCCAAGACGCCGACCATCCTGATCGGCAAGGGCAGCGATAGCTTCTCCATCGTCAACCTCGGCACCATCTCGCAGACCGGGCCGACACCGACCAATGCGGACAACGGCAAGAACTACGCGATCAATGCCAACGGTGACTACTCCACGACCGGTAACACCATCGTCAACGGCTCGGCGACCAACAGCAGCGCCACCATCAGTTCGTCGAGCTCGACCGCGATCAAGATGGGCTCCAACATCCTGCTGACCAACTATGGGCGCATCTTCACCACCAGCCCGGTCAACACCTCCTGCCCGGATTACCTCAGCGCCTGCGCCAGCGGTTCGCCACCGAAGGCGGCCGATGGCATCTCCATCGATGACGGCATCAAGAATGCCGTCGTCGTCAACTATGGCAGCATCACCGGCGCGCGCCATGGCATCGATGGTGGCGATCCGGTCGCCGCCACGCCTGACAGCAACCTGGCCAATGCCATCCAGCTCACCCCGCACCTGACCACCACCGGCATCAGCTTCGATGCCACCTATGCCGACGGCAGCACGCGCAGCAATGTCACCATCAGCAACAACGTGGTGATCAACCAGGCCGGCGGCGTCATCACCGGCAATAACGGCTCGGGCGTCGGTTTCGACAGTCACGGCGTGGTCTTCAACTACGGCACCATCGTCGGCAACTATGCCGGCAGCGGGCGCGTGTATGACGTGCTGGGCAACGGTGCCACCACCAGCAATGGCGACGGTGACGGCGTGGACATCGACGGTACCGCCTATATCGAGAACTGGGGCAGCATTCGCGGCACCGGCGCCGGTGGTCTGGATTCTACCGGCCAGCCCAATGGCGCCGATGGCGTGGCCGCTGGCGGCGGCACAGTGATCAACCATGCGGGCGCGGTGATCTATGGCGATGCGCACGGCATCCTGATCGACGACGGCAATGACTGGTCCAAGGACGCCAGCAATCCGCTCATCACCTACAACAACGGCAACACCACCGGGCGCGGCACCAGCAGCGTCAATGGCAGCAAGGCCTACATCGTCAACGACGGCAGCATCATCGGCAACAAGGGCGTGGCCGTCGGCCTGGTGGGCAACTACGACGACACCCTGATCAACAATGCCAGCGGCGTCATCACCGGTGGCGCCCAGGCCACGCTGACCGGCCAGGGTGGCAGCACCACACCGGGCGCGGCGGTGCAGATGGGCGGCGGTAACGACACCCTGATCAACTACGGCCGCATCGAAGGCAAGAACGGCCTGGCCATCGACATGGGCGATGGCGACGACTCGCTGCAGTTGCTGGGTGGCACCGTGATCGGCACCATCAACGGCGGCGCCGGTACCGACACCCTCACCACCGGCGGCAACCAGACCTTCGCGGCGGGTGTGCTGTCGGGCTTCGAGAACTTCGTCGTGCGCGATGGCGTCACGCGTTTCAACTATGACCTGGGCACGGTCAGCAACATGACCGTCAACCAGGGCGCCGTGCTGCAGGTCAACGGCGCCTTCGGCACCAGCGGCAACCTGGCCGTCAATGGCGTGTTCCAGGCGGCCGATGGGACGGCGGTGCGCAGCATCAATGTCGGCGGCAATTTCTCGCTGGGCAGTGGCGCCACCCTGCAGGTCGGCGTGGCCGGTCCGCAGGCTGACCAGATCGTCACCGCCGGCCGCGCCACGCTGGCCAATGGCGCCACCGTGCAGCCGGTGGTCAAGACCTACGTCCCCAACAGCGCCCGCTGGACCATCCTGTCGGCGGCCGGCGGCGTGTCGGCCGATGTGTCGCAACTCCAGGTGGCCAACACTGCCACGCTGAACTACAGCCTGCAGCTCAGTGGCAATGACCTGATCCTCAGCGCGCAGCGCACCAGCAGCGTCAGCGATGTCACCGGCAGTCCGCTGGGCCGTGCTCTGGATGCACTGGGCAACAACAGCAATAACGCGCAGGTGCAATCGCTGCTGGCCTCGCTGGATGCGCTGCCCACTGCAAGCGCCTACCGCAGCGCGGTGCGACAACTGCAGCCCGAGACCAATCGTGCCAGCCAGCAGGCGGCACAGGTGGCCATGGGCAGCGTGTTCTCGGCGGTGTCCGGGCGCATTGATAGCGCCCGCAATGACAGCCAGGTTGCCAGCGCCTCCGGCATGGATGGCAAGCGCGGCAGCGGCATCTCCACCGGTGAAGCGGCCGCCCGCAGCCGTGTCTGGCTGCAAGGCCTGGGTGCCTGGGGCCGGCAGGATGCGCGTGCCGGCGCCGATGGCTACAACATCAACGCCTACGGCATGGCGGCTGGCCTGGAAACCGACCTCTCCGCACGCGAAGTGGCCGGCCTCACGCTGGGCTACACCCGCGCCGGTACCCGTGGCAACGACAATGCCAGCGGCAATGATGTCGATGTCGATGCGGTGAACCTGGGCGGCTACCTCGGCCTGGATATGGGCGGCTGGACCCTGGACGGCTCGCTGATGGTGGGTGGCAATCACTACAGCAGCAAGCGCGCCATCAACTTCCTCGGCCAGAACGTGAACGGCAGCTACAACGGCTGGCAGCTCGGCGCACGGGTCGAAGCCGGCCTGCCCTTTGCCATCAGCCAGACCTGGTCAGGCCGTTGGCTGGCGGGCCTGCGCCTGTCGCACCTGGCCAACCAGGGCTATACCGAGAGCGGCAACGCAGCGCTGGCTCAGAACGTGGGCGCGACCAATGCCAATTCCGTACAGCCGACGCTGGGCGTGGAACTGAACCGCGTCAACGACAACGGCGATCGCCTGCAACTGCGCGCACGCTACCTGCGTGAGCTGGCCGGCAATCCGGACGTCACCGCCAGCTTCGTGGCCGGCGGTCCCAGCTTCACCACCGCCAGCGCCGCGCCCAATCGCGATGCCGTGCAACTGGGGGCGAGCTATCGCTTCAATGCCGCCCAAGGCAGCTACGGCACGCTGGGCTACGATGCCGAAATCCGCGATCGTGCACTGGTGCATCAATTGACGGCACGGGTGGGCTGGCTGTTCTGATCCGGCGTCATTCCGCCAACGGCCCGCGGCGCCAGCTTGCGGGCCGTTTTTACTCGGGTGACAATGCGCGCCATGCGCTTACCCTTCCTACCTCATCTGCCCTATCGGAATCTCCTCGCCGGCCTGGCCATCCTGCTGGCCGGCTGTGCCGGCGATCCCCTGCAACATGCCGATGGACTGGCCTCCGGCGCGGCTTTCCAGCGCGAAGAGATCGACACCGGCCGCTTCGTGCTCACCACCTACGTGAAGGCGCGGCCCGCGCCGACCGTGCTGCGCGTCTATATCGAGGGGGATGGCCGTGCCTGGCTCAGCCGCACCCAGGTCTCGCCCGATCCGACCCCGCATGAAGCGATGGGCCTGCAATTGGCGCTGAGCGATGCCCGCGCCGATACCGCCACCGATACGGCGAACGGTACCGCCCTGCTCTACCTGGCGCGCCCCTGCCAGTTCACGCCGATGGCACGCAACCCCGCCTGTGGCCCGGCCTACTGGACCGGTCTGCGCTATGCGCCGGAGGTGGTCGATGCCATGAACCAGGCCCTGAGCCAGTACGTGGCACGCTTCAAGCCAGCGCGCCTGGAGCTGGTCGGGTATTCCGGCGGCGGTGCCATCGCGGTGCTGCTTGCAGCGCGGCGCCAGGATGTCAGTGCCATCCGCACCATCGCCGGCAACCTGGATCACGTGGCCGTGAACCGCTGGCATCAGGTCTCGCAGATGCCGGGCTCGCTCAATCCCATCGACGTGGCGCAACGGGTGAGGACTATCCCGCAACGTCACTTCAGCGGCGCCGATGATCGCGTCGTTCCCACCGTCATTACCCGCGACTTCCTGGCACAGACCGGGGCCTGCGCTGCCCTGCAGGTGGTGCCGGGCATGGCCCACGAGAGCGACTGGCCGGCCATCTGGCCGGGACTGCTGCGCCAGCCTTTGCCCTGCACTTCGCACACTGCTGCTGCCGGCGGCAAGACACAATAAAAAAGGGTAGCCACGGCTACCCTGGCTACCCTCTTTCGATTTCCTGGTGTGGGGATCAGACGGCCGCATTACGGCTTGCCGATTCCGTCACACCGGGGCTGGCACCTTACAGCGCCATGTCGGCTGCGGCATTGGCCTTGGGCTTTTCCATGCTGCCCTTGGCGCTATCCTTGCCACCGGCCTTGGGGGCGATCACCGGTGGCGGTGCCAGTTGCAGCACCTCGCTGGTATAGGCCCATTCCTTGGCAACCTGGTCGGGATGGTCATTGAGCCTGGTGCCGTAGCTGGGGACGATCTGGCGCACCTTCTGCTGCCATTCGGGCGTGGCCAGCTTGTCCTTGAAGACCTTCTCCAGCACGGTCAGCATGATCGGCGCCGCGGTGGAGGCACCGGGCGATGCACCCAGCAGGCCGGCCATGCTGCCGTCGGCCGAGGCCACGATCTCGGTACCCAGCTTCAGTACGCCACCCTTGCTGTCGTCGCGCTTGATGATCTGCACGCGCTGGCCGGCTTGCCACAGGCGCCAGTCTTCCTTCTTTGCATTGGGGAAGTATTCCTTCAGGGCCGCGAAACGCTGGTCATCGGACTGCATCAACTGGCCGGCCAGGTATTCCACCAGCGGATACTCGTCGATACCGACGCGGGCCATCGGCCAGACGTTGTGGGTGGTGGCGGTGGAGAACAGATCCCACAGCGAGCCTTGCTTCAGGAACTTGGTCGAGAAGGTCGCAAAGGGTCCGAACAGGATCACCCGCTTGCCATCCAGCACGCGGGTATCCAGGTGCGGCACCGACATCGGCGGCGCGCCCACTGAAGCCTTGCCATAGGCCTTGGCAGGTGGCGCTCGGCGATGGCAGGGTTGTCGGTGATCAGGAACGAACCACCGACCGGGAAGCCTGCGTAGTCACGCGCTTCCGGGATGCCGGATTTCTGCAGCAGCTTCAGCGCGCCGCCACCGGCGCCGATGAAGACGAACTTGGCATCGGTCTCGGTGGTGCTGCCATCCTTGAGGTTCTTGTAGCCGATGCGCCAGCTGCCGTCAGCGTTGCGGGTGATGTCGCGCACTTCGCTGGAGAGCTTCAGGGCGAAATTGGGGCGGCTCTGCAGATAGCCGGCGAACTGGCGGGTGATCTCGCCGAAGTTCACGTCGGTACCCAGCGGCGTCCAGGTGGCGGCCATCTTCTGCGCCGGATCGCGACCTTCCATCATCAGCGGTACCCACTTGGCGATCTGCGCGTGGTCTTCCGAATATTGCATGCCGGCAAACAGCGGGCTGGCCTGCAGCGCCTCATAGCGCTTCTTGAGATAGGCCACGTTCTCGTCGCCCCAGATGAAACTCATGTGCGGGGTCGAATTGATGAAGGAGCGCGGGTTCTTCAGCACGCCGTTCTTGACCTGCCAGGACCAGAACTGGCGCGAGATCTGGAAGGCTTCGTTGATCTCGATGGCCTTGGCGATCTGGATCTTGCCGTTCTTGTCTTCGGGCGTGTAGTTCAGTTCGGCCAGGGCCGAGTGGCCGGTGCCGGCATTGTTCCAGCCGTTGGAGCTTTCCTCGGCCACGCCATCCAGGCGCTCGACCATTTCCATGGACCAACCCGGTTCCAGCTCGTTGAGCCAGACCGCCAGGGTGGTGCTCATGATGCCGCCGCCGATCAGCAGCACGTCGACCTTCTTGACGTCGGCCGCCTGCGAGGCTGGTACGGTGACCAGCGCAACTACGAATCCCAGCAAGGCCAGGAAAGATTTTTTCAACATTGTCTAAACCGTTTGTGATGGAGAGAGGGCTGCCTCCCTGCGCCAGGCGCGGGAGTCGGACAACCGGTGCGGGACGCTTCCTGCACACCTGCCGTGGAGGGCAGGCGCGACATGAGGCGCCACGTGCAATACGCGCCACTGCCTGGCGGCGTATCGGCGACCGGGCGTGGCCGCGCGGGGCCACGGCGCACATCGCGGGGCGGGGGTCGCTGCCCGCGGCGTGCCTGCCGGATTCAACTGCCTGTCCGATGCCTGTCTCCGGCATTTGGGGAATGCCTGTACAAATCGTCTCCGTCAGAGCGGACCGGGATCGGGTCATGTCGAGGGAGCGCAGGGTAGCACGGTGCCGATACCGGCGGCGATTGCGGATATCCCTCATTACCGCACCGCCACAAGCCTGTTCTCGCTCAGGAAATCCCCGATACCGGCAGCACGATGGCTGACTGACAATGGGAACAGCAAAAACAGTCACCATCCCTCACAGGGATCACCAGAACAGCCAGGGGCCCGTATGCAGACCGTCATCAACAAGCCGGAGAATTTCGCTTCCTACGTCTATCACGACCGGGCCTTCGACTGCGAAACCGCCAAGATCCTGCCGGGCGAGTACTACTACACCGGCGCCGACATGATGATCGTCACCGTACTGGGTTCCTGCGTATCAGCCTGCCTGCGCGATCGCGTCAGCGGCGTGGGCGGGATGAATCACTTCATGCTGCCCGACGGCGGTGGCGAGGCCGATAGCCCCGTCTCGGCTTCGATGCGCTACGGCACCTATGCCATGGAAGTGTTGATCAACGACGTCCTCAAGGCCGGCGCCCGGCGCGAAAACCTGGAATGCAAGGTATTTGGTGGCGGTGCGGTGTTGCGCGGGATGAATGCAATGAATGTCGGCGAACGCAATGCCGCCTTCGTCAGGAGCTTCCTCTCCGCCGAAAAGATCCGCGTGGTGGCCGAAGACCTCAACGACATCTGGCCGCGCAAGGTCCACTTCTTCCCCCGCAGCGGCAAGGTGCTGGTCAAGAAGATCAAGGACGCCGGCGCCGACCTGGCCAGCCGCGAACGCGAATATGCCTCCAAGCTGCAGGCCAAGCCGGTGGGTGGGGAAATCGATCTGTTCTGAATTTCTGCTCCACCAACACCTCTTCTTCCCCTTCCGTATTGCGTACGACCGGTACGATGCCGGCGTGCGCGCTCGTCATTTCACGATTTTCCGCTTCTGGTAACATGACGCTTCGGCAGCGAAGTATCCATATGGATACAATTGCGCGCGATATCGCGTTCAATGATCAGGCTGCCGTCGATGTACACCATCAAGGAAACAGGAAAGTTCAAGACGTGGCTGGCCGGTCTGAAGGACCTGCGGGCGCGTTCGCGAATCGTGGCCCGCATCGTACGTGCGGGACAGGGTAACCTCGGCGACTGCGAACCTGTGGGCGATGGCGTCAGTGAAATGCGGATAGCGTATGGCCCTGGGTATCGTGTCTATTTCGCCCGCGAAGGAGAGATAACCTATCTCCTTCTATGTGGCGGCAACAAGTCTTCTCAGGCGCGCGACATTCTGGCAGCCAGGGAACTCTGGCGGCAACTCAGGAAGAAGTGATTCGGCCAGGACATCAAGGGAGCCAGCATGACAAGTCGGAAATTCAACAGCGGGGATCTGCAAGTCTCCGTGTTCGATCCGGTGGACTATCTCGACAGCGACCAGGCAATGGTCGCCTATCTCGAGGCCGCCTTCGAAGAGAACGATCCTGCCTTCCTGATGGCCGCACTCAGTGACGTCATCCGCGCCCGCGGCATTGCGGAAGTTGCCAGCAAGGCCGGGCTGGGACGGGAGAGCCTCTACAAGACCCTGAAGCCGGGCGCCGAACCGAGGCTGGGAACGATCCTGCGCCTGCTGGGCGCGCTTGGCATCCGCTTGAGCATCAGCCCCGCGCGGGCAATTCGCAAAGCGAGAAAACCTGCCGCTGCCAAACCTGCGAAGCCTGCGACGAAAGGCAGGCCCATCAGGAAATCGGCGTCGACTCAGTCTTCCGTCGCCAAGCCCCGATCGCGGAAGGCCGATGAAGAAAAAGGTCCCGCCAAGACCGGTGCTGCACGAAGTCAGCCCTCCGCCTGAACCCTCTGACCATCAACAAAAAATGCCGCCCGGCACAACACCGGGCGGCATTCCGTTGCATCGACGCCCAACTTGCGGGCGCCTGGGCACTTACTTCTTCAGCGTCGTCAGTCCCTGTTCGGCCAGGGCCTTCAGCCAGCCCAGGCCAGCCGAGGTAGCGCCGGCCGGGTTGTATTCGCAACCGATCCAGCCCTGGTAACCCAGCGAATCGATCAGTTTCAGCAGGTAGGGATAGTTCAGCTCGCCCACGTCTGGCTCGTGACGTTCCGGCACACCAGCGATCTGGATGTGGCCGATGCCGGGCATGTCGCGCTTGAGCTTCACGGCGACGTCGCCCTCGACGATCTGGCAGTGGTAGCAGTCGAACTGCACCTTCAGATTGGGTGCGCCCACTTCGGCGCAGATGGCTTGCGCATCATCCTGGCGGTTCAGGAAGAAGCCGGGAATGTTGCGGGTGTTGATCGGCTCGATGACCACGGTCAGGCCAGCGGACTCGGCCTGGTGCGCGGCGTAGGACAGGTTGTCCAGGTACACGGCGCGGTGCTGTGCGCGATCCTGATCAGGCTTGATCAGGCCGGCCATCACGTGCAGGGTCTGGTTGCCGATCACGGCGGCGTATTCCAGCGCGGTGTCGATGCTGCGCTTGAATTCATCCTGGCGGCCCGGCAGCGAGGCAATACCGCGCTCGCCGGCAGCCCAGTCACCCGGAGGCGCATTGAACAGCGCCTGGGTCAGGCCGTTGGCCTCCAGGCGCGACTTGATCTCTTGCGGCTGATAGTCGTAGGGGAACAGGAACTCGACGCCGGAGAAGCCATCCTTGGCGGCGGCGGCGAAGCGGTCCAGGAAATCGTGTTCCACGTACATCATGCTCAGGTTGGCGGCAAAACGCAGCATCGGGTTCTCCTTGATAACGAAGGGGGGCCAGTGTAGCGCGAACGCGGATCGCCGCGCAGACACCGACGGTGCAGAAAACGTCAAAGCCCGCAGGCACAGGCATGCGGGCTTCGAACGGGACATCACATTACTTGTTGACCACGCTGGGCTTGGTCATCAGGGTGGCGACCGAACCTACCACCAGCATGATGGCCAGCATGTACATGCCGGTCGCATTGCTCTGGGTCAGGTCCTTGAAGTAACCGATCAGGTAGGGGCTGACGAAACCGGCCAGGTTGCCCACCGAGTTGATGGCGGCGATACCGACGGCAGCAGCAGCACCCGACAGGAAGGACGTCGGCAGCGACCAGAACAACGGTGCGCAGGTCAGCACGCCAGCGGCAGCCAGCGACAGTGCGGCGATCGACACGGCGGTGTTGTCGGCGAACAGGGCGGCGCCCACGAAGCCCACACCACCCATCAGGGCCGGGATCACCAGGTGCCAGCGACGCTCGCGCATGCGGTCGGCGCTACGGCCGATCAGGTTCATGGCGATGATGGCGCAGCCGAAGGGAATGGCCGACAGCAGGCCGATTTCCAGGTTGCCCTTCACGCCGGTGGCCTTGACCAGGGTCGGCATCCACAGCGTCAGGCCATACTGGCCCATCACGAAGGAGAAGTAGATCAGGCACATCAGCCAGACACGCGCATCCTTGACGATGGCGCCGAAGCCGTGCTTGCTCTCCTTGCCCTTGGCGTCGCCGTCGATGTCAGCCTGCAGGGACTTCTTTTCGTCGTCACTGAGCCACTTGGCGCTCTTGACGTCGTTGTCCAGGTACAGGACCGTGGCCACGCCGATCAGCACGGCGGGAATGGCTTCGATCAGGAACATCCACTGCCAGCCTTCCAGGCCACCGTTGTTGTGGAAGGCATCCATGATCCAGCCCGACAGCGGGTTGCCCAGGATACCGGCCACGGGGATGCCGGACATGAACACCGCGATCACCTTGGCACGACGGTGTGAAGGGAACCAGTAGGTCAGGTACAGGATGATGCCGGGATAGAAACCGGCCTCGGCCAGACCCAGCAGGAAGCGCAGGATGTAGAACTGGGTGGCGTTCTGCACGAACATGAAGGCCGCCGAGAGGAGGCCCCAGGTGATCATGATGCGGGCGATCCAGATACGCGCGCCGACCTTGTGCATCAGGATGTTGCTGGGCACTTCGAAGAGGAAGTAGCCGATGAAGAACAGGCCCGCGCCCAGACCGAAGACGGTCTCGGAAAAGCCCAGGTCCTGCGACATCTGCAACTTGGCGAAGCCGACGTTGACGCGATCCAGGTAGGCGATCACGTAGCACAGCATCAGGAAGGGCATGATGCGCCAGAAGACTTTCTTGTACAGACCGTCCTTGGTCTTGTCGTTGACGTCGAGTCCGACGCCGGTGTTGCTTGCGGTGGTCATGGTGTTACATCTCCCTAAGAGTGTCGCGGCTGCAGCTGCGGCCGCTGGTTGCTTGGTGCCCGTGGTCTGACGGGCAATTTATGGATTCAATCGGGGCGCCAGCCTTTCCTTCCGAAAGAGGCTGGCACCCGGCATTGATGGACCGGTCTTGCGCCGGCTTTCTTGTCCCATTCCTGCACCTATCTCCTGACGATGGGCGCAGGCAGGGCATGGCGGCCATACGATGGCCGCCATGATTGCGTTGTTGCTGTTGGGTGGCGCGAGCTTCCTTGGGCTGGCCCGGACTTGCGCAAACTTGTCCGGACCTGCCTGAAATCGCCTGGCCTACCAGCGCGCCTTGAAGGTATCGCGCAGATCCTGCAGCGCGGGCTCTTCCAGCGGCGTGGCGCGGCCACCGGCGAGGTGCCACAGCTTGGCGGTTTCTTCCAGTTCTTCCAGCGCGAAGGCGGCCTTGGACACCGTACTCTCCCAGACCACCGGGCCGAGGCGTTCCAGCAGCACGCCGCGCACGCTGGTGGCGATCCTGGCGACCTGCTCGGCCACTTCCGGTGCACCCGGGCGGGCGTAGCGGATCAGCGGGATGTGGCCGACCTTCATCACGTAGTACGGCGTGATCGGCGGCAGCACGTCCTGTTCGCTGTATACGCCGTTGATGGTCAGCGCAACCAGATGCGTGGAGTGCGTGTGCACCACGGCATGCATCTCGGGATTGTTGTCGTAGATCGCGCGATGCAGTACCAGCGTCTTGGAGGGCTTGTCGCCCGAGACCCATTCGCCGGCCGCATTGACCTTGGCGATGGCGGCCGGATCGAGATAGCCCAGGCAGGCGTCGGTGGGCGTGATCAGCCA
Source organism: Herbaspirillum sp. C7C2 (assembly GCF_022627865.1). Taxonomy (NCBI): domain Bacteria; kingdom Pseudomonadati; phylum Pseudomonadota; class Betaproteobacteria; order Burkholderiales; family Oxalobacteraceae; genus Herbaspirillum; species Herbaspirillum sp. C7C2. The sequence goes on from NZ_JABXGI010000001.1 coordinate 95,123, forward strand.
GCCGTCGTCGAGGCGGGCGCTGATGTTGCCGGCCGAGCCTACGGTGTAGCCGCGCTGGTACAGCGAAGCACCGATGCGACAGATCTCTTCACGCAGTTGGCTTTCCTGGCTCATGCGGTTTTCCCGTCGAGGTAGCGCAGTGCCTTTTCGAAGAAATCGACGCTGCCGAAATTGCCCGACTTCAGGGCCAGTGCCACCGGTTGCTCATCCAGCGTGGCCGTGGCCGGCACACCCGGATCGATCTGCGGGCCGATACGAAGCGCCCGCACATCCAGCGCCTGCACCACCGCGCCGGAGGTCTCGCCACCGGCCACCACGAACTGGCGCACGCCGCGCTGCTTGAGGCTGGCGGCGATGCTGGCCAGCGCCTGCTCGACCAGATGGCCGGCCTTGGCCACACCCAGTTCCTTCTGCACCGCCTTGACTTCGTCAGGGGTGGCGGTGGCATAGATCAGCACCGGTTCGTTCTTGATGCGCTCGTCGGCAAAGGCCAGGGCCTGGGCCACCACGTCTTCGCCACGGGCCAGGGCCAGCGGATCGATGCGGAAGGCCGGACGCTTGGCCTTCCATTCGGCCACCTGGGCATTGGTCGCCTTGGAAGCGGAACCGGCCAGCACCACCGACAGGCCATCGACCTTGGGCAGTTGTGCGGCTTCGCCGGCGGCGGTAAGGAGGCCGGCGCGGCGGAAGTTCTCGGGCAGGCCCAGGGCCACGCCGGAGCCGCCGGTGATCAGTTTCAGTTCGGCGCAGGCTTCACCCAGGGTGAACAGGTCCTTGTCGGAGACGGCATCGGCAATCGCCATCTTCACGCCTTCGGTGCGCAGCGCGGTGAAGCGCTCCTGGGTGGCCGCCGCGCCACGGGCCACGGTGTCGTAACGCACCAGGCCGACCTTGGACTCGGTCTGGCGCTGCAGCACGCGCACCAGGTTGGCGTCGGTCATGGGCGTGAGCGGATGGCTTTCCATGCCCGATTCGTTCAACAGCGCATCGGCCACGAACAGGTAGCCACGATAGAGGGTACGGCCGTTTTCCGGGAAGGCCGGGCAGGCGATGGTGAAGTCCACGCCCAGCTCCTTCATCAGCGCGTCGGTGACCGGGCCGATGTTGCCTTCGTCGGTGGAGTCGAAGGTGGAGCAGTACTTGAAGAAGAACTGCGTGCAGCCCTGTTGCTGCAACCAGCGCAGCGCGGCCAGCGATTGTTCGATGGCCTCGGCAGCCGGCACGGTGCGCGACTTCAGCGCGATCACCAGTGCGTCGGCAGCGACGCCGGGCATTTCGCTGGGCACGCCGATGGTCTGCACGGTACGCATGCCGCCGCGCACCAGCATGTTGGCCAGGTCGGTGGCGCCGGTGAAATCATCGGCGATGCAGCCCAGCAAGGGTCGGGATTGGGACATGGAAGCTCCTCGATTCTGTGGTGGTGACGGCGTCTTGCCGACGACTTATTTGGCCTTGGCCGGCGGCAGGTCGATGCCCGGGAAGATCTTGATGACGGCCGAGTCATCCTCGCCGCCATGACCGGCGGTGGAGGCCATCATGAACATCTGGTGGGCAGCGGCCGACAGCGGCAGCGGGAATTTGCTGCGGCGGGCGGTATCGAGCACCAGGCCCAGGTCCTTGACGAAGATGTCCACGGCCGACAGTGGGGTGTAGTCGCCATTGAGGATGTGCGGCACGCGGTTTTCGAACATCCAGGAGTTGCCGGCGCTGTGGGTGATGACGTCGTAGAGCGCATCCGGATTGACGCCTTCGCGCAGGCCCAGGGCCATGGCTTCGGCAGAGGCGGCGATGTGCACGCCGGCCAGCAGTTGATTGATGATCTTGACCTTGGAGCCAATGCCGTGGGTGTCGCCCAGGCGGTAGACCTTGCCGGCCATGCCGGCCAGCACGTCTTCGATCTTGGCATAGACCTCGGCGGGGCCGGAAGTCATCATGGTCATTTCACCGGAGGCGGCACGCGCGGCGCCACCGGAGACCGGCGCGTCCAGCAGCAGCAGGCCCTTGGCGGCCAGGCGCTGGCCCAGTTCGATGGCGAAGTCCGGCGCCACGGTGGCACTGGAGATGACCACGCTGCCCGGCTTCATCTGCGCCACGGCACCGTTCTCACCGAAGAGCACGGTCTCGGTCTGGGCAGCATTGACCACCAGGGTGATGACCACGTCCACCGACTTGGCCAGCTCGGCCGGATTGGCGCAGGCCACGCCACCGGCGGCGGCGAACTTGTCCAGAACTTCCTTGCGCACGTCACAGGCATGCACGTTGAAGCCGGCACGCAACAGCGAGCTGGCCACGCCATAACCCATGGCACCCAAACCGATCACACCTACATTCCTGGACATAATTGCCTCCGCGTTGTTGGCGCCGCTGCCGATGAATGAGGGCAGGACGTTGCGCCGGGTTGATGATGCGACGCCGGCTCATGCCGGCGTCCGTATTTCCAACTTGGTCTGGAGGGAAGTCCCCGCCAGATCATCGAATCATGTGCTGCTCATTTGCTGCTTGCTTCTTACGTGCGGCTCATCTGACGCCGCCGGCTTCAGGCCTGGCCCTGGCTCAGGCGACGCGCCGCATTGAACATGTGGGTCTGCGCAGCATTGCGCGCAGCCATTTCATCGCCGGCACGGATCGCCTCGACGATGGCCTCATGTTCTTCGCGCACCTGGCGCGAGAAGTCCTCATAACGGGCCTCGTTGCCCCGGGTGACCGCCGTGGCCGCCTCCAGGTACTGCGACAGGAATTCCAGCGTCTTGATGAAGTAGGGATTGCGCGTGGCCTGCGCCAGCGCCCGGTGGAAGGCCACATCGGCCGCCACGCCGTCACCGCCGCCGGCGACATCGGCGCCGATCTGCGCCAGCGCATCGTCGATGGCGCGCAGGTCCTCGGCGCTGCGACGCTTGGCCGCCTGCGCTGCCACTTCGGCCTCGATGGCGCGGCGCAGCTCGACGATCTGCAGCACCGCGTCGGGCGAACTGACTTCGGTGTAATCGATGCGCAAGGGCTTGATGCCGGCCTGCTCGGTGACGAACACCCCACTTCCCTGACGCGGCTCGACCACGCCCTCATGCTTGAGCCGCGCGATGGCCTCGCGTACCACCGTGCGGCTGACGCCGAACTGCTGAGCCAGCACCGCTTCGGTCGGCAGCTTGCTGCCACGCGGGAAGGCGCCGGCATCGATGTTTTCCAGCAATTGCCGGGCTACCGTGTCGCTCAGGGCCTGGGCGGGGATTTTCTGAAACATGCTGTCTCGCGGTCGTTTTATCGTCAGGTTATCCGGTCATCATACAAATTTATTTTGAGGCCGGCAATCCGATTTTTTCTCTTTACGCGGAGTAACACCCCCTTTTTGCAAGAATTTGAAGGAGATGAAAGAAATTGGAGTGTTATATCCAGCCGTTCGCTCCAGACATCAAGAATGTGAATATCTGAGCCATAGCTGCATCGCCGGGCGGCTGGCTCTACAATCGACGGTTTCCCGCTACGGATTCGCCGCATGCCCTACGATCTCTCGGACAAGCTCGTCATCGGAATTTCCTCCCGCGCCCTGTTCGACCTGGAGGTGGAAAACGCCATCTACGACGAGCAAGGCGTCGAGACCTACGCTGACTACCAGCGCGCCCACGAGAACGATCCGCTGCAACCCGGCACGGCCTTCCCCTTGGTCAAGGCGCTGCTGCAATTGAATGAACTGATCCCGGAACGCCGGCTGGTGGAAGTGGTGGTGATCTCGCGCAACACGCCCGATACCGGCCTGCGCGCCTTCAACGCGATCGCCGCCCACAAGCTCGACATCAGCCGTGCCGCCTTCACTGGCGGTGGACCGACCGCACCCTACCTGCAGGCCTTCAAGATCGACCTGTTCCTGTCACGCGATACCGGTGACGTGCAGGAAGCCATCGATGCCGGCGTGGCCGCTGCGCAGCTGTATGCGGCACCGCTGGACTACAGCGCACCGGACAACCAGATCCGCATCGCCTTCGACGGCGACGCCGTGCTGTTCTCGGCGGAGTCCGAACGCATCTTTGCCGAGAAAGGCCTGGAGGCCTTCGCCCGCCACGAGCAGCGGCATCGCAAGAAGGCCATGAAGGAAGGCCCCTTCGCCAAGCTGCTGCTGGCCCTGTCGGCGATCCAGAAACAGTTTCCGCCCAAGCAGTGCCCGGTGCGCATCGCCATCGTCACGGCCCGCAACAGTCCCGCACACCAGCGCGTGATCCACACCCTGCGTACCTGGAACGTGACGGTGGACGAAGCCTTCTTCCTCGGTGGCCTGAACAAGGCGGAGGTATTGCAGGCCTTCGGCGCCCACATGTTCTTCGACGATCAGGAGGGGCATGTGCAGAAGGCGGCAGTGGTGGTGCCGTCGGGACGCGTGCCGTACAAGGGCGGCACGCTGGAGGGTGGGCGAGTGGCGCGAAGCCGAGCCGGCAAGGGCTGAGGTGAGACTGGATGCGGGCGGAGACAAACCCTTCAGCCGCATTCACCCGGTCACACATCGCAGAGCCATGGCAACCTGTGCGACACGGCACGGCTTTTTCAACGTCCCTAGGGCTTCATCTCGCGCACTATCCTTTCGGCATCACGACCGGGAGGACTGCCGAACTCACGTGCGTATTCCCGGCTGAACTGGGTCGCGCTCTCGTAGCCCACTTCATGGGCGGCGGCGCTGACGTTATAGCGCGCGGCCACCAGCAAGGTACGGGCCTGCAACAGACGGATCTGCTTCTGGTATTGCAGCGGGCTCATCGCGGTGACCGCCTTGAAGTGGCGATGGAAGGCAGACACGCTCATGGCCACGCCATCGGCCAGATCCTCGATGCGCAGGGCTTGCGCATAGTCGCGACGTATTCTCTGGATTGCCGCATTGACCCGCGCCAGCGCGCTGTCGGGCAGGGCGATGTCGCGCAGCATCCAGCCCATCGGCCCCTGCAGGACACGATAGAGGATTTCACGTTCATACACCGGGGCCAGCGCGGCAATGTCGGCCGGCTGCCCCATAAGGCGCAACATCCTGATCCAGGCATCGAGCAGTTCCGGCGTCACCGACGCCACCGAAAAACCGGCTGAGTTTTTTGGTCGCCCGATATGGTCCGGCAGGTCGCCCAGCAACTTGACGATGATGCCGGGGTCCAGCGTCAGGCTCACCGCAAGATAGGGATTCCCCTGTGCATCCGGATGGACAGTCCCGGCTGCCGGCAGGTCTACCGACATCACGAAATAGGTCGCAGGATCGTAATGCAGGGTGCTGCCGCCGACGGTCATGGATTTGCTGCCGCGCAGGATCAGGTTGACCATGGGATCGTAGACGGCGGCCAGCTGGTGCTGGGGAATCTCCCCCTGCACCATGGCCACGCGCGCAATGCCGGTCTCGGTACGCCGGTTCTCGGCCCCTGCGGCGAGCTGGCGTAGTTCGTTCAATTGATCTTCCATCTGCGCATTAGAACCGGGATGCCGGCACGCCGGCAATGGAAAAGCAGAAACAGGCAGGCTTGAGGCAGGAACCGGCAAGGCGAGTCTGCGCCTGAGTGGCTAAGCTGAAGGCTTCCGACAAACCCTGCTTCACGAAAGAAACGACGCCATGCTGGATCACCTATTTCTGTCGGTCAGCGACCTTGAACGCTCGATCTCCTTCTACACGGCGACCCTGGCGCCACTGGGCATCACTGCACGCCATGACTATGACGGCAAGGATGGTCCGCCCGGACACCCTGACCTGAAAGGCTTCGGCGCCCGTGGGCGCATGTTCTTCTGGTTACGCGAGGGCAAGGTAGAAGGACAGGCCGCCCATGTCGGCTTCGTCGCCAATAGCTGTGATGAAGTACAGGCAGCCTATGCGGCGGCAATGGCCGCCGGTGCCACCGACAATGGCGCGCCGGCAGCACGCACCTATTACGATCCGCGCTACTACGCCGCCAATGTACTGGACCCGGATGGCTACAGCCTGGAGTTCGTCTACAAGAGCTGGCAACACCCGGAGGCATGATGGCGCAGGCAATGGAGATCACGCGCTTTCACCTCGCGCCCGGCGTGACGATGAAGCAATTCATCGCGGCCAATGCCGATGTCGACGAATGGCTCAGGCAACAGCCCGGATTCATCCTGCGGCGCATCTGCGTACAGGACGACGGGATGGTCGTCGACATGCTCCTGTGGACCTCGGTCGCTAACGGCCAGTGGGCGGCCCGGGGCATCGTCACCGAGCTGGCCGGTTCACCCGTGCATGCCGCCATCGACCATGCCACGGTCGACTGGTCGGTCAGGTCTTGTCGGCATGCCGTCAATGCCGTGGACTAGCGTCAAGGCGAGGCAATCACCCGGCCCGGCTTGCCGGCCAGCCAGCCCAGCACACCCATGAGTACCGCACCGGCCGCACACAAGGCCAGGACCACGGTCCAGTGGCCGCTGGCATCGTGCAGGCGGCCCATCAGGATGGGACCGGCGGCGGCCAGCAGGTAACCCACGCTTTGCGCCATCGCCGACAGCGCCGCGGCCTGGGGTGGCGTCGATACCCGGGTGCCGACAAAAGCCAGGCCCAGGATTAGCACCGCGCCGGTGCCAAACCCGAACAGCGGCACCCAGACGATGGAGGCTTGCGGCCAGGCAATCAGGCCGACCAGACTGAGCACGGTGGCCGCCGACATGCTGGCAGCCACCGGGCGATGGTCGCGGATGCGCCCGCCCAGCGGGATCAGGAGCAAGCCCGGCAGGGCCGAGGCCAGTTGCATCAGGCCATGCAGGTTGCCGGCCTCGACCGCGCTATGACCATTGGCGGCAAGTATCGAAGGCAGCCAGGCGGTGACCACGTAATACACCAGCGAATTGGTGCCGAGGAAAAAAGTCACCTGCCAGGCCAGGGGCTGGCGCCACATGGACGCAGCGCGGGCCGGCATGGCAGCGGGGCGGGTGGCACGGCGCAACTGGGGCAACCAGACCAGGATGGCCACCAGCGGCAGCACGATGAAGGTCGCCAGCGCCCATGACCAGCCCAGGGCGCCGGCCAGCGGCACCGCACACACCGAGCCCAGCGCCGAGGCACCACCCATGGTCAGGGCGTAGATCGCGGTCATGCGCGTGAGCTGGTCAGGGAAGTCGCGCTTGAGCAGGCTGGGCAGCAGGACATTGCCGCCGGCGATACCACAGCCGATGATGCAGGTCCCTACCAGGAGCGCGGCCATCGATCCGGTCGAGCGCAACACGATGCCGGCGGCGATCAGCAGCAAGGCCAGCAAGAGGGCGCGTTCCAGCCCCAGGCTTCGGGCCAGCCGCGCCGCCGGCGGCGAAATGAGCGCAAAGCACAGCAGGGGCAAGGTCAGCATCAGTCCGGCCGCCCCTGCCGAGAGCGCAAAGGTCTGCTGCAGCAGTTCCATGACCGGCCCCACGGCCGTGACCGGGGCGCGCAGGTTGGCGGCGATCAGCAGGATGCCGGCCACCAGCCACAGGCGGCCGGCGCGGCGCACCGCCGACGGGCTGGCGGCTGGGGATGAGGAATCGGTGTCGGTAGCGTGCATGGCAGCGGGCGGAAAGATGGAGCGCCAAGCTTAGCCAATCGCAGCGTGGACGTATTTGGCTACAATGCCAGGATATTGCTAAAAACGGTCAACCCACCTGCCCTGCCGCCGCATGACCACGCATATGCCCACTCTCTACGCCAGCCTCGTCGAACACGATCCGGACCGCCTGGCCGCCGCCGTGACGGCGCTGCGCGTGCATACCCACGAGAGCGAGCGGGAAACGCCCTTCCACAGCCATCGCAAGGGTCAGTTGGTGGTGGCACTGCATGGCGCGGTCACCTGCGAGACGGCGCAGGGCATGTGGATCGTGCCGCCGCAATCGGCGGTGTGGATCCCGGCCGGCGTGCCGCACAGCAACCGGGTCACACTGGATGGCCAGCTGTGCTTCCTGTTCATCGATCCTGATGCGGCGCGCATGCCCACCACCTGCTGCACACTCGCACTGACGCCCCTGCTGGTACAGATGATCTGCCACCTGGCCGAGCAGGCGCAGGATTACGCCCCCCATGAACGTACTGCGCGCCTGGCGGCGGTACTGGTGGAAGAACTGGAACACAGCCAACGCCAGGCCCAGCCCACGCACCTGCCGCCACCGCTGCCCATGCCCCAGCATTCGCGCCTGCGCGAGATCGCCCGGCGCCTGGCCGAACAGCCGGCCGACCGCAGCACCGTGGCCGAGTGGGGCCAGCGCCACGCCATGAGCGAACGCAGCTTTGCCCGCTTCGTCCAGGCCGAGACCGGCATGAGCTTTGGCCGCTGGCGGCGCCAGATCCACCTGATGGTGGCGCTGCAGCGCCTGGCCTCGGGCAGTTCGGTGCAACGCGTCTCGCAGGACCTGGGCTATGACTCGGTCAGCGCCTTCATCACCATGTTCAAGAAGACCCTGGGCAAGCCACCGGCGCGCTACATGGCGCAGCGCCAGGCGCACCCGCCGCCGCCCTCGCCAACTTCGCCACCGCTGCCGACGGCCCCCTACTTCCAACCGAAACGGACCCCCTCATGGAAACCGAACTGAAACTCCTGCTCGCCCCGGCCCACACCAAAGCCTTCATCCGTCATCCGCTGGTCAAGCGCCATGCCCTGGCTGCGCCGCGCATCAAGGACCAGACCGGCACCTACTTCGATACCCCCGACCTGCTGCTGCGTCGTCATGATGCCGGCTTGCGGGTGCGCCGCACCGGCAATGAATTCATCCAGACCCTCAAGGCCGGCGGCGGCGTGTCCGGCGGGCTGCATCAGCGCAACGAGTGGGAGTCGCAGGTGGCAGCGGAGACCCCGGACCTGCTCGCGCTGCGTGCACTGGTGGCCGGCGACGACGAGCAGGTGGCCGAGATCCTGTCCGACGAGGTGGCGGCACGCATCACGCCCATCTTCAGCACCCGCATCCAGCGCATGGTGTGGGACCTGCGGCTGAAAGACGGCACCGAAGTGGAATGCGTACTGGACCAGGGGACGGTGGAACACGGCACGCTGCAGTCGCCGGTGTGCGAGATCGAACTGGAGCTCAAGAGCGGTGACGTCAATGCCCTGTTCGACTTCGCGTTGCAATTGCTGCAGGACCTGCCCCTGCGCATCGGCATCCAGAGCAAGGCACAGCGCGGCTATACGCTGTTCCATCAGGCCCGGCGCGGCGATGCGGCACCGGTCTCGTCCGCCAGCCGCGCCACGGCGCTGCAACTGGCGCGCAAGATGCCGGTGGAACAGGCCTTCCTCGCAGTGGTGGGCAATTGCGTGGCGCAGATCCAGGCCAACGACATTGCCGACCAGGACAGCGGCGACATCGAACGCCTGCACCAGATGCGCGTAGGCCTGCGACGCCTGCGTTCTGCCTTCAGCCTGTTCGGCGAGGTGATCGCCCTGCCCGCTGCACTGGAGCAGGAATTCACCTGGATCGCCGAAGCCATCGGCCACGCCCGCGACTGGGACGTGCTGGCCACCCAGACCCTATCCACCCTGCCGGGCCTGGCAGCAGACAGCATCGCGGGAATCGATCTTGAGGCGGTACGTCACGCCGCCCTGATCCAGGCGCGCAAGCAACATGCGCAGGCGGTCGAGACCGTAGCCTCGCCGCGCTACACCGCACTGGTGCTGCAATTCAGTCGCTGGCTGCTGCAGGCCGGCTGGCGCACGACCGCCACGGGGGACAACCGCCAAGCCCAGGAGCAAGCCCTGGCACGCTTTGCCCGACAGCATCTGCGTCAGGACGAAAAGCGGCTGAACAAACGCGGCGCGCACATGGACGAAAGCGCTCGCGCCCGTCACCGCACCCGCATCGCCGCCAAGAAGATGCGCTATGACATCGAATTCTTCCTGACCCTGTATGGCGAGAAGAAGAGCCGCCCCTATCTCAAGGCGCTGGCCCGCCTGCAGGATCAGCTCGGCCAGCAGAACGACCTGGTCGTGGCCGACGCCCTGCTGCAGCAACTGCAGCGCCGGCAGGCCCGGCTGGCGCCCAGCGTGGCCTGGGTCCGCGGCTTCCTGAGCGGACAGGCCGGGGATGGTCATGCGCGCACACGGCGCCTTTGGAAGAAATGGCAGGCGCAGGAGTTGCCGCGTTAGGTACCCTCAGCCGGAAGTCGCTCAGAAGCAGCTGGAGTCGACCTCTTCCAGTTCCAGCATCAGCAGCCGGGCAGTCTTCATCAAGGCTGGCGCCAGCTGTTCGCGGATCACCTCGCGATCCGGCAGCGCTCCCACGGCACTGCAGTTCAGGCCCATGCGCAGCGGTGGATTGCCCAGCGCCAGCGGGACGCTGATGGCAAAGGTGTCGCGCTGGTATTCGCCGGCCGCCAGGCAATACCCATGGGCATCGAGCTCGCCGAAGGCACGCTCCATACGTGCCACCACCTGCGGGCCGTGCTCGCCGCTTTTCTTCCATATGCCGAACAGCAGGCGCTGGCGCTGCTCCGGCGACTGTGACCAGACGTAGGCGCGTCCTATCGAACTGAGCGCCATCGGCACCGAACGTCCCACGCCCAGTCTCAAGGTGGCGATCTTGCGACCATTGCAATACTGGATATAGACCATGTCCAGCTGATCGGCCACGGCCAGCCCGACGGACATGTCGAAGCGGTCGGCGAAGTCCTGCATGATAGGACGGGCCGCATCCTGTACCAGGCTATTGGACAGGTAGCGCTGCCCCAGTCGCAAGCCGCGCACACCCACCTGCACCCGCACGCCATCCGGTGCGCGATCCAGATAGCCCAGGGCCACCAGGGTGGCGGTCAGGCGCGAGACCGACGCCTTGGAGTAGCCACTGCGACGCACCAGTTCGGCATGCGACAAGGGCTTGGCGCTGCCCTGAAAAACCTTCATGAGCAACAGCGCGCGCTCCAGCGAATGGGTGGCGGCCTGTCCGGCCTCGCTACGCTCATCGGCCTGCCCCGCCGCTGCGGCCGGCAATTGACGTACCGCACGCCGGTTCCCTGCAGCGCCACTCATGTGCCCGCCCCCAGGCGCGCACGCACGGCCAGCAGTTGCGGACCGATGCGCTGCTCGACACGGGCCTTGCTGAGGCTACGCGCAGGGCCGGCGCACAAGAGCACCATGGGCATGCGTTGCGCCAGTTGCAGCGGCGCCGCCAGTACGGTGATCTCCGGCCCCCAGTCACCGGTGGAGAGGCAATACGACTTGTCGGCGATCTGCTGCTGGGCATCGGCCAGCTTCTGGCGCAGCAGCATCCATTCGTCACGCTTGTGATAGGGGCGCATGTGGTCCAGCAGGTAATTGCGTTCGTTTTCATGCAGGCAGGCCAGCAAGGCCCATCCCACTGGAGAGGATGCCATCGGCAGGTGTTCGCCCACACCCAGTCCCACGGTCGCATTGCTGGAAGCGCTATGGCAGTTCTCGAAGAAGATCATGTCCAGTCCGTCACGTCCGGCCAGCGCCACGAAGACACCATTGTCGTCGGCCAGCTTCTGCATCAGTGCACGCGCCTGCAGGACCACGTCGGCATCGACCATGGCGGCAAAACCCAGGGTGAGTACGGCCACGCCGAGCCGGTACTTGCGCCGCTGTTCGCTGTAGCCGAGATAGCCCAAGGCGGTCAGCGTCTGCGTCAGGCGTGACACCGTGGCCTTGGGCAGACCGGTGCGCGCGGCCAGGTCCTGGTTGGCCAGCCACTCGTCGGTACCGAGGAAGGCATCCAGCACGGCGAAGCCGCGTTCGACCGGCTTGATGACCGCACTCTCGCCGACCGTACCGGCATCGGCACCTGCGCGATAGCCGGGCGGATGGGGAGCGCGCAGCACCAGGCGCACATCCTTGATGCGTGCGCGCCGCTGCCGTGGGGCCTGCGGGTGAGGCTGGCGGGTCGCCGTGCTCATGCGCGACCGGCGGCCATGGATGCCGCTGCAATGATCAGATTCACCGGGTCTCCTTGCCCTCTATGGTCCGGCCTTGCGCAGAGCGCCAGGCGCGGGATTGTTTCCTGGACGCTACCTTGCGACAACGATCCGCCGAGGGTCAACCGATGAATATTTTATGTTCCGTACTTTGGAATTTCCAATGCAGTTTTGAATTTTCTCTCCAACGGCGCAGATCATCCGCAGATTCCTGACCAGCTTTGATGCGATGCAGCTATCCCGAATCCGCCTTGTATTCTGGGGACTTCTAGAGGCACTCGGATTTTCTCTTGCGGCGCGCAATTGGCCGCTGCCGGCCGGACGACCAGTGACACGGAGGATGGAAGAAAAAAATTCATTCCGTTGTACGGAACATCGTCCCCGGCCGGCTTGACACTGTTTTGGCTCTTCCAGACTATACGCACATCGCAGTACCCGCAGCACCGTCAAGCGCATACAAGAACAGCAGAACACACGAGACACCAGCCACACCCGTCGTAGCAGTCCGCACGTGTGAGCAACACCATCACGTCAGCATCAGCAGCAGTTCGCTGCCGCCACTCCCGCAGGAGTCACGGCGCACAGCGTTCACCGGATCCCGGTCACGACCGGAACCGGCACCACCGATCAACCGAAACGACAACGCGCAGACCGGCGCGAGGGCGCAGCTTTGCCCGTCGTTTCCCGCACAGGAAAAAAGATGAGCACTCCCCGCATGCTGGAAGGAAAGGTCGTCATCGTCACCGGGTCCGGTGGCGGCATCGGACGTGAAATCGCGTTGGCGATGGCGCAGCAGGGCGCCGCCGTGGTGGTCAACGACATCGGTGTCTCGCTCACCGGTGAAGGCGCCAGCGCCGGTCCGGCGCAGCAGGTGGTCGATGAGATCCGACAGGCCGGTGGCCAGGCTGTGGCCAACACCGACAGCGTGGCCGACGCCGCCAGCGCGGCACGCATCGTGGAGCAGGCAGTGCACAGCTTCGGTCGCGTCGATTGCGTGGTCAATAACGCCGGCATCCTGCGTGACGCCCTGTTTCACAAGATGAGTGGCGACGAATGGGATGCCGTGATCAAGGTCCACCTCTATGGCGCCTATCACGTCAGTCGCGCTGCGGCGCTGCACTTCCGCGAACAGCAATCGGGCAGCCTGGTGCACATGACCTCGACCTCGGGCCTGATCGGCAATCTGGGTCAGGCCAACTATTCGGCCGCAAAATTGGGACTGACGGCATTGTCCAAATCGATCGCACTGGATATGCAGAAATTCAATGTGCGCTCCAACTGCATCGCGCCGTTTGCGTGGAGCCGCATGATCAGTTCCATCCCGGTCAAGAACGAGGAACAGCAGGCCAGGGTGGACAAGATCAAGCGCATGACACCCGACAAGATCGCGCCGCTGGCCACCTATCTGGCCAGCGACGCTGCCGCCGACGTCAATGGCCAGGTCTTCACGGTGCGCAACAATGAGATCTTCCTGATGAGCCAGCCGCGTCCGCTGCGCTCCATCCACCGTGGCGAGGGCTGGACCGCACAGACCGTGGCCGAGCATGCCATGCCAGCCCTAAAGGCCAGCTTCGTGCCGCTGGAACGCTCCGCCGATGTCTTCCAGTGGGACCCGGTCTGAACCGGTCACGGCAACGAGCCCATCATGAGCATCGATTACCAGACCCTGAAGAACTGGCAATTCCCGGTCCTGCAGCACGCCTACGACGCCGATGACACCATGCGCTATGCCTTGGCAGTGGGACTGGGAGCCGCCGCCACCAGCGACGACGGGCAACGCGACGGAGCCCTGCGCTACGTCTATGAGGCCCGCCTGCAGGCCTTGCCAAGCATGGCGGTGATCCTGGCGCACCCCGGCTTGTGGATGGGCGCGCCGCAAGCCGGGGTGGACCTGCTCAAGGTCGTCCATGGCGAACAGCGCCTGCGGCTGCATCGCCCATTGCCGGCCAGCGGCAGCGTGGTCGGCCGCTCGCGGGTCAGGGCGGTGATCGACAAGGGGCGTGACAAGGGCGCGCTGCTGATCGTGGAGCGCGAATTGCGCGATGCCGGCGGCGAGCTGCTGGCAACGGTGGAACAGACCAGCTTCTGTCGTGGCGACGGCGGCTTCAGCGATGCGCACACGCCAGCCGATGCCCCGTCGGCGCCCATGCCAACGGTCCCGATGCGCGCGCCAGATCTGCATTGTGACCTGCCGACCCGGTCGGAGGCGGCACTGCTGTATCGCCTCTCTTCCGATCGCAACCCATTGCACGCCGATCCACAGACCGCCCTGCGTGCCGGTTTCGGGCGGCCCATCCTGCACGGCCTGGCGACCTATGGCATCGCCTGCCACGCCCTGCTACGCAGCTGCTGCGATTACGACGCCAGCCGCCTGTGCGCCCTGGCCACGCGCTTTTCCGCCCCGGTCTACCCGGGTGAAACCCTGCGTACCGAAATCTGGCGTGACGGTCGCCACCTGCAGTTCCAGATGCGTGCGCTGGAACGCGATGTGATCGTGCTCGCCAACGGTACCGCCGAAATGACCGATGCCACGCCTTCGAACTTCTCCACGGAGACCCCATGACCAGCAACAACCAGCCGATCCGCTCCGACATCGCCTTCAGCACGGCCGACCGCATCGTGGTGCGCGGCAAGAGCTTACCCGACGACATCCTGGGCAAGATGAACCTGGGCGACTTCGCCTACCTGCAATTGACCGGCAAGACTGCCACGCCGCAACAATCCAACATGTTCAACGCCCTGTTGATCACGCTGGTGGAACACGGCATCACTCCCAGTGCGATCGCCGCACGCATGACCTATGCCGGTGCGCCGGAGTCGCTACAAGCAGCAGTGGCAGCCGGCCTGTGCGGACTGGGTACGGTCTTCGTCGGCACCACCGAAGGCGCCGCCCGGATGCTCTACGAAGCCTTCGAACAGGCTGGCGACGAAGCTGACCTGCCGACCCTGGCAGTGCAGACGGTGGCGCACTATCGCGAGCGCCGGCAGATCATTCCCGGGCTGGGCCATCCGGTGCACAAGCCCATCGATCCACGTACCCCACGCCTGTTCGCGCTGGCGCAGGAGAACGGCATGGCGGGACGCTATGTGCAACTGATCCAGCTGATCCAGCAGGAGGCCGAACGGGCCTCCGGCAAGCAGCTGCCCATCAATGCCACCGGCGCGCTGGGCGCCATCTGCTGCGAGTTCGGCTTTCCCTGGAAGATCGTGCGCGGCTTCGGCGTGATGGCGCGCGCCATCGGCCTGGTCGGCCATCTGCTGGAGGAATCGGAGTCGCCCATGTCCTATCAGCTGTGGCACGAGATCGAAGCCCGCGCCAGCGCCCACCTGCGCGAGCAGGAGTAAGGGATGAGCGCCATGGAGGACAGTTCCGTACTGTGCAGCTTCGAGCAGGGCGTGGCCAGCATTACGCTGAACCGGCCGGAGCGGCTCAACAGCTTCAACGACGCCATGCATGAGCAGATTCGTGCCTTCCTCGATCGCATCGAAGGCGAGTCGGACTTGCGGGTGCTGGTGTTGACCGGTCGCGGACGCGCCTTCTGCGCCGGCCAGGACCAGAGCGACCGCGCGCCGCTGCCGCCCGGCCAGCAGCGCGATCTCGGTGCAGCCCTGGAGCGTTACTACAAACCCCTGATGCTGCGCCTGCGTGCCTTGCCGGTGCCCGTGGTGTGCCTCATGAATGGACTGGCGGTGGGCGTAGGCGCCACCCTGGTGCTGGCTTGCGACATCGTCATCGCCACTCGCTCGGCCTACTTCATGCAGGGTTTCTCACGACTGGGCTTGATGCCAGACGGTGGTGCCACGCAGTTTCTGCCACAGCGCATCGGCACGGCGCGTGCCCTGGGGCTGTGCCTGCTCAACGAGCGGCTGGATGCCGAACAGGCGGCCAACTGGGGCCTGATCTGGCGCTGCGTGGACGACGCGCAGTTCGAAGCGACCAGCCAGGCGCTGGTGCAGCAGCTGGCCGGCAGCGCCACCCGTGCCCTGGGTCTGACCAAGGCCGCCATCCATGCCGCCGCCCACAACGACCTGGCACGCCAGCTCGACCTGGAGACCGAGGGTCAACGTGCGCTCGGCCATACCGATGACTACCGGGAGGGCGTGAGCGCTTTCCGCGAAAAACGCAACCCCGTCTTTCGGGGGCATTGACGGTACAAACCGGCGCGGCCATCCGACCAGCGCCTATCACAAGCGAGGAGACAAGGAGATGAACATGAGCAAGTGGAACAAGGCATGGACGGCCGGGATCATGGCCTGCGCACTGACAATGTCTGCCGCACCGGATCTGGCGCACGCGGGGGACATCAGCATCGGCGCGCTGTTCCCGATGAGTGGCCCGAACGCCTCCTATGGCGACATCTTCGGTTCAGGTGCCAATCTGGCAGCCGACCACATCAATGCCGACCAGATGCTGGGCGGCAAGCTGAGCATCCAGTACGAAGACAGCCAGGCGCTGCCGCAACAGGGGGTGATCGGCATGAACAAGCTGGTCAACGTGGAGAAGGTTCCTTATGTACTGTCGGCCTTCACCGGCGTTTCCAAGGCCATTTCCACCATTGCCGGACGCAGCAAGACGGTCGCCGTCAACGGTGGCGGCGTCGGGCCGGACCTGGCCGAACTCGGCCCCTATTTCTGGAACATCATCCCGCTGGCCAACTATGAAGTGCGGGCCATCATTCCCTACCTGATCAACGAGCGCAAGCTGAAGAACTTCGTGCTGGTCTATGTCGATGACCCGCTCGGCCAGGCCATCCGCAAGGAAATGGAAAGCGTGCTGCCCGGTGCCGGTGGCAAGCTGGTAGAAGCCCTGTCGGTGCCGGCCACGGCGCAGCAGTTCGGCGGCATCGCCGCGCGTGTGCGGGCCGCCAATCCGGACGTGATCTACGTGGCCTCCTACGGCTCGCAGCAGTCGCAGATCGTCAAGCAGTTCCGCGACAACGGCATCAAGCAGCAGTTCGCCAGCTATACCGCCTTCTCGATTCCGGAAATCAATGCCCTGCCCGAGGCCGCCGGCTCGCTCTACACCTCGCAGAACATCGACTGGAATTCACAGGATCCGGTGACGCGACGCTTCGTCGACGACTACCGCAAGAAGTACAACAAGATGCCCACGGCCTATATCGCCAACTACTACAACGCGGTACGCATGTTCGGCCTGCTGGCACAGCAACTGATCAAGAAGGGACTGCCTGTCACCGGTGAGAACCTGCTCAAGCAGCGCATCGAGAGCGCCAGCTTCGACCTGGTCGGCGGCAAGGTCAGCTTCGCGGCCAACGGTACGGTCACCATGCCGATGCAGATCAACGAGATCGACGGCAAGGGTGGCAAGGTGGTCAGCACCTCGGCCCGCTGAGCCGCTATCTCGGCCATCGGTGCAACTACAGGAGCGTGCCGTCCGTCGCCGGACGGCACCCGGAGGATCCAGACATGCTATTGCTACAGCTATTGATCAATGGAGTACAGGTGGGCGCCCTGTATGCGCTCATTGCGGTGGGGTTTTCGCTGATCTTCGGCTCCACCCGCATCTTCCATTTCGCCCACGGCTCCACCTTTACCATCGCCGCCTACGTCTTCTATGACCTGCTGTCCATCGCCCAGTGGCACTGGAGCCTGGCGGTACTGGCTTCGGCTGCAGCGGCGGTCCTGTTCGGACTGGCGCTGAACCGCTTCGTGTATGTACCGATCCAGAAGCACGAGGGATCGTTCTTCACCGTCTTCGTCGCTTCCTTCGGGGTCGGCATCGTGGTACAGAACCTGTGCGGCATGCTGTTCGGACGCAGCTTCGTGGCCGTCAGCACACCGCTCTCGCGCAGCGTCGAATGGCTGCCGGGGCTATATGTGTCACCGCTGGCCGGCATTGCCATCGTGATCGCGCTGCTGTTCTTCTTCGCACTGCAGCTCTTCCTCATGCGCACCCATACCGGCATGGCCATGCGCGCCCTCTCGGAGAACCCGGAACTGGTGCGCGCCTACGGCCTGTCGCCGCGCCGGCTGTCGATGATGGTGTTCGCACTCGGTTCGCTGCTGGTGGTGCCGGCAGCGCTGCTGTCGGCGGCCGGCTCGGGACTCAATCCAGCCATCGGTCACCACGTCATGCTCATCAGCCTGGCCGCCACCATCGTGGGCGGTGTGGGCAGCCTGCGTGGCGCCGCCTGCGCCGGCCTGTTGCTGGGCCTGGCCGAAAACCTGGCGCTGGCCTGGTTCGAGCCGCAATGGAGCGAGGCCATCACCTTCATCGTGCTGTTCCTGTTCATCCTGTTCCGCCCCTCCGGCTTCTTCGGTCGGGTCGCCACCAGCTGAGGCCACCATGCTTGCCTATCTCCTGAACCTGGCCACGCTCATGTGCATCAATGCGGTGCTGGCCATCACGCTCAATTTCATCATGGGCTATGCCGGCATCTTTTCGATCGCCCATGCCATCTTCTTCGGCGTGGGGGCCTATAGCGCGGCCTGGCTGGCGCTCCACGCCAGCGCCAACATCTTCCTGGTGATCCCGCTGGCCATGCTGGTGGCCGGCGCCCTGTCGCTGGTACTGGCACTGCCGGCGTTGCGGGTACGCGGCGAATATTTCGTGGCCGCCTCGCTGGGGCTGCAGGTCCTGGGGGTGACCGTGTTCTCCGAATGGAAGTCGGTCACCGGCGGGCTGGGCGGCATGATCGGCATCCCGCCCGCCGAACTGTTCGGGCATGCGGTTGCCGATCCGGTGCAGTTCCTGCTGCTGGCACTGTGCTGCCTGATCCCGGTACTGCTGCTGACCAGCGTGCTGTTGCGCTCCTCGTTCGGTCGCAATCTCAAGGCCATCCGCGACAGTGAGTCGGCCGCGCATGCCTGCGGCAAGAACGTGGCCGTGATCAAGACGTTGTCGGTGGTGATCTCGGCCATGCTGGCCGCGGTGGCGGGCGCCCTCTACGCGTTCTACATGGGCTTCATCAATGTCGAGAGCTTCATGCTCGACACCTCGGTACTGCTGATGGCCATGGTCATCATCGGTGGCACCGGCACCCTGCTCGGCCCCCTGGTGGGCACGGTGCTGCTGATGCTGCTGCCGGGCGTGTTCAGCTACATGTCCTTCCTGCCGCAGACCGAGATCGGCTCGATCCAGCAGATCGCCTATGGCCTGGCCATGGTGCTGCTGATGATCTATCGCCCCGGCGGCATCGTCGGTTCCTCGTCCGCACGACCTGCCAAGGAGAAGGCCGCATGAATGCCATCACCGAACACGAAGGCGCCATGCAGGCTGCGCTTGCGCCGCAGGGCGATGGCGAAGTGCTGCTGTCGATACGCCACCTCAACAAGAGCTTCGGCGGCTTGAAGGTGACCAACGATGTGAGCCTGGATCTGCGCGCCGGCATCGTCACCACGCTGGTCGGCCCCAATGGCGCGGGCAAGACTACGCTGTTCAACCAGATCACCGGCCATCTGGTCCCGGATGACGGGGAGATCCTGTGGCGCGGGCAATCCCTGATCGGTCGCCGCCATTTCCAGATCGCGCGCATGGGCATCGCCCGTACCTTCCAGGACCTGCGCCTGTTCAACCAGATGAGCGTGGAAGAAAACGTGCTGACGGTGATGGAGCCGGTGTCGTGGATCTGGCAACCGGGCGGGCGTGCCGCGCGCCAGCAGCGCCTGGAACGGGTGCACGATATCCTGGCACGCACCGGCCTGGAGACCAAGGCGCGCACCCGTGCCATCGACCTCTCCTATGCGGAACGCAAGTTTCTCAGCATGGCCCGCATCATGGCCGCCGATGCCCGCATCTGGCTGCTCGACGAACCGGCCTCGGGCCTGGACCGCAGCTCCTACGAGCGCTTCCTCGGACTACTGCGCAGCGAGGTCGCCAAGGGCGTGACGGTGTGCATCATCGAACACAACCTCGATATCGTGGTCGGCATTTCCGACCGCATCGCCTTCCTCGATCAGGGCAAGCTGCTGGCCGATGGCCTGCCGGACGAGGTACTGAAGAATCCGCACCTCGCCGCCATCTATTTCGGAGACCAGACCTCATGAATGCCCAAGTCCATCCCGACCCTGCCCCGGCCCTGCTGGAAACCCGCCAGCTGGTGGTGGGCTATGGCGGTCGTCCGGTATTGCGCGATTTCGATTTCCGCCTGCTGCCGGGCGAAGTGCTCTGCCTGATCGGACATAACGGCGCCGGCAAGTCGACCCTGTTGAAGACGCTGTTCGGTCTGGTCGCCCGCCAGGAAGGCCAGGTGCTGCTGGACGGCCAACCGCTGGCGGTAGTGGAACCGCGTCGCCTGTGTGCGGCCGGTATCTCGCTGGTGCCGGAGGGACGCGGAGTGTTTCCCGGACTGACGGTGGCCGAGACCATGAAGATGGGCCTGTGGGCCGCCGGCGTAGCCGAAGGCGAACGCCAGGCACGCCTGGAGTGGGTGATGTCGGTCCTGCCAGCGCTACGGCAGTTCTACGGGCGCCGCGCCGGCACCCTCTCGGGCGGCCAGCAACAGATGGTTTCCATCGGCCGCGCACTGCTGTCGCGGCCACGCTGCCTGCTGATGGACGAGCCCTCGATCGGTCTGGCACCCAAGTTGTTCCAGGACCTGCTGCAACCGATCCGGCAGCTGCAGCGCGAGACCGGCATGGCGATCCTGCTGGTGGAGCAGAACGTCAAGCAGGCCCTGAAGATCTCGGATCGGGTGGTGGTCATGAAGTCCGGTGCCATCATCCGCGAAGCCCTGCCCGCCGAACTGGACGACAACGCCAAGCTGATGGAGCTGTACTGATGCCCGACCAAACTCCGCAAACTCCGCAGACCCTGCTGACCCTGCCCGCTCTGCTGGCCCGTCATGTGGCCGAACGCGGCGACGCCACCGCCTTCATCGTCGATGAAGAGCGCATTACCTACGCACAATTCGATGACATGGTCCGACGCAGCGCAGCCTGGCTGCAGGCGCGCGGCGTCAGACCCGGCGACCGGGTGGCGCTGTGGCTGGTCAACCGCATCGAGTGGCTGGCGCTGTACTTCGCACTGGCGCGTCTGGGCGCGGCCGTGATGACGGTCAATACCCGCTATCGCTCGCACGAGCTGGCCTACATCCTGGAACGTTCCCAGGCCAGTCTGCTGGTGTTGCAACTGAACTTCCGCAAGATCGATTTTCCGGCGGTGCTGGCCGATGTGCCGGCGCAAGCTGCAGCAGCGCTGCGCGAGGTGGTGGTACTGGATGCCGGCGATACGCCACCCGCGCAGGTACTGGGCAAACCCGCAGTGCGCTTCGATCTGCATCGGCTGCCGCCGGTGGCCGCCGACGACCCCATCACGGCCGCCGCACCGGATATGGCCAGTATCCTCTTCACCACTTCAGGGACCACCAGTGGTCCCAAGCTGGTGCTGCATAGCCAGCGCACGATCTGCCTGCACAGCCAGCGCGCGGCGCCGGCCTATGGCTTCAGCGAGGATGGGGTGCGGCTGCTGGCGGCCCTGCCCTTCGCCGGCGTGTTCGGATTCAATGCGGCGATGGCGACCTTCGTTGCCGGCCAGCCGATCGTGATGATGGATACCTTCGATGGAGAACAGGCCGCGCAGCTCATCGTGCGCCACGCGGTCACGCATGTCTTCGGCAGCGACGAGATGTTCCGTCGCATCATCGAACACGGACAGGGCGAACGCCCCTTCCCCAGTGCACGCGTATTCGGTTTTGCCTGCTTCCATCCGGGCGTGGTGGAATTCACCGAGGCCGCCTGGGCCAGAGGCATCCCCTTGATCGGTCTGTACGGCTCGTCCGAGGTGCAGGCACTGTTCTCGCTGCAACCTCGCGCTCTGCCACTGTCGGAGCGCATTCTCGGCGGTGGCCTGCCGGCCAGCCACGCTTTCGGCGTGCAGATCCGCATCCGCGACATCGACAGTGGCGAACTGCTGGGTCCAGGCCAGAGCGGCGCCATCGAAATCCGCGCCGATACCAACTTCGTGACTTATCTGAACAACCCCGAAGCCAGCGCCCGCGCAATGGACGCCGAAGGCTACTTCCGTACCGGCGACGTCGGATACCTGCGCGCCGATGGCAGCTTCGTCTATCTGACTCGCCAGGGCGACGCCATGCGGCTGGGCGGCTATCTGGTCAGCCCGGTGGAAATCGAGGATGTCATCAAGACCGTGGCCGGGGTCGCCGATGTGCAGGTGGTCTCGGTGGATATCGGCTGCCAGGCGCGGCCGGTGGCCTTCGTCATCGCCGCGCCCGACGTCCGTCCCGATACGCAGGCCATCCTGCGCAGCGCCAGCCAGAACCTGGCGCCCTTCAAGGTGCCGGCGCATGTCTGGTTGGTCGATGCCTTCCCGACCACCCAGAGTTCGAACGGCACCAAGATCCAGCGCGCCAAGCTGCGCGACATGGCGCTGCAACGGCTGACCGCAGCCGCCTGACCCTTTTGCCCACGGAGCCCGCATGCCTTCCCTCTACCTCGAAGATTTCCAGCCCGGCCAACGCTTCACCAGCGGCGGACGCACTCTCACGGAGACCGACCTGACCATGTTCTCGATGCTGTCCGGTGACTGGAACCCGATCCACGCCGATGCCGAATTTGCGCGCCACACGCGCTATGGTCAGCGCCTGGTGCATGGCACCCTGGGCATCGCCCTGTGTACCGGGATGCTGCACCAGCTGGGCATCTTCGAACACTCCGTGATTGCCATGCTGGGCTTGCGCCAGTGGGAGTTCAAGCAACCCATCCTCGTGGGCGACACACTGCACCTGGAGCTGGAGATCCTGACGGTGGAAGCCGGCAAGAGCGGACGCAGCGGCAAGCTGGGACGGCGCTTCCGGCTGCTGAACCAGCGCGGCGAGGTCGCCCAGGAAGGCGACAGCGATGTCCTCGTCCTCACCCGCGAAGGCGCGCGCCAGCAGGCGCAGGCGGCGCAGTCATGAGCGCGCAGGTGTTGCGGGAGGACTGCGATGGGCTATGCACGCTGACGCTGAACCGGCCCGACAAGCTCAATGCCCTGACGGTAGAGATGTTCCAGCAGTTGCACGCCCACCTGGGTGCGCTGGAGCAGCAACAGGAGCACATCGGTGCGGTGCTGCTGCGTGGTGCCGGCCGCTGCTTCTCGGCCGGCAACGATCTGCACGACATCGCCGCCGGCCAGGCCCTGCCGCTGCCGCATCTGCAGGCGCGCACCGTCGATCGCCTGGCGCGGCTGCCGCAGGTGGTGATCGTGGCGGTGCACGGCCATTGCTATACCGGTGCGCTGGAACTGGCGCTGGCCGGCGACCTGATCGTCTGCAGCCGCTCGGCCAGCTTTGCCGATACCCATGCGCGCTGGGCGCTGACGCCGTTATGGGGCATGAGTCAGCGCCTGCCAAGACGCATCGGCGTGGCCCGTGCGCGCGAGATGATGTTGCTGGGCCGGCGTTACGACGGCCAGCGCGCCGCAGAGATGGGGCTGGCCAATCTCTGCTTCGACGATGCGCAGTTCGAGACCGAACTCCAGGCACTGGTACGCGAGCTTCTGGCCGGCTCCTGGTTCTCTCACCGCGCCACCAAGCGCCTGCTGGAAGAGACCGATGGCCTGCCCCTGGCGGCCGGACTGGCGCACGAAGTATTCCGCAATGCCGGCAAGGGCCCGGACATGGCCGCACGCATCGCCGCCTTCGGCCAGGCCAGCGGGAGGACGGCATGAACGCCGCCACCCTGGCGGCACGGCTGCGGCTGCCGGTGATCGGCTCGCCCATGTTCCTGGTGTCCAATCCGGCGCTGGTGACGGCGCAATGCGGGGCCGGCATCGTCGGCGCCTTCCCGGCCCTCAATGCCCGTCCGCAGGAACAACTGGAGCAATGGCTGTGCCGCATCGAAGAGGACCTGGACGCCCTGCGCCAGGCCCATCCTTCGCGCATCATTGCGCCCTATGCAGTGAACCTGATCGTGCATCCCTCCAACCAGCGCCTGCAGGATGACCTGGCCACCTGCGTGCGCCACCGCGTGCCGATCGTCATCACCTCGCTGCATGCGCCCGAGCAGGTAGTGGCTGCGGTACATGCCTATGGCGGTATCGTGCTGCACGATGTGACCACGCTGCGCCATGCGCGCAAGGCCATCGCCGCCGGTGTGGATGGCCTGATCCTGGTCTGCGCCGGGGCCGGGGGGCATGCCGGCGCGCTCAGTCCGTTCGCCCTGGCGGCCGATGTACGCCGCCTGTTCGACGGGCTGCTGGTACTGGGCGGCGCCATTTCCGATGGACGCGGCATCCTGGCGGCACAGGCCCTGGGCTGCGACCTGGTCTATATGGGAACACGCTTCATCGCCTCGGAAGAATCGGCGGCGGCCCCGCTGTACAAGCAGATGATCGTGCAGGGCAGCGCCGAGGATATCGTCTATACCCCCTATTTCTCCGGCGTCCCCGGCAATTACCTCAAACCGAGCATCCGCGCCGCCGGCCTCGATCCCGACCAGCTTCGAGAGGCGCCGGCGCAAGGCATGGATGTGGCCCGCCCCAAGCGCTGGAAGGACATCTGGGGCAGCGGCCAGGGGCTGGGCGCCGTCAGCGAAGTGCTGCCGGCCGCAGGCATTGTGGAGCAACTGGTCGAGCAATACCGGCAAGCCAGGGAAGCGCTGGGCCGGCTGCCTTAGGGCCATCGTCCCGCAGGCCGGGACAGGCCCGCCGTCACCCGCCACCAACGATGGCATGACGACAATGCAATGCACAAAACCGGGGCGGCGGCGATGACCCCGGCGTATCTTTTCCTGCACCAAAAAGCAGCAAAAGGTGCAGTATTAAGCTTCACCTCCACTCGCATCGCACTGCAGCACACTTCACCCCCGCAGTATTCCCCCTGCCCAGCACCCAGCGAAAATCCTTGCCACGCAAGCTTTTCGCCACCAATAATCGTCGCCGTGTGTTGTATGCCAATCTTGTATATCAGCGTGGCACACAACTTGCTGATGAGGGGACATGAGCACCAATCCTTCCGTCAAGTCGTCGTCGCAGATTGCGGTCCGCATCACCGAGGCCATCCTCGCCAAGCAATTGGCGCCGGGTACCCGGCTGGGCGAGCAGCAACTGGCCGACCTGTTCGGCGTTTCGCGCACCCAGGTGCGGGAAGCGCTGACGCGGCTCATGGCACGCGGCATCGTCACGGTCAGTGCGCGGCGCGGCTGGTTCGTCATCGAACCCACGCCGGAGCAGGCGCGCGAGGCCTTCGAGGCGCGCCGCGTGATCGAGCTGGGGCTGCTGCGACAGGCGCGGGTACGTCCGGTCAGCGGCGAGGCAATCCGGCAACTGCGCGAGCACATCGCCCGCGAAGAGGCCGCCATTGCCGGCGCCGACGTCGGGGCGCGCAGCTATCTGCTGGGCGACTTCCACGTCTGCCTGTGCGAATGCCTGGGCAACTCGCTGCTGTCGGAAACGCTGCGCGACCTGACCGCCCGCACCACGCTGACGGCGATGCTGCATCAGTCGTCGGAGCAGGCGGAGGATTCGTGTTCGGAACATGTCCTGATCGTCGAGGCGCTGGAACGCGGCGATCTGGAACAGGCTGAGCACCTGATGCAGGTCCACTTGCAACACGTGGAATCAGGTCTCAACCAGGTGCGCAGCAGCGATCCGCTGGAACCGCTGCGGCAGGCACTGGCATCGGTCTCGCGGCAGGGGGCCGCCGCAGGGACCGGCGTCGCGGGCCCGCCAGGCAAACGGCCGCAGTAAGCGCCAGCACCGCGCAGGGCCACTCATCAACGTCGTCAACACTAGGGAAACTGCTATGAAACTGACCAAACTCCTGCTCGGCCTGATGGCCGGCGCCATGATGTTCTCCGCTTCGGCTGCCCGTGCCGACGCCCTGGACGATATCCAGAAGAACGGCACGCTGCGCGTGGCCGTGCCGGCCGACTTCCCGCCGTTCGGCTCGGTCGACTCCGATCTCAAGCCACTGGGCCTGGACATCGACGTGGCCACCCTGATCGCCAAGAAGCTGGGCGTGAAGGTGGAACTGATCCCGGTCTCCAGCGCCAACCGTATCCCCTACCTGACCACCAAGAAGGTCGACCTGGTCATCTCCAGCATGGGCAAGAACGCAGAGCGTGAGAAAGTGATCGACTTCTCGGCTGCCTATGCACCGTTCTTCAACGGCGTGTTCGGCCCGGCCGACCTGTCCGTCAAGGGCGCGGCCGACCTGGCCGGCAAGACCATCGCGGTCACCCGTGGTTCGGTGGAAGACCTGGAACTGACCAAGATCGTCC
Organism: Herbaspirillum sp. C7C2; assembly: GCF_022627865.1. Classification (NCBI taxonomy): domain Bacteria; kingdom Pseudomonadati; phylum Pseudomonadota; class Betaproteobacteria; order Burkholderiales; family Oxalobacteraceae; genus Herbaspirillum; species Herbaspirillum sp. C7C2. The sequence continues at coordinate 121,149 of NZ_JABXGI010000001.1, forward strand.
CGCCCACTGCGACAGTGAAGCGCTACGAAGACAACAACAGCACCATCAGCTCCTTCCTCTCGGGCCAGGTGCAACTGGTGGCCACCGGCAACGTGGTGGCCGCTGCCATCATCGCCAAGAACCCGCCCAAGAAGCCCGAAACCAAGTTCCTGATCAAGGATTCGCCTTGCTTCATCGGTCTGAACAAGGGTGAGAAGAAGCTGCAGGACAAGGTCGACGCGATCCTGGCCGAAGCCAAGAAGGATGGCAGCCTCAACGCCATCTCGCAGAAGTGGCTGGGCCTGCCGCTGCCGGCTGGCCTGTAAATTGCAATAGCCCCGCAGTACCCTGCATTGCCGGTCCGATTCCGCCCGGAACCGGCGATGCACGCAGCACCAGATACACGTTTTCAGAGCAAGAGCACCATCGCAGGGCAGGCGGACAACCCGGCAGCACGCAGCAATATAAAGGCAGGGCAGACACGACATCATGGCTTATCAATTCGATTTCCTTTCCACCCTCGACTACACCGACGTCATCGTCAAGGGTGTGGTGACCACCATCGAGCTCATTGCCATCGGCGGCGTGCTCGGCGTGGCCGTGGGCATCTTCGGCGCCTGGGCGCGCACGCAGGGACCGGGCTGGCTCAAGCCCATCGTCAGCGCCTATGTGGAGATGATCCGCAACACGCCCTTCCTGGTGCAATTGTTCTTCATCTTCTTCGGCCTGCCTTCGCTGAATATCCATATCAGTGAAATCAGCGCCGCCATCCTGGCCATGGTGATCAACCTGGGCGCGTACAGCACCGAGATCATCCGTGCCGGCGTGCAGGCCATCCCGCGCGGCCAGATCGAAGCGGCGCAATCGCTGTCGATGTCGCGCATGCAGATCTTCCGCCACATCATCCTGCGCCCGGCGCTGCAGAAGATCTGGCCGGCGCTGTCCTCGCAGGTGGTGATCGTGATGCTGGGCTCGGCCGTATGCTCGCAGATCGCGGTGGAAGAACTGTCGTTCGCCGCCAACTATATCCAGGGCCGCAACTTCCGCGCCTTCGAGGCCTACATCGTGGCCACCGCCATCTACCTGGTACTGGCCATCCTGTTGCGCCAACTGCTGCGCCTGATCGGTCAACACTTCATCACCGCCCGGAGGACCGCATGATCTCGTTCACCACCTGGGACATCGTCCGCAACCTGATGCTGGCGTGGCGCTGGACCATCCTGCTCTCGCTGGTCACCTTCCTGCTCGGCGGCGCGCTGGGCCTGATCATCCTGTTCATGCGCACCTCGCGCCAGAACTGGCTGCGTCAGGTGGCGCGGCTGTACATCGAACTGTTCCAGGGCACGCCGCTGCTGATGCAGCTGTTCCTGGTCTTCTTCGGCATCGCGCTGTTCGGCATCGAAGTGCCGGCCTGGCTGGCGGCAGGACTGGCCTTGATGTGCTGGAGCGCCTCGTACCTCGCCGAAATCTGGCGCGGCTGCGTGGAAGCCGTACCCAAGGGGCAGTGGGAAGCCTCCTCGGTGCTGGCCATGGGCTACTTCCAGCAGATGCGCTACATCGTGCTGCCGCAGGCCTTCCGTATCGCCATTGCGCCCACCGTCGGCTTCGGCGTGCAGATCATCAAATCCACTGCGGTGACGTCCATCATCGGCTTCATCGAACTGTCCAAGGCCGGCACCGTCATCACCAACGCCACCTTCCGCCCCTTCACGGTGTTCGCCATCGTGGGCGCCTTCTACTTCGTGCTTTGCTGGCCGCTGTCCAAGTACAGCCAGTCTTTAGAAAGGAAATACAATGCCGCTCATCGCCATTGACAACGTCAAGAAACGCTTCGGCGACAACGAGGTCCTCAAGGGCATCAGCCTGGATGTCGAGCCCGGCGAAGTGATCGCCATCATCGGCAAGAGCGGCTCGGGCAAGTCCACCCTCCTGCGCTGCATCAACGGTCTGGAGAGCATCGACGAAGGCAACATCAGCGTGGCCGGCGCCAAGCTGGGCGCCAGCGAACTGGAACTGCGCAACCTGCGCCTGAAGGTCGGCATGATCTTCCAGCAGTTCAACCTGTTCCCGCACCTGTCGGTGGGTCGCAACGTGATGATCGCGCCGATGATCGTCAAGGGCACGTCCGAAGCCGAAGCCATGGCCACGGCCAAGGCCAACCTGGAGAAGGTCGGCCTGGGTCACAAGTTCGACGCCTTCCCCGACCAGCTCTCCGGCGGCCAGCAGCAGCGCGTGGCGATTGCGCGCGCGCTGTCGATGAGCCCGCAGGCCCTGCTGTGCGACGAAATCACCTCGGCGCTGGACCCGGAACTGGTCAATGAAGTGCTGACCGTCATGCGCGGTCTGGCCAAGGAGGGCATGACCCTGCTGATGGTGACCCACGAAATGCGCTTCGCCCGTGAGGTCTGCAATCGCCTGGTCTTCATGCACCAGGGCAAGGTCCATGAGATCGGACCGCCGGAAGAACTGTTCGGCAATCCGAAGACCCCGGAACTGCAGCAGTTCATCGGCATGACGCAGGGCGCCTGAGCGACCGCACTGTACTGCATCGATTGCCGGATAGAAGACACCCCAGGTACGGAAGATTTTCCGGACCTGGGGTGTTTTTATTTGATGCCAATGAAAGCGCTCAAGCCGAGCCGGGACGCGTGATCAGCGTTCGATCTCACACACCTTGCGATCATTCTCATAGAACACCACCGGTCCGGTGGTGAAGCGCTCCTTGGGAATGGCCACCATCAGGTAATCCTTGATGCGGTAGGAAGCGCCCGAGGCCGGGGCGCGATAGAGGTAGTTCAGGCGCAGCCGGCCATCGCGCAGGCGTACCGACAGCGGCGTGAAGACATGCGGACGTTCGGCCGCATCCGGGGCGCTCATCGTGCGGGCCACCAGCAGGTATTGCTTGCGTTCGAAGTGATCGGCCGAGGGGCCGGTGGGGCGCTGGTCACCGTTGGTCGGGGCCGGCTGCATCCAGCGGTCCCATTCGCTGCGGCTGCGGATCAGGGCGCAGAAGACCGGTTGGCGCTGGTCATCCCAGTTCTTCAGGAAGCCCTGGTAGGAACCGCTGAGAATGGTCTTGTAGGGGACCACGGTGGGGTCCTCCTCTTCGGTCCACGGCATCATGGAACAGCCGGCCATGGTGGCCAGCATGGTTCCGGTCAACATCCACTGCACAGTACCCCTGATCGTGTTGCGCATTCGTTTCCCCCAAGAAGCTTAGCATTTAATCATGTCTTGCCGGTCGCTGGCGATATTTCCTTGCATCCCCGTCAAAGTCCCGTCTGACGGGATGCCTGATACCGTGCTACTCAGAGCCTGGCGCCTGCGGATGGTTCAGCATCGCGTACGCAGATGGAGCCCGGTATGGGATTTGCGTGATAATGCGGGGTCCGGAAGGCGGCCATACTGGCGCGAACCCCGTTTGCTTGAACTGGCCCCGGGGCCAGCCTATGCCCGCCTCCCCTGTTATCGCCATTTTTGAAGGGTCGTCTCCATGAGCTCAGCAGCCATTTCCTCCACCGCCACCGGCACCGCCCTCGACGGCTTCATCGCCGGCATGCCGAAAACCGAACTGCATCTGCATATCGAAGGCACGCTGGAACCCGAGCTGATGTTCGCCCTGGCCCAGCGCAATCAGGTCGATCTGCCCTACGCCTCGGTGGAAGACCTGCGCGCCGCCTACAACTTCAGCGACCTGCAGTCCTTCCTCGACCTCTACTACGCCGGCGCCAACGTGCTGCGCACCGAGCAGGACTTCTACGACATGACGGCTGCCTACATCGCCCGCGCCCAGGCCGACCAGGTGCGTCATGCAGAGATCTTCTTCGATCCGCAGACCCATACCGAGCGCGGCATTCCAATCGCCACCGTGTTTGCCGGCATCGCCGGTGCGCTGCGCGATGCGCGTCGTCGCGATGGTTTCGGCAGCGTGATGATCATGTCCTTCCTGCGCCACCTGTCGGAAGAAGATGCCTTCGCCACCCTGGAGGCCGCCCTGCCGCTGCGCGAGCAATATGCCGACCTGTGGCTGGGCATCGGCCTGGACTCCTCCGAGCGCGGCAATCCGCCGGAGAAGTTCGAACGCGTCTATGCGCGCTGCCGCGAACTGGGCTTCCGCCTGGTGGCCCATGCCGGCGAGGAAGGCCCGGCCGCCTACGTCATCGGTGCGCTGGACGTGCTGCACGTGGAGCGCATCGACCATGGCGTGCGCAGCGAGGAAGACCCGGCCCTGATGCAACGCCTGGCGCAGCAGCGCACGCCGCTGACGGTCTGCCCGCTGTCCAACCTGAAGCTGTGCGTGGTCAAGGACATGGCAGAACACAACCTGGCGCGTCTGCTCGATGCCGGGCTGGCGGTGACGGTCAACTCCGACGACCCGGCCTACTTCGGTGGCTACATGAATGCCAACTACCACGCCGTGGCGCGCTCGCTCGAGCTGTCGCGCCAACAGGTACTGCAACTGGCACGCAATGGCATCGACGCCTGCTTCCTGTCGGACGAGGACAAGGCCATCCTGCATCAGGAACTGGAACAGTACGCCGCCGCCCACTGAGCGCAGCCCGCTTTGCCCCGCTTTCCGCCTTCCACGCCCGGCCCTGGCCGGGCGTTTTTGTTTGGCAAGACGCCGGCAAGCACGCTTCTTGCATGTGTGTGGCCCTGAATTGGCAACCGTCCCGTCCGTGAATGACGGCAACTGGACTACGCCATTGAGCAGGATTTTTGCCGGGAATCACGAGACGGATTGCCGACAATCTGTGGAACGCAGATCATGCCCTGCAACATGCCGACAAGCACTGGCCCTCAAGGCAGCACAGGCTGAGCGGCGCTGCATCGCAGCATCGAAACGCGGCAGATGGCTGAACCAAAGGGGGACACATTCCTCTCTTTTTGGTGCAGAATAAGCCCCGTTTTGTTGCACATCTGTTCCGCGATTGTTGACGATTCCTGCACTCCCTCGTCATCCGGCGAAGACCTTCCAGACCAGAATGACCAGCCAGAGCACGATCACCATGAACAAAGCCAACAAGACCGCCCGCCCCCCTGCCCCCGCCACGCGTGCCAGTGCCAGTTCCGGTACCAGCGCCCGCGAGCGTGAACACACCGGGGCGGTCGAGGAGAGGATGTATCAGGACATCTACGACGCCATCATGGAACACCGGCTGCCGCCGCGGACCAAGCTGACCGAGCAGACGCTGTGCCAGATCTACGACACGGCCCGCCACACGGTGCGCAAGGTGCTCTCGCGGCTGGCCTCGGAGGGCATGGTGGACCTGGAAGCCAATCGCGGCGCCTTCATCGCCAGTCCCTCGCACGCCGAGGTGCGCGACATGTTCGAGTTGCGCAACATCCTCGAACACGCGGTGCTGGAAAAGGTCGGGCAGGCCGCCGGGACGCGCCAGATCGCAGGCCTGCGGCGCATGGTGGAAGAAGAACGGGATTGCTATCTCAACGGCGACCGGCCGCGCTGGATCAGGCTCTCGGCCCAGTTCCACCTGGCGCTGGCGGAACTGACCGGCAACGCGTTGCTGGTGGAGACGCTGCGCAAGCTGGTCTCGCGCACCACGCTGATGATTGCCAAGACGGAGGCGCCGGGCCACAACGCCTGCTCCTTCGATGAACACGAGACCGTGCTGGAAGCGCTGGAACAGGGCGACATCGCCGCAGCCCAGTCGCATATGGCACATCACTTGCATTTGTGCGAGGACCGGGTACGGCCGGATGCGGATGACCAGTTCGATCTGCGCGCCGTGCTCGGCAAGGGACTGTGAACCACGGGCCGGCGCGCACACCCTGATTTCCCCCGACGGGGGGCCTCAGGAAGATGGAAGAAGGAAGTGAAAAAGGAAGTCAGCAACAGACAGGGCCACGTCGCGCGGCTCGCTGCAGCACCGACCGTGTGACCACCACCATGCCGCCAAGAGCATGCAGGAAGTCCGTTGAACAGCCCGGCCCCGGCCGGGCGTGATTCGTTTCGCCCCACCCTTTCTCTCTGATGGAGACCGGCCATGACTACCGATGCTTCCCCCTCTGCTTCCGGCCCCGCGCTTGCCGGCGCCACCGGCGGCAATGATGCGCGCCTGACCAATGAAGATCTCGCCCCGCTGAAAAAACAGACCTGGGGTTCCTACAACATCTTCGCCTTCTGGATGTCCGATGTGCACAGCGTGGGCGGCTATGTCTTCGCCGGCAGCCTGTTCGCACTGGGCCTGACCAGCTGGCAGGTGCTGATCTCGCTGCTGATCGGCATCAGCATCGTCTACCTGCTGTGCAATCTGGTGGCGCGTCCCAGCCAGGCGCATGGCGTGCCCTATCCGGTGATGAGCCGCTTGTCCTTCGGCGTGCTGGGGGCCAACGTGCCGGCCATGATCCGCGGCCTGATCGCGGTGGCCTGGTACGGTATCCAGACCTACCTGGCCTCGGCCGCCTTCGTGGTGGTGGTGCTGAAGTTCTTCCCCGAACTGAAGCCCTATGCCGATGTCCACGTGCACTCCTTCGCCGGCCTCTCGGCGCTGGGCTGGGGTGGCTTCCTGCTGCTGTGGGTGCTGCAGGCGCTGGTGTTCTGGAACGGCATGGAGACCATCAAGAAATTCATCGACTTCGCCGGACCGGCGGTGTACGTGGTGATGTTCCTGCTGGCCGGCTGGATGATCTACAAGGCCGGCTGGCAGAATGTCGGCCTGAACCTGGGCGAGATCAAGTACAGCGGCTGGGCAGCAGTCTCGGTGATGATCACGGCCATCTCGCTGGTGGTGTCCTACTTCTCCGGGCCGATGCTCAACTTCGGCGACTTCTCACGCTACTGCCATAGCTTCGCCGATGTGAAGCGCGGCAACTTCTGGGGCCTGCCGGTGAACTTCCTGGCGTTCTCGATCGTCACCGTGGTGACCACCTCGGCCACCATTGCCGTCTTCGGTGAACTCATCACCGACCCGGTGGAGACCGTTTCGCGCATCGACAGCACCACGGCCGCGGTGATCGGCGCATTGACCTTCCTGACGGCCACCATCGGCATCAACATCGTGGCCAACTTCGTCTCGGCCGCCTTCGATTTTTCCAACCTCTCGCCCAGCCGCATCAGCTGGCGCGCCGGCGGCATGATCGCGGCCACGGCCTCGATCTTCATCACGCCCTGGAACCTGTTCGGCAATCCCGAAGTGATCCACTACACCCTGGATGTGCTGGGCGGCTTCATCGGCCCGCTGTACGGCATCCTGCTGGCGGACTACTACCTGGTCAAGCAACGCCAGGTCAAGGTCGAGGACCTGTACACCATGCGTCCGGAGGGTCGCTACTGGTACACCAACGGGATCAACCGCGACGCCGTCAAGGCGCTGGTGCTGGCCGCTGCCGTGTGCGTGGCCTGCGTCATGCTGCCGCAATTGCGCAAGGCAGCCGACTTCTCCTGGTTCATCGGCGCGGCGCTGGGCTCGGTGTTCTACCTGATGTTCACGCGCAAGCGCTGAACGCCGTCGACATCGTCTCCCCTTGCATCAAGGAACAAGCATGCGCATCAAGCTGATCAATCCCAACACCACCATGAGCATGACCGAGGCCATGACCGCCTGCGCCCGCCAGGTGGCCGCGCCCGGCACCGAGATCACGGGCGTGAGCCCGCAGATGGGGCCGGCCTCGATCGAGAGCCACTATGACGAGGCGCTGGCCGTGCCGGGGCTGCTGCAGGAAATCGAAGCGGGCGAGCGCGCCGGCATGGATGCCTACGTGATCGCCTGCTTCGGCGACCCGGGACTGTCGGCGGCACGCGAGCTGGCCCGTGGTCCGGTGATCGGGATTGCCGAAGCGGCCATGCACATGGCCAGCCTGGTCGCCCCATCGTTCTCGGTGGTGACCACGCTGGCGCGCACCAGCGGCATGGCCTGGCACCTGGCCGAGCGCTACGGCATGCAGCGCTTCTGCCGCAACGTGCGCGCCTGCGAGATCGCGGTGCTGGAGCTGGAGAACCCGGCCTCCGATGCGCGTGCCCGCATCACCGAGGAATGCCGGCGTGCGCTGGCCGAAGACGGCGCCGAGGCCATCGTCCTGGGCTGTGCCGGCATGGCCGACCTGTGCGCGGCAATCGGTCGCGACATCGGTGCGCCGGTGATCGATGGCGTCACCGCCGCCGTCAAGCTGGCCGAGTCGCTGGTGGCACTGGGCCTGGGTACGGCCAAGGGTGGTGAATGGGCGCGCCCGCTGCCCAAGACTTATCATGGTTTGCTCAGCGGTTTTGCACGCATCTGATTTCCCACGCAGCGCCGTTGTCGGGTGCTGCGGTTTTCTTTCTTGATAGCCAAACGAAGAACTTATGTCACAGCAACAAACTTACCCACGCGACCTCGCCGGCTACGGCCGCAACCCGCCGCACGCACACTGGCCCGGCCAGGCGCGGGTGGCGCTGCAATTCGTGCTGAACTACGAAGAAGGCGGCGAGAACTGCGTATTGCACGGCGACCCCGCCTCGGAGCAGTTCCTCTCGGAGATCGTGGGCGCGGCGGCGTATCCGGCGCGGCACATGTCGATGGAATCGATCTACGAATACGGCTCACGGGTGGGTGTCTGGCGCATCCTGCGCGAATTCGAAAAACGCGGCCTGCCCATGACCATCTTCGGCGTGGCCATGGCATTGCAGCGTTCACCCGACGTCACGCAGGCGTTCCAGGAGCTGGGTCATGAGATTGCCTGCCATGGCCTGCGCTGGATTCATTACCAGAGCATGGACATCGAGACCGAACGCGCCCACATGCGCGAGGCCGTGCAGATCTTCCGTGAACTCACCGGATCGGCCCCGCTGGGCTGGTACACCGGCCGCGATTCACCCAATACCCGGCAACTGGTGGTGGAGCATGGCGGTTTCGCCTATGACTCGGATTACTACGGCGACGACCTGCCGTTCTGGACCGAAGTCCAGACCGCCAGCGGCGAAAAGCGTCCGCATCTGGTCGTCCCCTATACGCTGGACTCCAACGACATGCGCTTTGCCACGCCGCAGGGCTTCAACACCAGCGAGCATTTCTACCAGTACCTGAAGGATAGTTTCGACGTGCTGTACGAGGAGGGAGAAGAAGCGCCGAAGATGCTCTCCATCGGCATGCATTGCCGCCTGCTGGGACGCCCGGGGCGGTTCCGCGCCTTGCAGCGCTTCCTGGATTACGTGCAGTCGCACGACAAGGTCTGGATCTGCCGCCGCATCGATATCGCCGAGCACTGGCAGAAGACGCATCCCTTCGCGCAACGCTGAAGAGAAGGGCGTCGGATGGCCGGACGCCCTGCATGACATCAACATCAGGACCGATGCCGCCAGCTTCTGCTGGCGGCATTTCTACTTGATGGAGGCGCCGCTCTCGAACCACTTTCCGATCACCGCCCGCTCGTCATCGGTGATGTGGGTCATGTTCCCCAGTGGCATGGACTTCTGCACCACGGCCTGTTGATAGATCTGCTGTGCATGCTGGGCGATGTTGTCGGGGCTATCCAGCAGCACGCCCTTGCCCGGCACCGGCATCAGCGTCGGCTTGGCCGCATGGCACTGGATGCAGCGCGCCTGTATCACCTGCTGCACCTGGGCAAACCCGCCAGCCGATGGCGATGGCGCTGGCGATGCCGCGGCGCCAGCAGCCTCGGCAAGCGTGGCAGCAGCGGCCGGGGCAGCCGGCCTGGCCTGCATCGCCGGGCTCATCCAGATGATCACCGCCAGCAGCAGCACCACGGCGGCTCCGGGATACCACCAGTTGTAGACACCCTTGTGGCGCAACACGAAGAACTGCCGGATCAGGGCGCCGGCGGCCATGATGAACAGCAGCACCAGCCAGTTATGTGGCGCGCTGTAGGTCATGCTGTAGTGATTGGAGAGCATCGCGAACAACACCGGCAGGGTGAAGTAGGTGTTGTGCACGCTGCGCTGCTTGCCGCGCTTGCCGTGGATGGGGTCGGGCGCCTGCCCGGCGCGCATCGACGCCACCATCTTGCGCTGGCCCGGGATGATCCACATCAGCACATTGGCACTCATGATGGTGGCCAGCGAGGCACCGCTGATGAGGAAGGCTGCCCGTCCCGAGAACAGATGGCAGGCCGCCCACACCGAGACGATCACCTGCAGGCCCACCAGCAGGTTGACCAGCCGGTCCGCACCGGGACGGTCGCCGATGGTGCTGCAGATGGCGTCGTAGATCAGCCAGTTGAAGAGCAGGAAGGCGATGGCGGTGCCGCCAGCCATCGAGGCCGACATGTCGAACACGTTGCGGTCCACCAGGAACACGTTGGCATTGAACAGGTACAGCAGTGAAAACAGGGCAAAGCCCGACAGCCAGGTACTGTAGGACTCCCAGTAGAACCAGTGCAGATGCTCAGGCAAGGCCTTGGGCGCCAGCAGATATTTCTGCGGATTGTAGAAGCCGCCACCGTGGACCGCCCACAGTTCGCCACCGACGCCTTTTTCCTTCAGCTCGGGATCGGTGGGTGCCACCAGGCTGTTGTCCAGCCAGACGAAATAGAAGGATGAACCGATCCAGGCAATGGCCGTGATCACGTGCAGCCAGCGCAGCAGCAGGTTCAGCCAGTCGAGTAGATATGCTTCCATGATGTTCCGCTCTCAAGTACCGCCGATCATTCCCCTCACGACCCGGGGGTGATCCATTTCCGGGATTGCCGCCCCGCCGATCCGGGCGCGCCATCCATGCACCCGGGGACCGACAGTGTAGCCAATTCCGGCTCGCGCCACGCAGGCGGCGCGCCAACAAAAAATGCCGGATCGAATGATCCGGCATCGCCATGATACTGCCAGCATCGGCAGCGACCGGACCGCTTAGAAGTGGTACTCGGCGCGCACCATCGGGGTCTTGGCCAGCGAGCCCGGGACGTTGGACGGGTTGCCGAACTTGTTGCGCCAGTACTGGTATTCCAGACCGACGCGGAAGGTGTTCTTGCCCATGCCCAGCGGGGTGCCGACGTCATACATGATCTGGCCGTCGAAGTTGACTTCGGGACCGGTGGAACCGCCGAACTCGTTCTTGCCCTTGGCGGCGATATAGTTCATGTAGCCTTCGAAGGCCAGGCCAGTCGAACCCAGCGGGATACCCCAGGCCAGGTTCAGCATCGGGTGGGTATCGTAGGTATAGCGGCTGCTGATGCCCTTGGGCTGGTTACTTTCGAACAGTGCCAGCACGCTCACGTTGAGGAAGCCAGGCACATCCATCATCAGGGTCGGACCGATCACCAGCATGCGCTTCTTGGAGGCATAGCTGTTGTCGTTCTTGGTGTTCCAGTCGAAGCCCAGGGTCAGGCCCACGCTGCGTGCCGGGCCGAAGGCCAGGTTCTTGCCGCTGATCTTGCTGAAATCGAGGGTATGACGATAGGTGATGTAGGCTTCCTGCGCATTGTCATCCTTGCTGTCGGACATCAGCAGGTCGACGTTGAGGAAGTTGGTACCGTATTTGTAGCCACTGGCGTGCTGGAAGTTGACGATGTTCTTGGTGATGTCCTGCGAGTTGTACGGCTCGGCGAAGCGGGTGCCGTAGCGATAGCCAATCGAGTTGTCAGCCCAGTCGGCGGCCTGCGCCGACATGCTGCCGGCTGCCGAGGCGACCACGGCCGCCATCATCCAGTACTTCCCCTTGATACCCTTGTTCATAAGTTTCTCCCTGTATTGCTACTGTAAAAAATGCTGTTGGACCGGATCTCCGTGTTCACCCGTGGCGTCCTGCACTCTCCCCGCCACCGGATGAAACCGGCCATTCCGCTGTGCTTACCTGTCAAATAAGGCCTGGCAAATTGCTGACAGCACTGCCGACACCCGCACCGACGGCAGCCATTACGCAAAGCCCGTGCCAGCCCTTCCGAGGGCTTCGGTTGACTTGTCTGCGGTGGTCAAAAACACGAGTCGCTTTCCCCCGAAAGGACAGGCATCGGCCCGCGCAGGGGCGCAATCCTAGCCGAGTCCGGGCCGAATCCCAAGGGCCTGCAGGCGACACCCCGGGTCCGCCACTTCGATTGTCAACAATCAAACCGCTCTGCCCGCAACCGACAGGGAACAGGCAAAGGCGCAGCCGATAAGCCTTCCAGCCCTGTCATCGCATTTTTTTTAGTGCATTTTTATCTATGAAGGTGCAGACAAGCACCAAATTGTCGCAAATGGATTTTTTGATTGTCGACAAAAAATCCAGGCGCTGTCGATCATTGCCCAGCGGCTTGCTGACCGGCTTGCCGACCGGATTGCGCTTGCGGCCGCGAGCCGCGGGGAGCGTGAGGGTGCTCAACGGGGCCGGACGGCGCTTGGCACATTAAATGCTTTTAACCGGTGGGAATCTGCCATTCAAACGAACCAGGAAGGGAAGTCCACCGTGCATTCCAGCAAGTTCTTCAAATTCGGCATCAGCCTGCTGCTGGGCGCCAGCTGCACCCTCGCGGCCGCCCAGGAAACCAGGATCAAGTTCCAGCTCGACTGGCGTTTCGAGGGTCCGTCGGCCCTGTTCCTGGTGGCCAAGTCCAAGGGTTACTTCGCCCAGGAAAAACTGGATGTCACCATCGACGCCGGCAATGGCTCGGGCAATGCGGTCAACCGCGTGGCCTCGGGCACCTATGACATGGGCTTTGCCGACATGGCCGCGCTGATGGAATTCACCGCCAACAACCCGGATGCGCCGGGCAAGCCGGTGGGCGTGATGATGGTCTACAACGACACGCCGGCAGCGATCTTCTCGCTCAAGAAATCCGGCATCAAGAAACCGGCCGACCTGGTCGGCAAGAAGCTGGGGTCACCGGTATTCGACGCCGGTCGCCGTGCCTATCCCATCTTTGCCAAGGCCAACGGCCTGGACGCCACCAAGACCCAGTGGACCAGCATGGACCCGCCGCTGCGTGAAACCATGCTGGCCCGCGGCGATGTGGATGCCATCACCGGTTTCTACTTCACCTCCCTGCTGAACCTCAATGCCCGCGGCATCAAGGATGAAGACATCAACGTGATGATGTATCCGGACTATGGCGTGCGTCTGTACGGCAACGCCATCATCGCCTCCGACGCCATGGTCAAGCAGAAGCCGGAAGCCATCAAGGGCTTCCTGCGCGCCTTCGCCAAGGCCAGCCGTGACGTGATGGCCAATCCGGACGCCGCCATCAAGGTGCTCAAGGAGCGCGACGGCCTGATCGACGAAAAACTCGAACTGCGTCGCCTGAAGCTGGCCATTGCCAGCGCCATCGCCACGCCGCATGCCAAGTCGGAAGGCTATGGCCAGGTCTATGGCCCGCGCCTGACGCTGATGGCCTCGCAGGTCTCGGATGCCTACGGCACCAAGACGCGGGTCAATGCCGACAAGATCTGGAATGCCAGCTTCCTGCCCTCCAAGGCCGAGCTGGACGTGTTCCCGAAGTAAATCATTTATATTTTTTCCGGCCACGACCCTGGCTGGCCACAACGGGCCAGTCAGGATCAAGGCCGCATCCTTGGCAGACCGTTTCCATGAGCGAACCCTTCGTCGATTTCCGCCACGTCTACCTGGCCTATGATGGCGCCACCGATTTTGCAGTGGAAGACATCGACCTGCAGACCCGCGCGGGCGAATTCATCGCCATCGTCGGCCCCTCCGGCTGCGGCAAGTCGACCTTCATGAAACTGGCCACGGGCCTCAAGCAAGCCAATCGCGGCAGCGTCGTCATCGATGGTCAGCCAGTGACCGGGCCGCTGAAGTTCGTGGGCATGGCCTTCCAGGCGCCGACCCTGTTGCCGTGGCGCACTACGCTGGACAACGTGCTGTTGCCGCTGGAGATCGTCGAGCCCTACCGGCGCGATTTCAAGCAGAAGAAGGCCGAATATACCGAGCGCGCCCTGAAATTGTTGAAGACCGTAGGCCTGGAGGGCTACGCCGACAAGTTTCCCTGGCAACTGTCGGGCGGCATGCAGCAACGCGCCTCGATCTGCCGGGCGCTGATCCACGAACCCAAGATGCTGTTGCTGGACGAGCCCTTCGGCGCGCTCGACGCCTTCACCCGCGAGGAACTGTGGTGCGTGCTGCGCGACCTGTGGGCCGAGCGCCGCTTCAACGTCATCCTGGTCACGCATGACCTGCGCGAAGCCGCCTTCCTGGCCGACACCATCTACGTGATGAGCAAGCGCCCGGGGCGCATCGTGGTGCGCCGCGAAAACCCGCTGCCGCGTCCCTGCGACCTGGAAACCACCTATACCGACGGCTTCAACGCGCTGGTGCATGAACTGCGCGAGCACATCGGCCATGTGCGCAATACCTGACCCTGATCGACCGGCCAAGGACCCAACATGAAAACACCGTTCAACGGCAAGCTCAACCGCGCCGCCACCACGCTCGCGCCGTGGTTCCTGCTGATCGTCATCCTCGGCATCTGGCAGTTCATCTGCAGTGTCTGGCAGGTCTCGGACTTCATCTTCCCCAGTCCGGCCTCCATCCTGCAGGCCATGGTGGACTATGCCGGGCCGATCACCGAGCATGCGCTCTCGACCTTCTGGGTCACCATGGTGGGCTTTGCCATTGCGGTGTTCGTGGGGGTGACGCTGGGCTTCGTGATCGGCTCCTCGCCCATGCTGTATGCCGCCGCCTATCCCCTGATGACGGCCTTCAATGCCCTGCCCAAGGCGGCCTTCGTGCCGGTGCTGGTGGTCTGGTTCGGAATCGGGGCGGGGCCGGCGATCCTGACGGCCTTCCTGATTTCCTTCTTCCCCATCATGGTCAACATCGCCACCGGGCTGGCCACGCTGGAGCCCGAACTGGAGGACGTGTTGCGCGTGCTGGGCGCGCGCCGCATGGATATCCTGCTCAAAGTGGGCCTGCCGCGCTCGATGCCCTACTTCTTCGCCTCGCTGAAGGTGGCCATCACGCTGGCCTTCGTGGGTTCCACGGTGTCCGAGATGAATGCGTCCAACCAGGGCATCGGCTATCTGCTGGTATCGGCCGGGTCGTCGATGAAGATGCCGCTGGCCTTTGCCGGGCTGGTGGTGATCGGCGCCATGGCCATGGCGATGTACGAACTGTTTGCGATCATCGAACGGCGCACCACCGGCTGGGCGCATCGCGGAAAATGAAACAAATCGGGCTTTGCGCCACAGCGCCGGAGCCAACACGGCGAAAGCGGTATGCGGCGCGGCCCAATTTGTCTATGATGTCGCGCGGGCGCGCCGGCTGCTCGCTACCGGCACGGTAGGCCGCAGCAGGCAGTTGAAGAAACCGGGGCAGAGGGGCTGCCCGCGACCATCGAAGCAACAACGATACGAAACCACAGGGAAATCACGTGAGCGCAGTTCCACTCCGTCTTGAAATCAGCCACGTGCGCAAGTCCTATCCGGGCGTGCTGGCCAACGACGATGTCAGCCTGGCGGTCGCGCCTGGCGAGATCCACGCCGTGCTCGGAGAGAACGGCGCGGGCAAGTCCACCTTGATGAAGATCATCTTTGGCGCGGTCAAGCCCGATGCCGGCGAACTCCGCTGGAACGGCGAGACCGTGCAGATCGCCAATCCGCAGGTGGCGCGCAAGCTGGGCATCGCCATGGTGTTCCAGCATTTCTCGCTGTTCGATACCTTGACGGTCACCGAGAACATCGCCCTGGGCCTGGATGCCAAGACCGACCTGAAGGAACTGGCCGAGCGCATCACCCGTACCGGCGAGAAATACGGCCTGGAACTGGAACCGCAACGTCATGTGCACACCCTGTCGGTGGGCGAGCGCCAGCGCGTGGAAATCGTGCGCGCCCTGCTGACCGAGCCGCAACTGCTGATCCTGGACGAGCCGACCTCGGTGCTGACCCCGCAGGCGGTGGAAAAGCTCTTCGTCACCCTGCGTCGCCTGGCCGACGAGGGTTGCAGCATCCTGTACATCAGCCACAAGCTCGACGAAATCCGCGCCCTGTGCCATAGCGCCACGGTGATGCGCGGCGGTCGCGTGACCGGCAACTGCGATCCGCGCAATGAAAGCAGCGCCAGCCTGTCGCGCATGATGATCGGCGACGAACTGGTGCGCCTGCAGCGCGAGCGCAATCCCGATTCGCAGCGCAATGAGCGCAAGCTGCACGTCAATCGCCTGTCGCTGCCCAAGGCCCACCTGTTCGCCACCGAACTGAAGGACATCGAGTGCGAAGTGCGGGCTGGCGAGATCGTCGGCATCGCCGGGGTGTCCGGCAATGGCCAGCAGGAATTGCTGGCGGCGCTGTCGGGCGAGGACCAGCGCGCCGCGCCCAACATGATCATGCTGGGCGGCAAGGCGGTCGGTGATCTGTCGCCCAACCCGCGTCGCGCCGCCGGCCTCGGCCTGGTGCCGGAAGAACGCCTGGGACGCGGTGCCGTCCCCACGCTCTCGCTGACGGCCAACATGCTGCTGTCACACCAGAAGGCGCCTTACGTGAAGCGCGGCATGATCGATTTCGCCTTCACGCGGCGTGCCGCAGCCTCCATCATCGAACGCTTCAAGGTCAAGGCGGCAGGCCCCGATGCGCCGGCCAAGAGCCTCTCGGGCGGCAATCTGCAGAAATTCATCGTCGGCCGCGAGATGGAGCGCAAGCCCGCCGTCTTCGTGGTGGCACAGCCGACCTGGGGCGTGGACGTCGGCGCGGCGGCACAGATCCACGGCGAAATCTTGAAACTGAAACAGGAAGGGTGTGCGGTGCTGGTGATCTCGGAAGAACTTGACGAATTGTTCGCGTTATGTGATCGCCTGCACGTCATCGCCAAGGGTCGGCTGTCGCCCACCATTCCCATTGAGCAAGCCACCCGCGAGCAGGTCGGCGTGTGGATGAGCGGCCTGTGGGATGCCCCCGCCGCCACGGAGGTGGGTCATGGCTGAGCGCATGAGTTTCCCGCTGCGCCTGGAGCTGCGTGGCGCACCGTCGAAGACGATGACCTACCTCTCGCCGGTGATCGCCATCGTCGCCACGCTACTGCTGGGCGCGCTGCTGTTCCTGGCGCTGGGCAAGGACCCGCTGGCCGGGTTGAAGGTGTTCCTGGTCGATCCCTTCAGTAGCAAGCGCGCCATCAGCGAACTGTTGCTCAAATCGATACCGCTGATCCTGTGTGCGCTGGGACTGGCGGTGTGCTTCCGCGCCAGCATCTGGAACATCGGTGCAGAGGGTCAGTTCACGGTCGGCGCGCTGTGCTCGGGCGCCATGCTGGTCTGGCTGGATGTGCCGGGACATGGTATCTCCGGCGGCATGGGTCTGGTGCTCATGATCCTGGCCGGCGTGGTCGGCGGGGCGCTGTGGGCGGCGGTGACGGCCTACCTGCGCGACCAGTTCAATGCCAATGAAATCCTGGTGTCGCTGATGCTGACCTATGTGGCGCAGCTGTTGCTGATGTGGGCCGTCAATGGTCCGCTGAAGGACCCCAATGGCATGAATTTCCCGCAATCGAAAGTGTTCTCCAGCGAGTTCATGCTGCCCATGCTGCTCTCCGGCACACGCCTGCACGTGGGCTTTGCGGTGACCATCGTGCTGGCGGTGCTGATGGCGATCTTCATGATGCGCAGCCTGCGCGGCTTTTCGCTGATGGTGGGCGGGGTGGCGCCGCATGCGGCGCGCTACGCGGGCTTCTCGGCACGCTCGGCGCTGTGGGTGTCGCTCCTGATCTCGGGGGCCTTCGCCGGCCTGGCCGGGGCGTTCGAGATCGCCGGGCCGATCGGCCAGTTGCTGCCGTCGGTATCGCCGGGCTATGGCTTCGCGGCCATCATCGTGGCCTTCATCGGCCGCCTGCATCCGATCGGCGCGATTCTGGGCGGGCTGATCATGTCGCTGCTGTATCTGGGCGGCGAGCTGGCGCAGTCGCGTCTGGGCCTGCCATCGGCCATCACCGGGGTCTTCCAGGGCATGCTGCTGTTCCTGCTGCTGGCCTGCGATACCTTGATCGATTACCGCCTGGCGTGGAAAAAGAAAGTCTAAGGAATCAGGACAGGACATGGAACAACTCGCTCCTCTCATCGCAGCCTCCATCAATGCCGGCACACCCTTGCTGCTGGCGGCCATCGGACTGTTGATCAATGAACGCTCCGGCGTGCTCAACCTGGGCGCCGAGGGCATGATGCTGGTGGCGGCCATCGCCGGTTTCGCTGTCGGCTACGCCACCAAGAGCCCGCTGCTGGGCTTCATGGCCGGCGCCGTGTGCGGCATGCTGATGGCTACGCTGTTCGCCTGGCTGGCGCTGCGCCTGGCCACCAACCAGGTGGCCACCGGCCTGGCGCTGTCGATCTTCGGCGCGGGGTTGTCGGCCTTCGTCGGCCAGCGCTTCGTCGGACTGGCGCTGCCGGCCCAACCCAATTCGATTCCCCTGCTGGCAGACATTCCCTTCCTGGGCAAGGCGCTGTTCCACCAGCACTGGATGAGCTACGTGGCGCTGGCGCTGTGCCTGGCCAGCATCTGGTTCCTGTATCGCACGCGCGCCGGCCTGGTGCTACGCGCGGTGGGCGAGTCGCCGGAGTCGGCCCATGCGCTGGGCTATTCGGTACGCGGCATCCGCTATCTGGCGCTGCTGTTCGGCGGTGCCTGCTGCGGACTGGCCGGGGCCTATATGTCGCTGGTCTATACCCCGATGTGGGTGGAGGGCCTGGTGGCCGGACGCGGCTGGATCGCGCTGGCCCTGACCGCGTTCGCCACCTGGCGCCCGGCACGGGTGCTGCTGGGTTCACTGCTGTTCGGCGGCGTCACCATCGCCCAGTTCTACCTGCAGGGCATGGGCGTGACGGTGCCGTCGCAGATCCTGTCGATGGCACCCTACCTGGCCACCATCGTGGTGCTGGCGCTGATCTCGCGCAACCCCGACTGGATCCGCCTGAACATGCCGGCCTCGCTGGGCAAGCCCTTCCGCCCGGGGGCGTCCTGATCGGCGCCGATGGTCTTTGCGGCGTTCGTTTTTTGCTTTCGTTCCGTTCCGTTTTTGTAGCAGCACCTGTATTTATCCACTGACCTTGAGGGAGAACACAATGAAGATTTCGCGCAGGGCATCCTTGACGATGCTCGCCACCCTGGCGGCCGCAACCCTGATCGGTTGCGGCAAGAAGGAAGAACCCGCTGCCGCCGCGCCCGCTGCTGCGCCGGCCGCCGCCGCTCCCGCCGCCGATCCGCTGAAGGTAGCCTTCGTCTACATCGGCCCGGTGGGCGATGCCGGCTGGACCTTCGCCCACGACAAGGGTCGCAAGGCCGTCGAGGAAAAGTTCGGCGACAAGGTCAAGACCACCTTCGTGGAAAACATTCCTGAATCCGCAGCCGACGCCGAGCGCGTGTTCCGCCAGCTGGCCACCGATGGCAACAAGCTGATCTTCGGCACCACCTTCGGCTACATGGAAGCCATGCTGAAGGTCGCCAAGGAATTCCCGGACGTCAAGTTCGAACACGCCACCGGCTTCAAGACCGCCGACAACCTGGCGCAATACGACGTGCGTACCTATGAAGGTGCCTACCTGGCCGGCGTGGTCGCGGGCAAGATGAGCAAGTCCGGCAAGCTGGGCGTGGTGGCTTCGGTGCCTATCCCCGAAGTGATCCGCAATATCGATTCCTTCACCCTGGGTGCGCGTTCGGTGAACCCCAAGGCGACCACTGCCGTGGTCTGGGTGAACAAGTGGTTCGATCCGGGCAAGGAACGTGAAGCCGCGACCACCCTGATCGGCCAGGGCGTGGACGTGCTGATGCAGAACACCGACTCCGCCGCCGTGGTCCAGACCGCGCAGGAAAAGGGCGTCTATGCCTTCGGTTGGGACAGCGACATGACCAGCTTCGGCCCCAAGGCCCACCTGGCCGCCTCGATGATCAACTGGGGCGTGTACTACACCGCCCGCGTACAGGCAGTGCTGGATGGCTCGTGGAAGAGCAGCACCAGCTGGATCGGCCTGAAGGAAAACGGCATCGACCTGGCCGCCTTCAATCCGGAACTGCCGGCTGACGTGAAGACCCTGGTGGAAGAGCGCAAGAAGGGCATCGTCGATGGCTCCGCGCCGATCTGGAAGGGTCCGATCAAGGACAACGCCGGCAAGGAAGTGCTGGGCAAGGACGCCGTGGCCGATGACGGCTTCCTGCATGGCATCAAGTTCTACGTCGAAGGCGTGGACGGCAAGGTTCCGGGCTGATTGTTACGGTATTACCGTGGTACGGGCGCAGTCACGGCGCCCGTACCGGGGGTGAGCATGAAAGGCCGCTGGCACCGCGAGGTGTCGGCGGCTTTTTTTTGGCAAATCGGCATTCCACAGAGGACGCGTCTCGTCTATATATTGCCTCCATACAATTTTTTGATGCCCGATTTCGGCTTGCGGGCGGTGCGGCGGATATCCGCTGAAAGCCGCGATCCACCGCTATCGCAGCCGCATCCTGCCTGTATAATGCACAGCCAGCCCGGGCGGAAAGCTGGCTTTTTCCTTCACTTTCTGCCGCATTGAACTACAGGATTTATGCAAAAAGCCCGCAAACCGATCGAAATCAAAATTTCCACTGTGGTTGCCATTTCGGCAATCCTGCATGAAACTGATCCGACTTCGCTGGAATCCGCCTTGAAGGAAATGACCGGTGGTGTGGCCGACTTCTTCGAAGACGAGTTCGCGGTCCTCGATATCGGCTCCCTGGACGCCGAGGCGGCTGCCGGCATCGACTGGAGCGCCGTGGTGGCGCTGTTCAAGCGCTTCCGCCTGAACACGGTGGCGGTGCGCAACGCGCCCGAGCAATTGCACCCCGGCATCGTCGGCCACGGACTGGCCATCGATACCTCGGCGGTGTCCGGCGCCGGCGCGGCCAATGCCCGCGCCCAGGAGGCCGCCCAGGAAGCCGTGGCTGCACCCGCACCGGCTCCCGCGCCTGTCGCTGCGGCACCGGCACCCGCCTCCCCCGCACCGGCTGCCGCGCCTGAAGCGCCCGCCGCCCCCCAGGCCCGTACCGTGGTGGTCGATACTCCGGTGCGTGCCGGCCAGCGCATCTATGCGCGTGGCGCCGACCTGGTGGTGCTGGCTGCGGTCAACAACGGTGCCGAACTGATCGCCGACGGCTGCATCCACGTCTACGCGCCCTTGCGCGGCCGGGCGCTGGCCGGTGCGTCGGGCAATACCGAGGCGCGCATCTTCGCCGCTTCACTGGAAGCGGAACTGGTTTCCATTGCCGGAGTCTATCGAACCTTCGAGAACGGTCACGCGCCGGAGCTCGCGGGCAAGCAGGTGCAGGTGCGCCTGCAGGGCGAACGCATCGACGTGCTGCCGATGTCGGCGTCGTGAGCCTCCGGTGACCATCATCATCTAAACGAATAATCGGGCCGGCCCCCACCGGCGTACTGTTCTTCTTAAGGAGTTTTTCGTGGCAAAAATCATCGTTGTGACTTCGGGTAAGGGCGGCGTCGGCAAAACGACGTCCAGCGCCAGTTTCGCATCGGGCCTGGCCATGCGTGGCCACAAGACGGCCGTGATCGACTTCGACGTCGGTCTGCGCAACCTGGACCTGATCATGGGCTGCGAACGCCGCGTGGTCTACGACCTGATCAACGTGATCAACAAGGAAGCCACGCTGAACCAGGCCCTGATCAAGGACAAGCACTGCGACAACCTGTTCATCCTGCCGGCCTCGCAGACCCGCGACAAGGACGCCCTGACCGAAGAAGGCGTGGAGCGCGTGCTGGGCGACCTGTCGAAGATGGACTTCGAATACATCATCTGCGATTCGCCGGCCGGCATCGAGCATGGCGCGGTGATGGCACTGACCTTCGCCGACGAGGCCATCGTGGTGTCCAACCCGGAAGTGTCGTCGGTGCGCGACTCGGACCGCATCCTGGGCATCATCCAGGCCAAGTCGCGTCGTGCCTCGGCCGGCGGCGAGCCGGTCAAGGAGCATCTGCTGATCACCCGCTATTCGCCCAAGCGCGTGGAAGACGGCGAGATGCTGTCCTATACCGACGTGCAGGAAATCCTGCGCATTCCCCTGATCGGCATCATTCCCGAGTCGGAAACCGTGCTGCAGGCCTCCAACCAGGGCTCCCCGGCGATCCACATGAAGGATTCCGACGTCGCCCAGGCCTACCAGGACGTGGTGTCGCGCTTCCTCGGCGAGACCGTCGAACTGCGTTTCACCACCTACGAAAAGCCGGGTCTGCTGCAGCGCATCTTCGGAGGTAAGTGACATGTCCCTGCTTTCTTTCCTGTTCCCCAGCAAGCCCAAGAGCGCGGTGGCGGCGAAGGAGCGGCTGCAGATCATCATCGCCCGCGAGCGCTCCAACGGCCGTCAGGGTCCGGACTTCCTGCCGGCCCTGCACAAGGAACTGATCGAGGTCATCTCCAAGTACACCAAGGTCAATGCCGACGACATCAAGATCTCGCTGGACCGCCAGGGCAACCTGGAAGTGCTGGACGTGAACGTGGTGCTGCCCGACAGCGACGTCCCGGCGGCCTGACGCGACGGTCGCCACCGATGCAAGGGCAGCCCTGGCTGCCCTTTCGTCTATCTGAGTCTCCTTGTCGATAACCTGCCCTTGTCCAGCCTGATGCCATGAAGATCGGGATCATCTCTTCCGACGCCGATACCGTCACGCTGGTGACGCAACTGGCCGAACGTCACGACGCCACCGTCTATCGTGGCGCCGATGGCTTTGCCGCGGCCTGCGACGATGGCGCGCAGCTGGTGGTGCTGGACCTGGATGACGTGCAACGGCATCTCCAGGCGATCACGACCCTGGTGCAACGCCATCGCCCGCCGGCGGCCGCCAAGGCCAGGCCGGTATTGCTGCTGTTGTGCACACCGGCGCACCAGGCCTGGCTGCGCAGCCTGCTGCTGGCCGGTGCCGACGATTTCCTGGTCAAGCCGGTGCGGCGCCAGGAACTGGCTTTGCGCCTGGACCTGCTGCTGCTGGCAGCGCAGCCTTACGAGGCGCCGCCCAGCATCGTCGAGGCCGGCGGCTTCATGGTCGACCTGGCGCGCCTGCGGGTGACCCATCCAGGGCTGCCACATCTGGATGCCACGCTGACCCGCAAGGAGGCCGAACTGGCGCTGCTGTTCATGCAGCACCTGGGGCGCCCGCTGTCGCGTGCCTTCCTGCAGGAGCGCATCTGGGGCGCCGAGCCGGAGACCCCGACCCGCACCATCGATACCCATGTCTCGCGCATCCGGACCAAGCTGGGGCTGCAACCGGCCAATGGCTACCAGCTGGCGACCGTCTATGGCTACGGTTATCAGCTGGAACGGCTGGAATAGCCGCCGGGGCCGGCCGGCGGGCTGTTGTTTTTGTCGTTCCCAGTGCACGCCAAACCTGATCCATGTCACAGACATATACCGATTATCGGGGACCGTCCCAACCCGAAATGGCCCGAAGAGTATAATTATTCCCAAAACCGGGCCCGAAACTGTTCGAAATTGTCTGTTTCGGGACTCATAGATCGCACCATCCCAGCTCATCGGCACTGCTGCCGCGCACTCCATGCACTTGCTCGCTGTCGGACTCAACCACACTACCGCGCCTGTCTCGCTGCGCGAGAAAGTGGCCTTCCCCGCTGACCAGATCGGTCAGGCGGTGTCGTCCGCGCGTGCCTGGTTTGGCGGCAATGACAAGATCATCGCCAGTGGTGAAGCGGCCATCCTCTCCACCTGCAACCGCACCGAGCTGTATGCCGCGGCGGCGGCCGGGCGCGACGGGGTGGAGTTCGCCATCGACCGCACCGCGCAGTTCCTGGCTGACTACCATCACATTCCCTACGCCGACCTGCGCCCCTATCTATATTCGCTGCCGCAGGACAATGCCGTGCGCCACGCCTTCCGCGTCGCTTCCGGCCTGGATTCGATGGTCCTGGGCGAGCCGCAGATCCTGGGCCAGATGAAGGATGCGGTGCGCCAGGCCGACGCCGCCGGCGGGCTTGGCACCTACCTGCACCAGCTGTTCCAGCGCACCTTCGCGGTGGCCAAGGAAGTGCGTACCACCACCGAGATCGGCGCCCATAGCGTGTCGATGGCGGCAGCGGCCGTGCGGCTGTCGCAGCGCATCTTCGATTCCATCTCGGGCCAGAACGTGCTCTTCATCGGCGCCGGCGAGATGATCGAACTGTGCGCCACCCACTTCGCCGCGCAGAATCCCAAGACCCTGACGGTGGCCAACCGCACCATGGAGCGCGGCGAAACCCTGGCCCACCGCTTCAACGGCCGTGCCATCCGCCTGGCCGACCTGCCGGCGCAGCTGGCCAGTTTCGACATCGTGGTGTCCTGTACCGCCTCGCAACTGCCCATCATCGGCCTGGGGCTGGTGGAACGGGCCGTCAAGGCGCGCCGCCACAAACCCATCTTCATGGTCGACCTGGCCGTGCCGCGCGACATCGAAGCCGAAGTCGGCCGCCTGGATGACGTCTTCCTCTACACCGTGGACGACCTGGCTTCGGTCGTGCAAAGCGGTGTCGAAAACCGCCAGGCAGCGGTGGCGCAGGCCGAGGCCATCATCGAGACCCGTGTGCAGTCCTTCATGCACTGGATCGACAGCCGCGCCATGGTGCCGCTGATCCAGGACCTGCAGGAAACCGGTGAGGCCCTGCGCCTGGCCGAACTGGATCGCGCCCGTCGCATGCTGGCCAAGGGCGACGACGTGGAAGCCGTCCTGGAAGCCCTCTCCAAGGGCTTGGCCGCCAAGTTCCTGCACGGCCCGCAACAGGCCCTGCACCACGCCCAGGGCGAACAGCGCAGCCAGCTGGCTTCGCTGCTGCCGCAACTGTTCCGCGCCAAGCGTTAGCGTTCCCCTCTCCCGCCGCCTGCGTCCTTGCCTGATGCAGACGGCTGATCGTGCTGCCTTTCCCGGGCCGCCGATATCTCCTTCTTCCCCTGTTTTACGTTACCGGATTCGACACCCATGAAACCATCGATGCTCGCCAAACTCGACCAGCTTGCCGAACGGCTGGAAGAGCTCAACAGCCTGCTGGCCCAGGAAGATGCCACCGCCAACATGGACAACTTCCGCAAGATGACCCGCGAACACGCCGAACTGGGGCCGCTGGTGGCGCTGTATCACGACTACGTGCAAGCCGGTGACGACATCCGCACCGCCCAGGAACTGCTGTCGGATCCTGACATGAAGGCCTTCGCCCAGGAAGAGATCGATGGCGCCAAGGCACGCATGGAGGCGCTGGAACTGGACCTGCAGAAGATGCTGCTGCCGCGCGACCCCAATGACGAACGCAACATCTTCCTGGAAATCCGCGCCGGCACCGGTGGCGATGAATCGGCCCTGTTTGCCGGCGACCTACTGCGCATGTACACGCGTTATGCCGAACGACAACGCTGGCAGGTGGAGATCGTCTCGTCCTCCGAATCGGAACTGGGCGGCTACAAGGAAGTGATTGCCCGCATCGTCGGCTTCGGCGCCTATTCGCGCCTGAAGTTCGAATCGGGCGGCCACCGCGTGCAGCGCGTGCCGGCCACCGAAACCCAGGGCCGCATCCACACGTCGGCCTGCACGGTGGCGGTGATGCCCGAGGCCGACGAGGTCGAGGATGTGGACATCAACCCGGCCGATATCCGCATCGATACCTACCGCGCCTCCGGCGCCGGCGGCCAGCACATCAACAAGACCGATTCGGCCGTGCGTATCACCCACCTGCCCACCGGCATCGTGGTGGAGTGCCAGGACGACCGCAGCCAGCACAAGAACAAGGCCCAGGCCATGAAGGTGCTGGCCGCACGCATCAAGGACGTGCAACTGCGGGAACAGCAGTCCAAGGAGGCGGCCACCCGCAAGTCCCTGATCGGCTCGGGCGACCGCAGCGAGCGCATCCGCACCTACAATTTCCCGCAGGGGCGCATGACCGACCACCGCATCAATCTCACGCTCTACAAGCTGGACTTCATCATGGATGGCGACCTGGACGAACTGACCAATGCGCTCATCACCGAACACCAGGCCGAACTGCTGGCGCAGCTGGGGGATGACTGAGCTGTCACGGAACCAGGTTTTCCTGCACCGGTCTCAGGCTGACCATGCGGCCTGTTCGGGGGAACAGAGTGCAGGGTCCCCGGGATGTCTCTACAATCGCGTCATGGCCGGATTGCCGCAGCCATGAGAATCCCACCAACCAAGACAATTTCGAACAACAACCATGAAATCATCCAAACCGGTTTTCCTGCTGGTGGCGCTGGTGTGCGCCGGCCTGCTGGGCTTTGCCATGTATCTGCAGATCGTCGAGGAAATGCAGCCCTGCCCGCTGTGCGTGATCCAGCGCTACATGTTCGTGCTGGTGGGCATCTTTGCGCTGATCGGCGCCGGCCTGCCGGCCGGGGCGCGTCGCGGTAGCTCGGCACTGGGCCTGCTGGCCGCGCTGGGCGGCGCCGGCACGGCGATCTGGCATCTGTATGTGAAGGCGCATCCTGGCGTCTCCTGCACCACCGATCCGCTGGAAACGGCCCTGAACCAGCTGCCCACCGCCAAGCTGCTGCCGCAGATGTTCACCGCTGACGGTTTCTGCTCGGCCCCGTGGCCGCCGGTATTCGGACTGCAGATCCCGACCTGGTCGCTGATCTGGTTCGGCGTGCTGGCCGTGGTGCTGGCGGTCCAGGCCTTCAAGCGCGCGCCGCGCACCACCATCTGGAAATGATGGAACCGCTGTCCAGCTACGCCGGCTGCACGCTGGCCACCGTATTGAAGACGGCGCCGCTGGACCCGCTGGAAAACCGCATCCTGCTCTGCCACGCCCTGCGCCTGACACGGGTGCAACTGATCACGCAATCGGAACGGCGCCTGGACCAGGCCGAGTCCGATGCGCTCAAGGCCCTCTTCGCACGCCGTCTGCGGGGCGAGCCGATCGCCTACATCGTGGGCCTGCGCGAGTTCTATGGACTGGATTTCCGGGTGACGCCGGACGTGCTGATCCCGCGCCCGGATACCGAACTGCTGGTGGAGCTGGCCATGGAGCGCCTGCCCACCGGCGGCGCCTTGCTGGACATGGGCACCGGGTCGGGCGCGATTGCTGTCTCCATCGCCCATAGCCGCCCCGATGCGGTGGTCACGGCGCTCGACGCCAGCGCGGCAGCATTGGCCATCGCACGCGAGAACGCCGCCGCCCACCAGGCCCGCGTGACCCTGCTGGAGAGCGACTGGTACGGCGCCCTGGCCAAGGACCAGCGTTTTGCCGTGATCGCCTCCAACCCGCCCTACATCGTCGAGGGTGACGTCCATCTGTCGCAAGGCGACCTGCGCTTCGAACCGGTGGATGCCCTCACCGACCACGGCGATGGCCTCTCCGACCTGCGCACCATCATCGATGGCGCCCCGGCGCACCTGCTAGCGGGAGGCTGGCTGCTGATGGAACACGGCTACGACCAGGCCGCCGCAGTGCGCGCCCTGCTGGCCGGTACCGGCTTTACGGACGTGCAAAGCTGGCGCGACCTGGCCGGCATCGAACGCGTCAGCGGCGGCCGCCTGGCCTGACGCGCTCCCTCCACACGCGCAGTTCACTCCACAGGTGCCACTCAGGCCGCCTGTTTTCCTCCATCCTGCGGTGATTGCGGTGCTTGCGACGGCCCCTGGCCCAGTTGAGCCAGCAATGCAGCTTCCTTCAGTTTTGCATCCTGCAAGTGACGCTCCTTGACATGCCCATAGCCCCGGATCCCTTCTGGGACGCGGGCCACGGCAATGACCTGCTCCAGATTGGCCGGTGTCAGTCGTGACAAAAGGCGCGTCATGGTGTCGCGATAGGCGCCGATCAGGGCGCGCTCCTGCCTGCGTTCCCCGGTATAGCCGAAGGGATCGAAGGCCGTGCCGCGCAGGAAGCGCAAGCGGGCCAGCACGCCAAAGGCCGGCATCATCCAGCTGCCGAAGGCCTGCTTGCGCAGGTGGCCCTTTTCGTCGCGGCGGGCCAGCAGCGGCGGCGCCAGGTGGAAGCGCAGCTTGTAGTCGCCCTCGAACATGCCGGCGATCTTGGCGCGGAAGGCCGGATCGCTGTGCAGGCGCGCGACCTCGTATTCATCCTTGTAGGCCATCAGCTTGAAGAGGTAGTTCGCCACTGCCCGGCTCAGCTTGAGGCCGCGACCGGCCTCGCCCAGCGCACTCTCACGCTGGCGCACCTGCTCGACGAAATCACGATAGCTGCGGGCATAGGCGGCGTTCTGGTAATCGGTCAGGAAGGCCACGCGACGCTCCACCAATTCATCCAGCGATGGCGTGCGCTTGAAATCGATCACTTGCGCACTCGTGCCGTTACGACCGGCGGCATTGAGGACGAACTCGACGTCATGCGCCGCCACCCGCCCCCAGGCGAAGGCCTGCTTGTTGAAGTCCACCTGCAGGGCATTGAGCTCGATGGCGCGCAGCAGGGCCGCCTCCGACAAGGGGACCCAGCCCTTTTGCCAGGCATAGCCCAGCATGAACATATTGGTCGCGATGGCATCCCCCATCAGGGCGGTAGCGATCCGGCCGGCATCGACCAGCGACAGGTTGTCGCGCCCGCAAGCCTGGGCGATCTCGCCCTCGCTGGAGGCGGTGGGGAATTGCCAGTCGGGATTGCGCACGAAGGCTGCCGTCGGCATCTGCGTGGAATTGACGGCGGCATGGGTACGCCCCTCTCCCATGCGTGACAACGCATCGCGGCCCGCCGTGACGATCACGTCGCAACCGATGACCAGATCCGCCATGCCGGTACCGACACGGGTGGAATGGATATGCGTCGCATCCTCGGCCACGCGCACGTGCGACATCACCGGACCGCCCTTCTGTGCCAGGCCGCTCATGTCCAGCACCGAGCAGGCACGCCCCTCCACGTGCGCGGCCATGGCGATGATCTGGCCGATGGTGATCACGCCGGTGCCACCGACGCCGGTGACCAGGATGCCGTAGGGCTGGGCCAGTCCCGGCAGCACGGGCTGCGGCAGCGCCGGCAAGCTCGGGCCGGCGGCGGCCTTGGCACGGGCGGGCTTCTTCAACTGCCCGCCTTCCACCGTCACGAAGCTGGGGCAGAAGCCGTTGACGCAGGAATAATCCTTGTTGCAGGACGACTGGTTGATCTGGCGCTTGCGGCCGAACTCGGTTTCCAGCGGCTCCACCGAGAGGCAGTTCGACTGCACGCTGCAATCGCCGCAGCCTTCGCACACGGCTTCGTTGATGACGGCGCGCTTGGCCGGGTCCGGGTAGGCATTGCGTTTGCGGCGACGACGCTTTTCCGAGGCGCAGGTCTGGTCGTAGATCATGGCCGATACACCCGGCTTCTCACGCAACTCGCGCTGGACCGCATCGAGTTCGCTGCGATGGCGGATGGTGACGCCCTCGGCCCAGCGGGTGTCGGCCGGATACTTGTCCGGTTCATCGGTGACAACGATGATCGGCCCCACGTTCTCGGCGGCCAGCTGGCGCGAGATCATGGCCGGATCGAGCGGGCCATCGAACTCCTGGCCGCCGGTCATGGCGACCGCATCGTTATAGAGAATCTTGTAGGTGATATTGACCTTGGCGGCGACCGAGGCCCGTACTGCCAGCAGACCGGAGTGGAAGTAGGTGCCATCGCCCAGGTTGGCGAACACGTGCTTCTCGCTGGTGAAGGGCGCCTGCCCGACCCAGGTCACACCCTCCCCGCCCATGTGGGTGAAGAGATTGGTTTCACGGTCCATCCAGGTCACCATGTAGTGGCAACCGATACCGGCCAGGCCACGGCTGCCATCAGGCAGTTTGGTGGAAGTATTGTGCGGGCAACCTGAACAGAAATGCGGGGTGCGATCCTTGTCGGGATCGGGCTTGCTGCTGATGTTGAGTGCGGCTTCCTTGGCTTCCAGATAGGCCACGCGGGTGCGCACGCGCTGCTCCACCGGATGGCCGGCAAAGTAGCGCGAGATGCGGGTGGCGATGGCGCGCGCGATCTGCGCCGGGTTGAGTTCGTAGGTGGCCGGCAGCAGCCAGTTGCCATGGCCTTCACGCTGCGAGCCGCTCCATTCTCCGGTGTCGTCGAACTTGCCAACCACGCGCGGACGCACATCGTCGCGCCAGTTGTAGAGCTCTTCCTTCAACTGGTATTCGAGGATCTGGCGCTTCTCTTCCACCACCAGGATTTCATCCAGTCCCTGGGCGAATTCACGCACGCCTTCGGCTTCCAGCGGCCAGGTCATGCCGACCTTGTAGAGACGGATACCGATGTCGGCGGCGACCTGTTCGTCGATACCCAGGTCTTCCAGGGCCTGGCGCGTATCGAGATAGGACTTGCCGGCAGTGATGATGCCGATGCGCGCACGCGGGCTATCCCAGATGATGCGGTTGAGCTTGTTCACGCGGGCATAGGCCAGCGCGGCGTACCACTTGTAGTTGATCATCCGCGCTTCCTGACCCAGCACGGTGTCGGGCTGGCGGATGTTGAGGCCATCAGGTGGCAGTGCGAAGTCTTCCGGCAGCTGGATCTTGACGCGATCGGGATCGATCATCACCGACATCCCGGACTCCACCAGGTCGGTCACGCACTTCATGGCCACCCACAGGCCGGTATAGCGGCTCATGGCCCAGCCGTGCAGGCCGTAGTCGAGATACTCCTGCACCGAAGACGGATAGAGCACCGGGATGCCGCAGGCCTTGAGGATGTGTTCGCTCTGGTGCGCAGCGGTGGAGGACTTGGCGGCATGGTCGTCGCCGGCGATCACCAGCACGCCGCCATGCCTGGAGGTGCCGGCCATGTTGGCATGCTTGAACACGTCGCCACAGCGGTCCACGCCCGGTCCCTTGCCGTACCACAGCGAGAAGACGCCATCGTATTGCGCGTCCTTGAAGAGATTGACCTGCTGTGTGCCCCACACGCTGGTGGCCGCCAGGTCCTCGTTCATGCCAGGGTGGAAGCGGACCTGTTTCGCTTCGAGGTATTTGCGGGCCTTCTCGGCGGTCTGGTCGACCGCGCCCAGGGGCGAGCCGCGATAGCCGGTGATGAAGCCGGCAGTATTGAGCCCGGCGCGTTCATCGTATTGCCGCTGCAGCATCGGCAGGCGCACCAGCGCCTGGATGCCGGTCATGAAGACGCGGCCGCGCTCCAGCGCATATTTGTCGTCCAGGGATACATCGTCCAGCAGCAGGCGTTGCCCGGCGGGTAGGGGTGCGTTCATGTGGTCTCCGTGCCAAAAATCTTGTTTTTGCCTGCACATGCTCCCGGCAGCAGAATCGGCAGCAGAATCAGACTCTCGAAATCCGTCGCGCTGTCGGGAAAAGGGAACACCTCGGCCTTGTGGGCCGGGTTTTCTTAATGTTGTGGTATCAAGTTAGCACAAGGGTGATCGCCCCGCTACGCACGCTGCAGCAGGGTTTCCGGGCTTTTTTGACATACCGGAAACACTTTCCGCAGGTCCTGCGGCAATCCCGGTGATAGGGAGGAGAAAATGCCGGAAAGGTGAAAACAACAATATTTCCGGCTGAAAAAAAATGGGCGACAAGTTCAGTTGTTACAAGCAAGACGTGAATGTAACAACCAGTAAAAGCCATTGGACGAGGTTCTGCGCTGACGTTTAATAGACCTCACTTGAACAGCGATTGATTGGTTATCCGTTACTGTGCAAGGTTCCTCCCCTCTAGTGTTGAAAGCACCACTAGCTCGCGGATCCGGCCCCCCCTGCCGGGTCCGCTTTTTTTATGTCTGCAGGGTTGGTCAGGGCTGGTCGAAGGGTCGTGGAGGCGGCGTCTTTCCAGTCGAAGGTGGCAACAATGGCAGGCTCACGCGCGGCTGCTCGCCGGTCAGGGTCTTGAGGAAAGCGACGACCTTGGCGTTTTCATCGGCACTGAACTGCCGACCCAGCTGCAGGCGCGCCATGGTATCGACGGCTTCGGTCAAGGTGGCGGCAGCGCCGTCATGGAAGTAGGGATAGCTCAGCTCGACGTTGCGCAAGGTCGGCACCTTGAAGTGGTGACGGTCTTCTTCCTTGCCTGTGACATCGGCGCGACCCAGGGCCGGATTGCTGGTCAGGTAGGGAGCGACCAGGCCCATCTTCTGGAAGGAATTGCCGCCCACCGCAGGACCGTTATGACAGGCCACGCAGCCGGCCGACTTGAACAGTTTGTAGCCGTCCAGCTCGTTCCTGGTGAGCGCCTTGCGGTCGCCCTTGAGCCATTTGTCGAAACGCGAATTGGGCGTGACCAGGGTTTCTTCGAAGGCGGCAATGGCCTGCGTCACTTCATCGATACCCAGACGGCCGTGACCGAAAGCCTGCCTGAAGGCAGCCACGTAACCCGGAATGGACTGCAGCACATCCACCGCCAGGGCATGCGAGAAGGCCATCTCCTTGGGGTTGGCAATGGGGCCAGCGGCCTGGGCCTTGAGATCGGCGGCACGTCCGTCCCAGAACTGCGCGGCATTGAACCTGGCATTGAGCACCGTGGGCGAATTGATCGGTCCCTGTTGCCACTGGTGGCCGATGGAGGTCTTCAGGTTGTCCGTCCCGCCCATCGACAGGTTGTGACAGGAGTTGCAGGAGATGGCGCCGGAGCGCGAGAGGCGGGGATCGAAGAACAGCTGCTTGCCCAG
This sequence comes from Herbaspirillum sp. C7C2, assembly GCF_022627865.1. Classification (NCBI taxonomy): domain Bacteria; kingdom Pseudomonadati; phylum Pseudomonadota; class Betaproteobacteria; order Burkholderiales; family Oxalobacteraceae; genus Herbaspirillum; species Herbaspirillum sp. C7C2. The sequence continues at coordinate 153,528 of NZ_JABXGI010000001.1, forward strand.
TTCGACCATGGCGCGATTGCTCACGCGGGCGGGCTGGATGGGCGTGATCGGCTCTTTCCCGGTGGTGGTGGTGGCAGTGGCGGTGGGGGCCGCGTGGGCGGGCGGTACCAGCAAGGTGCTGGCGGCCAGCAGCAAGGTGGACAGGATGGGCTTGAAGGGCATGGCTGACTCCTTGGTGACGGACAATGAAGCCGATCATTGTCTGTAGCCAAGGCGGGCCTTTCTTGACCTGCATCATCTCGTCTTGAAAGGTCAGCAAGCTGACCGGCGGCCTCGAAGTTCTTCAGCGATTCTTCAACGAGGCCGCCTGCCGATCTCTTCAGGTTTCAGCGGTTCGGTGGCAGGTTGGTCTCGCCCGGCAGCAGGCTGTGGGCGGACAACGCTTCCTGTTGCTTCAGTCGCTCGTAGATGGGCGTGAAATCGGGCGCAGTGTCATTGAACAGTTGCTCGAAATCGCGGATGACGAAATAGGTTTCCTGGTAGGTATCGATCTTGTAGAGCGTGCGCATGATGCGCTCTACGTCGAAAGGCACGCGGCGTGGCTGCTCGCTGGAGAGGCAATATTCCACCTCGCCGCCGGAAGACAGGATGCCGGCGCCGTAGATGCGCAAACCCTGTTCGCTCTGGATCAGGCCGAACTCGATGGTGTACCAGTACAGGCGCGCCAGGTAGGCCAGGCCGTCGAGCTTGAGCGCCTTCAGGCCGCCCTTGCCGTATTCCTGCAGGTGATTGGCGAAGACCGGATTGAACAACAGCGGTACGTGACCGAAGAAGTCGTGGAACACGTCGGGTTCGACGATGTAGTCGAATTCGTGTTCTTCGCGCAGCCAGACCGTGACCGGGAAGCGGCGGTTGGCCAGATGCTCGAAGAAGGTGTGGTCCGGTACCAGGCCCGGCACGGCCACCAGCTGCCAGCCGGTGGCCTTGAAGAGTGTCTCGGTGGTCTGGTCGAAGCGCGGGATGCCTTGCGAGACGTCCAGAGCCTTCAGGCTGTCGATGAAGACGTCGCAGGCACGCCCCGGGATCAGACGCGCCTGGCGTTCATACAAACGCCGCCACAGTGCGTGCTGGGCCGGCGTATAGGCCTCCCAGTTCTGGGCCACGACATAGTTGGCGTCGGCCTGGCTGTAGTCACCGCGCAAGGCGCCGCTATCGGACTTGGTGGCGACGGTGGCAAAGAAATCGTCAGTGTTGGGATTGGTGCTCATGGCATACCCGTTATCAAAGTGAGGCGCATATTATGCGCCCCCTTGCCGGGATGGTCATGCGTGGCGGTGCGGGAGTGAATCTATGCGCCGGGCGGAGGCGGCGTCCGGTCCTTCTTGTCGCTGCCAATGCCGGTCACGCGGGCGCCCCATTTGAGCAGGGCCTTGAAGTTGGCCTTGACGATGTAGTCGAGCATGGCGACCTGTTCTTCCACGGCCTCCTGGAACACCGTGGCCGAATTGGCGGGCTTGATCTTGAGGTAGGCATCGGCTTCGCCGTAGTCACGATGGATTTCCATACCGGCCTTCTTGGCGATGTGCATCATCACCTTGTTGGAAGAGAGGCAATGCATGTACAGCGTATCGACGTCGGCATTGCGGCAGCGCATGGAGGCCCGCATGAACAGGCGTGTTCCCACGCCCAGCCCGCGTGCGGCGGCCGTGACGGAGACCCCGAACTCGGCCACCACCGGCTTGATGGTGGCGCCGCTGATGCGCGTGCTTTCCTTGGGCGCGAAAGCCAGGTGCCCCACGCCCAGCAGGCGCAGGCGACGGTCGTAGACGCCGAAGACGGTATCGCGTTCGAAGTTGATGCCTTCGACATAGCGCGTCACCATCTCGTCGGAGAGCTTGGAGCCGAAGCGCAGCAGGCGATCCTTTTCTTCCAGCGCCAGGAAGTGGCGCAACAGGTGACGCCGCGAGCGGGGTGACAATTCCTTGACGAAGACATGCGGCTTCTCATGCCGCTCACCAGCGGCCGCAGAGGCGCCGCGCAGTCGTTGCATCCAGCGGGTGAAGGGGTTGCTCATGGTCGGCCTCTGCTTCAGTGCTGCACCGGCCGGTGCTGCGCGACGAAGGCCTCGACCTGGGCGGTACGGGCTGCCAGGATGGCCTCGGGGATGCGTTGCGGCTGCGTCTGCTGGCCTGCAATGGCACCGGCATCGATCTGTTGCGCGGCCTGCAGCGCGCCCTCCAGATAGGGTGCCTGCGGGAAGGGCTGCAGCTCCAGGCCGGTGCGGCCGCGATGATCACACTCGGCGGCGCGCAGCATGTCGATGAAGCGCTGCGGCTTGCGGAAGGCGTCGCAACGGGCGAAGAACTTGACCAGCGTATCGGGACGCATCTCGAAGGCGCGGCCGACGTTGCCGTGCTCGCGGGCCGTCATCAGCGCCAGGTCGCGGCATTCACCCGGTACCTTCAGGCGGGCGCAGACCTGCTCGGCCAGGCGCTCGCTGCGTGCTTCATGACCGTGATGACGTGGCCACATCTCGGGCGGCGTGCTGCCCTTGCCGAGGTCGTGCAACAGCGCGGCGAAGCGGATGGGCAAGGAGAAGCCCTGTGCTGCTGCCCAGTCCACCACCAGCATGACATGCACGCCGGTATCGATCTCGGGATGCCACTTTTCCGGTTGCGGCACGCCCCACAGCGCGGCCAGTTCGGGCAGGATGCGCTGCAATGCGCCGCAGTTGCGCAATACCTCGAACATGCGTGAGGGCTTGCGCTCCATCAGGCCACGTGCAAGCTCCTGCCATACACGTTCAGGCACCAGGGCATCGACTTCACCCTCTTCGACCATGCGCTGCATGAGCGCCTGGGTCTCGGGGGCCACGCTGAAATCGGCGAAGCGCGCCGCAAAGCGCGCCAGCCGCAGGATGCGTACCGGGTCCTCGATGAAGGCATCGGAGACATGGCGGAACACGCGGCGCTCGATATCGGCACGGCCCTGATAGGGATCGACCAGGGTGCCATCCTCGTCCTGGGCGATGGCGTTGATGGTCAGGTCGCGACGCGCCAGGTCCTCTTCCAGCGTGACGTCGGGCGCGGCATGAAAGGCGAAGCCCTTGTAGCCGGGCGCGGTCTTGCGCTCGGTGCGGGCCAGGGCGTATTCCTCCTGGGTCTCTGGATGCAGGAACACCGGAAAATCCTTGCCCACCGGACGAAAGCCCCGCTCCAGTAACTGCTGCGGGGTGGCGCCGACCACCACGTGGTCGCGGTCCTTCACCGGCAGGCCCAGCAAGCCGTCGCGCACTGCGCCGCCGACGGTGTAGATCTTCATCTTGCTTGCCTCACTTGTGATCGGGAAGGACTTCCTTCTCGGCCAGCGCCTCGGCGATCCAGCGTGCCACCGCCGGATGCGCGCGCACGCGGTCGGCGTAGGCTTGCAGGGCCGGGGCCAGCGGCACCTGGTAGCTGATGAAGCGCATCACCACGGGCGCGTAGAAGGCGTCGGCGATCGAGAAATCGCCGAACAGGAAATCGTGATGGCCGAACTGCGACAGGCATTCTTCCCAGATTTCGCAGACGCGGCCGATATCGGCCTGCGCCTCGGGGGTACGGCCCTGGCCGGGGTAACGACCACGGATGTCCATGCTCATGGCGCTGCGCAGGCCGGTGAAGCCGGAGTGCATCTCGGCGCAGATGCTGCGGGCGATGGCGCGGGCATCGGTGCGTGCCGGCCACAGGCCACGATCGGGGAACTGTTCGGCCAGGTATTCGCAGATGGACAGCGAATCCCAGATCGCGATGTCGCCATCCAGCAGCACCGGCACGCGGCCGGAGCCGGTGTAGCGGGCGATGTCGGCGGCGGTATCGGGCTGGTCCAGCAGCACGCGCACTTCCTTGAAGGGGATGTCGAAGGCGACCATGGCCACCCACGGTCGCATCGACCAGGACGAGTAGTTCTTGTTGGCGATCACCAGCGTAGGCATGTGGCGGCCGGCTTTTTGCAGCGTCTCGGACAGTACCGGATCAAGTTCAGTGTCTTGCATGGGGGCTCGTTTCTTGAAGGTCAAAAGCGCGGTGAGCGACAGGCTCAGCGCCGCGCGGTGCTGCGAAAAAGGTCGAACTGCTGTTGCGGGCTGCGCGACGACAGGTAGCCGGGGACGATCTCCTCGACCGACCGGGGGGCAAGCCGCAGTTCGGCTGCGATAGGGCCGTGCAGTACGTTGTCCACTTGCATGGAGGCCACGTTGTCGCGGCTCATCAGCTTGCCGGGCAGGTGTTCCAGGACGAAGGCCTGCAGCCAGCCCAGGGCATCCGGCAAGCCTACCACCGGGCGCGGATGGCCACTGTACCAGCCCGCCAGACGCACCAGATCACGCAGGGCGTATTGCCTGGGCCCGCCCAGCTCGAACACCTTGCCGCCCAGGCGCGGCAACGCCAGCGCATTGACGAAGGCCTGTGCCACATCACCCACATAGACCGGCTGGAAGCGCGCCTGGGCGCTGCCCAGCGGGATCACGGGGAACATCCGGTTCAGGCCGGCAAACATGTTGAGGAAGTTGTCGCCCTCGCCAAACACCACCGACGGCCGGAAGATGGCCACATCCAGCGCCGGCGAGGCCAGTGCTTCCTGTTCGCCGGCCGCCTTGGAGCGCAGGTACATCGATGGCCCCTGGGCATCGGCGCACAGCGCGCTCATGTGCAGGTAGCGCGGTACGCCTTGCTGCACGCAGGCGGTGACGATGCGGCGCGGCAGCAGGACATGCTGGCGTTCGAAGTCGGGCCCATAGGGCGCGCCACCGCGTGCCGGGCGCGACTGCAGGATGCCGACCAGATTGATGACTGCGTCAGCCTCGGCCACCAGCCGCGCCAGCACGGCGTCGTCATGGATATCGGCCTGTACCACGCTGACCACCGGCGACACCAGCAGATGCTTGGCGCGCTCGTAGCGGCGCGTGGGGACCATGATGCGATAAGCGGTGCTGCTGCCCAGCAGTTCCACCAGCCGCGTGCCGATGAAGCCGGAACCACCGATGACGAGGATCTTCCTGACTGCCATTTGTCACTCTCCGATTTCCTGTTGGCCGCCGGCCATCGCCGACAGCGCGGGCGACGGGATCAGGGCAGGTCGGTGGCGACGTTGGAATTGGGCGCCACCGTGCCCATGCGCTGCTTCAGCGATTGCGGGCGGTTCTCGAATATGGCCGCATAGTAGGTCGCATTGGACATCACGCTCTTGACATAGCCCCGGGTTTCATTGAAAGGGATGATCTCGGCGAAGATCGCGCCTTCCACCGGACGCGGCAAGGTCGCGCGCCAGGTACGGGGGCGGCCGGGGCCGGCGTTGTAGCCGGCGGTGGCCAGGGTTTCCGAGCCTTCCATGTTGTTGAGCACCATGTCGAGATAGCTGGTGCCCAGCAGCAGGTTGGTGTTGATGTCGTTGACCTGGTCGGCGGTGAATTCACTCATGCCGATCTTCTTGGCGACGAACTTGGCGGTCGCCGGCATCAACTGCATCAGGCCGGAGGCACCCACATGGGAACGGGCCGACTTGATGAAGCGCGATTCCTGGCGGATCAGGCCATAGACCCAGGCGTTCTCCATGCCCAGCGGCTTGGTGGCGGCGTTCATCTCGGGCAGGTGCGGGGCCGGGAAGCGCTGGGTGAAATCGAATTCACTGCGGGTGCGATCAGAGGTATTGACCATGCGGTCCAGCACGTCGCTCTGGCGCGCGTACTCGGCGGCGGCCAGCAGCTGGCGGTCGCTCATGTTGCGCAATTCCCAGTTCCATTCGCGGATGGCTTCGAAGCGCAGGTTCAACTGATAGAACTTGAGCGAACGCTTGAAGCCGGCATTCTGCGAATACAGCGCCACCTCGCCAGCGCCGGGCGGGGTCGGTCCGGGCGGGATGCTGATCTTCTGGCCCAGCTCTTCCAGGGCCAGCTGACCGTAGAAGCTGAAGTTGGGTGCGATCGATTCGAACAGGCGGCGCGCGGCGTCGGTCTGACCTTCTTCCTTCAGCGCACGGCCCAGCCAGTAGACCCAGGCGGTGTCGCTGCGCAGCGGGGCCGGCATGGCCTCGATGGTCTTGCGCACGGTCTTCCAGTCGCCATCGCGCAGGGCCATGCGGACCTTCCACTGCATGGCATCTTGCGTGAGCGCTGCATCCTTGGCGCGGCGCCAGTAATCGGAAGCTTCCGGCGCCAGCTTGTAGGACGCGGCCAGCGCGATCTGCGCCCAGCCCTGGGCGACTTCCTGCGCGGTCATGTTGCGCCCGGCATCGCCGAGATAGGTAGCGGCCTGGGTCGGATTGCTCTTGGCGATGCGGCCCAGCGCGATGATGTAGAGCTGGTGGTTGGCAGCCCCCTTGCCCGGCCCCTTGGCCAGCATCAGCGCCGGGCGGTCCATGACCTGGGTGACGCCGACATCGCCGCTATCGACCAGCACGGCGGCGCGACGGGCGACGGTAGCATTGCCGTTCTCGGCCGCCTGGCGGATCTGGAACCAGACATCGGCCTGGCTGAACTGGCCGTTCTGGGCCAGCGTGGAGATCAGGTCGCTGCAGCCCTGACCATAGTCCTTGGGGTTGCTCAACAAGGCACGTGCTTCTTCGGCCACGTTCTCGCCCTTCAGGGCGCGCGAGTTGAGGGCGAAGCACTTGACCTGGACATCGTCGTTGAGCACGAACTTGGGGTATTGCTCGTCGAAGACGGTCCAGTTGCCGGTCTTGCCCAATGCCAGCAGCCAGTCGTTGCGCAGGCGGTCGACGATGGCCTGGCCATCCCAACGTGACAGGAAATCGCGGATTTCCTGTTCACTGGCGCTATAGTCGCGCACGCGCGGCTTGAGGCGGTAGTAATCGACGTAGGAGGCCAGTTCGTAACCGGACAGGCGCGCGGCCAGGTCCTGCGCCAGCGCGGCATTGTCGCTGGCAGCGGCCTGGCGCAGGGCGAGGAAGAGATCGTCGGGCGCCGCGTCCGGGGCCAGGCGTTTCTGGGCATGGGCCGCTGGCGCCACGATCAGGATGGTGCCGGTCGCCACGACCAGAGGCAGCGCCAGCGAGGTGGCCAATGAGGCGGCCAGCGCGCGCAGGCGCTGGTTGAACGGATGTTTCTTCGGACGCATACTCATGCAAGCTTCTTCATGCAGATTGATGGAACAAATAATGAACCCAAGCATAGCACGCGATGCACCCGCGCCGGAGACCGAACAGGCCCTCGCGGTGCTGCACAAGAATGCCCTGCGCGCCGACCTGCTGGGACGTCGCAAGGCCCTGGGCGACACGGACAAGCTGCGCGCCGAACAGCGCATCGGCCAGCGTGTGGTGGATTGGTGCGTCGGCTCGGCCATCACCAGCCTGGCGGTATATCAGCCGATACGGCGTGAACCCGACCTGGCTGACGCCTATAACGCGCTGGCAGCGCACGGCGTGGACCTGTGCCTGCCGGTGGTGGTGGGGCGGGAGATGCCGCTGGAGTTTCGCCGCTGGCGCCCGGGTGATGTCCTGGAAAAGGATGCCATGGGGACCAGGGTGCCGCCGGCGGGTACCGCAGTGGTCCAGCCGCAGGCCCTGCTCATTCCCTGCCTCGGCTTCAACGAGGCCGGGTTCCGGCTGGGTTACGGGGGCGGCTTCTATGACCGCACCCTGGCCGGCCCGGTGCGGCCGCTGGCGGTGGGCGTGTGTTATGGCTTCGGGCTGGTGGCGTTCGAACCGCAGACGCATGACGTGCCGCTGGATGCCATCCTCACCGATGTCGGCTGATGTGGGCTGATGTCTTCCAACCATTCGCCATTATCGATTGGACAATGAAAAAGCCGGGCCAAGGCCCGGCTCTGCAACTGGCACCCGCTTGCCAGGTGTGGCGTTACTTCACCAGTTGCTGCCAGATCGCCTCGGTGGGGGCGGCCTGGTTCAGTGAATAGAAATGCAGACCCGGTGCGCCACCGGCCAGCAGGCGCTCACACAGTTGCGTGACCACATCCTGGCCGAAGGCGCGGATCGAATCCGTATCGTCGCCATAGCTGGACAGCTTGAGGCGGATCCAGCGCGGGATCTCGGTGCCGCACATGTCCGAGAAGCGCATCAGCTGCGAGTAATTGGTGATGGGCATGATGCCGGCGATCACCGGCACGGTCGCGCCCAGGCGAGCGGCCTCGTCCACGAAGCGGAAGTAGGCATCGGCGTTGTAGAAATACTGGGTGATGGCCGCATTGGCGCCGGCCTTGACCTTGCGCGCGAAATTCTGGACATCATCCTGCGGCGAACGGGCCTGGGGATGCATTTCCGGGTAGGCCGCCACTTCGATGTGGAACCAGTCGCCGGTCTCGGCGCGGACGAACTCGACCAATTCGTTGGCATAGCGGAATTCGCTGGATGCCTGGTCCATGGCGCCATAACCGCTGGGCAGGTCACCGCGCAGCGTCACCAGGCGCTTGATGCCGTTGGTGCGGTAATCGTCCAGGATGGCACGCAGGCTGGCACGCGAGCTGCCGATGCAGGACAGGTGCGGTGCAGCCTGATGGCCTTCGCCGATGATTTCCAGCACGGTGTCGCGGGTGCCCTGCTGGGTGGAGCCACCGGCGCCGAAGGTCACCGAGAAATAGCGGGGCTGCAATTGGGCCAGCCGGGCGCGGGTGGCGCGCAGCTTTTGCGCGCCTTCGGCGGTCTTGGGCGGGAAGAATTCGATACTGAAATTATGCGTACTCATTGATTCGATCCCGATTTCAGCAACAGCGTCGACAAGGCCCAGGACACGATGCTATAGAGCAGCGCGCCGCCCACGGCAGACCAGAATCCGGCCACGTGGAAGCCGCCCACCAGTTGCGCCACGACCCAGAACATCAGGCCATTGATGACCAGGATGAACAGACCCAGCGTGACCACCGTCACCGGCAGGGTCAGCACGACCAGCACCGGGCGCACGATGGTATTGACGAAACCCAGGATGAGCGCAGCCAGCAGGGCCGAGCCGAAGCTGTCGACCTGCACCGAGTGCATCAGGTAGGGGACGGCCAGCAAGGCCAGGGCGTTGATGAGCCAGGTCAGCAGCAGGCGCACGGAGATTCCTTTCGACCCCGTCAGGGGAGTGATGAAGACAGCAGCGGCCACTGTGAGCGCGGCGCCCCTCGGGACGCCGCACAGGCCGCTGGATCGGACGTTGCCAACCATGCAGGGCCGGCGTGAGGCCGGCCGCTGGCATGGATCAGTAGCGGTAGTGTTCCGGCTTGTACGGACCTTCCAGCTTCACGCCGATGTAGGCGGCCTGCTCTGGCGTGAGTTCGCTCAACTGGGCGTTGAGCTTCTTCAGTTGCAGGCGGGCGACCTTCTCGTCGAGGTGCTTGGGCAGGGTGTACACGCCGACCGGGTAGGCCTTGGTGTTGACGAACAGTTCGATCTGGGCAATGGTCTGGTTGGCAAACGACGAGCTCATCACGTAGGACGGGTGGCCGGTGGCGCAACCCAGGTTGACCAGACGACCTTCGGCCAGCAGGATGATGCGCTTGCCGTCCGGGAAGATCACGTGGTCGACCTGCGGCTTGATGTTTTCCCAGGTGTACTGCTTCAGGGCGGCGACTTCGATTTCGTTGTCGAAGTGGCCGATGTTGCAGACGATGGCCTGGTCCTTCATCTTCTTCATGTGCTCATGGGTGATCACATGATAGTTGCCGGTGCAGGTGACGAAGATGTCGCCGTGTTCGGCGGCATAGTCCATGGTCACCACGCGATAGCCTTCCATGGCGGCCTGCAGGGCGCAGATCGGGTCGATCTCGGTAACCCAGACCTGGGCCGACAGCGCGCGCAGGGCCTGGGCCGAACCCTTGCCGACGTCACCGTAGCCGGCCACGATGGCGACCTTGCCGGCGATCATCACGTCGGTGGCGCGCTTGATGCCGTCCACCAGCGATTCGCGGCAGCCGTACAGGTTGTCGAACTTGGACTTGGTGACCGAGTCGTTGACGTTGATGGCCGGGAAGGCCAGCTTGCCTTCCTTGTGCATCTGGTACAGGCGGTGCACGCCGGTGGTGGTCTCTTCGGTGACGCCCTTGATTTCCTTGAGGCGCTTGGAATACCAGTTGGCATCCTTGGCCAGGTAGCGCTTGATGGCGTTGAAGAGGCAGACCGCTTCTTCGGAGTCCGGTTTGGCCAGGACCGAGATGTCGGTCTCGGCGCGCGCACCCAGGTGCAGCAGCAGGGTGGCGTCGCCGCCGTCGTCCAGGATCATGTTGGAATAGCCACCGTCGGTCCATTCGAAGATGCGGTGGGTGTATTCCCAGTATTCGTCCAGGTTCTCGCCCTTGACGGCGAACACCGGAGTGCCGTTGGCGGCAATCGCGGCAGCGGCGTGGTCCTGGGTCGAGTAGATGTTGCAGGACGCCCAACGCACCTGCGCGCCCAGTGCTTCCAGGGTCTGGATCAGGACGGCGGTCTGGATGGTCATGTGCAGCGAACCGGTGATGCGGGCACCCTTGAGCGGCTGGGCGGCGGCGAATTCATCGCGGATCGCCATCAGGCCCGGCATTTCGGTCTCGGCGATCTTGATTTCCTTGCGGCCCCAGTCGGCCAGGTTGATGTCGGCGACGATGTAGTCTTGTTGAGTAGTCATGGCAATGGCGCTGTTCACGCCCTCCTTTCATGAAAAAGCCAGAAAAAAAGTAACGTGAGCGCGGTTGCCAGGCGCGATGCGCCTGTTCATCGCTGCAAGCCTGGCAGGGGTTGTCCCTGTCGCAACGCTCCTTGCGGCGGTGAGGCATTGTGAGGATTGACGTACCGGACGCAATGCCGACATCGGTACGGGCAGCGGATGAAGCTGTTCATCCGCGGGAACAGCATTGTAGCGCGGGCCGGGCGTTAGTCAATGCCCGGTCCGCGCCGTCAGGCTGCGTATTACAGGCCGGCCGACGCGCGCAGGGCGGCGACCTTATCGGTGCGCTCCCAGGTGAATTCCGGCTCTTCGCGGCCGAAGTGACCATAGGCGGCGGTCTTGGCGTAGATCGGGCGCAGCAGGTCCAGCATCTGCACGATGCCCTTGGGGCGCAGGTCGAAGTGTTCCGTCACCAGTTGCGCCAGCTTTTCGTCGCTGATCTTGCCGGTGCCGAAGGTGGTCACCATCACCGAAGTCGGCTTGGCGATGCCGATGGCGTAGGACACCTGGATCTGGCAACGCTCGGCCAGGCCGGCAGCGACGATGTTCTTGGCCACGTAACGGCCGGCATAGGCGGCCGAACGGTCGACCTTGGACGGGTCCTTGCCGGAGAAGGCGCCACCGCCGTGGGGGGCTGCACCGCCGTAGGTATCGACGATGATCTTGCGGCCGGTCAGGCCGCAGTCACCCTGCGGGCCGCCGATGACGAAGCGGCCGGTGGGGTTGATCAGGTAGCGGGTGTTCTTGAGCCATTCGGCCGGCAGCACCGGCTTGATGATTTCCTCGATGGCGGCTTCGTGGATAGCCTTCTGCTCCATCTCGGGCGAATGCTGGGTCGACAGCACCACGGTGTCGATGGCGACCGGCTTGCCGTCCACGTACTTCAGGGTGACCTGGGACTTGGCGTCCGGACGCAGCCAGGGCAGGCGGCCGTCCTTGCGCAGTTGCGACTGGCGTTCCACGATGCGGTGCGCATAGTAGATGGCAGCCGGCATCAGCTCCGGGGTTTCGTTGCAGGCGTAGCCGAACATCAGGCCCTGGTCGCCGGCCCCCTGCTCCAGGTCCACTCCCTTGCCCTCATCGACGCCCTGGGCGATGTCGGGGGATTGCTTGTCGTAGGCGACCAGCACGGCGCAGCTCTTGTAGTCGATGCCGAAGTCGGCATTGTCGTAGCCGATGCGCTTGATGGTTTCGCGGGCCACATCGATGTAGTCGACATTGGCACGGGTGGTGATTTCACCGGCCAGCACCACCAGACCGGTGTTGCACAGGGTTTCGGCGGCCACGCGGGATTGCGGATCCTGGGTGAAGATGGCATCCAGGATGGCGTCCGAGATCTGGTCGGCGACCTTGTCGGGATGACCCTCGGAAACGGATTCGGAAGTGAAGAGATATTCGTTGGACATGCAAGCCTCTGACTGAAAACGATTTAGCAATGTCGCGGCCCATCGTCAGTCGTGCCTGCGACGCTTTAGCGAAATTTGTACCCCGTCTCGCAAGTTGTCATTAACTCGACGGCTTGTGCTATTTTACGCCTCTTGCAATTTTCTGCAATTTGGCGGCGGAAGCGCCCCGCTCAACCGTTATCGGCACGTATGCTCGTTTCTTTATTCCGCCTGCTGTCCTTCCTGCCCTTGCCAGTATTGCATGCCATCGGCGTGGTGACGGGCTGGCTGGTGTTCCTGCTCTCGCCGTCCTACCGGCGCCGTCTGCAGAACAACATTGCCCTGGCCGGACATCGCGCCAGCCTGTTCAAGGCGGTCGGCGAGGCGGGCAAGGGCATGTTCGAGCTGCCGTTCATCTGGTGCGCCTCGCCCCGCCGGGTTCTGCGCACGGCACGCCTGCGCAACTGGGATATGGTGGAGCAGGCGCTGGCGGCCAAGTCCGGTGTCATTTTCCTCACGCCGCACCTGGGTTGCTTCGAAATCTCGGCCCAGGTGGTGGCGCACCAGACCAGCCTGAGTGTCCTCTACCGCCCCCCACGCAAGGCTGCCCTCAAGCCCCTGATCGAGGGCGCCCGTGCCCGCGCCAACCTGCACCTGGCCCCGGCCAACCTGGCGGGCGTGCGCATACTGCTGAAGGCGCTGAAGAATGGCCAGGCCATCGGCCTGCTGCCGGACCAGGTGCCGCAAAACGGCGAAGGCGTCTGGGCCGACTTCTTCGGCAAGCCGGCCTACACCATGACCCTGCCCGCCAAGCTGCAACAGATGAGCGGCGCACCCTTGCTGCTTGTCTATGCGGAAAGGCTGTCCTGGGGACGCGGCTTTGCCGTGCACTTCGTTCCATTTGAAGGTGAACTTCCCGAATCGCCGGTACAACAGGCCCGCGCCATCAACGCCGCCATGGAAAAACTGATCGCCCACTGCCCGGCCCAATATATCTGGAGCTACAACCGCTACAAGACACCGCCCGGCGTGACCAGGCCCGGGGAGGCATCGTCATGAGACTGCTCCTGGCCATCATGTGGCTGCTGCACTGGTTGCCCCTGCCCATCCTCGGCCGCCTGGGCGAAGGTATCGGCGCGCTGCTCTATATCTATATGCGTCCCCGGCGTCATATCGCGCTGACCAACCTGCGCCTGTGCTTCCCGGAGAAGACCGAAGAAGAACGCGTACGCATTGCCCGCGAGCATTTCCGCCTGTTCGCCCGCAGTGCACTGGAACGCGGCATCCTCTGGTGGGCGCCGGTATCGCGTCTGCGCCGGTTGATCCAGGTCGACCCGGGCATGCCGCTGGAGACCTTCGCCAAGGGGCCGACCATCCTGCTGGCACCGCATTTCGTCTGCCTGGAAATTCCCGGCGCGACCCTGGGCGTGTTCTCCGAATATTCGGCCTGTACCATCTATACCAAGCAACGCAATGCCGTCATCGACCGCGCACTGCTGAAGGGCCGTCTGCGCTTCCGGCCGGCAACCTTGCTGGCGCGCGAACAGGGCGTCAAACCCATCATCCGCGCCATGCGCAAGGGCCTGCCCTTCCTGATGTTGCCGGACATGGACTTCGGCATCCGCGACGCCGAATTCGTGCCTTTCTTCGGGGTACCCGCCGCCACCCTCACGGCCACGGCCCGCATCGCCGCAGCTACCGGTGCCGCGGTGGTGCCGGTGGTCTGCACCTTCCTGCCCAACTACAAGGGCTGGAAAGCCACCTACTATCCCGCCTGGACCGACTATCCGGGCGAGGACATCGTGGCCGCCACGCGCCGCATGAATGCCTTCATCGAAGAACGCGTACGTGAGCATCCGGCTGAATACTTCTGGGCCCACAAGCGCTTCAAGACCCGTCCGCCGGGCGAGCCGGACGTCTATGGACGCGACGCGGACTGAGCAGCGAGCGCGACGGCCAGCAGCCGTCCTATAATCTGCACATGAAAATCAAATTTACCAAGATGCATGGCGCCGGCAACGACTTCGTCGTCCTCGACGCCGTCAACCAGGCCATTTCGCTTACCCCCGCCCAGTGGCAGTTCATCGCCGACCGTCGCTTCGGCATCGGTGCCGACCAGATGCTGGTGGTGGAAAAAGCACAGGGTGCCGGCATCGATTTCCGTTATCGCATCTATAACGCCGATGGCGGCGAGGTCGAGCAATGCGGCAATGGCGCGCGCGCCTTCGTGCGCTTCGTCACCGAAAAGGGGCTCACCGACAAGCGCGCCATCCGTGTGGAAACCATGTCCGGCGTGATCGAACCGCGCCTGGAAGACGACGGCCAGATCACCGTGGATATGGGCGCCCCCATCCTGACCCCGGCCGACGTTCCCTTCGACAGCCATGGCCTGCAGCATCGCAGCGAGGCCGAAGACAATCTGTGGCCGCTGGACGTGGCCGGCAAGACCACCTGGATCTCGGTGGTGTCGATGGGCAATCCGCACGCGGTGCAACTGGTCGATGACAGTGAAGCCGCGCCGGTACTGACCGACGGTCCGCTGATCGAACATCACCCGCGCTTCCCCAAGCGCGTCAATGCCGGTTTCATGCAGGTGGTCGATCGCCATCACATCAACCTGCGTGTCTATGAACGCGGTGCCGGCGAAACCCTGGCGTGCGGCACCGGCGCCTGTGCCGCAGTGGTGGCCGGCATTCGGCGCGGCCTGCTGGATTCACCGGTGGCGGTGCAGACCCATGGCGGCGTGCTCAACATTGCCTGGGCCGGCCCGGGCGAACCGGTGATGATGACCGGACCGGCGGTGACCGTGTTCGAAGGCGAGATCGATTTGCCGGATCAGCTCTGAGACAATTTAATACACATATGAAAACGGCTTGCTGAACACATCAGCAAGCCGTTTTCATTTGCCTGCGACCTTGGAAGGCCGTGGCGCGGCGGTTCAAGCAGCCAGATCCTGTTCTTCCACCTCGTCGTCCTCCTGCACCTGCGGCAACACGCTCTTGAGGCGGTACAGCCGCTGACGATAATTGCCTTCCGGACCGGCGGGGCCACAATCCATGTCTTCGAACAGGCGTCCGATGCGATTGAGCGTACCGCGCTGCTCTCCCGTCTCCACCAGGATCAGGCGCCGCTTGCTGCGCGCATACTGGCTGCGGATGTCCACCATCAGGCAATGACCGCAATCGGCCTGTTTCAGATCGATCAGCAGCGCTTCCGGCCGGGTCAGCCCGAACAGGGCCGCCAGTTCGATGCGTGCCGCCAGGAAGGGATGCGCATTGATCTGCTCGCGACTGAGCTGCGCGCGCGCCCGCATCGCCCATTCGGCAGCCAGGGGGCGATCGGCGACCTTGTCCAGCAAGGTCCGCGCCTGCTGCGCTCCCTGAGTGGCGGCCTTCTGCAACCAATACAGGGCACGCACGTCGTTGCCCGGATCATCGCGACGGTTACGCCAGGCGCCCACCCCGCATTCGACCTGCGCTTCCACATGGCCCATCTCGGCAGCACGCTCGAGGTAATGCTGCACGTCAGCCAGATTGCGTTGCGAAAACTCGGGCTTCAGATAGATACGCGACAGGACATACCAGGCCGCTGCCATGCCCTGCTCCCCGGCCAGGGTGAGCCAGCGGATGGCCTTCTTGTAGTTGGCCGAACCCTGGCCGGCGAAGCGCCGCACGCCCGCTTGGTCCAGACGTCCATATAAAAGACCCAGGGCCAGCTGCGCGTCACGGTCGCAGGCCAGCGCGGCCAGTTCCAGCAATTGCTGGGCGTGCAACAGGTCGGGACGCTTGTCAGCCATATGGACCTGGGCCAGGCGATACAGCAGCTGGATGTTCTGCGCGCCCAGCGCCGCCGCCAGGGCCTCGGAGGGGGCATTGAGTTGCGCCACCGTGCCCTCGTGCTGGCGCAACAGGGCGTCAGCCAGGGGCTGAGCCCGCTGGCGGAAGGTGGCGAAGTCGGATTGCCGCCAGGCCGCGTCGGCCAGCGCGTGCTGGGCTTGTTCGACGCCGGCGTCAGCGGCTTTCTTCGTCCACTGATGCAGCTCCTCGGCCTTGACCGCCGGCGCGGGCGACTGCGCTTCGCCAGGGATGGCGTTCGAAGAGGCTGCAGTGGCGGGAGCCAGCATGCGCTCGCCCTGCCGGGCTAATAACCACTGCGCGTCCGGATCCCCCTCGCGGGCGACCACTTCCAGGGCGCGGATGGCTTTGTGCTTCAACTCGACGCTGATGGTGGCGGTGACGGCAGGGTTATCCAGCACCAGCCGCGCAAACACCAACCCGGCGCGCGTCAGGCCGGCGTCGAATGCACGTTCGTACCATTGCGCAGCTTCCTGCGGCTTGGCCAGCGGTACCACGACCTCATAGGGAATATGCTGGGCGATCAGCATCCAGGCATCGGCCAGCCCCTGGCGCGCCGCCCGCTCCAGCCAATGAAAGGCAGTGCCTGCACTTTGCGGCAAACCATTACCGCCAAACAGATAACGCTTGCCCAGCGTCAATTGCGCCTGCGCCTCTCCAGCACGCGCGGCGCGGATGATTACAAGATCCTCGCGATTGGCCATCAGACCTCCACGTCCGGTCAGAAAGCCAAAATTATGCCCCACAATCGACATTTCTTTAAAAATGACTCGAAAAACTATCAGAATGCATCTTTTTGACAACAAGCGTATTGACGAGACGATGCGGATCAAGTTTGCGTCATACCTGCCGTTAATAAGTGACAAGCTGAGTGCCAAAATTTGCCTGTCATGCATTGACGGGGTGGAAAGCGTTTGAAAAAAACAACACTCATACTGCACTTTGGCGCTTTCAACCAAAATTCCTCCCCCCACGTGACCAATCTGCGGCCACGCCAAATGAGAACCCTTAATGTCTCACCATCCGACCAGAAGTACGGATCCTCAAGACTATTTTTATAGAAGGATGTCAAATGAAAAAATCTCTGCTGGCACTGGCCGTCCTCGGCGCGTTCGCAGGTGCTGCTCAAGCACAAAGCTCCGTCACCATCTACGGTATCGTTGATACCGGTATCGCTTACTCCAGCAAGGTCGCTACCGCAACCGGTGGCACCGGCAGCAAGTTCGGCATCAACTCTGGCGTGATCCAAGGTTCCCGTATCGGTTTCAAGGGCGTTGAAGATCTGGGCGGCGGTCTGTCCGCAGTCTTCAACCTGGAAGCCGGCTTCACCAACGACGACGGCGGCCTGCAAGGCTCCGACGCCGTGACCTCCTCCAACCTGTTCCGCCGCAAGTCGGTGGTCGGTCTGGCTGGTGGCTTCGGTACCGTTCTGCTGGGTCGTCAAACCGACTTCTCGGACACCATCTCCGCTTACACCGCTGTTAACGACTTCGGCGGCGTGGTCTCCAACTCGGGTTCGGGCCTGAACCGCCTGCAAGGTGTTCGTACCAACAACTCGATCAGCTACACCACCACCAACCTGAGCGGCTTCACCGGTAACCTGATCTACGGTTTCGGCGAACAAGCTGGCAAGACCTCCGCTGGTCAAGCCTACGGCATCGGTGGTAAGTACGACAACGGTCCTCTGGGTCTGGGTATCAACTACTACCAATCCAAGGCCGGTTCGACCCCGTCTGACACCAGCCTGATCCCGGCTGCTGGCACCACCGGCAACGCCAACACCGCTGCTGCCGTCGCTGGCAACACCGCTCTGAAGTCCCTGAACGTTGTGGCTTCCTACCAGTTCGGCGCCGCCCGCGTGTACGCTAACTACTCGCGCGTCAAGCAAGATCTGAAGGGCACCCCGACCGTTGCTACCGCAACCCTGGGCAACGCACAGAAGGTTGATACCTATGAAGTCGGTACCGCCTACTCCCTGTCGCCTTCCCTGAAGCTGCTGGCAGCTGTTGACCACTCCCGCGCGACCTTCAACGGCGTCGACGGCAAGGGCAAGCTGACCCAGATCAGCCTGGGTGCTGACTACTGGCTGTCCAAGCGTACCGACCTGTACGCCTTCGTGTCCAACATGCGCGCTAGCGACATCCAAAACCCGGGTGTCACCGGTGGCGCAACCGGTTCCGATGCCAGCCAAACCGCTGTCATCACCGGTATCCGTCACAAGTTCTAATTCATGGATCTGAAACTGGCATGAATGTGTCAGTTTCAACCTGAATTGAGCCTGAGCTGGAACGAAAAAGGCCTGCATGAGCAATCATGCAGGCCTTTTTCTTTTACCTTTCCTTTACCTTCCCTTGCCTTTTCTTATCGCGCCGCCATGCTTTGCACGCCATGGCAGGCAAGGCCGCCTGGCCACGCCGGCGATGATTGTCAGCATGTCCGATAGCGAGGATAATCTCGCGATATTTCCGGCACGCCACCTTTTGCCTGCCGCTGGTACCTCACTCACAGACCCTCGACGATGACCTCCGAACTGGATTCCAACCTGATTGCCGACTACCTGCTGGAACATCCTCATTTCTTCGAGGAGCATGCAGAGCTGCTTTCGACCATCAAGTTGACCAGCCCGGTAATGGGCCGCGCGGTCTCGCTGCAGGAGCGGCAGATGGAAATCCTGCGCGAAAAGATCCGCGTGCAGGAATTGCGCATGGCCGACCTCATGCGTATCGCCCAGGAAAACGACGAGATCACCAACAAGTTCCAGGCCTGGAGCCGCGCCCTGCTGTTGACGCGCGACGCCGCCGACCTGCCACGCACGCTGGTCACCCAATTGCAGGAAATCTTCCACGTGCCGCAAGTGACCGTGCGCCTGTGGAATCTGGGCCAGGCCCATGCCGACAACTGGGCCACCCGGCAAGTCTCGGACGATGCCCGCATCTTTGCCAACGGTCTGTCGGCGCCCTTCTGCGGTCCCAACAAGGAATTCGAAGCGGCCACCTGGCTGGACGATGCCGACTCGGTGAAATCGGTCGCCATCCTGCCACTGCGCGTGGGTGCAGCGCCTGAAGCCTTCGGCCTGCTGGTACTGGGCTCGCCGGACCCGAGCCGTTTCACCTCCGACATGGGGACCGATTTCCTGACCCGCATCGGCGAAACCGGTAGCGCCGCACTGGCCTGCCTGCTGCGCTGATGCACCGCCTGGCAGAGCGGCCCTGTTCCGTTCTGCGCACGCCGCCAATGTGAAGGATGACGCCATGGATGGCACCGCCTCCGCCCTGATCGGCCACTATCTCTCCTTTTTGCGCGCCCAGCGCAAGCTGTCCCCCCATACACTGGACAACTACGGCCGTGACCTGCAGGAATTACGCTCGCTGCTGGCGCCGGCCGACGCGGACGCATCTACTGCCGAGCTCGATCTGCGCGGCGTCACCCAGGTACAGATCAGGAAATGCGCCGCCCGGCTGCATGCACGCGGCCTGAATGCCCGCTCGATTTCACGCAAGCTGTCGGCCTGGCGCGGCTTCTTCGGGTGGTTGTCGATGGAAATCGAACTGCCCGCCAACCCGGTCGATGGCGTCAAGCCCCCCAAGAAGAGCAAACCCCTGCCCAAGGCGCTGGCCGCCGATGATGCCGTGCGCCTGGTCGCACAGGCCGATCCGGGGCGCGACCCCGACTCCACCCTGGCGGCCTGCAATCGCGCCATGTTCGAATTGCTCTATTCGAGCGGATTACGCGTCTCCGAGCTGGTGGGCATCGACGTGGCCGATATCGGCGAAGGCAGCTATGAGTCCGCCGGCTGGATCGACCTGGGCGAGGCCGAGGTCACCGTCACCGGCAAGGGCGGCAAAAAGCGCAAGGTGCCGGTGGGAAAAGCCGCCCTGCAGGCCATCAGCGACTGGCTGCCGCTGCGGGCCGGCCTGGTGCGCGCCGATGGCGGCACCGACTGCCATGCACTTTTCCTCAACGAGCGGGGCGCCCGCATGTCGCCCCGGGTCACGCAATTGCGTTTGAAAGCGCATGGCAAGGGAGTGGAAATGGCGTCCGACGTGCATCCTCACATGTTGCGACACTCCTTTGCCTCGCATGTGCTGCAGAGCTCGGGCGACCTGCGTGCGGTACAGGAAATGCTGGGCCATGCCTCCATCACCGCGACCCAGGTCTATACCGCGCTGGACTTCCAGCGCCTGGCCCAGGTCTACGACCAGGCCCACCCCCGCGCGCGCAAGGGCGGCAAGGACAACAACAACTAGCCGCGACCGCCGCTACGGCTGTCGGCGCGGGGGGTGAGCGCCGCATGGGCTAAAATAGATGACCGGCGCTTGCTGCGCCGCCAAGTTTCTCTGCCAGTGACCTGGCTCCTCGAACGTTCCAGCCAATGCCGACCATGAAAGCCAAAGCCGCCGACCACTCCTCCGCCAGCACCAGCGCGCAAGCCGCGACCGTGACGGGGCTGGCCGAGGCGCAACTGCGCGAAGCCGGCGTGCGGGTGACGCAGGCCCGCGTGAACGTGCTGGGAGCATTGCTGGAAACCCGCAGTGCGGCGTCACACCAGGATATCCAGGATCGCTTCGCCGACATGGACCGGGTCACGCTCTACCGCGCCCTGGATTGCCTGACCGAGGCCGGCCTGGCGCACAAGATTTCCAGCGATGACCGGATCTTCCGCTACAGCGCCGGTGCCGATCATCCCGAGCACGGCCTGCACGACCACTCCCATGGCAAGCAACACCAGCACGGTCATTTCAAATGCACCCGTTGCCACCGAGTGTTCTGCCTGGATGCCAGCGATGGCACCGATTTCCTGGCGACCGTCCTGCCCGATGCCGATCGGCATCGCTCCACCGCCGCGCAATTGCAATCGGCCCTGCGCAAGACACTGGGCAAGGGTTTCCAAAGCCACGAAGTGGAGCTGACCATCAAGGGCTGGTGCGCCGATTGCGCCGACTAAAGCCAGCCCGGCAACTTAGCAACCCAGCGACCCCATCCTCGCCTAGCGCAAGGCTCCCAGCGCCGCCAGCCGGCGCGGCAACTGCCGCACTGAACGAACCTTCACATCAACGAAACCCGGTAAGCGGCTCAAGGCGCGCTGTCCCCCCATATGTCCCAGGAGCGCCTGGCTGCCGCGCAGGTACTGGGTCACCCAGGCAGTACGCACGCCAAGTTCGCGGGCACTTTTCAGGTTGTCCACGGTGTCCTCGACCAGGATGCAGCGACGCGGCGCGATCTTGTGACGCGCCAGCAGCTTGCGCAGCATCAGCCGCGAAGGCTTGGGCCGCAACTGGCGATGCACGTGCATGCTCTCGATGGAAATGTGATGCGAGAAATGGCGGTGCAGCCCCAGATGCCGCACCAGTTCGCGTGAATAACGGCGGGGCGCATTGGTCAGAAGGATCTTGCGTCCCGGCAGTTGCTGCAGCCAGCGGCCGATGCCACGCTCGGCACGGACCATGCCGGGCAGGTCATCGAAGAGGTGTGCCTCGTGCAGGAACTCATCGATATCCATGCCGTGATGGCGCACCAGGCCCAGCAGGGTGGCACCGTACAGTTTCCAGTAATGCCGGCGCAGATAGTTCACCGCCGCCTCGTCGCTGGGCTGCCCGTCGTTCTCCAGCACCCGCTGGATGATGCGGTTCATGTTGGTGTTGATGGCCGGGAAGATCGCGTGCGAGGCGTTGTGCAGGGTGTTGTCGAGGTCGAACAGCCAGAGCGGTGTAGTATTGGACGCCATAAATCGGACCGGCGCGCCTGCCAGCAGGCATGGACGCACCTTCAGCAAAGAAAGGCCAGCAGTGAACGGATTGATGCAACGGGTGATTATAGTGAGTTTGACCTGGTTGTCCTGCTTTAACTTCTCCCTCCCCGCCCATGCGGCCGCTACCGGCGAGGGACAAAGCAGTATCCCGCCGCGCGGCGCGCTGTATCAGGTCTCCGATGGTCGCCATTCCCTGCTGCTGTTCGGCACCATCCACGTGGGTGCACCCGATTTCTATCCGCTGGAGCCGCGCCTGACCCGCGCCCTGTCTGCCGCCCCCGTGCTGGCGCTGGAACTGGACCCGGACAATGGCGCCGCGATGCAGAACGCCGTGCAGCGCTATGCCCTCTACCCTGACGGTCAGCGCATCCAGGACCACCTCGATCCCGCCCTGGCGCAGCGCACGATTGCCACGCTGGAACGTATGGGCCTGCCGCTGCAGGCTGTGCAGCACATGCGTCCATGGATGCTGGCCATGGCCCTGACGGTGCAAGAATACGGGCGCCACGGTTACCGCACCGACCTGGCCGTGGACAGCCATCTGGCCAACGCCGTGCGCGCCCACGGTGGCAAAGTAGTCGAACTGGAGAGCGCGGACCGCCAGATGAGCCTCTTCAGCCAGCTTACCGAAGCACAACAGGCCGAATTCCTGGCCGATACCCTGCGCGAACTGGATGATGCCGCCCTGAGCCGCAAGCTCGACCTGCTGGTGACCGCCTGGCGACACGCCGACAGCGCCGGCTTCGCCACAGCGCTCAAGGACATGCGGCAGGATGACAGCTTCGCCACCCGCTTTACGCTCAAGACCCTGCTCCAGCAACGCAATCCCGGGCTGGCCAAGGGCGTGGCCGACCTGCTGCGCCAGCATGACGGCGCCGTGGCGGCGATCGGCATCCTGCACCTGGTGGGACCGGACAGCGTGCCGCTCTTGCTGAAGAAAACGGGATTGCAGGTCAAACAACTCTATTGAGCTGTGCCACACCTTGACCGGCGGGCATAAAAAATGGATGAGCATGCTCATCCATTTTTTGTCCTGCCGACTACCCGACGCGGTATCAGTGCGAGCGGATCATGGTCCCGAAGGCCTGCTCGGTCAGCACTTCCAGCAGCAGCGAGTGTTCGATGCGACCGTCGATGATGTGCACCGTGTTCACGCCCGACTTGGCCGCATCCAGGGCCGAGGAAATCTTGGGCAGCATGCCACCGGAAATGGTGCCGTCGGCAAACATCTCGTCGATCTCGCGGGCCGACAGGTCGGTCAGCAGATTGCCGGCCTTGTCCTGGACACCGGCGATGTTGGTCATCATGATCAGCTTTTCGGCGTGCAGGATCTCGGCGATCTTGCCGGCCACCACGTCGGCATTGATGTTGTAGGCCTGGCCGTCGTCACCGAAACCGATGGGCGAAATGATGGGGATGAAAGCATCGTCCTGCAGCGCCTTGACCACCGCCGGGTTGATCGCCTCGATCTCGCCCACGTAGCCGATGTCCAGAAACTGGCCCGGATGCTCCTTGTCCGGCATCTGCATCTTGCGCGCGCGGATCAGGCCGCCGTCCTTGCCGGTCAGGCCCACCGCCTGGCCACCATAGTGATTGATCAGCATCACGATGTCCTGCTGCACTTCGCCGCCCAGCACCCATTCCACCACTTCCATGGTCTCTTCGTCGGTGATGCGCATGCCCTGCACGAAGGTCCCCTGCTTGCCGATCTTCTTGAGTGCCGCATCGATCTGCGGGCCGCCACCGTGGACCACCACCGGGTTCATGCCGACCAGCTTCAACAGGATCACGTCACGGGCGAAGCCGTGCTTGAGGCTTTCCTCGGTCATCGCATTGCCACCGTACTTGACCACGATGGTCTTGCCGTGGAATTTACGGATATACGGCAGCGCCTCGGCCAGGATTTCGGCTTTGATCTGGGGGGCTACGTTGGTCAGGTCGGTGGTCATGGCAATGTCCTGTCGATGCGATGAGGGATGGGTGACGGGTAAAGGTTAGGGACGGGATTTTACATGGAAAGCCGCCCGGCTTCGCAGCGCAACATGCGGCGTGTCCGATCCAGACAACGCCGCCGCCTTCAGGCGCTGCAGCCGCGGATTTCCTGGTCCGGGAAAGCGCTCTTGATGTTGTCCAGGGCGCTGCGCGCCTCCGGTGTCAGATCACGCAACTGGAACACCTGCTTGCCGGCCCCGGAGCGGCGCGCAATGATGCGGGCGCTGCGCACCCCGCGCGAGATCAGCTGGCTGACATAGGCCTTGGCCGCCTCCTCGGTGCGGAAGATGCCCAGCGAAACACCCGAGCGCAATGCCGGGTTGGGGAAACTGTCAGGAATGACGTAGAAGTCGCCGATGCCCAGGCGACGCAGCTCGGCGATGCGCCGGTCGGCTCCCTCTCGGCCATCCTGCGGGGGGATGTAGACCATGTGGCTGGTCACATCCTGGGTCAGCTTCTGGACCACCTTGTCACCCAGGTTGAGACTGGCAAGCTGGGCCGAGAAGCGACGGGCATCGGCAGCCGTGAAGTTGCCGACCTCGGTGCAGGAAGGGGTGACGGCAGCGACCTGAGGCGCCGTCGTGGCTGGGGTGGATGGGGTTGCTGAGGTGGCCGGCCCCGCCGGCGTCGCTTGCGCAGCGGCGGCAGGATCACTTGCAGCAGGCGTGGCGGCGGCCGGGGCAACGGCAGCGGGCGCGCCCTCGGCGCTGGCAGGCGCGCCGGGCGCCGGCTGCGCCCGCAGCTGGGAGGCCAGCTTCTCGCTATTGGCCGGCAGCACGCTCAACAGCTCGGGATGCAATTGCTCGGCCAGGCGCTGCGGCTCGCGTCGTTCGGTCGCACTGGCGCCGAAATAGCCGCGCGGCAATCCGAACAGGACCACGTTACCGACCAGCAATAGCCAAAAAAGCAGTTTCAGCTTCATCCGTGCCTTGTCTTTCCTTGTCTTTGCTTGCCTTGGTTGATCTGCCTGACTTGATGGACTGGCTTCAACGCCCATGGTTCATGGCCGTCTGCAGGCCGAGCAGGACCAGATTATCCACTTTTTCCAGCGCCGTATCGCCCAGCCGCAGGTAAGGCGCCAGCAGCACGCCGGCACCACCGGACAGTAGGCAGCGCACCCGCGCCCGGGGTCGCGCGAGCTGGCGTTGCACCAGCGCATGTTCGATCGCCCCGACCTGGGCGGCGATGCAACCGGAAACGATGGCGTCCACCGTATTGTCGGCAAATACCTTCTCGGGCGGTGCCGCGCCATCGATGCGTGGCAGTTGCGCGGTGTTCAGCGCCAGAGAGGTGGCCATGGTGCCGAAGCCGGGCAGGATCATGCCGCCCTCGAACACACCAGCGGCACTGAGCACGTCGATGGTCGTGGCCGTACCACAGGTGACCACCAGCAATTCCTCGTCGGGAAATAGCGCGCGCGCGCCGATGGCGGCGGCGAAACGGTCACAACCGAGTTGGCCGGGATGGCGATAGCCGTTGCGCACGCCGGCACGCTCGGCGGTGGAGGCAAACCATTCGACGATGACACGCGGCCCGAAAGCCTCCTGCAAGACAGCCTGCAGGCTGTCCCGCAACGCCGGGCCGGCCACGTTGGAGACGCACACCTGCATTCCTGCAGTCGGCACCACCATGCCTGACCAGGCCTGCAACAGCGTGGCCACGTCGGCACGCTCGACCGCGCCCTGCTGCAGCCAGCCGCCCGTCACGGCCGTGTCAACGCTGGACAGGGCCCACTTGATACGGGTATTGCCGGCGTCGATCAGCAGCATCATCCGTCCTGCAGGCGCAACGACAGGTCACCGGCCAGCACCTCGACCTGGCCCAGCTCGGTATCCATCAGGAAGCGGCCCATCATGTCCACCCCAACGGCGGTCCCCTCATGGACCACGCGACCGTTGTCGACGATCTTGACGGACTGTCCGGCGTAGGCGTGGAAGGCTTCCCAGCGCTTGACGAAGGCACCGAAGCCGCGTTGTTCGAACTCCTCCAGCACGCCGGCCAGGGCGCTGGCGATGATGGCCAGTACCGTCTCGCGGGGCGCCTTCTGCAATTCGGTCGCCGCCCCCACCGGACGCTGCAGCTCGTCGGCCAGGCCCACCGGCACGGCCAGGTTGATACCAATGCCGATCACCGCCCAGGTGGCGTCACCGCGCCCACCGTCGGAAGCGGTCTCGATGAGGATGCCGGCCAGCTTGGCGCCGTCGCGCAGCACGTCATTGGGCCATTTCAGCTGCGGGCGCACGCCGAACACTTCGAGCGCCTCGGCCAGCGCCACGCCGATGGCCAGCGGCAGACCCAGCAAAGCATGCGTAGGGCGCTGCAGGCGCCAGGCCAGCGAAAAGGTCAGCGAATCCTCGGGGGCCGCGCGCCAGGGACGGCCGGCGCGGCCGCGACCAGCGGTCTGGCGGTCCGCCACCAGCAACAGAGGGCGTTGCAGGCTGCTCAAACGCTGCATCAGGTCGACGTTGGTGGAACCGGTCTGGGCCACCGCCTCGACGTCGATGCGTTGCTGGCCATCGCGGTCGGAGCCGGCCAGCAACATGCCGATGCGCTCGGGACGCACCAGCGGCGCCGATTCCGATTCGGCGGGCATGGGAAAAGTCAGGGTCATAGCGCGCATTGTACCGGCAGACAGTGTCCGCGCGGCGGGCCAGGGGCAGTAGGGACGGCAGGGGCGGCGGCCCGCGAAATCGGTTACCCTCTGGCGCATGCCAGCTCCAACCGATTCCGCCGCCAACAGCGAGGCCAACCGCACCCGCGCTCCTGCTGCGCCGACCGCGTCTTCCTTTGCGCGGGTCAGCCTGCTGGTCTATGCCCTGCTGATCGTCTACGCCAGCTGGTACCCCTTCAGCGGCTGGCGCGACATGGGCATCAAACCCTTCGACTACCTGGGCGCGCGGCTACCCTATTACTGGACCGCCTTCGACGTCTGGACCAATGTCGCCGGCTACGCGCCCCTGGGAGCGCTGCTGGTGCTGGCCATGTATCCGCGCATCCGGCCGTGGTGGGCCGTATGGCCGGCCATGCTGGGCGGGGCGCTGCTGTCGGCCTGCATGGAGGCGGTGCAGACCTACCTGCCGACCCGCGTGCCTTCCAACCTCGATCTCCTGACCAACTCCGCCGGGGCCGCACTGGGCGCCGTACTGGGAGCGCTCTGCAGTCGCTACTTCCTGCACGAGAGCCGCTTCCTGCTGGTACGGCGGCGCTGGTTCTCGGGTGAAGCCAGCCGCGGACTGGCGGTGGCGGGCCTGTGGCCGCTGGCGCTGATCTATCCCCAGAACCACCTGTTCGGCCTGGGTCATCTGGTGCCACCCTTGTCGGCCTTCTTTTCCGACCTGCTCGATACCCCCATCGACCTGGCCACTACCTGGCTCAACAGCGCCCAGCTCAGTGCCGAGCAGTACTGGCTGGCCGACGTCATCGTCACCGCCTGCGGCCTGACCGGGGCCGCCTTGCTGTTCCTGCTGCTGTTGCGCAGGCAGGCACCACGGCGGCGCCTGGTGGCGCTGTACCTGTTGGCCTGCATCGCGGCCAAGTCGCTGGCCTGCGCGCTGTTCTTCGCGCCCCAGAATGCCTTCATCTGGATTTCGCCCAGCGCCGTGGGCGGGATCATGCTGGGCACCCTGATGATCGCCGGACTGACCTGGGCGCCCCCCACGGCACAGCGACGCGTCGCCGCACTGGCGCTGATCCTGAGCCTGGTGGTGACCAATGCGGTACCGGCCAACCCCTACTACCTCTCCACACTGGAGACCTGGGTACAGGGCAAGTTCCTCAACTTCGACGGCGCCGCCCAGTTCCTGTCGGTCCTGTGGCCCTTCCTGGCGATCTGGTTCCTGTTCCACCCGGTGCACCGCAGGCAAGTCTGAGCGGGGTGTATCATTGACGCTTTGCCGGCCCGCGCCGGCAGCGTCGCCACTGTCCAGAGGTCTTCATCCATGAGCGATCAACCCTACTACGAACACCACGTCTTCTTCTGCCTGAACCAGCGCAAGCCGGGCGAGCGCACCTGCTGTGCCGACAAGGGTGCCCAGGCAGCCCAGGAACATGCCAAGAAGCGCATCAAGCAACTGGGCCTGTCGGCACCCGGCAAGGTCCGCATCAACAAGGCCGGCTGCCTGGAGCGCTGCGAAGAAGGCCCGGTGGTGGTGATCTACCCGCAGGGCACCTGGTACACCTACGTCGATAACGAAGACATCGACGAGATCATCGACAGCCACATCGTCGGTGGCAAGGTGGTCGACCGCCTCAAGATCTAGCAGCACGCTCCATCACAGTTTTCAGCAAGCCATGAACGCACACACCCAGAATTTCATGATCGCAGGCGCCGTCGGCCAGCTAGAATGCGCACTCGACCTGCCTGACCCCGAACTCTTCGCCGCCCCGGTCGGCCTGGCCCTGGTGGCCCATCCCCACCCGCTCTATGGCGGAACCATGGACAACAAGGTCGCACAAACCCTGGCCCGCACCTTCCTGGCGCTGGGCTATGTGGCGGTACGCATGAATTTCCGTGGCGTGGGCAAGTCCGAGGGCGTGCACGACCATGGCGCCGGGGAGACCGACGACATGGCCCTGCTGCTGCAACACATGCGCAACCAGTATCCGGACCTGCCGCTGGCGCTGGGCGGATTTTCCTTCGGTACCTTCGTCCAGGCCCAACTGCAGCAGCGCCTGCTGCAACAGGATGCGGGCTCGGCTGCCGAGCGCCTGGTGCTGGTCGGCACCGCCGCCGGCAAGTGGCCCATGCCACCGGCTCCGGCCAATACCATCCTGATCCACGGCGAGCAGGACGACACCATTCCCCTGACCGCCGTACTGGACTGGGCCCGCCCGCAGGAACTGCCGGTAGTCGTCATTCCGGGATCGGACCACTTTTTTCACCGCAAGCTGCAACATATCAAAAACGTCGTGGTCGAAAGCTGGCATCGCCGCCCGGCGCAGCTTCAGGCCTGAGCGTTTTTCACCGACGGCCCGAAGGCACGGCGGCGCTGTGAAGCACAGGGCGCCATGCCGGTTTCGTGAGGGGATTTTCGGGGTGAAGATCCATTCAATTGGGAACGAAGCCACATGACGTTTATAATTCAGTGCGTGCAGCCGGCCCGGTGTCCTCGGCGCCTTCGCCACGCTGCCACCTCAAACTGAGCCTGCCCTGCCTTACTCTCTTTTCAAACCAACAGCTACGATGTCCCCCCGTGCTGGCAATTTTTCTTAGGCACCGATGAAAAAGCTTCTCGCGGCGCTCGCCGCAACCGTCCTTTCCGTTTCCGCCCTTACCGCTTCCGCCCAGAGTCTGCCGCCGCCTACCGTGGCTGCCAAGAGCTGGTTGCTGCTGGATGCCTCGGCCAACCAGGTGATCGCCTCCGCCGATCCGGACACCCGCGTGGAGCCAGCCTCGCTGACCAAGCTGATGACCGCCTACCTGGCCTTTGCCGCCCTGCGCGACAAGCGCCTGAGCCTGGAACAGGAAGTCAGCGTCTCGGTCAACGCCTGGAAGGTCGACCCGAGCAGCTCCAAGATGTTCATCGAGCCCAACAAACCGGTCTCCATCGACAACCTGCTGTACGGTCTGATCTCGGTCTCCGGCAATGATGCCGCCGTGGCCGTGGCCGAAGCGGTCTCCGGCACCGAAGACGCCTTCGTGCAGTTGATGAACCGCGAAGCCCAGCGCCAGGGCCTGACCAATACCCACTTCAGCAACCCGCACGGCCTGCCCAGCGCGGACACCTATACCACCGCGCGCGACCTCTCGATCCTGTGCCGCAACCTGATCAACGACTTCCCCGACTATTACAAGCGCTACTACTCCGTCAAGAAGTTCACCTACAACAACATCACCCAGCCCAACCGCAACCGCCTGCTGTGGCTGGACCCGACGGTGGACGGCATGAAGACCGGTCACACTTCCAGCGCCGGCTATTCGCTGATCACCTCGGCCCATCGCCCGGTGCCCAACGGCGAGCGCCGCCTGATCTCGGTGGTGATCGGTACCGTCTCCGACCAGGTCCGTACGCAGGAAAGCCAGAAGCTGCTGAACTGGGGCTTCCAGAACTTCGACGCCGTCAAGCTGTACGCCAAGGGCCAGCCGGTCGATACGCCTGACGTATGGAAGGGTTCGCAGGGCAAGATCAAGGTCGGCTTCAAGAACGATGTCTACATCACCATCCCCAAGGGCAGCGCCGACAAGGTCAAGACCAAGCTGGATCGCAACGATCCGCTGATCGCTCCGATCTCGGAAAACGCCAAGATCGGTACCCTGAAGGTGACCATCGATGACAAGACCGTGGCAGAACTGCCGGTAGTGGCCCTGGAATCGGTGGGTCCGGCCGGCTTCATCGGCCGCGCCTGGGATTCGCTGCGCCTGATGTTCAAGTAAGCAGGTCTTCCGGCTGCTTCGGCACCCAGCAAAACGCCATCGAGCAATCGATGGCGTTTTTTTATGCCTACTGGATAGGCATGCGATGCGTGAAATGCGTGAGATGCCGACTCCGATGCAGGCATCCCACAAACAAAAACGCCACCGGAACGAACCGGTGGCGTTTTGTTCAGGACTGCGATGATGCTCAGGCAGCCACGGCTTCCTTGGTCACGGCCGGCGCGACATCGTCAGCCGAGGAGCGGATCAGGTGATCGAAGGCCGACAGGGCTGCAGTGGCGCCAGCACCCACGGCGATGACGATCTGCTTGAACGGCACGGTGGTCACGTCACCCGCTGCAAACACGCCGGGAATCGAAGTCTGGCCACGGGCATCGATCTCGATCTCGCCATGCTTGGACAGCGCCAGCGTTCCCTTCAGCCATTCGGTATTGGGCACCAGGCCGATCTGGACGAACACGCCTTCCAGTTCCACGTGCTTGACCTCGCCGGTATCACGCTCCTTGTAGCTGATGCCGTTGACGCGCTGGCCATCGCCGGTGATCTCGGTCGTCTGCGCCGAGGTCACGATGGTGACATTGGGCAGGCTCTTCAGCTTGCGCACCAGCACTGCATCGGCCTTCAGTTCAGCAGCGAACTCGATCAGGGTCACATGGGCGACGATACCGGCCAGGTCGATGGCCGCTTCCACGCCCGAGTTGCCGCCGCCGATCACCGACACGCGCTTGCCCTTGAACAGCGGACCATCGCAGTGCGGGCAATAGGCCACGCCCTTGTTCTTGTATTCCTGCTCGCCCGGCACGTTCACATTGCGCCAGCGGGCGCCGGTGGACAGGATCACGGTCTTGCCCTTCAACACGCCGCCGTTGGCCAGCTTCACTTCGATCAGCTTGTCGCCCGGCACCAGGGCCTCGGCGCGTTGCACGTTCATGATGTCGACGTCATACGCCTTGACGTGCTGTTCCAGCGCGGTGGCAAATTGCGGGCCCTCGGTTTCCTTCACCGAGATGAAGTTTTCGATCGCCAGCGTATCGAGTACCTGGCCGCCGAAACGCTCAGCCACCACACCGGTGCGGATACCCTTGCGGGCGGCATAGATTGCAGCAGCTGCACCAGCAGGACCACCGCCGACGATGAGCACGTCGTAGGCTTCCTTGGCGCTCAGTTCCTCACCCTTGCGGGCGGCGGCGCCGGTGTCCAGACGGGCGAGGATTTCTTCCACGCCGGTACGGCCCTGGCCGAACACTTCACCGTTCATGTACACGGTCGGCACGGCCATGATCTGGCGTTGCTCGACTTCACCCTGGAACAGCGCGCCATCGATGGTCACCGAGCGGATGCGCGGGTTGATGATGGACATCACGTTCAGGGCCTGCACGACTTCCGGGCAGTTCTGGCAGGTCAGCGAGACATAGGTCTCAAAGCTGTAGTCACCATCCAGATTCTTGATCTGCTCGATGACCTTGTCGTCGAGCTTGATCGGGTGCCCGCCCACTTGCAGCAGGGCCAGCACCAGGGAGGTAAATTCGTGGCCCATCGGGATCGCGGCGAATTCGACGCTGATATCGGTCCCGGGGCGGTTCAGTGTGAACGACGGGGTACGTGCGTTCGCGCTGGAGTCGCGTTGCTCGACCAGCTTGATGCGGTCCGACAGCAGCACGATTTCCTGCAGGAGTTCCTGCATCTCACGGGACTTGGCGCCATCATCGAGCGACGCGACGATCTCGATCGGGTGGCTGACCTTTTCCAGATAGGCCTTCAATTGGGTCTTGAGATTGGCATCAAGCATGATGATTACTTCCTAGTTGGGAGATTCGAGTCTTCTGGAGCACGGCTTGGCCCTTGTGGGGATCCGCCGCTGGCCCAAAGGGGCCGCTCCAGACAGGTACTACAGGATAATTTCTAGCTGAATTTAATTGCCGAGTAGGCGTAGCGAGCGGCCCGAGGTCTGCGGGAGAAGCGCAACCGTACTTGAGTACGGTGAGCATCGCAGCGCAGAGATCGCGCCGCGCAGTAGCCCAATCGGAAATTAAATCTTGCCGACCAGATCCAGGGACGGCTTCAGGGTGGCAGCGCCTTCTTCCCACTTGGCGGGGCAGACTTCACCCGGGTGCGAGGCGACGTATTGTGCAGCCTTGACCTTGCGCAGCAGTTCCGAAGCGTCACGGCCGATGCCGTTGTCATGCACTTCCATGACCTTGATTTCGCCTTCCGGATTGATCACGAAGGTGCCGCGCAGTGCCAGGCCTTCTTCTTCGATCAGCACTTCGAAGTTGCGTGCCAGGGTAGCGGTCGGGTCGCCCACCAGCGGGTACTGGACCTTCTTGATGGCGTCGGAGGTGTCGTGCCATGCCTTGTGGGCGAAGTGGGTGTCGGTGGACACGCCATAGACTTCAACGCCCAGCTTCTTGAATTCAGCGTAGTTGTCGGCCAGATCTTCCAGTTCGGTCGGGCACACGAAGGTGAAGTCCGCCGGGTAGAACACGAACACGGACCACTTGCCCTTCAGGGTGGCTTCGGTGATGTCGACGAACTTGCCATCGTGGTAAGCAGTTGCCTTGAACGGTTTGATAGTGGTGTTGATCAGGGACATGTCGATTTCCTTTTAAGGGGGGTTGAGTGAAGCGATGGGTTGAATAGTAGAACGCCAAACAAAATAGATCAATTTTATTTAATCAATACTTTTGATTGGATTTAACTATCAGTCGTAGAGGCGAGGCTATCGGACTCGCCAGCGACCGGCAAACAGCCCGGGCACCCGGATCACATGGCGGCACGGCCTGCAGATGCAAGCGCGACGCGAGCCAAAATCCGATATCGATCGCTTAAGATGAAGCACTTTCGACGCTCCGGCCGACGTCTGACCGGGGAGCAGCGAAAGTGGGAGCAATGTTACTGCAAGCCTGCCGTTCTTGTGCAGCCGCACAAGCCGACCAATCCTGACGCCCTGCCCGAGATGAGTGATTCCCGACCGCAAGCCGGCCAACGCGCCGATTTTCCGCATTTCCACCCGATCCAGACGCGCTGGATGGATAACGACGTCTATGGTCACGTCAACAACGTCGTCTACTACAGCTGGTTCGATACCGCCGTGAACTACTACCTGGTGCAACAGGGCGTGCTGGATATCGAGCACGGGGAAGTCATCGGCCTGGTCATCGAAACCCATTGCAATTATTTTGCGTCAGTCGCCTTTCCGGATGCGATCGAGGTCGGCGTGCGGGTGGCACACATGGGTCGCAGCAGCGTGCGCTACGAACTGGGTATCTTCAAGGCCGGCGAAGAGCTGACGGCGGCACGCGGCCACTTCGTGCATGTCTATGTGGATCGCGCTACACGGCGGCCGGTGGAATTGCCGGCCACGCTGCGTCAGGCGCTGGCCGGCCTGATACAGAGCTGATCCGAGGCTGATCCGAGGCTGATCCGCAAAAGAAAACGCCTGCCGCATCGCTGCGGCAGGCGCTTCTCGTCTTCTCCGTGCCGGTCAGCTTAGGCTGCCAGCTTCTTCTCCAGCTTGTCCTTCACGCCCTGCAGTTCGGGCGGCAGCTTGTGCTTGAGCTTGTCGAACAGTTCCGCATGCAGCTCCAGTTCCTTCAGCCAGGCGGCCTTGTCGATGGAGGTGATGGTGGAGAACTGCTCGGCGCTGAAGTCCAGGCCTTCCCATTGCAGGTCATCGAAACGCGGGGTGACGCCAAACAGGTGCTCGACACCGCCGGTCTTGACGCCTTGCGGGTCTTCGATGCGGTCCAGCATCCACTTCAGCACGCGCATGTTGTCACCAAAGCCCGGCCAGACGAACTTGCCGTCGGCATCGGTACGGAACCAGTTGACGCAGTAGATCTTGGGCAGCTCGGCCGGGGAGGCGGCGATCTTCTTGCCGATGTCCAGCCAGTGCTGGAAGTATTCGCTCATGTTGTAGCCGGCGAAGGGCAGCATGGCGAACGGGTCACGACGCACCACACCCTGCTGGCCGACAGCCGCAGCGGTGGTTTCCGAACCCATGGTGGCGGCCATGTAGACACCCTCGACCCAGTTGCGGGCTTCGGTCACCAGCGGCACGGTGGTGGAACGGCGGCCACCGAAGATGAAGGCCGAGATCGGCACGCCGGCCGGATCATCCCAGGCCGGGTCGATCACCGGGTTCTGGGTGGCGGCGACGGTGAAGCG
The DNA here is from genome assembly GCF_022627865.1 of Herbaspirillum sp. C7C2. NCBI lineage: Bacteria > Pseudomonadati > Pseudomonadota > Betaproteobacteria > Burkholderiales > Oxalobacteraceae > Herbaspirillum > Herbaspirillum sp. C7C2. The sequence goes on from NZ_JABXGI010000001.1 coordinate 187,618, forward strand.
GGCGTTCGGGTGAGCCGCCTTGCGGCCGGTTTCCTTGCCGATTTCCGGCGTCCAGTCCTTGCCCTGCCAGTCGATCAGGTGGGCCGGGGCTTCCTTGGTCATGCCTTCCCACCAGACATCGCCGTCATCGGTCAGCGCCACGTTGGTGAAGATGGTATTGGCCGAGACAGAGGCCATGCAGTTGTAGTTGCTCTTCTCGTTGGTGCCCGGGGCCACGCCAAAGTAGCCGGCTTCCGGGTTGATCGCATACAGGCGGCCATCGGCACCGGGCTTGATCCAGGCGATGTCGTCACCGATGGTGGTGACCTTCCAGCCGCCGAAGGCCTTGGGCGGGATCAGCATGGCGAAGTTGGTCTTGCCGCAGGCCGATGGGAAGGCCGCTGCGACGTAATGCTTCTTGCCCTCCGGGGATTCCACGCCCAGGATCAGCATGTGCTCGGCCAGCCAGCCCTGGGCGCGGCCCATGGTGGAAGCGATGCGCAGCGCGAAGCACTTCTTGCCCAGCAGCGCGTTGCCGCCGTAGCCGGAGCCGAAGGACCAGATTTCGTGGGTTTCCGGGTAGTGCACGATGTACTTGGTGGCATTGCACGGCCAGGGCACGTCCTTCTGCCCGGCGGCCAGCGGTGCGCCCACGGTATGCACGCAAGGCACGAACTCGCCATCGCTGCCCAGCACGTCGTACACCGCCTTGCCCATGCGGGTCATGATGCGCATGTTCACCGCCACATAGGGCGAATCCGACAGTTCCACGCCGATGTGGGCAATGGGCGAACCCAGCGGGCCCATCGAGAACGGCACGACGTACAGGGTACGGCCGGCCATGCAACCATCGAACAGGCCGTTCAGTGTCTGGCGCATCTCGGCCGGGTCGGTCCAGTTGTTGGTCGGGCCGGCGTCTTCCTTATTCCTGGAGCAGATGAAGGTGCGGTCTTCCACGCGCGCCACGTCCGACGGATCGGAGCAGGCCAGGTAGCTGTTGGGACGCTTTTCGGCGTTCAGCTTCTTCATGGTGCCGGCGGCGACCATTTCGCCGCACAGGCGGTCATATTCTTCCTGGGAGCCATCGCACCAGTAAATGCGAGCCGGCTTGGTCAGCGCGGCGATTTCTGCGACCCAGTTGATCAGTTTCTGGTGTTTGACGTAGGCGGGGGCGTTCACTGCGGGAATGCCTGCCATGAGGGGTTGGTTCATATGCTACCTCCAATGCCACTAAGTTGATGAATTCGGTTGGCACGGCAGGATCGTCGTTTCCAGGCGATGGGGTGTTCACATCAGGCTGCGAGACGGCGGTCTTGTCGATGGCGACCGCCTCGCCGAGGCCGGCCACCTTGCCCGTCACCGTGGACGGCGGCGGGTTTTGCTCACTCTTCGACAGTCGAGAATGCAAGAAAGTGGCAGCGATTGTACCCCGATAAAAAAGAATTTACGCAAATTTGTAGCGGAAAATACCCGACTTATGTAGTAGGTAATTACAAATCAAAAAAATTCTGTTTTTTCATTACTGTGGCGCATAACATCGATTTCGTTAAAAACCGCATGAAGACTGGATTTGCGAGGGATTGCGGGCGATTCATCATTCACGTTGTGAATATCTCGCGCAGAAATTCGACAAAAACTTTCACCTTGGCGGTTTCCCGACGTGTGGGCTGGTAGAGCGCGACGATATCGGGACCAGCCGCCTGCCATTCGGACAGCACCGGTAGCAGACTGCCCTCCTGCAAGGCCGGAGCAAGGGTCACCGACATCTGCTGGATGATGCCGCAACCGGCCTGGGCGGCCGCCACCATCGACTCTACGTGATCCATCATCACCAGGCCCCGGGGAATATGCGAGCTTTCCTTCCCCTCATGACTGAAGCGCCAGGGCCGGACCATGCGCGTACGCGGATTGAGAAAGCCCAGGCAGGCAAACTGGTCCAGTGCGTCGGGCGTTTCCGGCCAGCCGTATTGCTGCAGGAAGGCCGGCGCGGCGCAGCACAGGTAACGGGTCGCGGCCAGCTTGCGCGCCACCAGCCCCGAGTCGCCCAGCGCGCCGATGCGCACCAGCACGTCCACGCCTTCTTCCACCATGTCGACCATGCGGTCGCTGACGGTGATGCGCAGCTCCAGCTCCGGGTACTGGCGCAAGAAACGTGGCAGCGCGGGCGCCACATAGCGGCGGCTGATGACGCTGGGCAGGTCGACCCGCAGCACACCGGCCGGACGGGTATCGGAGGCACGCAAGCCGGCCTCCAGCTCGCCCATGTCCGCCAGCAGTCGCAGTGCCTGCTGGTGGCAGTGGCGGCCTTCTTCGGTGAGCGACATGCTGCGCGTAGTGCGGTTGAGCAACCGCACCTTGAAATGTGCCTCCAGGGCGGCGACGTGGGTGGTCACCGAGGAGGTCGACATCGACAGTTTCTCGGCCGCCCGACTGAACGCGCCAGCCTCGACCACGGTACAGAACACCTTGAGCATGTCCAGCCTGTCCATCTTTTTCTCCCCGGTTTGGTTGTCGTCATCCGTTAGCGAGATTCTAGGGCCTCACGACGCCGCGATTATCCGCAACCCCGCAATTCTGACTTCGGTCGCGCCCGGTTTTTCCGCTGGCCCGGGCTACCTAGACTGCGTGCATCGACCTCACCGCCACCTGGCGCATGGCGATATCCACCCGTCCACCCAGTCTCAAGGAAGCCATCATGACCCACGCCATCCCTGCCACCATGCAAGCCGCCGTCCTCACCCGCTTCGGCGCACCACTCGACATCACCGACATTGAAACGCCCAGCCTGCGTCCCGGCCAGGTGCTGGTACGCATCGCTGCCAGCGGCGTCAACCCGCTCGATACCAAGATCCAGGCCGGCAATGCCGCCCACGCCCAGACCCGCCTGCCGGCCATCCTCGGCATGGACATGGCCGGCGTGGTCGAATCCGTGGCGCCCGGTGAAACGCGATTTTCGCCCGGCGACGAAGTCTTCGGCATGAGCGGCGGCATCGGTGGCGTCCCCGGTTCGCTGGCGCAGTTCGCCGCCTTCGATGCCGATCTGCTGGCCCACAAGCCCCGCACGGTGTCCATGCGCGAAGCCGCCGCGCTGCCGCTGATCTTCATCACCGCCTGGGAAGGCCTGGTTGACCGCGCCCGCGTGCAGCCAGGGCAGAAGGTATTGATCCACGGCGGCGCTGGTGGCGTGGGCCACGTGGCCGTGCAGATCGCTGTCGCCCTGGGTGCCGAGGTCTATGCCACCGGCAGCGCCGACCAGAAGACCGTGATCGAGAGCCTGGGCGCCACCGCCATCGACTACCGCGCCCAGGAGGTGGAGCAGTACGTGCAGCAGTACACCGGCGGCGAGGGCTTCGATGTCATCTACGACACCGTCGGCGGCGCGACCCTGGATGCCTCGTTCGCGGCCGCCCGGCGTTACCTCGGTCATGTCGTCAGCTGCCTGGGCTGGGGCGTGCACAAGCTGGCGCCGCTGTCGTTCCGGGCGGCCAGCTATTCGGGCGTCTTCACCCTGCTGCCGCTGCTGACCGGGCAGGAGCGTGCGCGTCACGGCCGGATCATGGCCGAGGCCGCCCGCATGGTCGATGCCGGGCAGTTGCGCGTGCTCACCGATACGCATCGCTTTACACTGGAGCAGGTCAACCAGGCCCACGCGCTGGTCAGCGAAGCTCAGGCCCGGGGCAAGGTGGTCATCGATATCGCCCGCTAGGGTCAGCTCGTGCCGAATCCTGGCAATCGCTTTATGATGGACGCCCACGCCGGCCACCCACCTGGCCGGCGCAGCCCCGCAAGACTGCCACGGAGACCCCCATGAAGATCGCCATCCTCGACGACTACCAGGATGTAGTACGCCACCTCGATTGCTTCAGCCTGCTCGACGGTCACGACGTCAAGGTATTCACCAATACCATCCGCGGCACCGGCCAGCTGGTGGCGCGCCTGTCACCCTTCGACGCCGTGGTGCTGATCCGCGAACGCACTGCCCTGACCCGACCCGTCCTGGAAAAGCTGCCCCTGCTCAAGCTGATCTCGCAGACCGGCAAGGTCAGTGGTCATGTCGACGTGGCTGCCGCCACCGAGCGCGGCATCGCCATTGTCGAAGGCGTGGGCGACCCGACCGCGCCGGCCGAACTGACCTGGGCACTGATCATGGCGGCCATGCGCCGGGTGCCGCAGTATTGCAGCGCGCTGCGTGCCGGTGCCTGGCAGCAGGTCTCGCCCACCCCGCACCTGAACCTGCTGGGCACGGCACTCAAGGGCCGCACGCTGGGCATCTGGGGCTACGGCAAGATCGGTCGCATGGTGGCAGGCTATGGTCGCGCCTTCGGCATGCAGGTGCTGGTGTGGGGCCGCGAGGCCAGCCGCGAACAGGCAGTCAAGGATGGCTACCAGGCTGCTGCCAGCAAGGAAGCCTTCTTCGCCCAGGCCGATGTACTGAGCCTGCACCTGCGCCTGAACGACGCCACCCGCGGCATCGTCAAGGCGGCCGACCTGGCACTGATGAAGCCGACGGCCTGCTTCGTCAACACCAGCCGCGCCGAGCTGGTCGAGCCGGACGCGCTGGAAGCCGCACTGGCGGCAGGACGCCCCGGCCTGGCCGGGCTCGATGTCTTCGAGCGCGAACCCTTGCCGGTGGACTCCCCCCTGCTGAAGATGGATAACGTGGTGGCCACCCCGCACCTGGGGTATGTGGAAAAGGACGGCTACGAACTCTACTTCCGCGCCGCCTTCCGGAACATCGTGGACTATGCCGCCGGCACGCCCGCGAACGTGCTCAATCCTGAGGTTCTGGGGTGATGCGATGGATGGTGCGCACCGGCGGCTGATACACCGACTGCGGCATCGGGCCGCCTGACTTCCACAGGTGCCGCCAGCCCGGCGGCCATGGCAGCGGTGGCCCGGCATACTCCGGGACATTGCGCCGCACCGGAATGACCGGCAGATGCTCCGGCATGCTGCCGTTGTAGTGCCAGCCCAGGCTGAACGCATAATCCGGCAACAAGGTGGCGCACACCAGCTCGAACCAGTTGGCGTGCTCCTGGTCCTCGCCCAGCGCCTGCGCCAGCCCGTGCGGATCGAACTGCGCCAGCAGGCGTGCCAGTTCCTGCGGCGAGGCCGAGGGGCCATCGCCCCAGCCCAGCACCGGATTGAAGTTGTAATCGGCGCCCGAACCATACCAGCCCTCCCGCCACGGCCGCTCGATCCAGTTGCGCGGGCCGCTGAACAGGTGCCAGCGCCAGTGCAGCCCGGACGGTTTGGGCCAGCTGTAGAGATAGAGCCGCTGATAACCGGCACGATGCAGTTCGCGCACCATCTCCATGAGCCGGGCATGCGGCATGCGGTCCGGCGGGGTGCGACGGAACAGGATGGGCGTGCCATCGGCGTGCTGCACTTCGTCGGAGGACAGGTTCAGATCCAGCGTACGCACTTCACTGCCGAAACGTGCAGAAATCCAGCCCGTCAACAGGTTGACGAGCACGATCACGCCATAGCCGCGATGGCGGTGGAAGATAACGGTGCCGGGTGCCAAAGGTTTCATATCCGAACCATTATAGATGTCCTTGCAGAATCGCATTGGCGACCAGGCCGCAACGCGTGCGCCACGGTCGCACCAGGCAGGAAACCGCCGCGGCTGCGTGTAAGATAGCGGCTGGCCCGTGCCGGAACTGCCGTTCCCCGCGCCATTGGAGCGTTCCTTGCTTGATCCCCGGAACACCCTTTTCTCGATTTCTCGATTTTTTGACCAGTTGGAAGATAGGAAGACCATGAGCCTGCGCATCATCGCCACCGGCGGCACCTTCGACAAGCACTATGACGAAATCGCAGGCCAGCTTGGCTTCGGCGAAAGCCACCTGCCGGACGTCATCGCCCGTGCCCGCATCACCACCGAAGTGTCCCTCGAAATCCTGAGCCTGCTCGATTCGCTGGAGATGCAGGATGGCGATCGCCAGCGCGTGCTGGCGGCCTGCCAGGCCTCGCAGCAACAGGCCATTGTCATCGTGCACGGCACCGATACCATGCAGCAGACCGCCCAGGTGCTGGGCCAGGCGCTGACCGACAAGACCGTGGTGCTGACCGGCGCCATGATCCCCTACGAGATCGCCAACTCCGATGCCCTGTTCAATTTCGGCTTCGCCTGCGGCGTGGCGCAAGTGCTGCCACCGGGTGTGTATGTGGCGATGAATGGACGCATCTTCGCCTGGAACAAGGTCGCCAAGAACCGCAGTGCCGGCGTCTTCGAGCCGATCTGAAATGGCACCGGCCGCCCTGCGCTAGCGGGGTTGCTGCTGCGCCCACTCCCGACAGAACGACAACAGCGCCGCCAGGCTGGGCGAAGCAGCCCGGTGGCGGCTGACGACCATGTAGAAATGGCGGCGCAAGGTCGGCAACGGGGTCTCCAGTTCGACCAGCTTGCCGGACTCGATCAGGTCCTCCACCACCGAGCGCGACAGGCAACTGATACCCAGGCCTTCGGCGGTGGCGCGCTTGATCGCCTCAGAATTGCCGAATTCGAACGACGACGGCAAGTGGTGCAGATAGGGAATCAGGGCATGCTCGACCGCCTCGCGCGTGCCTGAACCGGCCTCGCGCAAGAGCCAGTCGGCCTCGCGCAACATCTTCAGCGTGATCTTGCGCCCGCCCGTGACAATGGGATGCGCGGGCGCGGCCACCACGATCAGCTCGTCCATCATCCACGGTTCGACCTGCACGTCATCGGCGTGGCAGGGGCCTTCGATCAGGCCGGCATCGACCTCGAAATTGACCACCGCATCGACGATGTCGGCCGTATTGGCCACCAGCGCCCGTACCCGTGCACCGGTGTGATCCCGGCGATAGGCCGCGATCATGGCCGGCAACAGATAGCTGCCAATGGTGGTGGAGGCCCCCAGATGCAGCTCGCTGCCGGAGGCCGGGTCGTTGAACTGGCGCTCGATGGTATGGGCGGCGTCCAGCATGTGGCGTGCCTGCGGCAGCAGCTGCCGTCCGCTGTCGTTCAAGACCAGCCGTTTGCCGACACGGTCGAACAGCTGCACGCCCAGCAGACTCTCCAGCTCATTGAGTGAAGCGCTGGCCGCCGATTGCGACAAGGCGACCAGCCCGGCTGCGGCCGTGGTCGAACCCGACTGGGCCACGGCCAGGAAGATCTGCAATTGCCTGAGTGTGATCCGCATATTTTCCCCAATATCCACCAAGTGCATTCCCGGCGCCCGGGAGCCACCATCAATCTACCCATTTAACAGGTAGATATTAGCAAAACAACGCGTTTTTCTTTTACATCCAGCCCACGTACAGTGCACTCCATCAACCGAACTGATCTATCGAACACATCCTGTGTGGAGAGCATCATGCGTACCGCAACCCAAACTTCCCCCCTGCATCCCGCGCTGGCCGGCATCGTCCTCTCGGGCGCGGTGGCGTGGGTCGCCATGCGCCTGGGCGATATCGCCTGGCTGCAGAACCACGGCTTTTCGGCCCTGACGGTGGCCATCGTGCTGGGCATCATCCTGGGCAACACCGTCTATGCGCGCATGGGCGCCTACTGTGGCGAGGGCGTGCGCTTTTCCAAGCAGACGCTGCTGCGCGCCGGCATCATCCTGTACGGCTTTCGCCTGACCTTCCAGGACATCGCCCATGTCGGCATCTCCGGGGTGGTGATCGATGCGGCCATGCTGCTTTCCACCTTCGGCCTGGCCTGGCTGGTCGGTACCCGGGTGCTGAAGCTGGATCGCGATGCCGCGTTGCTGATCGGCGCCGGCAGCTCGATCTGTGGCGCGGCCGCGGTGATGGCAACCGAACCGGTACTGCGGGCACGCAGCGAAGAAGTCACCGTGGCGGTATCGACGGTGGTGATCTTCGGCTCCCTGGCCATCTTCCTCTATCCGCTGCTCTACACCTTGCAGGCCGAACCGGTCTGGGGCCTGCGCCTGCCGGACTTCGGCGTCTACATCGGTTCCACCGTCCATGAAGTGGCGCAAGTGCTGGCTGCAGCGCGCTCCATCGACCAGCATACGGCCGACGTGGCGGTGATCACCAAGATGGTCCGCGTGATGATGCTGGCGCCCTTCCTGCTGATGCTGTCGATGCGGGTCGCTCCGCGCAGCTCGGGTCAGCAACACCAACCGCACCAGTCGCACCAGCAGCGCAAGCTGTCCATTCCCTGGTTTGCCTTTGCCTTCATCGGCGTGGTGATCTTCAACTCCTTCTTCCCGCTGCCGGCCCAGGTCAACCAGGTGCTGCTGCAGATCGATACCCTGATGCTGGCCATGGCCATGGCCGCCCTGGGTCTGTCCACCCACCTCTCGGCCCTGCGCAGCGCCGGCATCAAGCCGATGATCCTGGGTGCCGTGCTGTTCGCCTGGCTGGTGATCGGCGGCGCACTGGTCAACGGCGCACTGGGACGCTTGCTGGCCTGAGTGTTGGCACCAGACTGAAAAAAAGCGCGGTCTCCCTGGGGAGCCGCGCTTTTCGCATGCGGAAATGACTGCCAGACAGGGGACGTCACTCAGTGCAAGCCGCCGCGCTGGGACAATTCACGGATGATGCGTATCGTATCGATATCGGCCTCCTGATAGGCCTGGCGCCGGAAATTGTCGTAGAAGGCTTCGGAACCATCGATATCGGCCGGCTTGCCATCGTCGTACTCGAAGCGCACGAACAGCACCTCGGCCTGCGGCTCCTCGATGGTCATGCTCATGCGCGAGGCCGGGATGTCACCCTGCGCCGGCACTTCGTAGAGCACCTGGATCTGCGGCAGGTAGCTCACCTTGTCGATGATCACCAGTTCGCCATAGCGCAACTCGCGATGCACGCCCTCCAGGCTCTTGTCGGACAGGCGGCACTCGTCCAGGTGCGGCATGAACAGGCGCGGCGACTCCGCCCGCAGGACCAGGCCATGCCACAGCTCGTCGCGGCTCAGGGTGTCGATCAGCGGGTTGAGCGGATCGTTGATCTGGATGAGGTGATTGAATTTCATGTTTGCACTCGTTTAGTCTGGCCACGCTGGGTGAGCCCATGCGCGCATTGTCCCACAGGGCCGGTCCGCCGGTAGCGACCTGAAGCGGCCGGGCTGCAGGCGGACTGCTACAATGGCGCCTCTTTTCCACCCCCTGCCGCCGCCGATACCCTCCGTATGTCCGCCCCTTCTTTCGGCCTGAACAAGCCACAAAGCGAAGCCGTCCACTACATGGCCGGACCTTGCCTGGTGCTGGCCGGGGCCGGCTCGGGCAAGACCCGGGTGATCACGCAGAAGATCGCACACCTGATCGAGAACTGCGGTTACGAATCGCGCAACATCGCCGCGCTGACCTTCACCAACAAGGCTGCGCTGGAAATGCAGGAGCGTATCGCCAAGCTGTTGAAGGACCCGAAACAGGCCAAGCACCTCACGGTGTCGACCTTCCATTCGCTGGGGGTGAAGATACTGCGGCAGGAGTCCAAGCATCTGGGGCTGAAGGACCGCTTTTCAATCATGGACAGCGACGATTGTTTTTCCCTGGTGCAAGAACTGGCGGTAACCACCGACAAGGCCATCATCCGCGGCATCCAGAACGCCATCTCGCTGTGGAAGAACGGCCTGGTCGATCCGACACTGGCCGAGAAGAACGCCCGCACCGAGGACGAGGCCCAGGCGGCCCGCATCTATCGCAGCTATGTCGCCACGCTCAAGGCCTACCAGGCAGTGGACTTCGACGACCTGATCCGCCTGCCGGTGGAACTGTTCCGCAGCAACGAGGAAGTACGCGACCGCTGGCAGCGCAAGCTGCGCTATCTGCTCATCGATGAATACCAGGACACCAACACCTGCCAGTACGAACTGGTCAAGCTGCTGGTCACCGGCGTGGGCAAGAAGCCCATGTTCACCGCCGTGGGCGACGACGACCAGGCCATCTATGCCTGGCGCGGCGCCACCATCGAAAACCTCAAACTGCTGGGTGTGGACTTCCCCAACCTGCACCTGATCAAGCTGGAACAGAACTACCGCTCCAGCACGCGCATCCTGCAGGCGGCCAATGCGGTCATTTCCAACAACCCAAAGCTGTTCGACAAGACCCTGTGGTCGGAACACGGTCTGGGCGATCCGATCAGCGTGATGGCCATGGATGACGAGGAAGCCGAGGCCGACCAGATCGCCATCACCCTCTCGGCGCACCGCTTCGAACGGCGCGCCAAGTTCGCCGACTACGCCATCCTGTACCGCGGCAACCACCAGGCCCGCATCCTGGAAAAATCGCTGCGGCGCGAACGCATTCCCTACGTCATGTCGGGCGGACAGAGCTACTTCGACCGCGCCGAGATCAAGGACATCATTGCCTACCTGCGCCTGATCGCCAACCAGGATGACGACCCCGCCTTCATCCGCGCCGTCACTACCCCGCGCCGGGGCGTCGGCCAGGCCACACTGGAAGTGCTGGGTACGCTGGCCGGGCAGTGGCAGTGCTCGCTGTTCGAGGCCGTCTACAAGGGCGGCCTGGAAGACAAGCTGACCGACCGCCAGCTGCTGCCGCTGCGCAAGTTCTGCGACTTCATCAACGCCCTGGAATCGCGTGCCACCCGCCCCGGCCCCTCCGGCAGCGGTGCCGAGGCCGGCCGCGTGCTGGACGACATGATGGAGGCCATCAACTACGAGTTCTACCTCTATGACAGCTTCGAGGAGCGCGCCGCCCAGGCACGCTGGCAGAACGTGGTGGACTTCATCAACTGGCTGAAGGAACGCGCCTGCGGCGGCCGCGATGGCGACGGCGAGGAAAAGAACCTGCTGGAGATCACCCAGATGGTGGCCCTGATGAGCATGCTCGAAGGCCGCGATGAAGAGCAGGATGCGGTGCGCATGTCGACCCTGCACGCCTCCAAGGGACTGGAGTTTCCGCACGTCTTCCTGGTGGGTGTGGAAGAAGGCATTCTGCCCCACAAGGGCGACCCCGATACCCCGCCCGAAGCCGCCGCCGCACGCGTGGAAGAAGAACGCCGGTTGATGTATGTCGGCATCACCCGCGCCCAGCGCTCGCTGCACCTGTCCTGGTGCAAGCGCCGCAAGCGCGCCAAGGAAGTGATCGAGTGCCAGATTTCGCGCTTCGTGAAGGAGATGCGGCTGGACGAAGGCGAGGCGGTGCCGCAGGAAAGTGAAAAGATCACGCCCCAGGCGCGGCTGGCCAATCTGAAGGCCTTGTTGCAGAAACCTCGTCCGACGCCGGAAGGAAGTTGAGCCTGGCCGCGCCAGAGTGTTCAAAACGTGGCAAAAATGTCGTCCACACGCACATATATTGTGCGATTTGCCCGGATTTGATGTGCAAGCGCCCGCCCCGGCCGTCTCGCGGTTTAAAATGCCGCCTGCTAAAAAATCCCCAAGTTTCACCGGAGCAACATCACCGGCTGTGCCATCCGCGCGTGCCGCCTTGCTCCGCCCAACCATTCCAGACAAGGAAATCCACAAGATGATCAAGATGTTCTCCCGCCACGCCCGCGCGCTGGCGCTGACCGCCGGCTTCGTCGGCATGCTGGGCCTGGCTGCCTGCGGCAAGCAGGAAGACAAGAGCGCCGCTGCCGCCGCGCCGCAGGCCGCCCCGGCACGCGTGTACGTGGTTGGCGTGGAATCGGCCTATGCGCCCTTCTCCTCGGAAAACGAACAGAAGGAAGTGGTCGGCTTCGACATCGACATCATGAAGGCGCTGGCCAAGAAGATCGGCATCGAAGTCAAGTTCGTGCCGACTCCGTTCGAAGGCTTCTTCAACTTCCTGGCGCAGGGTGACCGTGACCTGCTGATCTCGGCCATCACCATCACCGACGAGCGCAAGAAGTCGGTGGCCTTCTCCGAGCCCTACTTCGTGGCCACCCAGACCATCGCCCTGCCGGCCGCTGATACCAAGGTCAGCAAGATGACCGACCTGAAGCCCCTGACCGTGGGTACCCAGAGCGCCACCTCCGGCGACGAACTGGTGCAGCAGGTGCTGGGCAAGAACAGCGCCAAGATCAAGCGCTTCGACTCGACCCCGCTGGCCCTGAAGGAACTGGAAAGCGGTGGCGTCGATGCGGTCGTGGCCGATGAGCCGGTGGTCAAGAACTACATCGCCAACAACCCCAACAGCAAGCTGCGCACCGTCACCGATCCGGATTTCCCCAAGGAAGACTACGGCATCGCCGTGCGCAAGGATGATCCGGAACTGCTGGCCAGGATCAACAAGGGCCTGGCCGAGATGAAGGCCGATGGCAGCTTCGCCGCCATCAGCGCACAATACTTCGGCAAGTAAGCAGACCGCTGCCAAGACAGGACGGCGGCGCCATGCCGCCGTCCTGCATTTTCGACACCCGATTTCTTCAATCACCGATCGAGTCCGACATGGATTTCCGCTGGAGCATCATCCAAGGCTATGCGCCGCTGTTCGCCAAGGGCGTTCTCATGACCTTGCAGGTGTCGCTGATCAGTATCCTGATCGGCACCGTGATCGGCTTGCTGGTGGGCATGCTGCGCCTGGCCGAGGTACAGCACGGCGCCTGGAAGTGGCCGCTCAGATGCCTGCGCTGGCTGTCCGGCTTCTATGTGGCCTTTTTCCGTGGCACGCCGTTGTTCGTGCAGATCATGCTGATCCACTTTGCAGTGATGCCCTTGCTGGTGCAGCAGGAACATGGCCTCCTGATCAGCGGTGAACTGGCCAGGACCATCAAGCAGGACTACGGCGCCTTCCTGTCGGGTACGGTGGCCTTGTCGCTCAATGCCGGGGCCTACATTTCGGAAATCTTCCGCGCCGGCATCCAGTCCATCGAGCGCGGCCAGTCCTATGCCGCCGCCAGCCTGGGCATGAACTACGGCCTGACGATGCGCTACGTGGTGCTGCCCCAGGCCTTTCGCCGAATGCTGCCTCCGCTGGGCAACGAAGCCATCACGCTGCTGAAGGATTCGTCCCTGGTCTCGGCCATCGGCCTGGCCGAACTGGCGTATGCGGCTCGTACCGTGGCCGGCACCTATGCCCGCTACTGGGAACCGTATATCACCATCTCGGTACTGTATTTCTCCATGACCATCTGCCTGGCGCTGGTCGTATCGCGCCTGGAAAACAAGTACAGCGCACCGCATCGTCGTTGATCGCAGCTGACCACTACTGACCGCCACCGCAGCAATGTGCGGCAATCGCGTGCGCTCAGCGCAGGCGGGCGGTATCATCCCGCGCATGACACAGATGCAGACTCTCCCAAGCAACACCCCAGGCAACGGCCGCGCAGTCGTGATCGGTGCCGGCCCGGCCGGGCTGATGGCGGCCGAAGTGCTGGCCGCCCATGGCCTGGCCGTGGACGTCTATGACGCCATGCCCTCGGCCGGCCGCAAGTTCCTGCTGGCCGGGCGTGGCGGCATGAACATCACGCACTCCGAAGCGCAGCCCGACTTCCTGCCGCGCTACGGCAATCGCCGCGAGCAGGTCGCGCCCTTCGTGCGCCGCTTCGATGCGGATCGCCTGCGCCAGTGGATCCATGATCTCGGCATCGAGACCTTCGTCGGCAGTTCCGGCCGGGTCTTCCCGCGCGAGATGAAGGCTGCGCCGCTGCTGCGCGCCTGGCTGCATCGCCTGCGCGAGTCCGGCGTGCGCCTGCACATGCGCCATCGCTGGCTGGGCTGGCAGGACGACGGCAGCCTGCACCTGGCCGGCCCCGAGGGCGACATCAGCGTGCGCGCCGACGCCGTGGTCCTGGCCCTGGGCGGAGCGAGCTGGCCGCGCCTGGGCTCGGACGGGAGCTGGGTGCCATTGCTGCGTGAACGGCAGGTCGAGGTCGCTGCGCTGCAGCCCTCCAACTGCGGCTTCGAACTGGACTGGAGCGAACACTTCCGCGAGCGCTTCGCCGGCGAGCCGGTCAAGCCGGTGGTCGCCAGTACCGCGCTGCCCAGTGGCGGCGTACAGAATCGTCGCGGTGAATTCATCGTCACCGCACAAGGCATCGAAGGCAGCCTGGTCTATGCCATGTCGGCCGCCCTGCGCGAGACCATCGCCAGCACCGGATCGGCCCGCCTCTATCTGGACCTGCTGCCGGACTGGTCGCTGGAAAAGGTGGAAGCCGAGCTGGCCCATCCACGGGGCGCCCGCTCGCTGTCCAGCCACCTGCAGAGCCGCCTGCATCTCAAGGGCGTCAAGGCCGGCCTGCTGCGCGAACTGATGAGCAAGGAAGATTTCGCCGACATGGGCAAGCTGGCGCGTGCCATCAAGGCACTGCCGCTGCCGGTGTTGCGACCGCGTCCGATCGAGGAAGCCATCAGCAGTGCCGGTGGCGTCAGCTTCGAGGCGCTGGACGACGCACTGATGCTGCGCGCCCTGCCGGGTGTGTTCTGCGCCGGCGAAATGCTGGACTGGGAAGCGCCCACGGGCGGCTACCTGCTCACCGCCTGCTTCGCCACCGGCCATGCCGCCGGCCTTGGCGTAGTCCAATGGCTCAAGGACGAAGGCCGCCATGCCGGCCTGGCCACCCCCTCTACGGAAGGACAGAAGTGATCAACGAAGACCGCATCATCGACATCGAGATGAAGATCGCCCATCAGGAAGACCTGGTGGATGAGCTGAACCAGACCGTCTATCGCCAGCAGAAGAAGATCGAAGAACTGGAAATGCTGCTGCATGCCCTGGCCAAACGCTTCAAGGAAATGTCCGACAGCAGTCAGGATCGTGCGGCGGCCAATGAAAGGCCGCCGCATTACTGAACCATAGGCGACGGCACTGTCGCGGGATGGAGAATTCAGGGACGGACGTGGACAATCCGACATCGCTTGTGTCGGGACGGACGTGTAAAATCTTCCTTTTTGCCCCTGCCTCCGGAAGCCTATGTGGTTTAAGAATCTACAGATCTATCGTCTGCCCGCACCGTGGGCGATCAACGCCGACGAACTCGAATCCCACCTGGCACCGCAGGCCTTCACCGCCTGCTCCAGCCTGGACATGCAAAGCCAGGGCTGGGTCCCGCCGCGCAACAATGAAAAGCTGGTGCATGTGGTGAACCGCCAGCTGTTGCTCAAGCTCGATACCGAAAAGAAACTGCTGCCCTCGACCGTCATCAACCAGGTCACCAAGGCCCGCGCCGCCGAGCTGGAAGAACAGCAGGGCTTCCCGCCCGGCCGCAAGCAGACCAAGGAATTGAAGGAGCAGGTCACCGATGAGCTGCTGCCACGCGCCTTTTCCGTGGTGCGCAGCACCTGGGTGTGGATCGATCCGGTCAATGGCTGGCTGCTGGTCGACGCCGGCTCGCCCTCCAAGGCCGAGGAAGTCCTGAAACTGCTGTTCAAGGCCATTCCGAAGTTCCCGCTGGAAACGCTGCGCACGGTCATGTCGCCAGGCGCGGCGATGACCGACTGGCTGGTCAGCGATGAAGCCCCCAACGGCTTCACCGTGGACCAGGATACCGAACTGCGCTCCACCGCCGAGAGCAAGGCCACCGTGCGCTATGTCCGCCACGCACTGGAAGCGGAAGACATCCGCCGCCACATCGAGGCCGGCAAGCAGTGCACCCGCCTGGCCCTGACCTGGGCGGACAAGGTGTCCTTCGTGCTGACCGAGAACCTGTCGGTCAAGCGCATCGCGCCGCTGGACGTGCTCAAGGAAGACAGCGAAATCGCCGGCAAGAACGACGACGAACGCTTCGACGGCGATTTCATGCTGATGAGCGGCGAACTGGCCAAGCTGCTGGCCGCGCTGGTGGACGCCCTGGGCGGCCAGTTGAAGGAAAATGACGGCGCCCTGGCACAAGCGGCCTGAGGACTAAGGCCTGAGCTGCTGCAAGCAAGCAAGCCAATGAACAACGGGAGCCTCGGCTCCCGTTTTTTTATGTCCCTTCCCAACGCTGGCATCGCAGTGTCAACTGCCCGCCTCCACCAGCACATTCTCCAGCGGCAGCATGGCGTGCTTGAGCGTGGCGGCCAGCCGCGCATTGGACACCCCGTCCCGGGCGCCCAGCGCCAGTCCATTGAGGAAGCTGGTGTAGAAATCGCCCAGCGCGGTCACGTCGGCATCGGCGCGAATCTCCCCATCGCGTTGCGCCTGTAGCAGGCGGGCACGGATCTCGTTGCGGCGCTTGTGCCGGCGTTGCGACAGCGCATCACTGTGTTCGCTGTTCTCGGGGGCACAGTTGATGGCGGAAATCACCACCATGCAGCCTTTGCCAACCGGCAATCCCGGTAACTCGGATTTGCCGGAATACATGCGCACGCTGGCGCGCAGCATGGCCTGCAGATCTTCGCGTATGCCCTTTCCAGCCTGCAACAGGCGCAAGGGTTCGGCGCTGACGGTGCGCGAATAGACTTCCACCACCTCGCGGAACAAGGCATCCTTGTCGCCGAAGGCGGCGTACAGGCTTGGGGCCTTCACGCCGATGGCATCGGTCAGGTCGGCCATGGTGGTGCCTTCGTAACCCTTGTTCCAGAAGACTTGCATGGCCTGGCGCAATGCCTGATCGCGATCGAAACTGCGCGGGCGGCCGCGGGTTCTTATCATCGGTGTCCTTTGCGGGGTGTTACCCCAATCGGTAATGGATACGTCAGGCAGTGTAGTTTATTTTAATCGGGGTTACAAAAATAATTGCAAACCCCTTGAATAATCCCGCAGTCGTTTCTATTATCTAATGCTCGTTACATAAATAAGCGTGTACCGAACAGGATTGGTGGTCCATGACCACCTGTTTCCCACCTCATCAGTCAAATAGGCACCCATCGAAAGGACATGCCATGAGCCGCAAGACCCGAATAGAAAACTACCGCAACATCGGTATCAGCGCCCACATCGACGCGGGCAAGACCACGACCACCGAGCGCATTCTTTTTTATACGGGTGTGAATCACAAGATCGGCGAAGTGCATAACGGTGCGGCCACCATGGACTGGATGGAGCAGGAGCAGGAACGCGGCATCACCATCACCTCGGCCGCCACCACCGCCTTCTGGAAAGGCATGGCCGGCAATTACCCCGAGCATCGCATCAACATCATCGATACCCCGGGCCACGTGGACTTCACCATCGAGGTGGAGCGTTCCATGCGCGTGCTGGATGGCGCGGTGATGGTGTACGACTCGGTGGGTGGCGTGCAACCGCAGTCCGAGACCGTCTGGCGCCAGGCCAACAAGTACAAGGTGCCGCGCATCGCCTTCGTCAACAAGATGGACCGCATCGGCGCAGACTTCTTCCGCGTGCAGCGTCAGATCGAAGAACGCCTGAAGGGCAAAGCCGTCCCCATCCAGATTCCGGTGGGCGCGGAAGACCACTTCTCGGGTGTGATCGACCTGGTCAAGATGAAGGCCATCATCTGGGACGAGGCCAGCCAGGGCGTGCTGTTCAAGTACGAAGACATCCCGCTGGAGCTGGAAGAGACCGCACGCGAATGGCGCGACCGCATGGTCGAGCAGGCCGCCGAGGCCAATGAGGAATTGCTGGAGAAATACCTCTCCGGCACTCCCCTGACCGAGGACGACATCAAGCGCGGCCTGCGCCTGCGCACGGTGGCCAACGAGATCGTGCCGATGCTGGCTGGCAGCGCCTTCAAGAACAAGGGCGTGCAGGCCATGCTGGATGCGGTGATCGACTACCTGCCCTCGCCCATCGACGTGCCGGCCATCGCCGGCCATGCCGAGGACGACAGCGAGATCGAGCGCCATCCGTCGGACGAGGAACCGTTCTCGGCCCTGGCCTTCAAGATCATGACCGACCCGTTCGTGGGGCAACTGACCTTCTTCCGCGTGTATTCCGGCCTCATCAACTCCGGCGACACGGTCTACAACCCGCTGAAGGGCAGGAAGGAACGCCTGGGCCGCATCCTGCAGATGCACGCCAACGAGCGCAAGGAGATCAAGGAAGTGTTCGCCGGCGATATCGCGGCGGCCGTCGGTCTGAAGGACGTGACCACCGGTGACACCCTGTCGGACCCGGAGCACCCGATCATCCTGGAACGCATGATCTTCCCGGAACCGGTGATCTCGCAGGCGGTGGAACCGAAGACCAAGGCCGACCAGGAAAAGATGGGCATTGCCCTGAACCGCCTGGCGCAGGAGGATCCGTCCTTCCGCGTGCATACCGACGAGGAATCGGGCCAGACCATCATGTCGGGCATGGGCGAGCTGCACCTGGAAATCCTGGTGGACCGCATGAAGCGCGAGTTCAACGTCGAAGCCACCGTCGGCAAGCCGCAGGTGGCCTACCGCGAAGCGATCCGCAAGGGCGTGGAAGACGTGGAAGGCAAGTTCGTCAAGCAGTCGGGCGGACGCGGTCAGTACGGCCATGTGGTGATCAAGCTGGAGCCGCAACCGGCCGGCAAGGGCTATGAATTCGTCGATGCCATCAAGGGTGGCGTGGTCCCGCGCGAATTCATCCCGGCGGTGGACAAGGGTATCCAGGAATCGCTCAAGGCGGGTGTGCTGGCGGGTTATCCGGTAGTGGACGTGAAGGCCACGCTGACCTTCGGGTCGTATCACGACGTGGACTCCAACGAAAACGCCTTCCGCATGGCGGGCTCGATGGCCTTCAAGGAAGCGATGAAGCGCGCCGGTCCCATGCTGCTGGAGCCGATGATGCAGGTCGAGGTGGAAACGCCCGAGGAATTCATGGGCAACGTGATGGGCGACCTGTCCTCGCGGCGCGGAATGGTGCAGGGCATGGAAGACATGGTCGGCGGCGGCAAGCTGGTGCGCGCCGAAGTCCCCCTGTCGGAAATGTTCGGCTACTCGACCACGCTGCGTTCACTGTCGCAGGGTCGCGCCACCTACTCGATGGAGTTCAAGCACTATGCCGAGGCGCCACGGCAGGTGGTGGAGCAATTGACCGGTAACAAGGCCCGCGGCTGATTGCCTGGCCTGCGCAGGCAACCGGGGTACTACGCCGGGTAGTCACAAAGCCGGGGCATCTTGCGATGTCCCGGCTTTATTTTTAGAGACGGCCAGTCAACGTGGCTGGTTGACTTTCTCCCTGGCCATCGACAGGGCAATCGCCGCTGCCACGACCAGGCTGGCCGAGATCACATACAGGCCGTTGTTGGTGCTGTGCGTGACATCCTTGATCCAGCCGACGATGAAGGGGCTGACAAAACCCGCCAGGTTGCCCACCGAGTTGATGACTGCGATCCCTGCGGCGGCAGCGGCACCCCGCAGGAAGGCCGGTGGCAGACACCAGAACTGCGCCAGGCCGGTAATGATGCCCATGGTCGCCAGCGTCAGCGTGGCCACGGCCACCAGCGGCGTCTGCGGCAGCAGGGTACTGGCAATCAGGCCGACCATCCCCAACAGCGCCGGCAGGGCCACGTGCCAGCGGCGTTCACCGGTGCGATCGGAATGCGTGCTGGTCCAGATCATTGCCAGGGTGGCCGCAGCATAGGGGATGGCGACCAGCCAGCCGATGGTTTCAGGGCTGCTCACACCGGAGGCCTTGATCAGCGTTGGCAACCAGAAGCCGATGCCATACAGGCCCATGATGAAACCGAAGTAGGCCGCCGACAGCATCCACACCATCGGATGGCGGAATCCACCCAGCATCGAATGCTCGCTGACCTTGGCGTCGTCGGCGTCGATATTGGCCTGCAGCAGGCGCTTCTCGTCATCGTTGAGCCAGGAAGCCTTGTTGATCCCGTCGTCCAGGTACTTGAGCACCATCACGCCCAGCAGCAGCGAAGGCAAGGCTTCGATCAGGAACAGCCACTTCCATCCCGCCATGCCATGCGCACCATCGAAGGTCGCCAGGATCCAGCCCGACAGCGGACCGCCCAGTACCCCGGCCATGGGGATGCCGGTCATGAACAGCGACGTCACCTTGGAGCGTCGGGCCGAGGGATACCAGTAGGTCAGGTAGAGGATGATGCCAGGGAAGAAGCCGGCCTCGGCCACGCCCAGGAGGAAGCGCATGATGTAGAAGACGGTAGGCGTCTGCACGAACATCATGGCGCCGGAGATGATGCCCCAGCTGAACATGATGCGGGCAATCCAGCGACGCGCGCCGAAGCGATGCAGCATCAGGTTGCTGGGCACTTCGAAGATGAAATACCCGAGGAAGAAGATACCGGCGCCCAGGCCGTACACGGCCTCGGAAAACTGCAGTTCATTCAGCATCTGCAGCTTGGCGAAACCGACGTTGACGCGGTCGAGATAGGCGACCACGTAGCAGATGAAGAGGAAGGGAATCAGGCGCCAGGTGACTTTGGCATAGAGCCGCTCTTCGGCGGCCGGCGCAAGCCCGGCGTGGCCGGTGGCGATAGTGGTGGTCATGGGGTCTCCGTTGTGATGGGGTACTGCTGGCCGGCCGCCTCTGCGGGGGCTCGGCCGCTATTGCCGGCTCAGGTGAACATGTCGGGCTGGGTCGCCACCAGGTCGTCGTAGATGGGCTGGAAGTGTAACCAGCCGATATAGTCGCTACCGACGTGTTCGCGGCTGTAGCGGGCCTTGTCTTCGGGTACCAGGCGCGGCGTCTGGCCGCTGGCGGCGATGAGCAACTGCTGTTTGCAGCAGCGTTCCAGGGCGATGAACCAGAAGGCGGCCGATTCGATGCTGTGGCGGCTGGCGGTCAACAGCCCGTGGTTCTGATGGATGGCCGCCTTCACGCCGGCAAAGGCATTGGCCACGCGATGCCCGGCCTTGACCTCGACGGCGACCTGGCCGGCCTCGTCGCCGATGACCACGTGGTCTTCGAAAAAGGCGGCGGCATCCTGGCTGATCGGCAACAGCGGCTGGCCCAGCGTGGAGAAAGCGGTGCCGTATTCGGTATGGGCATGGCACATGGCGACGATCTCGGGATGCGCTTCGTGCACGGCCGCATGCAACACGAAACCGGCGCGGTTGACAGCATAGTCACCTTCGACCACGCGACCTTCGTGATCCACCAGGATCAGGTTGGACATACGCACCTGATTGAAATGCACGGCCATCGGATTGGTCCAGTACAGGTGGGGACGCTCCGGGTCACGCACCGTCAGGTGGCCGGCGAAGCCATAGTCGAAGCCTTGCTGTGCGAAGGCGCGGCAGGCCGCGACCAGACGCTTCTTGAGGTAGAGACGCTGCTCGTCGAAGCTCTTGAACTCGGGAATCTCGGGGAACCTCAGGCCCAGTTGCTCGGGCTGGTAGACAGATGTGCGTTTGACGGTGTCGAGCATGATGCGGTCTCCTGTTATCGGGAATGAAGGGGCGCAGGTAGTCTTCCTGACGGCTGGCTGCCATGGTGGCAGTACGCCCGCGCGTTGACAAAAGACCTGTTTTCACCGATTGTTGAATCCGGCTCAACCATAAGCCGATCCGCCGCACACTCCACCCTGCCAGCCATCCGCCATGCGCAAACTGCCGTCCTTCTTCTCGCTACGTGCCTTCGAGGCTGCTGCCCGGCTGGGCAGTTTCACACTGGCGGCACAGGAGCTGCACCTGACCACCTCGGCCATCAGTCACCAGGTGCGCTCGCTCGAGGAGTGGTGCGGCAAGGAGTTGTTCATCCGCCAGACCCGGCGGGTGACGCTGACCCTCCAGGGGCAGCTGTTTCTGGGCAAGCTCTCCCCGGCCTTCGATGCGATCGAAGACGCCTGTGCGGTGTTCCGCCAGGCCGATGAGCGGGCCGTACTGGCGGTGCATTGCGCGCCCAGCTTTGCCAGCAAGTGGTTGAGTCCGCGCCTGGGGCAGTTCATGCAGGCGCATCCGGCGATCACCCTGCAGATGTCCACCAGCGCCGAGCCCATCGACCTGCAGCGCGACGCCGCCATCGATATCGACATTGCCTACGGCGCCCCGCCGCACCGCGATGGTGTCCTCGTCGAAGCCCTGGGCATGGAACCGACCGTACCGCTGTGCTCTCCGGCTCTGCTGCAGCGTCACGCCATCCGTGGGCCGCTCGATCTGCTGGAACTCACCCTGATCGAATCCAAGCTCAATCCGGTGCGCTGGAAGGACTGGTTCGACCTGCACGGCGTGCGCCTGCCGCCGCGCGCCCATCCCTCCTTTGACCGTGGCTCGCTGGCAGTAGCCGCCGCCGTCGATGGCCTGGGCGTGGCGCTGGAGACGGCGCGCTTCGCCGAGACCGAACTGGCGCGCGGGGACCTGGTGCGGCTGGACGAGAATGTCTTCAAGTCCATCCAGAAGGAAATGCACTTCCTGTGCTATCGCCGGGGAGACGCCGGCATGCGGGCGGTGAAGGCATTCAGGGAATGGATACGTACGGCTGCGGGCTAAACCCAGCGAAGACCACGTGCAACGCGGCTAGTCCGCTTGTTTATACAAGCGCATAACAAACAAAAACGCCCCGTTCTTGCGAACGAGGCGTTTTATCTGGCACAGCGGCAGGGGCTCTCCTACACACGCGCAGGCCGCGGAATCGCTTGCAAGCGATTCCCTTCTCGCCCCGCCGGGAGCCGCGCAGGCGGCTCCCTCCACTCCGCAGGTGGTTTTTGCTGCGCAAAAACAAAAACGCCCCGTTCTTGCGAACGAGGCGTTTTATTTGGCGGAGCGGACGGGGCTCGAACCCGCGACCCCCGGCGTGACAGGCCGGTATTCTAACCAACTGAACTACCACTCCTAAAACCGTTTCAGCTGTCTTTGCTTGCTGAAAGAACGCTATTATAGGAGAGCTTTTTTCAAAAAGCTAGCCCCTCTTCATAAAATTGCGAAATATTTTACGGTCAGGCTCACGCCTTGAATTTGCCTTCGAATGCCAGCTTCGACAGCGGTTCACGCGGGCTGGGGACTTCGCGGGCTTGCAGGCCTTCCGGCAGGACGGACTTGTCGCCCAGCTTGCCGATGACGACCATGGCTTCCACCGAGAATTCGGCCGGTACGTTCAGTTCGGTACGGGCCTTGTCCTTGTCGAAACCGGCCATGCCGTGGGCATGCCAGCCGGACAGCGAGGCTTGCAGGGCCAGGTAGCCCCAGGCCGAGCCGGTGTCGAAGGAGTGGGTCGGGGCCGGGACGACTTCGGTCGCGCCAGGGGGCAGCATGACGGTACGCGACAGCACAACGATCAGGACCGACGCGTTGGCGCACCAGGATCGGTTGAATTCATTGAGCAGGCCCAGCAGGCTGTCCCATGCAGGGGTGCCGCGACGGGCGTAGACGAAGCGCCAGGGCTGGGCATTGTAGGCGGAGGGCGCCCAGCGGGCGGCTTCCAGGAAGGTCAGTACGGTTTCTTCGGCAATCTCGGCGCCGTTGTAGGCGCGGGGGGACCAGCGGTTCAGGAATTGCGGATCGATGGGGTAGTCGGCGTTGCGCGGATTGGCGGACATGCTCTTTTCCTGTGAAGTTGTTTTTGAGGGATGAATTCAGGCAGCAGGCATATTAGCAGCGCCGCCTTTTTCGTGCAGGGCAGCAAAGGGGGCGGCGGCTGCACGGCCGCGCCAGCCATAAAAAAACCCGCGCACCTTGCGGCGGCGGGTTAAATCCAATTCTCAGGGGTGATGAATTGGAGGGGGAGGAACTTCAGAATAACGATGCTCTCTTCCCGCCTCCAAGCTTTTTACACGCTGTAACATTCGTTGCAATTCTGCAGTGGACTGTGGGGAATCTGTCAGGAATGGCATCCGCGCCATCCCTGTCCCCATCGGTGCCACACTTACTTGCCGATACAGAAGCGCGAGAAGATCACGCCCAGCAGGTCATCCGGCGTGAACTTGCCGGTGATGCTGGACAGGCGCTCCTGCGCCAGCCGCAACTCTTCGGCGAACAGGTCCAGCGCGTGTTCACCGGCCTCGTTGTCCAGCGCCGCATGGGCCGCTGCCTGGGCCAGGTGCTCATCGGCCGCCTTCAAGGCCAGCAGGTGACGCTCACGTGCCAGGTAGCGCGATTCCACCGTCTGCTGCCAGCCGGCGATGCGCAGCAGTTCTCCACGCAGCAGCTCCACGCCCTGCCCTTCGGCCGCCGACAGGTAGACATGGGTGGCGTCGGGCATCTGGTCCACTGCGGGCTTGTGGCCGGAACGGTCGATCTTGTTCCAGATGCGGATGATCGGCACGCCCTCGGGGAAACGGGCGGTGATATTTTCGTCTTCCAGGGTCGGTCCACGGTCGGCATCCAGCATGTGCAGGATGACATCGGCCTTGGCCACCTCGGCCCAGGTGCGTTCGATGCCGATGCGCTCGACCTCGTCGGGGCCGCTGCCATCGGCGCCAGCCTCGCGGATGCCGGCGGTGTCGATGATGTTCAGCGGCATGCCTTCGATCTGGATGGTCTGGGTGACCTTGTCGCGGGTGGTACCGGCGATGGGGGTGACGATGGCCACGTCCGAACCGGCCAGGACATTGAGTAGCGAGGATTTGCCGACATTGGGCTTGCCCGCCAGCACGGCATTGAGACCGTCCCGCAGCAGGGCGCCCTGGGCGGCATGGCGGAAGACATCTTCCAGCGTGCTGCGGATGGTGGCCAGTTGACCACGCGCATCACTCTGCTTGAGGAAGTCGATCTCTTCCTCGGGGAAGTCCAGCGTGGCCTCCACCAGCATGCGCAGTCGGGTGACCTGATCGACCAGCTCATGGATCACCTTGGAAAATGCGCCGGAGAGCGACTCCGAGGCCGACTTGGCGGCCGCCTCGGTGGTGGCTTCGATCAGGTCGGCCACGGCCTCGGCCTGGGCCAGGTCGATCTTGTCGTTGAGGAAGGCGCGCTGGGTGAATTCACCCGGCTCGGCCAGGCGCAGGCCGATCTCGGCGCCAGCATGGACGCAGCGTGCCAGCAACATCTGCATCACCACCGGGCCGCCATGGCCCTGCAGTTCGAGCACGTCTTCGCCGGTGTAGGAATGCGGGCCCGGGAAATGGATCGCCAGACCCTGATCGATGGCGCTGCCGTCCTCGTTGAGGAAAGGCAGGTAGGTGGCGTGGCGCGGCGCCAGGCTGTCGCGCCCGCATACCGCGCGGATCACCGGTGCCAGGTTCTTGCCGGAAATGCGGACCACGCCGATGCCGCCGCGTCCGGGTGCGGTGGCGATGGCGGCAATGGGAGAAGAATCGAAAGTCATCTGCGTCTACTTGTTGTTGTGTGATCAAAACACGCCGGATCCCCCCTTCGGGCCAGCGGTAAAGACAATGTTAAACCTGACGGGCGCGTAAGACCGAAAAAAAACCCGTGGATTCCACGGGTTTTTTCTTCGATGACGACAGGGATCGGCTTACTTGGTCTTGCCGCTCTCGATATTGCGGGTGATCACCCATTGCTGCGCGATCGACAGGATGTTGTTGGTCACCCAGTACAGCACCAGGCCGGACGGGAAGAAGAAGAACATGAACGAGAACACCAGCGGCATGAACATCATCACCTTGGCCTGCACCGGATCCGGCGGGGTCGGGTTCAGCTTGGTCTGCAGGAACATCGAGGCAGCCATGATGATGGGCAGCAGGCCGATGGGCATGTTGAAGTAGGGGATGGTGCCGAACAGGCGGTCCGGTGCGGTCAGGTCATGCACCCAGCCCAGCCACGGCGCACCGCGCATTTCCACCGATGCCAGCAGCACCGAGTACAGCGCGATGAACACCGGGATCTGAATCACGATGGGCAGGCAGCCGCCCAGCGGGTTGATCTTCTCGGTCTTGTAGAGCGCCATCATCTCGCGGTTCATGGCCTGCGGATCACCCTTGTGGCGTTCGCGGATGGATTGCATCTTGGGCGAGACCGCCTTCATCTTGGCCATGCTGCGATAGCTGGCAGCCGACAGCGGGAAGAACACCAGCTTGATCAGCACCGTCAGCAGGATGATGGTCCAGCCCCAGTTACCCACCAGGTTGTGGATGTGGGTCATCAGCCAGAAGATGGGCTCGGCGATCACGGTCAGGTGACCGTAGTCACGCACCAGGTCCAGGCCCGGGGCGATGGCCTGCAGGGTCTTGGAGACGGTGGGGCCGGAGTACAGCTGGCTGTCCATGGTCACGCTGGCGTTGGGCGCCACGGTACCCAGCGGCAGGATGGAACCGACCGCATACAGGTTGTCGCCGACCTTTTTGCTGAAGACGTCGCGCTGGGCCTTCTCCGGCGGGATGAAGGCCGAGACGAAGTAGTGCTGCACCATCGCGATCCAGCCGTTGTCGGCCTTGTTCACGTGCTGCTGCTTGCCGTTGGCGATCTTCTCGAAGTCCAGCTTTTCGAAGTGTTCGCTGTCGCTGTAGACGGCCGGGCCGGTGAAGGTGCTGTAGAAGTGCGACTCGCCACCAGGCTTGTTGCCGTCGCGCACCAGCTGCAGGTACAGCGAGGGATTGATGGCCGCGCCGGTGGCGTTGGTCACCGTGTGCTTGACGTCGATCAGATAGCTGTCGCGCTTGAAGGTGTAGGTCTTGGTCAGCTTCACGCCACCCTGGTCGGCCACCAGCACCAGCTGCACTTCATTGCCGTTGTCCAGCGAACGCGGACCCGGCTGGGCGGTGAAGATGGTCTTGTGGTTGGGGAAGGGACCGCCGATCAGGCCCGACTCGGCCAGATACATATGCCCGGGTTCGGAATCGAAGAGCACCACGTTCTTGGTCGGATCGACCACGTCCGGCTGCTTGAGCAGTTCCAGGCGCTTCAGTTCGCCACCGACGGTGTCGATGCTGGCCTTCACCAGATCGGTCGTGATGGTGATGGTTTCGCCCTTGGTCGCCACGGCATTGCCGTCCGCGCCCGGCACTGCGCCAGGGGTACCGGCAGCGGCCGGAGCCGGCGTACCTGCCTGCGGGACAGGCGAACCGGTCGGGCTGGCGGTGGGTGCGGCCGGATTGGCGGCGGCTTGCTCCTGAGTCGGGGTGGCCGACGGGAAGAACATCGACTGATGTCCGTTATGGCGCATCCAGCTATCCCAGAGCAGCAGCAGGGAGAAGGAGAATACAACCCACAGGACGGTACGTTTGATATCCATATGCGTATTGATGAGTTCAGGAGTGGCTGCAACCGTCAGCGGCCACAGGGGGAGAAACCCGCGCAGCCGGGGGCTGCGACGAAGTATTCGGAAAATCGGGAGAAGACGCGGAAGACTGGCTCATCGCATGCGCCCGCGCCTCGGCCGAACCCGGCACGAAATCCAGTCCGCCGGCATGCCAGGGATGGCATTTGCACAGGCGCTTGCCGGCCAGGAAGCTACCCTTGAGCGCGCCATGTACGCGCACCGCCTCGGCGGCGTAGTCGGAACAGCTGGGATAGAAACGGCAATTCTGCCCCAGGAACGGGCTTACTCCCAGCTTGTAGGCACGTAACAGCAGGAGCAAAGGCGTTTTCATCACTTCCTATTTCCTGGCAAATGCCGGCGCGTTCGGCAAGAAGGCGAACAACTGCAGCAACTCGGCCCGCAGAATGGCCTTGACGCTGGCGCTGCGTGCCGGATCCTTGCGTGTATTGACCGGGCGCGACAGGCGCACGATGCAATCCACGGCGGGCAATTCGGCCTGGCGGAACAGCTCGCGCGTGGCACGCTTGATCGTATTGCGGGTCACGGCACGCGGCGCGAGCCGCTTGGCCGCAACCACGCCAAGGCGGGCCTGCGGCAGGCTGTTACGGCGCGCATACAACACGAAGTGCTCGGTACGATACACGGGGCGCAAACGAAAAACGGATGAAAACTCATCCGTTTTAACGATTCGCCGATCGCGTGGGAAGTCGCCTGCTTGACGTGCTGGAAGCGGTGAGCGGACGTCCGTCACACGAAACGGCAGCGCAATGCCCTGGCTTAAACAGCAGCCAGACGCTTGCGGCCCTTGGCGCGACGGGCGTTGATCACGGCACGGCCGCCACGGGTTGCCATACGGGCACGGAAACCATGGGTACGCTTGCGACGCACGACGGAAGGTTGGTAAGTACGTTTCATGTTGGACTCGCTAAGTTGGGCTGCCTTGGAGCAAACAGCAAAAATAAATCGGAATTCTGGAACCGCTTTCGGTGTGCCTGTTCCGCATCACCGATGCCCTGCCGCCATATAAGCCGGCAGCCCCTGCATCGCTGACACCATTTGTTGGCCTCTGTCGCTGGCGGCCTGGCTTACCGGGGTAATCGGGCGACCTGCAACTGAAACAGCACTGCGACGGCACCGCGCGCAATTCTTCAGATGGTGAACCCTGAATTAGACTGCATTTTCTACTTAGCTGTCAATGACTTATGCGCTTTTGAGGCCGCTGATGGCAGCCAACGGCCGAGTTCGCGACAGGAACGTGGCAGATTAGCCTCGCCGACGACAGGGACAGGAAAGAAATTGCCATGACGACATGATTCCCATCCCCTCCCGCCACTGCAATTCTGCCAACGCATGGAGCCCATGCGTGCGCCTCATGTTCAACTGCGAAAATCATCTAAAGCATTTCACAGCGCCGTACTGGCTCAAGGGATGAGGCAGAACAGCAACACCCCAGGCTTGCGACCGGCCTCGTTACAAAAAAGATGGTGGCTCCACCCCGCCGGTAGAAATAAGTCATACCGGGCTGGCACGATTCCAGCTATAAGGAACTAGGGGTAGTCATCAGTGTGCAAATCGCACCGCAACCAGGAGACGACAAACACAGGCGGGAACGCCTGCCAATCTGACCAGGCGGATATTGTCTGCCGGTTTTCTCCCGACGGCCATCAGGGTTTTTACGATGGCACGCTGCGCGAAAATAGCGCACCGTGAGGTCAACCGCTGCAGCAATCCGCACATTGAAAGAGCATGGACAGAAGCTTGCTTCGCAAATAGCGCATAAGAATGGCGCGAAGGGATCGTTCTCATCAGATGGATCGTTTTCACCATGACTTCCGGCAGTTCAGAAAATCTTCGCATCAGATGAACCATGCCGGTCACAATGGATCACTACCTGGAAGCAAAAGACGAAGTAAAAAAGGACTAGAATAAAAAACAGAACTGAAAAGTTCTTCGCATCACGCTGTAGACGCTACGGCTTTCAAAGAACACACCGGCAATGACGCTTTTCCGAGTCACCGACGCGTTCTTCGATAACCGCAGATGGCAAGTCCAGACATATGAATCTGTTTCGTACTTTTTTGAGAGCGACGGAGGTGGTATGGATATCTACAGCAGCTTTGCAAGCCGGTTCGACAAGACCAGAGAAGAAGAATTATCGCTTGAAGAGTATCTGAATCTTTGCAAGAACGACCCGGCAGTCTATGCATCGGCTGCCGAACGGATGCTGATGGCCATCGGCGAGCCGGAGAAGGTCGACACCCGGGAAGATCCGCGCCTCTCGCGCATCTTCGCCAACAAGGTCATCAAGGTCTATCCCGCCTTCAAGGAGTTCTACGGCGCGGAAGAAGTGATCGAGCAAGTGGTTTCCTATTTCCGCCATGCCGCCCAGGGCCTGGAAGAGAAGAAGCAGATTCTCTACCTGCTGGGTCCGGTGGGCGGCGGCAAGTCCTCCATCGCCGAGCGCCTGAAGCAGCTCATGGAGCAGGTGCCCTTCTATTCCATCAAGGGTTCGCCAGTCAATGAATCGCCGCTGGGCTTGTTCGACTATGACGAGGATGGCGCCATCCTGGAGGAACAGTACGGCATCCCGCGCCGCTACCTCAAGCCCATCCTGAGCCCCTGGGCCGTCAAGCGCCTGCACGAGTACAACGGCGACATCCGCCAGTTCCGCGTGGTCAAGCGCTACCCGTCGATCCTGCGCCAGATCGGTATTTCCAAGACCGAACCGGGCGACGAGAACAACCAGGACATCTCGACCCTGGTGGGCAAGGTCGATATCCGCAAGCTGGAACAGTATTCACAGGACGATGCCGACGCCTACAGCTATTCGGGTGGGCTGTGCCTGTCCAACCAGGGCCTGCTGGAATTCGTGGAAATGTTCAAGGCGCCCATCAAGGTGCTGCACCCGCTGCTGACGGCAACCCAGGAAGGCAACTTCAAGGGCACCGAAGGCTTTGGCGCGATTCCATTCGATGGCGTCATCCTGGCCCACTCCAACGAATCGGAGTGGAAGGCCTTCCGCAACAACAAGAACAACGAAGCGCTGCTGGACCGTATCTTCATCGTCAAGGTGCCGTATTGCCTGCGCGTGTCCGAAGAAATCAAGATCTATGAAAAACTGATCCGCAGCTCTTCGCTGGCCAAGGCGACTTGCGCGCCGGGCACGCTGAAGATGATGGCGCAGTTCTCGGTGCTCACCCGCCTGAAGGAGCCGGAAAACTCCAGCCTCTTCTCCAAGATGCAGGTCTACGACGGCGAGAACCTGAAGGACACCGATCCCAAGGCCAAGTCCTATCAGGAGTACCGCGACTATGCCGGCGTCGATGAGGGCATGAACGGTATCTCCACCCGCTTCGCCTTCAAGATTCTGTCGCGGGTATTCAACTTCGATACCACCGAGGTCGCGGCCAATCCGGTGCATCTGATGTATGTGCTGGAACAGCAGATCGAGCGTGAACAGTTCCCGCAGGAAGCCGAGCAGAAATACCTCTCCTTCGTGAAGGACACGCTGGCCTCGCGCTATGCCGAATTCATCGGCAAGGAAATCCAGACCGCCTACCTGGAGTCGTACTCGGAATATGGTCAGAACGTCTTCGATCGTTACGTGACCTATGCCGACTTCTGGATCCAGGACCAGGAATATCGCGATCACGACACCGGCGAGAGCTTCGACCGCGCCGCCCTGAATGCGGAACTGGAAAAGATCGAGAAGCCGGCCGGCATCAGCAATCCCAAGGACTTCCGCAACGAGATCGTCAACTTCGTACTGCGCGCCCGGGTCAACAACGGTGGCAAGAACCCGCTGTGGACCAGCTACGAAAAACTGCGTGTGGTGATCGAGAAGAAGATGTTCTCCAACACCGAGGACCTGCTGCCGGTGATCTCCTTCAATGCCAAGGGTTCCACCGAGGAAATGCAGAAACACGAAGACTTCGTCAATCGCATGGTCAGCAAGGGATACACGCCCAAGCAGGTGCGCCTGCTGTGCGAATGGTACCTGCGCGTGCGCAAGTCCTCGTAAGCGCCGCTGTTGCGCATCGTCCGCGGCATGCGTGGCGATGCGCGTGGCGACCCTTCGGCGCCGTGCGCCTGGCGCACCGCCGACCACTAGCAGGAGAACCGAGTGCTGCATCAGATCATCGACCGCAGGCTGGCTGGCAAGAACAAGAGCATCGCCAACCGGGAGCGCTTCCTGCGGCGCTTCAAGGGGCATATCCAACGTTCGGTGGCGGACGCAGTGCGCGACCGCAGCATCACCGATCTCGAAAAATCCAAGAGCATCAGCATCCCCCGCAAGGATGTCTCGGAGCCCTTCTTCCATCACGGCAAGGGCGGCAAGCGCGAAGCCGTGCATCCGGGCAACCAGGATTACCTGCAGGGTGACCGCATCCCGCGCCAGAACGGTGGCAGCGGCGGCGGAGGCGGCAGCAGTGCCAGCAACGACGGCGAAGGACAGGACGATTTCACCTTCGAACTGACCCGCGAAGAATTCATGCATTACTTCTTCGAGGACCTCGAACTGCCGCGCCTGGTGGAAACCAACCTGCTGCAGGTACCAAGCTGGAAGAACCAGCGCGCCGGCTATTCGGTGGATGGCTCGCCCAACAACATCGACGTGGTGCGCTCGCTGCGCTCCTCGCTGGGCCGCCGCATCGCCCTGGGTGGTCCCTTGCAGCGCCAGCTCGACGTGGCCGAGGAAACGCTGGCCGAGATGAAGCGCAAACCCGAGGAGCACAGCGCCGACATCCAGTTGCTGGAAGAGGAAGTGAAGCATTTGCGCGCCCGCATCCTGCGCATCCCCTTCATCGACCCCTTCGACCTGCGCTATGTGAACCGGGTGCGTCAACCGCAACCCTCCAGTCGTGCGGTGATGTTCTGCGTGATGGACGTGTCGGGCTCGATGGATGAGCAGCGCAAGGATCTGTCGAAGCGCTTCTTCATCCTGCTGTATCTCTTCCTCACGCGCAATTACGAGCACATCGAAGTGGTCTTCATCCGCCATCACACGCGGGCTGACGAGGTCGATGAAAACACCTTCTTCCACTCGCAGGAAAGTGGGGGCACCGTCGTCTCCAGCGCCCTGGAACTGATGCACGACATCATCACCAAGCGCTACTCTCCCAGCGAATGGAACATCTACGGTGCGCAGGCCTCCGACGGCGACAACTGGAACGACGATTCCCCGAAATGCCGCGAGCTGCTGGAGTCGGCCATCCTGCCGCTGACGCGCTACTTCGCCTACATCCAGGTGGCCGATCCGGAACAGAACCTGTGGACCGAGTACATGCAACTGATCGAGTCGCACCCGCACTTCGCCATGAAGAAGGTGCAGTCGGCCGCCGAGATCTACCCGGTCTTCCGCGAACTCTTTGAAAAGCAGGTGCACGCATGAACAGCCGCTTCAAGCATGACCCCCTGCCCTGCCCCTCGGACTGGAGCTTCGATCTGATCGAACGCTACAACGATGAAATCGCCCGGGTGGCCAAGGGTTACGAGCTGGACATCTATCCCATCCAGCTGGAAATCATCTCGGCCGAACAGATGATGGATGCCTATGCCTCGCACGGCATGCCGGTCAACTATCGACACTGGTCCTACGGCAAGCACTTCATGCTGACCGAACGCGACTACAAGCGGGGCCAGATGGGCCTGGCCTATGAGATCGTGATCAACTCCGACCCTTGCATCGCCTACCTGATGGAAGAGAACACGATGACCATGCAGGCCCTGGTCATCGCTCACGCGGCCTACGGACACAACTCCTTCTTCAAGGGTAACTACCTGTTCCAGTTGTGGACCGATGCCAGTGCCATCATCGATTACCTGGTGTATGCACGCAATTACATTGCCGAGTGCGAAGAGCGTCATGGCTTCGAGCGGGTCGAGGAGCTGCTGGACTCCTGCCATGCGCTGATGAATTACGGCGTGGATCGCTACAAGCGCCCGCAACGGCTGTCGCTGGCGCAGGAAAAGGCGCGTCAGCGCGAGCGCGAAGCCTACATGCAGTCGCAGGTCAACGAACTCTGGCGCACCCTGCCGGCGAAGAAGGAAACGGCCGCCGCTGCTGTCGAAGGCCGCTTCCCCTCCGAGCCGCAGGAAAACCTGCTCTACTTCGCCGAGAAGAACGCGCCCTTGCTGGAGCCTTGGGAACGTGAAGTGATCCGCATCGTGCGCAAGGTCGGCCAGTATTTCTATCCGCAGCGCCAGACCCAGGTCATGAACGAGGGCTGGGCCACCTTCTGGCATTACACGCTGTTGAATACGCTCTACGACCAGGGTCGCCTGACCGATGGCTTCATGATGGAATTCCTGCATTCGCACAGCAATGTGGTGTTCCAGCCGCCCATCACCAAGCCCTATTACAACGGCATCAACCCCTACGCCCTGGGCTTCTCGATGATGAGCGACATCCGCCGCATCTGCCAACAGCCCAGCGATGAAGACCGCGAATGGTTCCCCGAGATCGCCGGCAGCAACTGGCTCGATACCCTGCAATACGTGATGCGCAACTACAAGGACGAGAGCTTCATCGCCCAGTATCTTTCGCCCAAGCTCATGCGCGACATGCGCATGTTCGCCGTGCTGGACGATGAAGCGCGCAGCGAGATCGAGGTCTCGGCCATCCACAACGAGCGGGGCTTCCAGTATGTGCGCCAGGCCCTCTCGCGGCAGTATGACATCAACCATCGCGAGCCCAACATCCAGGTCTGGTCGGTCAACACGCGCGGCAACCGCAGCCTGACGCTGCGCCACTTCCGCAGTGACGGCCGCTCGCTGGGCGACAGCACCAATGAGGTGCTGCGACACATGGCCCGGCTGTGGCAGTTCGATGTCTATCTGGAGAGCGTGGATGACAACGGCTACATCGTGCAACGCTATGAATGCGTGGCCGAGAACAGGTATGCTCTGCGCTCATGACTGATCGCCATCAGGAGTGATGATGCCCGCTGCCCCCGCCACCCCGCGCCCGCCGATCTCGGCCCGAACCATCCCGCTGTTTCCGCTGGCCAGCACGCTCTTTCCCGAAGGGCGGCTGCCACTGCAGATCTTCGAGGTGCGCTATCTGGACATGATCGGCAAGTGCATCGCCGAAGGCAGTGGCTTCGGCGTGGTGGCCCTGACGGCAGGCTCCGAGGTCCGTCGTCCGGGACAGAGCGAGCGTTTCGTCGGCGTAGGCACGATGGCCCGCATCAAGGAGTGGAGTACGCCATCCCCCGGGCTGATGCGGGTGGCCTGCCTGGGTGACGAGCGCTTCCGCATCCTGCAGGCCGAACAGCAGAAGCATGGCCTGTGGACGGCCCAGGTGGAAATGATGGAGGCCGATCGCGCCGTGACGATTCCCGAGGAACTGGGCAACACCGCGCAGGCGCTGGACAACCTGCTGCAGTCGGTATTGCGCCAGGGCCTGCCGGAGAGCGAGGTGCCGATCGCGGCGCCTTACCGGCTGGACGATTGCGGCTGGGTCGCCAACCGCTGGGCCGAGATGATGCCCCTCACAGTCGAACTCAAGCAGAGCCTGCTGGCGCTGGACAACCCCGTGCTCCGCCTGGAGCTGGTGCAGGACGCGCTGGATGAACTGGGCTGGCTGAAGTAGCCGCCTATCCCTTATCCCTTGCCTTACGGCGCGACCCCGCTGATCCCCGCCTCAGCCAGCAAGGCCGACAATCCCGACCAGAAGATCTGGATACCGATGCACAACAGGATGAAGGCCGACAGGCGCAGCACCACCATGGTGCCCAGGCGCCCCATCAGGTTGACCAGCTTGTGGGCGTAGTTGTAGCAGAGGAAGATCACCAGCGCGGTGAGCGCGGCACCCAGCGCGGCGCTGCCCACCGAAATCACCCAGTCCAGCAGGCGCGTGGGCGTATTGGCACCCAGCGTGATGGAGGCGGCAATCGTGCCCGGTCCCACGGTGAGGGGAAAGCTCATGGGATAGAAGCTGCGCGCCTTGATCTCTTCGTCGGGCAGGTCTTCGTCATAGGTCTTGGCGACCTGGGTGGGGATGGAACTGTCCTGGCTGTTGTCGTTGAGCAGCTTCCAGCCCGATACCGCTACCAGCAGGCCACCACCCACGCGTACGATGGGCAGCGAGATACCGAAGAAGGTCAGCACGTGTGAACCGATGAAGATCGCCGCCACCAGCATGAACCAGCAATTGATGGCCACCTGACGCGCAATACGCTTCTCGGTGCTGCGGCTGACGTTGCCCAGCAGGTTGGCGAACACCGGTGCGATGCCCAGCGGATTGAGGATGGGCAGCAGCGTGATCGGGATCAGGACCACGGCCTTGAGGAAGAGGATGAACATGGCGGAATGGGCGCTCGGAAATGCATTGATCGGTTGACCCGGCAGCGTAGCTGAAAGCCGCTACGCTGCCAACTACGACCGTGCTGTGCGCCCGATGTTCGCCCGCTGCTGGCCTGATCAGGCCGCCCGCAAGCGCATGCCGCGCACACGGGTCAGCAGCAGGACCGCGATCCCGAGGTTGAGCAGGTTCCAGGCGATGCCGTTGGCGAAGGCGGCGTGATAGGAGCCGGTCAGGTCGAAGATCTTGCCCGACATCCAACCGCCCAGGGCCATGCCGAACATGGTCGCCATGATGACCGCCCCCACCCGCTGGCCGGCTTCGGCGGCCGGGAAGTATTCGCGCACGATGATGGCGTAGGACGGCACGATGCCGCCCTGGAACAGGCCGAACAGTGCCGAGATGATGTACAGCGAAGCCAGGCTGTCGAAGGGGATGAACAGCAGCAGCGACAGGCCCTGCAGCATGGAACCCAGCAACAGCGTGCGCAGGCCGCCGATGCGGTCGCAGATGGCTCCCGAGACCAGGCGGCTGACCACGCCGCAGGCCAGCATCAGTGACAGCATCTGGGCACCCCGCGCCGGACCGTAACCGAGATCGCCGCAGTAGGCCACGATGTGTACCTGGGGCATGGCCATGGCCACGCAACAGGCCACACCGGCCACGCATAGCAGCAACTGCGCCGCACCGGGCGAGAGGCCGAAGGGACGCGGTCCGCCGCCGATGCGGGCGCCGGTCGTGCCACTTTCCTGCACCGGAGGACGGGCGCGCATCAGCAGGGCCAATGAGCACATGATCAGCGTACAGGTGATGCCCAGGCCGATATAGGTCTGCTGCCAGCCGACACTGTCGACGAAATGCTGGACGATGGGTGGCCAGATCGCGCCACCCAGGTAGTTGCCGCTGGCGCATACCGCCACGGCGATGCCTCGTCGCTTGCGGAACCACAGCGAGGTGTCGGCCACCAGCGGGGAAAAGGTACAGGCCGTCCCCAGCAGGCCGATCAGCACACAGTGCGCCGCCATGAAGAACCAGATATTGGGCGCCAGCGCTGCAGCGATGAATCCTCCGCCCAGGCAGACGCCGCCCAGCAGCAGGGGGCGCATGATGCCGGAGCGGTCGGCCATGCGGCCCATCAGCAGGCCACCCACGCCCACGCCAAGCATGGTCAGCGTGTAGGGCATGGACGCCAGGCCACGATCCACCTGGAAATGCGCCTGCACCGCCGGCAGCACCACCGCCATCACGTACATGCCGCTGGCCCCGACGACCATCAAGACCATGGTGATGCACAGGCGCAGCACGGCATAGGAGGAATCGACCTGATGACGGTCAACGGCAGCAGGCTCTGGGGGCAATGAGGGTGGCACGGTCGGTCTCCGGACTAATTATTGATATCGCTGCGGCGTTTCTGGTTTTTATCTGCCGCGCAAGAATTGCACCCGACTGGTGCGGGCCGACTAGCCTAACATGGGTCGCGCCGGCTTGCTGGTGAGTACTTGGCGCCGGCGATGTGGGGGGATCAATCCACGTGTTCAGCCGACGTGTTCAGCCAACGTGATCAGCCAACGTGATACAAGTGCACCTGGCGAAAGCCCAGGCGCTCCTTGTGGCGGGCGATCTTCTGCAGCATCTGCAGGCCCTGCTCATGGCCCTCGACCACCACGCGACGCACCGCACTGCGGCCCTCGGCACCGTCCCAGGCCTGTGTGAGTACCCAGTCCCCCAGGAGGTCCTGGACCAGGTCCACGGTGAAGATGGCGCGCGACTTGCCGTCCGAGAAGTGCAGGCGCGTGGCCACGGTCACGGGCAGTGCATGGGTGACGTGGTCAGCGGAATCGATCATGGCTAAAGCAAGGGCTACGGGACGGCGGGCGTGGATGATAGCAGGACGGCTGCCGATTACAAGCCACAGGAAAAACTGCCCGGCGCGCAGGCCGGGCATGGGAGGACTTACAGGTTGGGCGCGAGCCAGCGTTCCAGCTCGTCCCTGGACACCTGGCGACGGCGGGCCATGTCCTCGACCTGGTCGGCGCCGATCTTGCCGACCACGAAGTACTTCGACTGCGGATGGGCAAAGTAGAAGCCCGACACCGACGCGCCAGGGAACATGGCATAGGACTCGGTCAACTGCATGCCGATCTCGGCGCACTGCATGGTGCGGAAAGCGTCAGCCTTGACGGTGTGCTCCGGGCAGGCCGGATAGCCGGGCGCGGGGCGGATGCCGAGGTATTTTTCCTTGATCAGGTCGGTGCTGCTCAACTGCTCGTCCGCGGCATAGCCCCACAAGTCCTTGCGCACGCGCTCGTGCAGGTATTCGGCGAAGGCTTCGGCCAGGCGGTCGGCCAGGGCCTTGAGCATGATGGAGGAGTAATCGTCATGCGCATCCTCGAAGCGCTTCTCGTACTTCTCGATGCCCAGGCCGGCGGTGACGGCGAACATGCCGATGTAGTCCTGCACGCCCGAATCCTTGGGCGCGATGAAGTCCGACAGGCACTGGTTGGGACGCGCCACGCCATCGACCACCGGCTTCTCGGTCTGCTGGCGCAGGCCGTAGTAGGTGAAGGCGACCTGGCTGCGGCTGTCGTCGGTGTAGATCTCGATGTCGTCGCCATTGACGCTATTGGCGGGCAGCAGCGAGATGACACCATTGGCGGTGAGCCAGCGGCCATCGATGATCTTCTTGAGCATGGCCTGGGCTTCTTCGAAGACCTTGGTAGCGGCTTCCCCGACGACCTCATCGGTCAGGATGGCGGGATAAGGTCCGGCCAGGTCCCAGGTCTGGAAGAACGGGCCCCAGTCGATATAGTTGGCCAGCAGGCCCAGGTCGACATTCTTGAACAGGCGACGGCCGATGAACTTGGGCTTGACCGGGGCGAAGTCGAGCCGGGTCTTGTTGGCGCGGGCGGCTGCCAGCGACAGCATGGGCGCGGCCTTCTTACTGGCGTGCTGCTCGCGGATGCGTTCGTAGTCGGCATTGAGTTCGCTGACGTACTGGGTCTTCTGCTCGTCGGCCAGCAGCGATTGCGCCACCGACACGGCACGCGAGGCGTCCGGCACATAGACCACCGGGCCTTCGTAGTTGGGCGCGATCTTGACCGCCGTGTGTGCGCGCGAAGTGGTGGCGCCGCCGATCATGAGCGGCATCTTGATGCCGGCGAAATACGGGTCGCGCTGCATTTCCTTGGCCACGTAGGCCATCTCTTCCAGCGAGGGGGTGATCAGGCCCGACAGGCCGATGATGTCGGCCTTCTCTTCCTTGGCCTTGGCCAGGATCTCGGCGCAGGGCACCATCACGCCCATGTTGACCACCTCGAAGTTGTTGCACTGGAGGACCACGGTGACGATGTTCTTGCCGATGTCGTGGACGTCGCCCTTGACGGTGGCGATCACGATCTTGCCCTTGGGCTTGGCGACCTCGCCGGTGGTGATTTCGAGCTGGCGCTTTTCTTCCTCGATGAAGGGGATCAGGTGCGCCACGGCCTGCTTCATCACGCGGGCCGACTTGACCACCTGCGGCAGGAACATCTTGCCCTGGCCGAACAGGTCGCCGACCACGTTCATGCCGTCCATCAGCGGGCCTTCGATGACATGGATGGGACGGCCGCCATCGGCGGCGATCTGCTGGCGCACCTCTTCGGTGTCTTCCACGATCCATTGCGTGATGCCGTGCACCAGCGCATGCGAGAGGCGCTTGGCGACCGGTTCACTGCGCCATTCCAGGGTGGCTTCTTCCTTCTTGTCGCCGGCCTTGAGGGTGGCGGCATATTCGATCATGCGCTCGGTGGCGTCGTCACGGCGGTTCAGCACCACGTCTTCCACGCGCTCGCGCAGTTCGGCCGGCAGGTCGTCATAGACGCCGATCATGCCGGCATTGACGATGCCCATGGTCATGCCGGCCTTGATGGCGTGGTACAGGAAGACCGTATGGATGGCCTCGCGCGCCGGGTCGTTGCCGCGGAAGCTGAAGGACACGTTGGAGACACCGCCGCTGATCTTGGCGTAGGGCAGGTTCTCGTGGATCCAGCGGGTGGCTTCGATGAAGTCGACCGCGTAGTTGTTGTGTTCCTCGATACCCGTTGCCACCGCGAAGATGTTGGGGTCGAAGATGATGTCCTCGGGCGGGAAGTCCAGCTTGTCCACCAGCAGGCGATAGGCGCGCTCGCAGATTTCGATCTTGCGCGCGAAGGTATCGGCCTGGCCCACTTCGTCGAAGGCCATGACGATCACGGCGGCGCCGTAGCGACGGCACAGCTTGGCTTCGCGCAGGAATTTCTCTTCGCCTTCCTTCATCGAGATGGAGTTGACGATGGACTTGCCCTGCACGCACTTGAGACCGGCTTCGATGACTTCCCACTTGGAGGAGTCGATCATGATGGGCACGCGGGCGATGTCCGGTTCAGAAGCGATCAGGTTCAGGAAGCGCGTCATGGCTGCGACCGAATCCAGCATCGCCTCGTCCATGTTGATGTCGATGATCTGCGCGCCGTTCTCGACCTGCTGGCGGGCCACGGCCAGGGCTTCGTCGTACTGCTCGTTGAGGATCAGGCGGGCGAAGGCCTTGGAACCGGTGACGTTGGTGCGCTCGCCGACGTTGACGTACAGGGATTCATCATTGATGGTGAAGGGCTCCAGGCCCGACAGGCGCATCTCATGAGTGGCTTCCGGGACCTTGCGCGGAGCGATGGTGGCCACCGTCTCGGCGATGGCCTTGATGTGCGGCGGCGTGGTGCCGCAGCAGCCGCCGGCGACGTTGACGAAGCCGCTCTCGGCGAATTCCTTGAGCAGGGCCGAGGTGACGTCGGGGGTTTCGTCGAAGCCGGTGTCGCTCATCGGATTGGGCAGGCCGGCGTTGGGGTAGATGCAGACGTAGGTATCGGCGATGCGCGACAGTTCTTCGGCATAGGGGCGCATCAGGGCTGCACCCAGCGCGCAGTTCAGGCCCACCGTCAGCGGGCGTGCATGACGGATGGAGTTCCAGAAGGCGGTCACGGTCTGGCCCGACAGGATGCGGCCAGAGGCGTCGGTGACGGTGCCGGAGATCATGATGGGCAGGCGCTTGCCGCTTTCCTCGAAGAAGGTATCGATGGCGAACAGCGCAGCCTTGCAGTTCAGGGTATCGAAGATGGTCTCGACCAGCAGCACGTCGGCGCCACCTTCGACCAGCGCGCGCGTCTGTTCCAGGTACGCGGTCACCAGTTGATCGAAAGTTACGTTACGCGCTGCCGGATCGTTGACGTCAGGAGAAATCGATGCAGTCTTGGGCGTAGGGCCAAGGGCGCCGGCCACGAAGCGCGGCTTGTCCGGGGTCGAATACTTGTCGCAGGCGGCGCGGGCCAGGCGGGCCGATTCCAGGTTCATCTCGTAGACCAGATGCGCCATGTGGTAATCGTCCTGGGCCACGCTGGTGGCGCCGAAGGTATTGGTCTCGATCAGATCGGCACCGGCGGCCAGGTATTGCTCGTGGATTTCCTGGATGATGTGCGGCTGGGTCAGCGAGAGCAACTCGTTGTTGCCCTTGACGAACATCTCCTTGCCGGGAACGCTGAAGTCGGCAAAACGCTGGCCACGATAATCCTCTTCGGTCAGCTTGTAGCGCTGGATCATGGTGCCCATGGCACCATCGAGGATGAGGATGCGCTGCGACATCAGGTCGCGCAGCAGCAATTCGGTCTGGCACAGTTCGTTCGGCTTCATCTGGCGTTTTTCTCTGGTTGCGGCAACAATGCGGGCCTGTCTGCGGGACTGTCCACGCTTTGGCGGGACAAAAAAACCGGTCTGGACCGACCGGTTTTACAGGCAAAAATGAGAGCCAGATTATACGCGAAAGCGCCCTACCACCCCGAGCCAGCCGGCCTTTGCGGCTGGATTTGCTTGCAATCCATTAACTGTTGACAAAGATGACAGCGCCTCGCCCGATCCTCATCCTGACCGCCCTGGAAAGCGAACTCCAGGCCACTGACGCGCCCGATGGCGTAGATGTGCTCTATTGCGGCGTCGGCAAGGTCAATGCCGCGCTGCATGCCACGCGGGCCATCCTGGAGCGGCAGCCGCGCCTGGTGATCAACTTCGGTACCGCGGGCAAGATCGATCCGCACCATGATGGCCTGCTGGAAGTGGCGGCGGTGATCCAGCGCGACATGGCGGCCATGCCGCTGGCGCCACGTGGCGTGACGCCGCTGATGAACCAGGAGCAGCAACCGCCGCGCCTGGAATCCGGCCATCACGGCGTGCTGTGCGGCACCGGCGACAGCTTCGTCACCGCAGCCGACGACTGGCTGGTGGCGCAGGGGGTGGATCTGGTGGACATGGAGTTGTTTGCCATCGCCCGTGTCTGCCACCATTTCGGGCTGCCCTGGCGGGCCTTCAAGTTCGTCACCGACGGCGCCGACGACGATGCCGCCGATGACTGGCAGGCCCGCGTCCACCTGGGTGCGGAGCTGTTCTGGCGGCATCTGCCGCACGTGCTCAAGCAATACGCCTGAGCCCACCCGCTCAGGCGAAGCGGCCGCCTTCCAGCGGGAAACCCTTCAGGAATTCCGCCGCCGGCAGGCGCTTGCCGCCGGGCTTCTGCAATTCGGTCAGCAGCAGTGCGCCTTCGCCGCAGGCCACCACGATCCCGCCCTGGGCATCAGCCGACAACACCTGGCCGGGTTCACCCTGCTGCGCCACGGTCACCGGACGCGCCTGCCACAGCTTGACCACGGTGTCGCCGAAGCGGCCGGTGGCACCGGGGAAGGGATTGAAGGCGCGGATGCGGCGCGCCAGTTGTTGCGCGCTCTGGCTGAAGTCCAGCGCGGCCTCTTCCTTGGCGATCTTGGCGGCGTAGTTGGCGCCCTCTTCCGGTTGCGGCGTGGCCGGCAATGCGCCCTGCTCCAGCTTTTCCATGGCTTCCACGATCATCCGGCCGCCCAGCGCGGCGAGCTTGTCATGCAGGCTGCCGGTGGTGTCCTCGTCAGTGATGGGCAGGCTTTCGATCAACATCATCGGGCCGGTATCGAGTCCTTCTTCCATCTGCATGATGGTGATGCCGGTCTCGGTGTCGCCGGCCTCGATGGCGCGGTGGATGGGGGCGGCGCCGCGCCAGCGCGGCAAGAGCGAGCCGTGGATGTTGATGCAGCCGTAACGCGGGATGTCGAGCACGCTACGCGGCAGGATCAGGCCATAGGCGGCGACCACCATCACGTCATGCGGGGTCGATTGCAGCAGCGCATGCGCTTCCTGCGCGACCTCGGGGTACTTGCCGTTCAGGCGCAGCGAGACCGGCTGCGCCACAGGCGTGCCGTGCTTCAACGCGCATTGCTTGACCGGCGAGGCCTGCAGCTGCATGCCACGTCCGGCCGGACGGTCAGGCTGGGTCAGGACCAGGGTGATCTCGTGACCGGCGGCGTACAGGGCTTCGAGAGCAACGGCGGCAAATTCCGGCGTGCCGGCGAAAATGATCTTCATGAAAAACTCCAGAGGCGGCGCCGGGCGCCGCGATGTCGGGTGGCTAGAGATTGCGGGGCTTGTGCGGGGCGCGGGCGAAGGCCATATCGTACAGCCAGTTCGGCAGCAGTCTGAGCAGCTTGGCCACCACCCCCATCTGCCAGGGAATGACGCGGTAGCTGACGCCTTCGGCGATGCTCTGTACGGCGCGTTCGGCGAAGCGCTCCACCGGCATCAGGAAGGGCATGCGATAGGTGTTCACGCGGGTCATGGGGGTGTCGATGTAGCCGGGTGCGATGGTCACGACCTTGATGCCGGAGCTGCGCAATTCCACCCGCAGCGATTCGCAGTAGCTGATCACGGCCGCCTTGGAGGCGCTATAGGCCTCGGCACCGGGCAAGCCACGGATGCCGGCCACGCTGCCGATGCCGACCAGGCGGCAGCGGCGACGCTGTGCCTCGGGTTGTGCCTTCATGCGCGCCACGAAGGGCGTAAAGGTGGCGAAGGTGGCGGTGACATTGACGGCCAGGATGCGCTCGAAGGCGCGCAGGTCTTCCTGGTATTCGGTGAGCGTGCCTTGGGAGATGCCGGCGTTGGCGATGACCACGTCGGCGCCACCGAACTCGGTCATGAAAGACTCTGCGGCAGTGGCCAGGGCGGCGTGATCGGTGACATCGAGCGCATACACGCGATGCCGTTCAGGATGCGGCAGGCTGGCTCGCAAGGCCTCCAGCTCGGCGCCACGCCGTGCCACCAACCCCAGGACCGCGCCACGCTGTGCATAGGCGCGCGCCAGGGCCATGCCGATGCCGCTGGAAGCTCCGGTCAGGAAGACGCGTTCCTGGGCTGCGACGACGGGAAGGGTGGCCATGCCGGCTCCTGAGGGTATGTGAAGGGTTGCGACCGGTCGAACATGCCCGGGCTCAAATGACAACGGTCCGCGGCCTTGCGGACGCGGACCGTGCAGGACAGGTGAAGCTTACTTCTTTTTGGCTGCAGCGCCGCCGGCGGCCTTCTCGGCAGCGACCTTGGCTACCAGGTGATCCATCACCTGCAGGGCAGCGGCCTGCTGCATCGACTCGGGCTGGTTGGCCAGGGCCACACCGACCACGGCCGGCGAGGTCACATAACGGCCGTCGATGGCGATCATGGGCACGCCGTCGACCTTGTAGGCTTCCTGCAACTGGGCGGCACGGCGGGCCTTGGTCTGCACGCCGAAGGAGTTGTACAGGTCGAGGAATTTCTGCTTGTCCAGACCGATCTTCTCGATGTAGGCCAGGATGGTCTTGTCGGTGTTGATGCGCTGGTTCTCGACGTGGATGGCGTGGAAGATCTTGGGGGTCAGCTCATCCGCCTTGCCCATGGCTTCCAGCGTGTAGTACAGCTTCTGCTGCGGCACGAAGGTATCGCGGAAGGCCACCGGCACCTTCTTGAAGTTGATCTTGTCGCCTTGCTTCTTGACCCAGGCGGTCAGCGAGGGGTCCCATGCGGCGCAGTGCGGGCAGTCAAACCAGAAGAATTCGGTGACTTCGACCTTGTTGCCGGAGTCAGTCGGCTGGGCCTGTTCCAGCACGCGGTAGTCGCTGCCCACTTGCGGATTGGCAGGCGAGGCCGAGGCGCCGACGCTGACGGCGAAGGCCAGTACGCCAAAGCTGACGGCTGCCAGCAGCTTTTGATGGAAACGCATGGTATTACCCTCTCTGATGGATAGTCGTTTGGAACCGGCCTGTGCGCCGGTCTGTACCCCGTGCCGGCCGGTCATCCCTTGCCGCCGGCACCGTGGGTGTGCTGTGGATTACTTGGGAATGCGCACGA
The DNA here is from genome assembly GCF_022627865.1 of Herbaspirillum sp. C7C2. NCBI lineage: Bacteria > Pseudomonadati > Pseudomonadota > Betaproteobacteria > Burkholderiales > Oxalobacteraceae > Herbaspirillum > Herbaspirillum sp. C7C2. Next base: position 231,955 of record NZ_JABXGI010000001.1, read on the forward strand.
TGGCGGCATCGACCCCGTTATCGGACAGCTTGCTGCGCGTGCGGTTCATCGCTTCGGCATGGTCGAAGGGACCGATGCGCACGCGATAGAGCACGCCGCTGTCGGCGGTACGTTCAGTGACGCGGGCTTCGAAACCGAGCAGGGCCAGCTTGGCGCGAGCGCTCTCGGCATCGGCCTGGTCGCGGAAGGCGCCGGTCTGCAGGAAGTAGGTCCACTTGTCGTCGTTGCTGTCGTTCTTGGAGGCCGACGGCGCGGCGGCAGATGGCTTGGCGTCCGCCGTCCTGGTGTCAGGCTGCTTGGCCGGCGGAGTCGCGGCCTGGGGTGTCGGCGCCACAGGCGGCACCGGCTGGGCAGCGGCGGTATTGGGCGGCACCGGGGTCTGCGACTGTTGCTGGTCGCGCGCGGCCTCGCGAGCGATGTCGCGGTTGCCGTAGAGCGGACGGTTGGGGTCGGCCGCCTGGGCCGGGGTCGGATCGGCCCGTTCGGGACGCACCACCTTGTTGACGAAAGGAATGGGCGACTTGGTGATCATCAGGGCCACGCCCACGGCGATGCCCAGGCCGACGATCAAACCCAGGATCAGGCCGAGCAGCGTGCCGCCGGCCTGCTTGTGATGTTTCGCGTTCAACGGTTTCACGTTTCTCTTTAGCTGCTTGTTTACATTCTGGCCGGGGCCGATACGCCCAGCAGGGCCAGGCCGTTGCGCAGTACCTGACGGGTGGCGGACAACAGCGCCAGGCGTGCGGACCTGGTTGGGACATCGTCGACCAGCACGCGTTCCGCATTGTAGTAGCTATGCAGTTCGCCTGCCAGATCGCGCAGGTAGAAGGCAACCTGGTGCGGTCCCAGCTCCTGCAGGGCATGCGCCAGCATGTCCGGGTATTCGGCCAGCTTGGCCAGCAGGGTCGCTTCACGCGGGGCGGTCAGCGGCGACAGGTCGGTCACGTCCTTGAGCTCATCCTCGTTGCCACCCCACTTGCCCAGCACGGTGCAGATGCGCGCATGGGCGTATTGCACGTAGTAGACCGGGTTTTCGTCGGACTGGGCCAGGGCCAGGTCGACGTCGAAGACGAACTCGGTATCGGCCTTGCGCGAGATGAGGAAGAAGCGCACGGCATCGCGGCCGCGGGTGAGGTCGCGTTCCTCGCCTTCGACGGCCTCGCCGGCCGACCATTCGATCAGGTCACGCAGGGTGACGTAGGAACCGGCGCGCTTGGAGATCTTGACCTCTTCGCCATTGCGCATGACGGTGACCATCTTGTGCAGCACGTAGTCGGGATAGCCTTGCGGGATGCCCACGCCGGCTGCCTGCAGGCCGGCACGCACGCGGGCGATGGTGCCGTGGTGATCGCTGCCCTGGATATTGATGACCTTGCCGTAGCCACGTTGCCACTTGTTGATGTGATAGGCGACATCGGGCACGAAGTAGGTATAGGTGCCGTCGGTCTTCTTCATGACGCGATCCTTGTCGTCGCCATAGTCGGTGGTGCGCAGCCACAGGGCGCCGTCCTGCTCGTAGGTCTTGCCGGCCTTGACCAGCGCGTCCACGGCGGCGGCCACCTTGCCGTCGGCATAGAGCGAGGACTCCAGGTAGTAATTGTCGAACTTCACGCCGAAGGCCTGCAGGTCCAGGTCCTGCTCATGACGCAGGTAGGCGACGGCGAAGCGACGGATCGATTCGATGTCTTCGACATCACCGCTGCCGGTGACGGGTTCGCCATCGCTGGCGGCGACGGTCTTCTTGTCCAGGAAGTCGCGGGCGATGTCGGCGATGTAGTCGCCGTTGTAGGCCGATTCCGGCCATTGCGCATCGCCCGGCTTGAAGCCGCGGGCACGCGCCTGCACCGAGCTTGCCAGCGTAGCGATCTGGACACCGGCGTCGTTGTAGTAGAACTCGCGCAGGACATCGTAGCCCTGCACGTCCAGCAGTGACGACAACGCGTCGCCCAGCGCACCCTGGCGACCGTGGCCCACGTGCAGCGGACCGGTGGGGTTGGCGGAGACAAACTCGACCAGCACCTTCTGGTCGGCGCCTGCAGTGCCGCGACCAAAGGCCTCGCCCTGTTCGTGGATCGCCTTCACCACCGCCTGCTTGGCGGCTGCGGCCACGCGCAGGTTGATGAAGCCCGGACCGGCGATCTCGACCGATTCCACCAGGCCTTCGCGGGCCGGGTCGGCCATCACGGCGGCCACGATGGCTTGCGCCAGCTCACGCGGGTTCTTCTTGAGCGGCTTGGCCAGCTGCATGGCGATGTTGCAGGCGATGTCGCCGTGCGAGGCGTCACGCGGGCGCTCCAGGGTGATGGTCGGCGTCAGGCCGCTGTCGGCCAGCAGCGGCTGCAGGGCGGACGAGAACAGGTCGGAGATGCGTTGTTTCTGTTGTGCGAGCATGGGAATGAGGGGTAAAGCGGAAGCGGCCGTGGCGCTGGACCGGCTGTGAGGCGCCGCGCGGAGGGATCGCTTGCAATTGGTTGAGCAGCCGAGATTATACCGGCTAGGCGTACCGTGTTGGCTGCATGAACAAGCGGCTTGCGTGCAGTCCGGCGCCCTGCCGAGGCAAAGATGCCGTAATCACAACAAAACCCGGCCCGGGCCGTCTCAGATATCGACCGGATCGACTTCCAGCGACCAGCGCGCGCGGGTCTTCATCTGCCGCAACAAGGCCAGCCATTCCTTGAGGAAAGCCTGCAGTGTCGGACGCGAGGGACATTCGATCAGCAATTGGGCACGCTCGACATTGGCCACCCGCATCATGGTCATCGGGATCGGTTCGTTGATGGTGATGGCCGGGGCGTCCAGCAAGGTGGCCGCTTCCTTCAGGAAGCCCATGGCGATCTCCAGTTCGCGGCCTTCGGCGCGCAACAGTGCCTGGTACATGAAGGGCGGGAAATGCGCCTGGCGCCGCTCGTCCAGCAATTCACCGGCAAAGCCATCGTAGTCGTGGCGGATCACGGCCTGGTACAGCGGGTGATGCGGATAGCGGGTCTGGATCAGCACTTCGCCCGAACTGCCATCGGCCGACAGCCCGGCACGGCCGGCGCGGCCGGCCACCTGCATCAGTTGCGCGAACAGGCGCTCGCTGGCGCGGTAGTCGTGCGAGAACAGGGCGGTGTCGGGATTGAGCACGCCCACCAGGGTGAGCTTTTTGAAGTCATGCCCCTTGGCCACCATCTGGGTGCCGATCAGGATATCGACCTCGCCCCGGTGCACGCTGTCGAAAGCGCTCTGGGCCGAGCCCTTGAGGCGGGTGGAGTCGGCATCGATGCGCAGGATGCGGGCCTCGGGGAAGATGCCATGCAGGCCCTCTTCGACCCGCTGGGTGCCGCGTCCCAACGGTTGCAGGTCGACGTTGCCGCAGGTCGGGCAGGCGCGTGGGATGTGCAGTTCCAGGCTGCAATGGTGGCAGCGCAGGCGGCGCTCGGGGCGATGCACCACCATGAAGGCATCGCAGCGCATGCAGTTGCTGATCCAGCCGCAGGCGTCGCAGGCCAGCACCGGCGCATAGCCACGCCGGTTGAGGAACAGCAGCGACTGCTCGCCCTGCTCCAGGCGCTTGCGCACGGCCGCGATCAGGGTTGATGTGAGGCCGTCGACGGGCTTGTCGCGTTCCATGTCGATCACCTTGACGCTGGGCAGTACCGCCTGCAGGGCCGCGCGCTGGCGCAGTTCCAGGCGGCGATAGCGGCCGGCCTGGGCGTGCTGCCAGGTTTCCAGCGAGGGCGTGGCCGAGCCCAGCACCACCGGGATGCCCAGCTGGTGCGCACGCCAGACGGCCAGGTCGCGCGCGGAGTAGCGCAGGCCTTCCTGTTGCTTGTAGGAGGGATCGTGTTCCTCGTCGATGACGATGAGCTTCAGTGACGGCAGCGACGACAGGATCGCCAGTCGCGTCCCCAGCAAGATGTGCGCCTGCCCCAGGTGGGCCGCCAGCCAGTTGCGGGCACGCTCGCCCTCGGCCAGGCCGCTGTGCAGGGCGACCACGTTCAGATGCGGGAAACGTGCGCGGATGTTGCCTTCCAGCTGCGGGGTCAGATTGATTTCCGGCACCAGGACCAGGATCTGGGCGGGGGCCGGCGTCGGCTGGCCAGGCTCAGGCGAACCGGATGAGCTGGCCTGCTCTGCCGCGCGACGCAGGATGGCGGCGGCAGCCTGCAGGTAGACCTCGGTCTTGCCGCTGCCGGTGACGCCATACAGCAGCAACGGGGCGAAACCCTCGGCGCCGGCGATCGCATCGACCGCCTGCTGCTGGGACGGGTTCAGCGGCGGCGCGGCACCCAGTTGCAGCAGGTCCGGCGATGGACCGGCCAACACAGGATCGACGATGGCTTCGTCCACCGTGGCGGCCACCGCCGCCTTTTTCCTGGACCTGGGCTTGCCCTTGGTGGCGGGCGCAAGCCGGCCCAGGGCCTTGAGTGCCTTGTCCAGCGCCACCGTGGTAAGGGCCCGCAGATTCTTGGGCAGCCCCGGCAGCATCACCTCACCCAGCGGACGCTGGTAGTAGTCGGCGGCAAAGCCGCACAGTGCCATCCAATGCGCTGACATCGGCGGCAACTGGTGCCGCACGGCGATGACGTCCTTGATCTTGTCGGCCTGCAGGTCGGTCTGCGCATCCTGGCCGACGACCACGCCGACGGCTTCGCGGCGGCCGAAGGGGACCACCACCAGTTGGCCGATCGCCGGCAACGGCTCATCCGGCGAACTGGCCTTCCAGCGGTAATCAAAGACGGTATGCAGGGGCGTATCGAGCGCGACCTGAAGCAGACGTTGTTCCACGAACTTAATGTAAATCCTGAAAAACCGGCCTAAGCCCCGGTTTAATCGTCATTTTTCAACCTATCCACAAACCCTGTGGATAACTTTGGGGACAAATGCCTCTTGACATCGCCACGCGTAGACTGGGCGAGGCTTACGGCGCGCTGCCCAAATGCAGGGCAAAAAATTAGTCCAATAAAATCAATGACTTAAAATTGTTCGTCTTAGCACGGGAAAAAAATTTGCTTAGACGGTTTGTGCAAATGCGGCATGCCTTTTATGTGCATAAGTCCCGGTTTGCGGATCAGGCGAAGGGCATTTGTCAAGTGCTGGCTGACAAAAAAACCCTGGCTTTTTCCTGCACCGACCTGCGCGTACTGTCCTACAAACTTAAAGTAATTCTTCAAATACTTCGATAAGCGGCGGTTTTGTAAACGCTTTTGCCCATTATGCACAGTGCCTGTGGATAACTTTGTTGACAAGTGCCTCTTGACAAGTCCGAGAGCTAATACCACAGCGGCTTACGGACAGACCAGGCATTTATTCGACAAAAATAAATCCATGAAAATCAAGGACTTACAAACACCGTCTTGCACTTGCCGTTCATATTCCAATAAGTTTGATTCTCAATCAGAAAACGCCGGCGAATGTGTATAAGTCAGGTCCGACCGGCAAGGATGTGCATATTAACTTATCCCGCTGCACAGATATGAACAGATAACGACAGATACGCGCACGATCAGCCGCGCATGGCACGACTCATTTCGTGCACCGCCTGCGCCAGGGTCGCCACGGCTTGCGGCGGGGTGTGCTGGGAGATGCCATGGCCCAGGTTGAAGACGTGGCCACTGCCGGGGCCAGGACGTCCGAATGACTCCAGCAGCTTGCGGACTTCAGCGCGGATGGCGTCGTCGCCGGCGAAGAGGACGTTGGGGTCCAGGTTGCCTTGCAGGGCGACCTTGTCGCCCACACGGCGCCGTGCGTCGCCCAGGTTGACGGTCCAGTCCAGGCCTACGGCGTCGGCGCCGATGGCGGCGATCTGCTCCAGCCACAGGCCACCGCCCTTGGTGAAGACAATCACCGGAATCTGCTGGCCATCCTGCTTGCGCTGGAGCTGGCTGACCACCTGCTGCATGTAGGCCAGGGAGAATTGCTGGTAGATGCCATCGGCCAACGCACCGCCCCAGGTATCGAAGATCATCACGGCCTGCGCACCGGCGGCAATCTGCGCATTCAGGTAGGCGGCTACCGCAGCGGCGTTGGTCTTGAGGATGTGATGCATCAGGTCAGGGCGGCTGTAGAGCATGCTCTTGACCAGGCGGAAATCGTCCGAGCCACCACCTTCGACCATGTAGCAGGCCAGCGTCCAGGGGCTGCCGGAGAAGCCGATCAGCGGAACCCGGCCATCGAGCTCGCGACGGATCTGGGTGACCGCCTTGAAGACGTAATCCAGGCGCTCCAGGTCCGGGGCCTGCAGCGCACGGATCGCGGCTTCATCGCGCAGGGGGCGCTCGAACTTGGGGCCCTCGCCCTCGGCGAAATAGAGACCCAGGCCCATGGCGTCGGGAACAGTGAGGATGTCCGAGAACAGGATGGCGGCGTCCAGGGGATAGCGTTCCAGCGGCTGCAGCGTGACTTCGGTCGCGTAGTCCGGGTTGGTCGCCAGGCCCATGAAGGAACCTGCGCGACTGCGGGTGGCGCGGTATTCGGGCAGGTAGCGGCCGGCCTGGCGCATCAGCCACAGCGGGGTGTAGTCGGTGGGCTGGCGCAACAAGGCTCGCAGGAAGGTATCGTTCTTCAGCGGAGCGAAGGTGGACTGAGAGGTGGACGGAGACGTGGAAGAAGACATGGTCGGCCTGCAATGCGCTCTGAGGACAATCCGGCATTATCGCATCCTACGGGCGGGGCTTCCGGGCTAATTGTCGCTATCGGCGTGCGCTGATATTGATGCAGGTCGTGGCAGCGGGTTTTGCTATGATGGCCCGGCTGGCGAAGTGCTCGCCCAGCCGGCCTTTCAAATCAACAAGAACCGCACAAGAACCGAACAGAGATCGGGCCGATCCCGCGCAATCATCCACAAGGAGAATCCATGAAGAACACTATCCGCGCCGTCCTGCTGGCAGGTCTGGCTGTGCTGTCACTGACCTTGTCATCGGCCCGCGCCGAGGACAGCGTCCCGGCGTCGCGCCTGGACCAGGTACTCAAGGCCGGCAAGCTGCGCATCTGCATGACCGGCGACTACAAGCCCTTCACCTATTACCGGCCCGACCAGACCTTCGAAGGCATGGATGTGGAACTGGGGCAGGCGCTGGCCAAGTCGCTGGGCGTAGAGGCGCAGTTCGTCAAGACCACCTGGAGCACGCTGATGAACGACTTCATCGCCCAGTGCGACATCGCCATGGGTGGCGTCTCCATCACCCTGGACCGCGCCCGCAAGGCCGCCTTCTCGGAACCCACCATGGTGGATGGCAAGGCCCCCATCATCCGCTGTGCCGACAAGGACAAGTTCCGTAACTTCGACATGATCGACCAGCCGGGTACCCGCGCCATCGTCAATCCGGGCGGCACCAACGAGCGCTTCGCCCGTGCCCGCTACAAGCGCGCCACGCTCCTGCTGCACCCGGACAACGTGACGATCTTCCAGCAGATCGTGGATGGCAAGGCCGACGTGATGGTGACCGATGCCAGCGAGACCCTGTGGCAATCCAAGCTGCATCCTGAACTTTGCCCGGTGACTCCGGACCAGCCGCTGCAGTTCGCCGAAAAAGCCTACCTGCTGCCGCGTGGCGATTTGGCCTTCAAGGCGTATGTGGACACCTGGCTGCACCTGGCCAAGGCCACTGGCGAATACCAGCAGATCTTCGACAAGTGGCTGAAGTAGTCCGCCGGCATCCCGATGGCCGGGCGCTCAGTCGAACTTGAGGTTCTTCAGTTCCGGCTTGGCATCGGGGAATTTCAGCTTCAGCTTCTGCAGTGTTTCCAGGACCACATTGGCCACCAGCAGGTTGCGATGGGTCTTGGAATCCGCCGGCACCACATACCAGGGCGCATGCAGGGTACTGGTGGCACGCAGCACCTCCTGATAGCGCTGCTGGTAGGCATCCCAGAACTTGCGCTCGGCCAGATCCTGGGGATCGAATTTCCAGTGCTTGTTGGGGTCGTCGATGCGGGATTGCAGGCGTGATTTCTGCTCGGCCTTGGAGATGTGCAGGAAGAACTTCAACACCACCGTCCCGGTTTCCCACAGCATGCGCTCGAAATCGTTGATCTGACGATAGCGCCGCTGGCATTCCTTGTCATCGATCCAGTCATGGACGCGGGTGATGAGCACGTCCTCGTAATGGCTGCGGTTGAACACCGCAATCTCCCCTGCCACCGGTACCTGCGCATGTACGCGCCACAGGTAATCGTGTGCCAGCTCGATGGCCGTCGGCCCCTTGAAGTTGGCGATGCGGATACCTTGGGGATTGACGGCGGCGAACACGTCATTGACGGTGCCATCCTTGCCGCTGGTATCCATGCCTTGCAGGATCACCAGCACCTTGTGCTTGTGACCGGCGTAGAGCATCTGCTGCTGCAGGCCGATCTTGGCGGCGAGGGCCTGGACGGTGGCCTTGTCCTTTTCCTTGTCGCCGCTGGAGAGGGGCTTGTTGGAGGCTTCGCTCTCTTTCAGGACGAACTTGGGATGGACGGTGAATGGTGGGCCGATCTTCTTTGCCATGCTGTCTCGCTTTGTCGCTATCAGTGAATGTCCGTATTGCAGGTGGAGCCCTTTACAGCACGCCGTGCAATTCCCCCATGGCGTGCTCGATCTTGATGCACTTGTCCATGACGACCTTCAGGCCTGCGGCGCGGGCGCGGGCCGCCGCTGCTTCATTGACGATGTCCAGCTGCATCCAGACGCAGTCGGCACCGATGGCGATGGCTTCTTCCACCACCGGTGGGATGTCGGCCGACTTGCGGAAGCAATCCACGATGCTCACCCTCAGGCCCTGCCCCGCCAAGGCCGTGCTGGCCTCCTGCAAACTGGCGTGACACTGTTCGCCCAGTATGGTCTGCCCGGCGTACATGGGATTGACTGCAACGATGCGATAGCCCGCCGACTGGAGGTAGGCGGCAACGTCGAAGCTGGCCCGCTCGGGGCGGTTGGACAGTCCGACCACGGCGATGATGGGCTTGCCATTGACGCGTGAGGACAGGGCGGCGGAGGAAGAAGGCGAGACGGCTGAAGACATGTGTGCTCCTGCTGAGGATGAATGGGCGCTCGGCGCCCATATCATCTAAATGATTTACGCACGCCGATTTGGTTCGCCACGGCGCATCGAAGGGCTCACTTTACCCGAACATGAGCATGACGGCAGGCGTGCCGCCAGGCAGCTTGATACAGGTTAAGTAAGGCAGCCAGAAGAAGGTACGTCTGGGATGGGAAAGGTCGGCTTGCGCCGCAAGATGCAGTACAGAGTACGGCGACCGATTCGCGATGAGCATGAAAAAAGGCAGCCGAGGCTGCCTTTCGATTTACTGCCTTCGTCCCCACTGGAGTGAGGACACGCCGAGTGATCAGCGCTTCTGACGCAACTTCTGGATCGCAGCCAGCTGTGCCACTGCGGCGGCCAGTTCGGCCTGGGCTGCGGCGTGGTCGATCTTGGAGTCGCGATTGACCAGCGCTTCCTCGGCCAGACGCTTGGCTTCGGCGGCCTTGGCTTCGTCCAGGTCGGCACCACGGATCGCGGTGTCGGCCAGCACGGTCACGGCGTCCGGCTGCACTTCCAGCAGGCCACCGGCCACGAACACGAATTCCTCGTGCGCCTGACCCGACACCTTGATACGGACAGCACCTGGCTTGATGCGCGTGATCAGCGGGGTGTGACGTGGGTAGATACCCAGCTCACCCGCTTCGCCCGGCAACGCGACGAATTCCGCCTCGCCGGAGAAGATTTCCTCTTCCGCCGAGACCACGTCCACGTGAATAGTATGTGCCATGTCGTTTCCTAGTCGATGGACCGCCACCCTGAAGGGTGGCGGCGCCGAAAATCAAAGAATGCTTCCCTGCCCTGCCTGCCCCGCCAAACAGCGGAACCGGCCGAAGCCGGTCAGTCTTAGTTGATCTTCTTGGCTTTTTCGATTGCTTCTTCGATGGTACCGACCATGTAGAACGCTTGTTCCGGCAGGTGGTCCAGTTCGCCGCTGGCGATCATCTTGAAGCCCTTGATCGTGTCCTTCAGCGAAACGTACTTGCCCGGGGAACCGGTGAACACTTCGGCGACGTGGAAGGGCTGCGACAGGAAACGTTGCATCTTACGTGCACGTGCCACCAGCAGCTTGTCTTCCGGAGCCAGTTCGTCCATGCCCAGAATCGCGATGATGTCACGCAGTTCCTTGTAGCGCTGCAGGGTACCCTGGACCGCGCGGGCGGTCTCGTAGTGTTCCTGGCCGACCACTTGCGGGTCCAGCTGGCGCGAGGTCGAGTCCAGCGGATCGACGGCGGGGTAGATACCCAGCGAGGCGATGTCACGGGACAGAACGACGGTCGAGTCCAAGTGGGCGAAGGTGGTTGCCGGCGACGGGTCGGTCAAGTCATCCGCAGGGACGTAGACGGCCTGGATCGAGGTGATCGAACCGGTCTTGGTCGAGGTGATGCGCTCTTGCAGACGGCCCATTTCTTCGGCCAGCGTCGGCTGGTAGCCCACGGCGGACGGCATACGACCCAGCAGCGCGGACACTTCGGTACCGGCCAGGGTGTAACGGTAGATGTTGTCGACGAAGAACAGAACGTCCTTGCCTTCATCACGGAAGCCTTCGGCGATGGTCAGGCCGGTCAGCGCCACGCGCAGACGGTTGCCCGGCGGTTCGTTCATCTGACCGTAGACCATGGCCACCTTGGAGTTGGCCGGGTTTTCCAGGTCCACCACCTTGGCTTCTGCCATTTCGTGATAGAAGTCGTTACCTTCACGGGTACGCTCACCAACACCGGCGAACACGGACAGACCGCTGTGCGCCTTGGCGATGTTGTTGATCAGTTCCATCATGTTCACGGTCTTGCCGACACCGGCGCCACCGAACAGACCGACCTTACCACCCTTGGCGAACGGGCAGACCAGGTCAATCACCTTGATGCCGGTTTCCAGCAGCTCTTGCGACGGCGACAGTTCGTCGTATGCAGGAGCCTTGCGGTGGATCGAAGCGGTTTGCTCGTGCGAGACAGGACCGCATTCATCGATCGGGTTGCCCAGCACGTCCATGATGCGACCCAGGGTCGCAGTGCCGACCGGCACCGTGATTGCCTTGCCGGTGTTCGAGATGGTCAGGCCGCGGCGCAGACCGTCCGACGAACCGAGCGCAATGGTACGAACCACGCCGTCACCCAGCTGCTGCTGGACTTCCAGGGTCAGATCCGAACCTTCCAATTTCAAGGCATCGTAAACCTTGGGCATCGCATCGCGGGGAAACTCCACGTCCACCACAGCGCCGATACACTGAACGATTTTGCCATCAGCCATTTTCGTTCCTTCAATAGATAAAATTTAAATTCTGTTTCGCTGCGCTACGTTAGCTGATCAGCCAACTGCGGCCGCACCGGCGACGATTTCCGACAGTTCCTTGGTAATCGCGGCCTGACGAGTCTTGTTGTAGACCAACTTCAACTCGCCGATCACGCTACCGGCGTTGTCGCTCGCCGCCTTCATCGCCACCATGCGCGCCGATTGCTCGGACGCCATGTTCTCGGCGACGGCCTGATAGATCAGTGCTTCAACGTAACGCACCAGCAGCTCGTCCACCACGGATTGCACATCGGGCTCATAGATGTAGTCCCAGGAGTGCGCACCCTCATCAGCCTTGAGCTTGTCGCTGGTCAGCGGCAGCAGCTGCTGCAGGGTGGCTTCCTGCTTCATCGTGTTGATGAACTTGGTGTACACCAGGTACACCGCGTCCAGCTTGCCTTCCTGGTATGCGTCGAGCAGCACCTTGACGGGGCCGATCAGCTTTTCCAGGTGAGGCGTATCGCCCAGTTGCGTCACGTTGGCGGCCACGCGGGCGCCGATACGATTCAGAAAACCCAGACCCTTGTTGCCGATGGCGACGGTCTCGATGGACTTGCCTTGGCCTTCCAGTTCACGGAACTTGGTGGTCAACAGACGCAGCGAGTTGGTGTTCATGCCGCCGCACAGACCCTTGTCGGTCGTGACGACGATGAAACCAACGCGCTTGGCCGACTCCTGCTGGACCATGAACGGGTGCACGTACTCCGGATTGGCCTGCGACAGGTTGGCCGCAATGTTGCGGATCTTGTCGCTGTACGGGCGGGCTGCGTGCATCCGGTCCTGCGCCTTGCGCATTTTGGATGCAGCGACCATTTCCATCGCCTTGGTGATCTTCTTCGTATTTTCTACGCTCTTGATCTTGCCACGTATCTCTTTACCTGTAGCCATGAGTAAGACTCCTTATAGCTTCAGTAAAAATTAGTACGCGCCGGATTTCTTGAAGTCAGCGATGGCGGCCGCCAGGGCTGCTTCAGCATCCTTATCCAGTTGCTTGGTGTCTTCGATCTTCTTCAACAGGTCAGCGTGGCTGGTCTTCATGAAGTTGTGCAGACCGGCTTCGAAGGCCAGTATCTTCTTCACTTCGACGTCGTCCATGTAGCCCTTGTTGACGGCGAACAGGGTCACGGCCATGATCGAGATCGATTGCGGGGTGTACTGAGCCTGCTTCAGCAGTTCGGTCACACGTGCACCGCGGTCCAGCTGCTTGCGGGTGGCTTCGTCCAGGTCGGAAGCGAACTGCGCGAAGGCAGCCAGTTCACGGTACTGTGCCAGGTCGGTACGGATACCGCCGGACAGATTCTTGATGACCTTGGTCTGGGCAGCACCACCGACGCGCGACACCGAGATACCGGCGTTGATCGCAGGACGGATACCGGCGTTGAACAGCGAGGTTTCCAGGAAGATCTGGCCGTCGGTGATCGAGATCACGTTGGTCGGAACGAAGGCCGACACGTCACCCGCCTGCGTTTCGATGATCGGCAGTGCGGTCAGGGAACCGGTCTGGCCCTTGACTTCACCGTTGGTGAACTTCTCGACGTAGTCGGCGTTCACGCGGGCAGCACGTTCCAGCAGGCGGCTGTGCAGGTAGAACACGTCGCCAGGGTAGGCTTCACGGCCCGGCGGACGGCGCAGCAGCAGCGACACCTGACGGTAGGCCACGGCTTGCTTGGACAGGTCGTCATAGACGATCAGGGCATCTTGACCGCGGTCGCGGAAGTATTCGCCCATGGCGCAACCCGAGTAGGCCGAAACGTATTGCATCGCAGCCGATTCGGAGGCGGTAGCGGCCACGACGATGGTGTATTCCATCGCGCCGTGCGCTTCCAGTGCGCGCACCACGTTCTTGACCGACGAAGCCTTCTGGCCGATCGCGACGTAGATGCAGGTCATGTTCTGACCCTTTTGATTGATGATGGCGTCGATCGCGACAGCGGTCTTGCCGGTCTGGCGGTCGCCAATGATCAGCTCGCGCTGGCCGCGGCCGACGGGCACCATGGAGTCGATCGACTTCAGGCCGGTCTGCATCGGTTGCGACACGGACTGACGCGCGATCACGCCCGGAGCGATCTTTTCGATCGGGGCGGTCAGCTTGGCGTTGATCGGACCCTTGCCATCGATCGGCTGGCCCAGTGCGTTGACCACGCGGCCCTTCAGTTCAGGACCGATGGGCACTTCCAGGATGCGGCCGGTGCACTTGACAACGTCGCCTTCGGAAATGTGTTCGTATTCGCCCAGGATAACGGCGCCCACCGAGTCACGCTCCAGGTTCAGCGCCAGGCCGAAGGTGTTGCCCGGGAATTCCAGCATCTCACCTTGCATCACGTCGGACAGACCATGGATACGGCAGATACCGTCGGACACGGAAATGACCGTGCCCTGATTGCGAATCTCAGCGGTATCGCCAAGGCCTTGGATCCGGCTCTTGATCAGCTCGCTGATTTCAGATGCGTTGAGTTGCATACTAACTCCTAAAAATTGTTCTTTCGCTTAGCCAGCCAGAGGCACTTACGCGGCCAGAGCAGCTTGCAGCTGCTGCAGCTTCGCGCGCACGGAGGTATCGAACACTTCATCGCCGACCACAACGCGCACACCACCGATCAGGCTGCTGTCCACCGTCACCGAAGGGTTCAGCTTGCGGCCGAACTTCTTCTCCAGTGCCGAGACCACATCCTTGACCTGGGCATCGCTGAGCTCGAAGGCGCTGACGATGTTGGCATCGGCCGAACCTTCCGATGCGTTCTTGAGCGCATGGAATTGTTGGGCGATTTCCGGCAGCAGCACCAGACGGCCATTGTCAGCCAGCGTCTTGACGAAGTTCTGCGCCTCGACGGACAGCGGGGTCTTCAAGGCGGCAGCGAAGACGTCAGCCAGCTTGTCATGGGATACGGAAGGGTTCTGCGCCAGGGCCTGCACCTCAGGATGCGCTGCCACCTGGGCCATCTCGTCGACGAGATCGGACCAGGCTGCCAGGCTGCCTGCCTTGGCCACACGGAACAAGGCTTCAGCGTAAGGACGAGCGATCGTTGCGAGTTCGGCCATATTACAGCTCTGTCTTCAGTTGATTCAGCAAGTCGGCGTGGGCCGCAGCATTCACTTCGCGCTTGAGGATGTGTTCCGCGCCCTTGACGGCGAGCGTTGCGACCTGGCCGCGCAGTTCTTCACGCGCCTGGTTCACTTGCTGTTGGGCGTCGGCACGCGCAGCGGCGACGATGCGGGCTGCTTCTTCAGCGGCCGTCTTCTTCGCTTCTTCGATGATCAGCTGAGCGCGCTTTTCGGCTTCGCCGATACGCTTCTGGCCTTCATCACGTGCCGATGCCAGTTCGCCCTGGATGCGCTTTTCGGCGGCGGCCAGATCGGCCTTACCGCGGTCAGCGGCTGCCAGCCCGTCCGCAATCTTCTTGGCGCGTTCGTCGAGCGCCTTGATCAACGGCGGCCACACGAATTTCATCGTGAAGCCGGCGAGGATGAAGAAGACCACGAACTGCGCAATCAATGTTGCATTTAAGTTCACGGTAATTTCCTTCTCAGAATAACGAGTGCCGGAACCAATCGTCCGGCAGATGAGAATCGGCTATGAAGCGCGAATTACTTGGCGATGAACGGATTTGCGAATGCGAACAGCATGGCGATACCAACGCCGATCAGGAAGGCGGCGTCGATCAGGCCGGCCAGCAGGAACATCTTGGTTTGCAGGGTGTTCATCAGTTCAGGCTGACGTGCGGATGCTTCGAGGTACTTACCGCCCATGATCGCGATACCGATACAAGCGCCGATAGCACCCAGGCCAATGATCAAACCGCAAGCCAGAGCAACGAAAGAGACATCAGTCATGACAATTCCTTAAGAAAAGTTAATTAAATACAAAACCAAAAAACAAACTGAAAAACAGGTACTGCAAGCCTTGTGTTAGTGCGCTTCGTGCGCCTGGCCCAGGTAAACCAGTGTCAACATCATGAAGATGAATGCTTGGAGCAACACGATCAGGATGTGGAAAATTGCCCAGATAGAACCGGCGATCACATGGCCGATGAAGCCGAATGCGGTCGCGGTCGATCCCAGCAATGCGATCAGCAGGAACAACAGTTCGCCTGCATACATGTTGCCGAACAGTCGCATGCCCAGGGACACGGTCTTGGCGGCGAATTCGATGATGTTCAGCAGCAGGTTGAACGGCGCCAGCCAGATGCCGAACGGTGCTGCGAACAGTTCGTGGATGAAGCCACCGGCACCCTTGATCTTGACGCTGTAATACAGCATCAGGGCCAGCACGCCCAGGGCGATGCCCAGGGTGCCGTTGAGGTCGGCGGTCGGAACGATGCGGTGGTGCATTTCACCCAGGCCGAACAGGCCCAGGATGCCGGAGGCCAGGTCCACCGGCAGGAAGTCCAGCGAGTTCATCAGGGCAACCCAGACGAACACGGTCAGTGCCACCGGAGCGATGAAGGTGCGGTCGCCATGCACGATGGCCTTGGACTGGTCTTCGACCATTTCCACGACCATCTCGACGAAGGCCTGGAAGCGGCCCGGCACGCCCGAGGTCGCCTTGCGGGCGGCCAGGAACATGAAGAAGCAGGCAATCACGCCGCAGAACACGGACCAGAAGATGGTGTCCACGTTCAGGATCGAGAAATCGACGATCTTGGTCTGGTGATGGGTGGAAAGGTGTCCGAGGTGGTGGACAATATATTCAGAGGCTGTCGGCGCGTGCTCAGCGGCTTCTACGGTCATGGTCGGTGTCTAAACAGTAAAATGAAATAACTCTTAAGCACCACGATGAAGCTCAGCAGAAATGCGAGCCAATTGACACCGTGGTACAACCAAACGGTCGCGCCCATGAGCGCAAACGTCGTAGCAATCTTGATAAATTCCCCGAAGAAAAAGGCCATCGGGTTGGTACCACCGGGTTTCTGTGCACTGACATGGAGTCGCAGGGCAAACAGGGCGTTGGGGACGACACAGCAAATCCCGCCCAGCAGAGCAGACCAAAGCGCCGAAAGTCCACCCAACATACCTGCGACCAAAGCAGCGACGACCGTGGCTACGAGCTGCAAGAGAATGATGCGCAGCATATCTATCCAATATCGTGCATGCGCCGCACCCCTTAAGGGCAGACGGCAGCTTAAAAGCCCGGCGATTATAAAGGTTCGTTTTCCGGTAAGTCAAACCTTTTGCGGCCAGATCGGGGCCTTATCTGGGGCACTTCGCGGCGAGTTGTGGCAAAAAGGCAGCCACTTCGATTTTTTGCACTGCAACAAGAACGATTGCTGATCCATGCATGGCAGCCATCCTCTTTTCGCGCGGAGCGGGTTCTCCCCTGCTGACTGTTTGTTCAGGTTTGCACAAGCTGCACTGAAATTGCTGGCAAGAATGCACAAAAGGCCAAAAACGTCGCCGGTTTTGCGAACAGCGCTCAATTTAATCAAAAATGTCCTGCAGGGCCAGAAAAATATCCCGCAAATTCAATGATTTACGGAAATTGGCCGGGCGCTCGCAATCGAGCGGCGATTGTACTGACATTTTGTCAGGAAGTTGGAAGTTGTCAGACGACCAAGCTCGCGTTCGAGGTCATATGTTGCAGCACAGCGAAGCAACTCAAGAAACGTGAGCCCGGACCGCGACGGGCAGGATCGGCCCGCCTGGCATGCAGTAGAAATACGGTCTTCAGATCAGGCCCAGGTTCAGGCCCTTGAGTGTGGCTGCAGCCCGCGTAGAACAATGCAGCTTGCGGAAAATGCTCTCCACGTGGGTACGCACCGTGGACGGGCTGATCTGCATCACCCGGGCGGCTTCCTTGTTGCTTTCACCAAGGCTGATGCGCCGCAACACCTCGACCTCGCGTTCCGACAGCAACCCTTTGCGGACCGGTACGGGCAAGGAATTGCCGGCGTCGCCTGCGGCGGCAGCGAGTACCCAGCGCACGGCATCGGCGTCGAACAGGCCGTCCGCCGCCTGCTGAGTGAGCAGGTCGGCAGCCTCGCCCATGGTCAGCGCGGCCCGCCATGGGCGGCGGGCGCAGAGCGCGGCGTGGGCGGCAGCCGCCGCCAGCAGGCGCGCGGGTTGGCCTAGGATGTCGCGGTCCAAACTGCGGAAATAGCCCGTGCCGTCCAGGCGCTCATAGAGTTGGGAGGCCAGGGCCGTGTGCTCGCGCAGGGCCGGAATCAATGCGCCGGCGCGCGCCGTCCAGTAGGGTGCCAGGCGGATGCGCTCCCAGTCGTCCACGCCAGGACGCCCCGCGCGCTCCCAGATGGTGTTGGAAACGGAAACCCGACCGATGCCGTGGAGCAAGGCGGCACGCACCAGCCCTTGCTGTTGCAAGGGTGGCAGACCCGCCAGCGCGGCAGCCCGCGCCGCCAGTTCGCTGACGCGACGCGAATAACCTGTCAACCAGGGCAGCTTCAGTTCGATCAGGTCCGCCACGATGCTCAGCGGCACCTCATGGGCGGGCAGCTCACCAGAGGATGCCAGCGTGTCCTGCCCGTCCAGCGCAGCCAGCCATGCGCCGGCCTGCGCTGCCACGCGTTCTGCCAACGGTGCCGGGTATTTGATGCCGCCGGAGGCAAGCAGCATGCGGATGGCACTGTCGGTACCGTGCGTGCGGCCCAGGATGTCGAGGTCGCCCGCCAGGCTGGTGTAATACACCAGCGCCGGCACCTGGTCGCCGCTCAGTTGTTGTGGCGCCCCGCTGCCGTCGAAGTGCTCCCAGACATGGCGCAGTCCGGCCTCCACCGCGGGCGGCAGGCTCAGCATACCGGCCACATCGCCGGCGACCTCGCAATGGATGCGCGCCAGCGGTTCGATATTGGAAAAGGTCAGCGGATGGTCTGGTGGCAAGCCATGACGCAGCATGGCCTCCCGACCACCGACGTCGTCGCCCAGCAGGTTGGCGAAACCTGCGGCATTGGCGGTGCAGCCCGACCAGCGCAGCAAGGCCACCAGGCGCGCATGCAGGATGTCTTGCGCACCGGCGCCGTCCAGCTGTGCCACCTGGGCCGCCAACCGTGCGGCGCGCTGCGACTGGGCGGGGGGTTGCCCCATGCTCAGATCGCCCACCAGCGCCAGGACATGCACTGCTACCTCGGCGGAAATCATCGGAACACCGCAGGCAAGCGGATCGGAGGCAGCCAGATCGCTGGCTGGGGCAGGCGCGGCACTGCCGGATGAAATGACGTCGGGAAGCATCCCGACACTGTAGCGGCAACTCCGAGCGTGAGGCAATCAACTCTTCGGTTAATGGGCAGGGCCGGCATGAGGGGCCACTATCGCCGCGCACACCCGCTGCCACCCCGGGTCGGTCAATTGACCGATACCGGTGGCCGGAGCGCATTCCTATACTGGCCTCACTGAAACGAACACCCCAACCACCTTCCCAAGGAGAACATCATGAAAGCAACTTCCCGCCTCTTCAGCCTCAAGACCGGCCTAGGCATGCTCGCCGTCGCCGCCGCCTTCACCGGCAGCAGCGCCATGGCTGCCGAACCTGCCGAAAAGCCATCGGTGGTGATCGTCCACGGCGCATTCGCCGACGGCTCCGACTGGGCCAAGGTGATCCCGCTGCTGCAAGCCAAGGGTATCAAGGTCACCGCCGTGCAGAATCCGCTGACCTCGCTAGCCGACGACGTGGCTGCAGCCAAGCGCGCCATCGACAACCAACCGGGCAAGGTGGTGCTGGTCGGCCACTCCTGGGGCGGCACCGTGATCACCGAAGCCGGCAACAATGACAAGGTCGCCAGCCTGGTCTATGTGGCCGCCTTCGCACCGGACGCCGGCCAGGCCACGGGCGATCTGGGCAAGGACCTGCCGGTTCCGCCGGGCATTGCGAAGCTGTCCGTGGACAAGGCCGGCTTCGCCAGCTTGCCGCCGTCCGCTCTGGCCGCTGACTTTGCCCAGGATGTGCCGGCCAAGCAGGCTGCCGTGATGGCCGCGACCCAAGGTCCGATCGCCCTGAAAGCCTTCGGCGACAAGGTCGAGACCGCCGCCTGGAAGACCCGTCCCAGCTGGTACATCGTCAGCAAGAACGACCGCATGA
The DNA here is from genome assembly GCF_022627865.1 of Herbaspirillum sp. C7C2. Taxonomy (NCBI): domain Bacteria; kingdom Pseudomonadati; phylum Pseudomonadota; class Betaproteobacteria; order Burkholderiales; family Oxalobacteraceae; genus Herbaspirillum; species Herbaspirillum sp. C7C2. The sequence goes on from NZ_JABXGI010000001.1 coordinate 251,272, forward strand.
TCCAGCCCGACCTGGAACGCGCCTTCGCCAAGCAGATCAACGCCAAGACCACCGAACTGCCGACCAGCCATGTGCCGCAGCAATCGCGTCCGGCCGACGTGGCCAAGGTGATCCTGGATGCCGTGGCGGCCACCAAGTAAGCAGGCTGCCCCCCCTGCCCCGGCTGCTTCGGCCGGGGCAGGGGCACACCCGGCTGCCTTGCCGGATTTCGGCGCATGCAGACTGACCCCGCAGACGATTGCGTCCAAATGCTGCGAACCGGCCTGCGACTCTGACATAATCGCGCTATCCCGTACCAATCAACAGGACCAGCATGATTACCCTCGTCAACCTGCAGGTGGTCTGCCGCCGTCAACCCTGCTGAACCGGGCCGCCCCATGATTTTCATCACTGGCGGTGCCGGCTTCATCGGCAGCAACTTCATCCTCGACTGGTTGACGCAGAGCACGGCCGAACCCGTGCTCAACATCGACAAGCTGACCTACGCCGGCAATCCCTATAACCTGGATGCGGTCGAGAAAGATACGCGCTATGCCTTCGTGCAAGCCGACATCTGCGATGAGACAGCGATGGCTACCTTGCTCTCGCGCTATCGCCCACGCGCGATCATTCACTTCGCCGCCGAAAGCCACGTCGATCGTTCCATCCGCAGTCCCGACGAGTTCATCCGTACCAACGTCAATGGCACCTTCAATCTGCTCAACAGGGCGTTGCAGTATTGGCTGACGCTGCCGGGCCCGGAAAAAACGGACTTCCGCTTCCTGCACATCTCCACCGACGAAGTCTATGGCAGCCTGGCGCCGGAAGATGCGCCATTTACGGAAGCTTCACCGTATGCGCCCAATAGCCTCTACTCGGCGTCCAAGGCGGCATCCGACCATCTGGTGCGGGCCTATCATCAAACCTATGGATTGCCGACACTGACCACCAACTGCTCCAACAACTACGGGCCCTTTCACTTCCCGGAAAAGCTGATCCCGCTGGTCATTTCCAACGCCCTCGCGGGAAATCCCCTTCCTGTCTACGGCGACGGCATGCAGATCCGGGACTGGCTGTTCGTGACCGATCACTGTGCCGCATTGCGAACAGTTCTGGCCAACGGTACGGTAGGCGAGACCTACAACATCGGCGGGGGCAACGAACATACCAATCTGCACGTGGTGCACACCCTCTGCGATATCCTGGATGAACTCGCGGCGCGACCGCAAGGCAGCTATCGCGACCTGATCACCTTCGTCAAGGACCGGCCCGGACATGATCGTCGCTATGCCATCGACGCCGGAAAGATCAAACGCGAACTGGGCTGGCAACCGGCGGAATCCTTCGAGACCGGCATCCGCAAAACGGTGCAGTGGTATCTGGCGCATGGTGAATGGGTACGCCAGGTGCGCTCGGGCGATTACCTGAACTGGCTGCGGCAGCAATACGGCGATCATCCACCGGGAGCACTGATATGAGCGATACGACCCCGCCGGTGCGCCGCAAGGGCATCATCCTCGCCGGAGGCTCTGGCACGCGGCTTTACCCGGCCACCCAGGTTGCCTCCAAACAGCTCATGCCGATCTACGACAAGCCGATGGTGTACTACCCGCTATCGAGCCTGATGCTGGCTGGCATCCGAGATATCCTGCTCATTTCCACTCCGCGCGATACGCCGCGCTTTGCCGAACTGCTGGGAGACGGCCGGCAATGGGGCCTGCAGATCCGCTATGCGGTACAGGCCTCGCCCGACGGACTGGCGCAGGCTTTCCTGATCGGCCAGGATTTCATCGGCAATGATCCTTGTGCGCTCATTCTGGGAGACAACATATTCTACGGACGCGACCTGGAACCGCCGATGCGCCAGGCCAATGCCCGCACCGATGGCGCGACCATCTTTGCCTACCATGTACAGGATCCGGAACGCTACGGTGTGGTCGAATTCGACCCGTCACGCCGGGTAATCGGCATCGAAGAAAAACCGGCGGAGCCGAAATCCAATTTCGCAGTGACCGGCCTCTACTTCTACGACAACCAGGTGGTCGACATTGCCCGCACCATCCGCCCCTCGGCGCGTGGGGAGCTGGAAATCACCGACATCAACCGCAGCTACCTGGCAAGTGGGCAATTGCATGTGGAACTGATGGGACGCGGCATCGCCTGGCTCGATACCGGCACCCATGAATCGCTGCTGGATGCAGGCCAGTTCATCGCCACCATCGAGAAGCGTCAGGGCCTGAAAGTCGCCTGCCCGGAAGAGATCGCCTATCGTCGAGGCTATATCGACGCCCTCCAGCTGGAGAGGCTTGCCGAGCCGTTGAAGAACAATGCCTATGGCAAGTATCTGCTTCAGCTGCTGACCGAAATGAGTTATTAACTGCCATCGCGGCTACCATTCCATGCTGGTCACCCCCACTCCCCTAGCGGGCCTGATGCTGATCCAACCCCAGGTCTTCAGCGACAGTCGCGGCTTCTTCTACGAAAGCTTCAACGAGCGCGACTTCCGCGCACGGACCGGGGCCGATGTCCGTTTCGTACAGGATAACCACTCCCTCTCCGCGCGCGGCGTCGTGCGCGGTCTGCACTACCAGCTCCCGCAGGCACAGGGCAAGCTGGTGCGGGTCACCCGGGGTGCAGTGCTGGATGTGGTGCTTGATATCCGTCGCAGCTCGCCCACTTTCGGTCAGTGGTTCAGCCAGGTGCTGAGCGCAAGCAACAAGCTGCAACTCTGGCTGCCGGCGGGATTCGCGCATGGATTCTCGGTCCTGGAAGATGAGACCGAATGCCTTTACAAGACCACCGATTACTGGATGCCGGAACAGGAACACACCATTCTCTGGAATGACCCGGCGTTGGCCATCGATTGGCAACTGCAAGGGGAACCTATCCTGTCCGACAAGGATAGAAACGGGATTCCGCTGGCGCAGGCCGCGGTGTTCGAATGAAGCGCTTGCGCATCCTGCTCACTGGCGCATCGGGGCAGGTGGGCCAAGCGTTGGCGCAACGACTGCATGGCGAAGAATTATTCACTCCCACACGCTCTGAGCTGAATCTTGAAGACAGTGCGGCCATCCTCCGCTACGTGGACCGAACCCGGCCCGACCTGATCATCAATCCGGCGGCCTACACTGCTGTCGACAAGGCCGAAAGCGAACCTGAGGTGGCCATTGCCATCAACGCCGTCGCCCCCCGGGTACTGGCGCGCGCGGCCCGGCACCACGGTATCGGGCTGATTCACTTCTCGACCGATTATGTGTTTGATGGCATGCAGTCTGAACCCTACCGGGAAGATGACCTGACGGCACCACTGAACGTCTACGGTCGCAGCAAGCGGGATGGTGAGATCGCCGTGCTGGAAGAGTGCGATGCCGCCTGGATACTGCGAACGAGCTGGGTCTATTCTGCCCACGGCCGCAATTTCCTGAACACCATCCTGCAACTCGCCCAGCAGCGCAGGCAGTTGAGCATTGTTGCCGACCAGTGGGGAGCGCCGACCTGGGCTCGCACAATAGCGGACGTCGTAGCGCGCATGCTGGGGGACGACGGCAGGATGGCGCTGCACTCTCGCATGCAACACACCCGCGGCGTGTATCACCTCAGCTCGCGCGGCGCCACCAACTGGCAGCAGTACGCCTGCCGCATTGTGGAAGCCATGCCGGCCCTGGGCCTGCAAGCACAGCTATCGCCCGCCGAGGTGGCACCCATTTCCAGTGCGGCGTATCCGACGCCGGCGCAACGTCCGAGCAATTCCCGCTTGTGCACGGACAAGCTCACGCGCGTTTTCGGCATCACTCTTCCCGACTGGGACCAGGCGCTGGATGAGTGTCTGCGCGAAATGAAACAAGAAACGGGACAAGACTAAGCGTCAATGCCGTGCCGCGCATCCGCAGCCTGCAGGCTGAGAGACATATCAAACATCTCACAATGTCGACCTGCGCCGGCTGGACATTGATATCGCGCAAAGTATTTGCCGTATAAGCAAAGGATAATATTTCCCAGCAGAATACGTTGCTGTTTTGATAATTTTGTATCGCGTGGGTGTCTGCTTTGCCGGAGTGACCAATCCTTTTCAAGACTGGCTGAAGGCGCTTCCGACAGGACGGCCCGACATTGCAGGGCACAGGGCGGCGGGCAGGTGACGGCGAAGGGGGAAAGTGGCGCGGCTGGCGGGGATCGAACCCACGACCCTTGGCTTCGGAGGCCAATACTCTATCCACTGAGCTACAGCCGCGCTGACGGGGCGAACCCCGGAAAGGCCTGAAGGATACCCCCTTTCCCTCTGGACGTCCATGGCGCTGGCGGTTTTTCCGTGTCAAACGGAAAGCATTGTGACTATAATCAAGAGTTCGGCGAGAGAGCGCAATGAAAGCCCTGCCTGATCCTAGTTCCACGCAATGCCAGGCGATACAAAGGGAACCGACGTTTTCCGCCCCAATTTCGAGGAAACATTACGGAGGGACGCCAATGAGCTCAGCTCAGCATGAACACGAGTCGGCAATCAAGACTCCCAAGCAATTGATCGCAGCGGTAGTCGCAGGTTTTATGGTCCCCATCGTGTGCATCGTGCTACTGGTGCAGTACGTGACCAACGGCCAGAAGACCGGGGCCGGCTCCGACAGTCAGACGCCCGAGATGATCGCGGCGCGCATCAAGCCCGTCTCCGATGACGGCTTCACTTTCCGCGATGCCAACGGCCCCAAGCAACTGCTTTCGGGCGAAGAAGTCTACAAGACCACCTGCGCCGCCTGCCATGGCGCCGGCGTGGCAGGCGCCCCCAAGGTGGGCGATGCCGCTTCCTGGCAAGCCCGGATCGCACAAGGCTATGACACCCTGGTCACGCACGCTATCAACGGTCTGCGCGCCATGCCCGCCAAGGGCGGCAATCCAGACCTGGACGATGTGGAAATCCAGCGTACCGTGGCCTACATGGCCAACCAGTCCGGTGGCAAGTTCAAGGAACCGGAAGCAAAGGCGCCCGCCGCCGCTGAAGGTGCCGCACCCGCTGCAGACGCACCTGCCAAGTAAGACCTGCATCCCGCCGGAAATCATACGTCGTCAAAAAAAATCCCCGAATCGAATTCGGGGATTTTTCATTTCCGGCCGCCCTGTCATGCTGCGAAGGCGCCAGTTGCCGGCGGTGCGCATGGCACCTTCCGGCTGTCCATCTCAAGCTCAATAACGCGGCGGAGGCGGCGGGGGATAGCCACCCGGCGCATAGCCTGCCGGAGCTTGCTGGGCGGGTGCTGCAGCCTGTTGCTCGGCCACGAAGATTTCCACGCGGCGGTTCTTGGCGCGGTTGGCATCCGAATTGTTCGGCACCAGCGGCTCATGTGAACCACGCCCCATGATCACGAAACGATTGGCCGCTACGCCGCGCGAGCTCAGGTAGTCGCGGGTACGGGCTGCACGCTGTTGCGACAGCGGGTCGTTGATGGCATCACTGCCGGTGTTGTCGGTGTGGCCAACGATGGTGACCGTGGTCGCCGGATTTTCCACCAGCGTGGCGGCGAAACGATCCAGCACCGGACGCATCTCGGGCTTGATGTCGGCACGACCCGTATCAAAGGAGATGTCACTCGGGATTTCCAGCTTCAGGCGGTTGTCCGCAGTCTGGGTGACCTGCACGCCAGTACCCTGGGTTGCCTGTTCCATGGCGCGCTTCTGGTTTTCCATACGGTTGGACCAGATGTTGCCCGCTACCGCGCCGATGGCGCCACCAATGGCCGCACCACCCAGGGCGCGTCCGCCACCACCACCACCGGTGGCTGCGCCGATGATGCCACCCAGGCCGGCACCGATACCTGCACCGGTAGCCGTGCCACGTTGCGTCGGGCTCATGTCGGCGCAGCCGGAAAGCGCCAGCACACCGGCGATCGCCGCAATGGAGAGTTTCTTCATGTCATGTCCTTTCTTGTCTTTTAGGGCCTGTTCACATTTAATCTATGAGTGCGAGAGGTCGCCAAGCGTTGACTGCCTAGGCGCAGCGACGCGCCGTAGTGGTGCTACGGCAAGGAGCTGCAACAACGGCAGGCGACGCTTGGCGGCCTCTCCCGGAGGGTTGGCGCCAGAAGGCGCGCTGGCAAGGCGCGCGTCAGGACTGGTGGTACCACCACCAGCCCTGACGCGCGCCTTGCCACCACGCCTTCTGGCGCCAACGCATCTCGCAGATTAAATGTGAACAGGCCCTAGTGGGTATTTCAGCGAAGCGATGATTTCCGTTGACGCGCTTACAAGAAAAGACAAGGTGGATGTTGTCGCTAGCTCGAGAATCATATGCAAATCTTCTGCGCAAAGCACTCGACCATTATCGGTCTCGATCTCCATTGGCCGCCATTCGGAGCGGCGCGAAATACCGGCAGAATTCTTAGTTTCTTTTCAAAAGGCACTAGATCTCGGAATGCGGGCCTTGATAGGCCCAAGATTGCTTGGCTATAGTCTAGCGATACGTGGGTTTGATGACGAATGCTACGAACCAATCGCAGCGGAAAAGTTTGTTGTCTGTGCAGGTTTGACTAATACAGTTGATTCAGAGCTGTTGTCTCGTGGAGTGGGGCGCGCACGGGCGATTAAACTAGGGTGCGAAGACATTGATGACGGCGAGTGGTGGCCGCAAGGTTTGGAACGAGCAATTACGAACGGAAAACTTAAAAAGGTACGGGAAGTAATTAATGAATGGATTGATGGTGAGGCAATTGCAGCTCACGTCGGCTATGGAAATGATTTCTTTTGCACGCATGATAAAGCGGGAAAAGCGGGGCAGAATTCTGTATTCCACAAAACCCATTGCAATTGGTTGACAGAGAGATACGGTGTGAAATTCGTCACCCTGCAGGATTTGGCCGATTACTTGCAGAGCGTCATCGGTGCTCAATAAGTTGGCATAAAAAAGAGAGGGGCCAGTTCAGTTCTGGCGCTCTCTCTTTTTTTATCGGATAACACTTTTGCAATGCATATCTGAGTAACTTCGCAAGTTCGCTATAGACGTCCTAGAGGAATATAGGATCCATTGCTGATTCTTCAGGTCTGATGATGAACAATAAAGTCTGTAATTATTGGAGGTTGAAAAGCCTGGCTGGAGCTGACTCCGAAAATTAGAAAAAATGGTTCAAAGTCTGTAGATTGCAGTTGCGAGTTGCTTGGGTTCTATTCACGATGTCTATACCGATATCGTATTGCACGAATTTTCTTGCCCGCTTATGTCAGACATCCTCGTGGCACCAATGTGCAATGCAGAGTGGGTTGAAGAATCTAATGATTTTGAGCGTGGGTGATGCAGACTCTGAATATTCTGTCGACTAACTCTAGCGTTGGCTAGAAAACAAGGCCGCTCATCGCATAAAGAACTCACTTATTCGGTGGCTCCAAAATTTGGCTCAGGTCACCGGTACAGTCCTTAGATGCAGATCCATTTGGTTATATGGAATGGATATGTTTTCTGCCTGCAATGCAGCAAGGGCACGCGCAAGAAGATCGCCACGCACATCGGCCCATGTCGTGATGTCATTGGTCCAAGCACGTATGACAAAATTGAGCGCACTGTCTCCATAGCCCGTCATCAAAACTGCAGGAGCCGGATCCGTGGCCACGCCGGGGGTGTCACTGGCCGCGGTAGTGAGTAGGGAAAGTACTTGAGCCGGGTCCGAGCCGTAAGCAACGCCAACAATGATTTCAAAGCGGCGACTTCGATCAAACATGGTCCAGTTGGTCAGGTTGCCGCTGAGTAGTAGACCGTTAGGCACCACGACATCTGCCCCATCAAAGGTACGAATTGTCGTCGAGCGCAGACCGATCTCGCGCACGGAACCAGATGCGCCAGCTACATCGACAATGTCGCCGGGCTGAATCGGACGCTCTACCATCAGCACCAGGCCGGAGACAAAATTATTGACCACATTCTGCAATCCGAAACCGATGCCGACACCTAAAGCACCAAACAACAGCGCTAACTGGCCAACCTTAAAGCCCGCTGCGGATAGTGCCACCAGAATTCCTAGAATCAGAACGGCGTAATAGCTTAACGACGCAATGCTATTGCCAACCCCACGTGGCAATTTGGCCGACCCCGGCAATTCATCACGCAAAAGGCGCCGCACCGCACGCGCAGCCCAGAATGCCAACCAGCTTGAGAAAAGAAATACCAGTACATCGCCGAGGTGAATCGAAACTTCGCCCACCTCTATTCCGAATCCCAATATTTTTCTCCCCGCGTCATGCAAAGGCCGGAAAATACGGAACCGATCTATGCTGTATAGCAGCCAGCCAATTACGGCGGACAAAATCAGAAGACGTGTAAATGCTGCCTGCAAGATGGTGCCATGGCGCTGCATCCCTCCCCTGTTGGCAAACTCCGGCTGATTGATCAATGCACCAGCAATACCAAGGCAGGCCGTCACACCTGTGTATAACAGCAGCGCCATATAGCCGCTGTCGATAACACCGCTCGTCAGCGCCTCTGCCATGGAAACATTGCCGCTGACATTGCAAATTGCAGCGACAAACAGAATCAATACAACCAGCCATCCAAACGGGCGCACGGTGCTCTGCAGTTTTTTTTCTCTTGCGACTGACACCTTGGATATCGGATGACGCAGTATCCATAGCGACAAGCCAAGAGCGAACACATTCAGCACTAGCAAAAACAATCGATACCAATCCGCATCCGCGACAAATGCTATTCCCAGACGATCAATGCCATATAAGCCAATCGCTACATACGGAAGAATGCCAAGCGCACGTAATGTGCCTGCCGGCAGCAACCGCAATACCGGAATAAGCGCGATCATTAGCGCAAACTCCTGGGTGAGCAACGGTGCGTCAGACTCCAGCAGCAGTACCGACAGCATTGATAACAGCACCCACGTAGATATTGGTCGGCGTAATGCGCGTGCCACTCTGTCGGAATCAGTTGTTTTTGATTTGGCATTTCGGCTACGTAAAAACAACCAAACAATGAGCGGTAAAAGGACAATCTGTATCACCCGGAGCGCTTGCTGGTTACCTGTACCTGCGGCCTGATAATCAAGTGCGAACTGGCTTTCTATATCCAGACCTCGATCCATGGCATCGAATGCTGAGCTCGCTCCGCCAGACAGGCCCAGTCCCTTCCACAACGGTGGCGCATCCAGTTGCAGCAGACGGTGATCAATGTCATCGATGGCCGCCGCCACATCGTTGCGCCCGGCCTGTATACGGGCCTTGAGTTCGCCAGCGCGGCTTGTCAGCTCAAACTGGTGCGTTAGCGCTGTTCCAAGCGCAAGTTCTGATGTATCGATCTGCGCCAGGAGGGTGTCGACCCGATTCGACAGCGCTGGCGGCAATCCATTCAGGATGCCGGCGGCACGGTTCGCTGTCCAAGTTGCGCGGCGCTGGGCTAGCTGCAATGCGCTGTCGGCATAAGGCGTCAGCACGCGCCGCGCTTTCGATTCCCAGTTTTCTAGACGTCTAGCATCAAATTCCCAATGTCGGGAAAGGCTTTCCAGCCGCATGATCGGCAATCCGCGTAAAGAGGCTTTCGCTGCGGTACGCAATTTTGCATCGACAGGTTTCGCGATATCGTCTAGCGAGCGGCGAAGATCGTCGACCGGATCAGGTGCGGCCAGTAATCGGTTCGCCCAGTCCACACGCTGTTGATCTTCATCTGCGCGACCAAGAATGTCTTGGAATGCGATGGGGGTGACGGCTGTTGCTTGTGTAGAGATTGAGGATGCTACTGGTTTGTTCGTGGACTGAGCGGTTGCATTGACTACAGGTAGCGGCAGTGCCAGCAAGATAAGCAATCTAAAGCAGAGAAAAGCAATTGAGAGATGTGCATCTCGCATAGTCGTATCTGTCCGCTAGAACGTTTGATTAGTTGAGTTACGGTGCCATAACTTCAAATATAACAGTTAAGGAATAAGACCTCGCTTAATCCGACTCGAAATCTCTTACCTAAAGTTTGGGGTCATTACGAGTTCTTTCACCCTGGCAAGCTGCATCAGAACGCTCATATCAAGCTCTACAACCGGACCGTGCGTTACGACTGGCTGATGCGCCACCTGTTCGACAGCATTGATGAGGTCCCGGAACTTGCAACCGGCTGGGCCATAATCAAGAGCGCCAACATGGCCATCAGAGGCATCCCGCCAAAATCAGAAACTGGCCTTGGTCGCATGGTTTCTTCTCTCAGGCCGCTTCCGAAAATGGAGGATGACCGGGATTCCGATGATTTCTTCTAGAATGAATGATGCGGAGTTAGAATCGAACTACGATGCCTGATTGGAATGCATTTCCGCTGAAACGGGTATTTCCATCAACAGTGCCGGCAAGGGTGTGTAAATTGGCCACGCGGCCGAGCCGACTGATCAAATTCGTCAAAGCGCGCAGCCAGGATCAAATTCGCTATATTCTTTTCTGGGGGGAAGAGCTATGCAGCGCGATTCAAGTCAAGGAATGCCTCTTCACGTTTATATCATCGCTGTCGCCTCATTTGCTGTCATTCTTTCAGGCGGTTTTCTCTCCTATTACGTTTTCGAAAAAAATAAGGAGGAGGCAACGTCACGCATTAATCATGATGTAAAACATCTTGCGGGAGATGTTCAACGCAATCTAGAAAGCATGTACGTTGTTGCGGAAAAGACGGTCGAGTCATTCTCAAGGAGTTCCATCGGAGAACGGACGACTCTTTCCGAGAGATTGGAAAGTATTGATGCACTTCGTCTTCTTGCCGATGTGAATCCGTTCTTAGACAGTATCTTTGTAGGGTACGAGAATGGCGACTACATGGTTTTTCGGCGAGTCGATGATTTTAATCGTGGAAAGATCCGTGCGACAAAAGATACAGCCTATGCAGTTCAGTCTATTGAGCGGGCCGATAGTGACAATCCCAAAAGGCAATTTCTATTTTTTGATAAAGAGCTCCGCTTAATTCAAGCTGTCAATCGCCCAGACTATAAATTTGATCCTCGTGAAAGAGCTTGGTATAAAGCTGCCAAGGAGCAGCCAGGCCTAGCAAAATTTGGCCCATTTGCCTCCTCGACCACTCAAGAGTGGGCAATTGCGTTCTCCAAAAGAAGTGTGAAAGGGAGAGCCGTCGTCGCCACGCTAATCACGTTTAGCTCTCTTTCCAATGTATTAAAAAACGCTCGACCCACCGATAGTTCCGAAATTGCCATTCTCAACCCCAGTGGGGCTCTATATGCCTATCACCGTTGGAATGACCTGGTAAGCGGTAACCTCTCTATCTCCAACGGCCTTCGCACTGCACATCTATCTGACCTTGACCCCACTATTTGATCAAATTTGATTCGCACCCCGCCGTCGTCATCAAGCTACAGCCAACGATATGATGAAGACGATGCCAAGAGGCAATGGCTTGTTGCAACCATGCCCTTGCATCTGGAAGGAGGCGCACTAGCTTGGCTGGCGCTCCTCTCTCCCGCTGATGAATTATTGAAGCCGGCCATCAATTTAAGAACTAGCATATTGACCGTCTCACTTAGCTGCCTTGTTCTCGCAATCGTTCTTTCCTATTATCTCGCCAAACGTATCGCACGGCGGCTGGTAGCATTGACCGCACGAACTGAGGCGATACGTCGTTTCGAGTTTGCCGATACTCCGCCACCCCAATCTCCGGTACGGGAAATTCAGAGCCTGATCGAGACCATACAAACACTACAGAAAACACTTCAGAGTTTCCTGAGAATCAGCCAACGGCTGGGGAGTGAGCAAGATCTTCCAAAACTGTTGCTGGGAACGTTGGAAGAGACGACAAGAACGATGAACGCAGCTGGCGGCGCAGTATTCTTGGCTGCGGATAGCTGCAATGAATTGCAGATGAGTCTGCTCTATTCCGCCGAATCCGGCGCTATAGCTTGTCGGGAAAAATCTATTCCCCTCTCTGGAGTGATGTGTCTATTTTCTCAGTCCCGCAGTTCAGTGATCATCCGACTGAATGAAGATTACCGTTGGAATGGACTCGACCTCAATAAATTAAAAGTTGATCCGTTAGCAAAATGCGTGAGCATGGTTCTGTCGCCCTTGTTTAATCATGATGAGAAATTTGTTGGCCTGCATTTACTCGTCTTGGAAGGTGACGAGTCTCCTCATCCTGCTCGTATTGCATTCATTGAAGCTTTGTGCGGAACGGTGGCCATAGCTATAGATCACCATCGCCTGCTTGAAGGCCAGCGAGCGTTGGTCGATGGCATTATCAAGTTGATTGGCGAGGCGATTGACGCGAAAAATCCCCACACTAGCGGGCATTGCAAGCGAGTTCCAGCAATTACCAAGGCTCTCGCTGAGGCCGCAAATGATGAATCCGAAGGCCCGTTCAAGAACTACCACCTTACGGATCTTGAGCGAGAGCAAATTCATGTTGCTAGTTGGCTGCACGATTGCGGGAAAGTTACCACGCCGGAATATGTAATTGATAAATCAACCAAGCTACAGACTCTATACAACCGTATCCATGAAATAAGAATGCGGTTTGAAGTTCTTAAGCGTGATGCAGAGATACTATCCCTCCAGAAGCAGCTGGCAGGAGGTGACCCAGAGCTTCTGAAAAATGAGCTAAGTAGACAGTGCGTAGAGCTTGATCAGGAATTTGAATTTGTGGCGTCGTGCAATATGGGTGGGGAAGTAGTTCGCCCGGAGGACCTTGAGCGCTTGCGCTGCATCGCTCGCCGCACCTGGATCCGAACGATGGATGACTCTCTCGGTTTATCGTGGGAAGAACGCGCAAGGAAAAAGAGCATATCTCCCGTGGCGGCGAGCAAAGAATACTTGTTGGACGATAAGCCAGAGCACTTGATAGAGCGCCATGCTGAATCTGTAGATCCGACGCTATATACGAACCTAGGTATCAAAATGCCTGCGCCTAAATACCGGCTTAATTTGGGCGAAATTTACAATCTGTCAATTGGCCGTGGAACACTAACGGCCGAGGAGCGATACTTGGTCAATGATCATATTGTGCAAACTATCATCATGCTTGACAGTCTGCCTTTGCCATCAAATCTAAAGCGCGTTCCTGAAATTGCCACGGGGCATCACGAGAAGATGGACGGTAGCGGTTATCCCAAAATGCTGAACAAAAATGAGTTAAGCATCGAGGCCCGAATGATGGCAATCGCGGATATTTTTGAAGCCCTGACAGCTGCAGATCGTCCGTATAAAACGGGGAAAAAATTATCAGAGACACTAACAATCATGAAAAAGATGGCAGATACCGGGCATATTGACCCGGATATATTCCAGTTGCTCTTACGTAGTGGCATATGTTTTAAGTACGCGCAGGAATTTATGCATCCGTCTCAACTCGATGTGGATCAAGGAGGCATCCAAGCGTTTATCCAACAGGAGGAGTTTGCCTGAGAAAGAGAGTATTCGCGTACGACGAACACGATCACTTGACTAGGGGGGGGGCGGCACAAGATTCAGAAAGAATCCTACGCCAAGGTTTTGAACCGCTAATGGCGCCCGCAATATTGAGCTGTTACCAGAAATCGTAATGTTTCGAATTTTCGTCGTGCGTACATGCCGCAGCCAATTACTAAGGTTTTTTCGCGCTGCGTAATGGCCTTGAACTGACCCGTTTCCGGCCGATGAGCCTGGCGCCAGCCGAAACGAAGCGAACCAGAACGTCGCCCATAGTGAATGGTTCACTCGCTTACTAAGTCAAAGGTGATTTCGGTACTTAGTTTGTGCAGGTGACGGATCCGTTTTTTTTCACCAGTAGCCAGTCGAGGCCACCGGAATGGTGGCCTTTCCATTGGAGCTGACGCTTTTGCGATTGCGCTTTCAATACAGTAGCAAGGAGTCCGACAGACTTTAACGGGCTCGACAGACTTTCATCCGGAAATACAGACTTTATTCTTATTTATCAGGTCACCAACTCGTCTCCCGCTCCGCCGTCGACGAAATCTTGTGGATCGCCAGATCGGCGCCTTCGAATTCCTGTTCAGGATCAAGGCGGATGCCGACCGTCTTCTTCAGCAGGCCGTACACGATCCATCCGCCGACTGCCGCGATGGCGATGCCCATCACGCTGCCCACCAGTTGCGACATGAAGGACACGCCGCCGCGTCCCCCCAGCGCCTGCAAGCCGAAGATGCCAGCCGCCAGGCCGCCCCACAGGCCGCATAGCCCATGCAGGGGCCAGACACCCAGTACGTCGTCGATCTTCCATTTGTTCTGGGTGCGGGTGAACATCCACACGAAGATGGCGCCGGCCATGCCGCCGGTAACCAGCGCGCCCAGCGGGTGCATCAGGTCCGAGCCGGCACATACCGCTACCAGGCCGGCCAGCGGGCCGTTGTAGGCGAAGCCGGGGTCGTTGCGGCCCATCAGCAGTGCGACCAGGGTGCCACCGGCCATGGCCATGAGGGAGTTCATCGCGACCAGGCCGTTCATCTTGTCCAGGGTCTGCGCGCTCATCACGTTGAAGCCGAACCAGCCCACCGTCAGGATCCATGCGCCCAGTGCCAGGAAGGGGATGTTGGAGGGCGGATGGGCAGCGACCGCACCTTCCTTGCTGTAGCGGCCGCGGCGCGCACCCAGCAGCAGCACGGCGGGCAAGGCGATCCAGCCGCCGACGGCGTGGACCACGATGGAACCGGCGAAGTCGTGGAATTCGGCGCCGAAGGTGGCTGCCAGCCAGGCCTGTACGCCGAAGTGCTGGTTCCAGGCGATGCCCTCGAAGAACGGATAGACCAGGCCGACCAGTACGGCGGTGGCCAGCAGCTGCGGGTTGAATTTGGAGCGCTCGGCGATGCCACCCGAGATGATGGCCGGAATGGCGGCGGCGAAGGTCAGCAGGAAGAAGAACTTCACCAGTTCGAAGCCGCTGCGCTCGGCCAGGGTTTCGGCACCGGCGAAGAAGCTCACACCGTAGGCGACGTAGTAGCCGATGAAGAAGTAGACAATGGTCGAGACCGCGAAGTCGGCCAGGATCTTCACCAGGGCATTGACCTGGTTCTTCTTGCGCACCGTCCCCAGTTCCAGGAACGCGAAGCCGGCATGCATGGCCAGGATCATGATCGCCCCCAGCAGGATGAAGAGGGCGTCTGCGCCGTTTTTGTGATCGTCCACCAGAAAATCTCCCAAAAATTGTGCAAGGAAAGAATCGAAAGCCCGGACTGATGCAATTTTCGTTCCATTTTGGTGATTATTTTGCAGTGGCTTGATTCAAAAGGACTTTTCGGGTGCGTCAGGTCCTTGTCAGCTTGTGATGCGCACGAAAATTGTGCGATACGGGTAGGCGATGCGGTGGCGCGGTTTGTTTTGGTGCGAGGGCAGGGCGGCTCGAAATTTTTTGAAAATCACGTCATTTAGCCGTTTTGGGGGATCCGGTCAGCATTGGTCATCGTGCTTTCATGGAACGGTCATACACGATTGCTAAATTGCAACTCCCTTCTTTTTTCCTCACCCTCAGGAGTTGCCATGCCAGACCAGAATTCGCCAGCCGAACCCAGCCGTCGCCGCTTCCTGCGCGACAGCGCCGTCACTGCCGCCGCCGCAGGCAGCGTGGCCGTGATCGCCAGCCCCGCCAGCCTGGCTGCCGCGCCGGCCATCGTCACCTCCGAACGTCTGCGCCCGCAGTTCCCGGGCGGGATCATGAGCGGCGACGTCACCCGCGACAGTGCCATCGTCTGGGCGCGCGCCGACCGCAATGCGCGCATGCTGGTGGAATACTCCACCAGCGAGAACTTCGCCGATGCGGTGCGCATCGCCGGCCCCACCGCGCTGGCGCGGGACGACTACACCGCCCGCGTGGACCTGCGGGGTTTGCCGGCAGGGCAGCGGGTGTATTACCGCGTGCGTTTCCAGGACCTGGTGCATGAGTCGGCCCTGAGCGAGCCGCTGACCGGCAGCCTGATGGTGCCTGCTACAGCGCGCGGGCAGGCACGCGACATCACCTTCGCCTTCTCGGGGGACGAAGCCGGCCAGGGCTGGGGCATCAATGAGCAATGGGGTGGCTACCGGGTGTACGAGAGCATGCGCCGCTTCCGTCCCGACTTCTTCATCCATTCGGGCGACCAGATCTATGCGGACGGTCCGATCCAGGCCGAGGTGAAGCTGGACGATGGCAGCCTGTGGCGCAACGTGGTGACCGAGGCCAAGTCCAAGGTGGCGCAGACGCTGGACGACTATCGCGGCAACTTCGCCTACAACATGCTGGATGCCAGCAAGCGCCGCTTCGCCGCCGAGGTGCCGTTCCTGGTGCAGTGGGATGACCACGAGGTGCGCAACAACTGGTATCCGGGCCAGGTGATCGGCGCCCAGGAAAAACGCTACGACGAGCGCAACATCGATGTGCTGGCGGCCCGTGCGCGCCAGGCCATGTTCGAACACAATCCCTTCCGCATCGACCAGGCCGATCCTTTCCGCATCTATCGCGCCTTCAATCACGGACCGCTGCTGGAGGTGTTCATGCTGGACGAGCGCAGCTATCGCGGTCGCAATTCGCCCAATCGCCAGCGCGGCGGTCACGATGCCGAGTTTCTCGGGCCGGAGCAGATGCGCTGGATCAAGCAGGCGCTGCTGCGCTCACGCTCGACCTGGAAGCTGATCGCCAGCGACATGCCCTTGTCCATCGTGGTGCCGGACCTCAATGTCGATGTGCCGCCCGGCACCTTCGAGGCCTGGGCCAATGCCGACAATGGCAAGCCGTCGGGGCGTGAGCTGGAAGTGGCGGAGCTGCTGCGCTTCATCAAGCAGCACGACATCAAGAACGTGGTGTGGGTGACTGCCGATGTGCACTATGCCTCGGCCACCCACTATGCGCCGGAACGCGCGCAGTTCACCGACTTCAAGCCGTTCTGGGAATTCGTCGGAGGGCCGATCAACGCCGGTACCTTCGGTCCGGGCGAGATTGATCGGACCTTTGGTCCGGATGTGCGTTTCGTGAGCATTCCGGCGGACATGAAGCAGAACCGATCGCCGGCGGAGCTGCTGCAGTTCTTCGGTATCGGCAAGATCGATGCGAAATCGAAGACGCTCACCGTGACGCTGCACAATACCGACGGCAAGGAAATCTACAGGGTTGAACTGCCGCCCGAGGCCTGATGTTCAGTGCGTGATGCGGCCTTGAGCGGAAGGCCGGACCCGTTTCACCCCGGTCCGGCCAGCTTGCGCGAGATGGTGGCGCAGGCTTGCAGCAGTGGCGCCACATAGGCCTGCTGTGGATCGGGCAGGCGCCGGAACAGCGGGATGCTCACGCTCACGCAGGCCACCGGCAAGCCGTCGGCGCCGACGATGGCGGCACCGTAGCAGAAGATCTGGGCTTCGTTCTCTTCACGGTCTTCGGCATAGCCGCGTGCGCGGGTCTGTTCCAGGTCTTGGCGCAGAGCCGACAGATCGGTGTGGGTATGCTCGGTGAAGGGCTCCATCTGCAGCGTGCGCATCAGGTTTTCGCGGCGCGATTCTTCCAGGCCGGCCAGATAGGCCTTGCCCACCGAACTCGAATAGAGCGTCACGCGGGTGCCGATGCGCGAGGCCATGCGCACGGCTTGCGGGCTTTCCAGTTTCTCGATGTAGACCATGCTGACGTCGCTGGGCACGGCCAGGTGGATGGTCTCGCGGGTGATGTCGCGCAGCTGCCGCAGCGGTTCGATGGCGGTGGTGCGGATATCGCTGCGATCCCAGGCGCGGCTGGCCAGGTTGATCAGGCGCGGTCCCACCTCGAACTGTTTGCTGCGTGGGTTTTCCACCACCATGCCCTCGGCCATCAGGGCGGCCAGGATGCGATAGACGGTGGGGCGCGGATAGCCAGAGAGCGCCGCCAGCTGCGCGATGTTCAGGGGCGCGTCCTGGTCGGCGATCAATTGCAGCACGGCGACGAACTTGGAGAAGGCGGCGGTGCCGGCAATCTTGTTCGGGTCGTCGGGATGTTTGTCGTGGTCTGGCATGGGCGCAGGCTTAAGGAGACAGGAGCAGAATCGGGAGCGGGAGCGGGCAGATTATAGCGGAGCCTGGTAGTGCCCCAGCGCAAAAAAGCCCGCGCCGCCTGGAGCAGCGGACGCGGGAAAAGGCATGCATGGAATGGGGTGATCAGGCAATCAGATAGCCGCCGTCGACCGGGATGATGGTGCCGGTCATGAAGGAGGCGGCGGGTGAGCAGAGGAAGGCCACGACATTGCCGATGTCTTCCGGGCGTCCCCAGCGGTTCAAGGGAGTGCGCGCCAGGATCGGGCCGGCGCGGGTCGGGTCGTCCTGCAGGGCCTGGGTGAGCGGGGTGGCGATCCAGCCCGGCGCCACCGCATTGACGCGGATGCCGTCGGCCGCATACGCAATGGCCAGTGATTTGGTCAGCTGCGCTACGCCGCCCTTGCTGGCGCTATAGCCGGGGACCAGGCCGCCACCGAAGAAGCTGAGCATGGAGGCCGTGTTGACGATGCAACCGCCGGACTGTCGCAGCAATTCACGGGAAGCCGCGCACACGCGCATGGTGCCGGTGAGGTTGACGGCGATCACCTGTTCGAAGACTTCGGTCTCCAGTTCCGCACCGCGCTTGATGATGCCGGCGCAGTTGACGACGATGTCCAGTTGCTTGAGGCCGGCCAGGGCAGCGCGCACGCTCTCTTCGCTGGCTACATTCATTTCCACCAGGGTGATGTCGGTGCCGGCGAATTCCTCGTGGGCGAAGGGCGGCAATCCGGCTGCGATGACGCGGGCGCCGAGTGCTGCCAGCTGGCGTGCGACGGCGCCGCCTATGCCCTGGGTACCGCCGGTGACGAGGGCGGTCTTGCCCTGCAGAAGATCGGGAATGAAGCTCATGGTTTTCCTTGTGAATAGCGAGGGTGGCAGGGGACTGGCTGGATGCCGCTACCCGCAGGCGGCGGCATCGGGTCAGGCGACTGCGTGCAGCGGGATCAGGCGTGCGATTCGATGGGTTTGTCGACCACGAACATGTACACCAGCGCTGCTGCAAAGGCCACCGCCGCGCTGATCAGCAGGGCGTTGACGAAGGAGTGGGTCTGGTCCACCACCACCCCGGTGATGACCGGCGCCAGCGAACCACCGAGGTAGCCGCCGAAGTTCTGCATGCTGCCCAGCGAAGCCACCAGACGGCGCGGGATGGCCACCGACACCAGTGCCCAGGCACCGCCCGAGGCCATGTTCACGAAGGCCATGGCCAGCGAGATATAGACGATCGCCATGGTGGTGCTGGGGGTGTAGGCGGCCGGGATGGTGAAGGCACCGGCGCCGATCAGACCGGCACAGATCGGCCACTTGCGGCTGCGGATGGCAGGCATGCCGCGCTTCATCAGGCCATCGGCGATATAGCCGGAGGACAGCATGCCGAGCGTGCCGAAGATGTAGGGGATGACCACCACCCAGCCGGTACGTGCGATGGACAGGTGACGCTCATGCTCCAGATAGGCCGGCAGCCAGGTCAGGTACAGCCAGACCATGTAGATCACGCCCATGAAGCCGAACAGCATGCCCCAGGTGGTGCGGTACTTGAAGAGGCTCTTCCACTCGCTCCAGGTCAGCTTGGCGTTGGCATTGGGATCGGTGTCGTGGTCGTCGGCCAGGTACAGCACCTCGGACGGGGTCAGTTCGACCTCGTTGCGATTGCGGTAGAACAGATACCAGCCCACCGATACCGCGATGCCCAGCACGCCCATGATGACGAACATCATGCGCCAGCCGAACGACAGCATCAGGATGGTGAGGATGGGCGGCGCCAGGGCGGGGCCGATGGTGGAGGAGGCCACGAAGATGCCGGTCGGTCCACCGCGTTCGCGCATGGCGAACCACTCCGAGACCACCTTGGCCCCGGCCGGGAATTGCGGTGCCTCGCCCAGGCCCAGGAACACGCGGGCGACCAGGAATTGCTGCAGGGTGTTGACGAAGCCGCCGGCCAGTTGCGCCAGCGACCAGACGAACATGCCGGCGCCCAGCATCACGCGCGCGCCGAACTTGTCCAGCATGGCGCCGATGGGCAATTGAGAGAAGGCATAGGCCAGCGAGAAGGCCGACAGCAGCAGGCCCATCTGCGAGGCGCTCAGGTTCAGTTCCTGGCTCACCGAATGATTGGCGATGGACAGGGTGCTGCGGTCAAGATAGTTGACGATGCCTGCCAGCATCAGAAAGGTCAGTGCGACGACCTGTATGCGTTTGAGCCGGGGGCTCTTTTCCTTTTGGACTTCCATGGGTTACGTCTCCAGAGTGAATGAGTTGATGCCATTGGCGTGCTTCCTGCCGGCGCCGTCTGCTGCGGTGCTCTGTGTCTGTGACATGGCGAAAGCGTCATGCGAGGACGCGGTCTTGAGGACGTTGTGGATGCCGTCCCTGCTACTGCTCCGGCACGGCCGGGGTGATGTCTGCATCGCCCCTGGCCGTGATCCTCGCTTGCCCGGATGATTCTGCGGTCCTGCTCCTTCCTGTTTTGCTCAGTAGGTGGCGCGGCCACCGGAGAGGTCGAATATGGCACCGGTATTGAAGCTGCACGAGCCCGAGCACAGCCAGGCGCACAGTTCGGCCACTTCTTCCACGGTGCCGAGACGGTGCATGGGACTCTTGGCGATCATGGTCTGGACGTGGGCCGGCGACATCTGTTCCAGCAGCGCGGTTTTCACCGCCGCCGGGGCGATGGCATTGACCAGGATGCCGGTCTCGGCCAGTTCCTTGCCGAGCGACTTGGTCAGCGCCAGTACGCCGGCCTTGGCGGCGCTGTAGGCTGACGCATTGGGCGTGCCTTCCTTGCCGGCCAGCGAGGCGATGTTGACGATGCGCCCTCGTCCGGCCGCACGCATGGCCGGGACTACGCTGCGGCAGGCGTGGAAGACGCCCAGCAGGTTGACCTGCACGATGCGATGCCATTCGGCCACGTCGTATTCGTCCAGCGGCACGGTGGGGCCGGCATAGCCGGCATTGTTGATGAGGAAGTCGATGCGGCCGGTCTCCACCAGCAACTGATGGACGGCATCCTCGACCGAGCCTGCATCGGTGATGTCCACCTGTTGCTGCCGGTAGGGGGAGCTGGCAGCCTGGTGCAGGTCCCACACCACCACGCGTGCGCCGGCCTCGGCCAGGCGCGCCGCGATGGCCGCGCCGATACCGCCATGGCCGCCGGTGACCACGGCCACGCAGTCAGTGAAATCGTAGTTCGCAGTGTCGTAATGCATGCGCTCCGCCCTCAGCGCACGAAGCGGTCGACGTAGTCGCTGCCCAGCCCGACCGCTTCGTAATGCTTGCGGCACATATCGAGCTTGGTGAAGACATCTTCATAGCCTTCGAACTTGCCCCAGGGGTCGCAGTAGAACATCACGCCGGTGATGTGGAAGTAGGTGATCATTTCTTCCACGTCTTCCGGGACGTAGAGGGTATGGGTCTCGCCGGGTGGTTCGAAGACATAGCTGCCCTGTTCGGCGATCCAGTCATGCTCCAGGTAGCGCCATTTCCCCTTGAGCACCATGCCATGGACGGGCGCGGGATGGCGGTGGCGCGAGAGCACGCCGGACTTGCGCACGCGCAGCAGATTGGTCCAGTAGCCCTGCGAGACATTGAGGCAGAGCGGGCGGAACCAGACGTTGTCGGCCTGCGGGACCCAGACGCGCTCGTCCTCGGGGATGGCCGGGTTGACCACGATTTCCAGCGGGGCTTCCTTGGGGTTGGGGAATTGATAGGGCTGCATCTTCGCGTCAGCGGGCGTGAGAGTGCTCATGAGGTCTCCAGGCGGGATATTTGTCTTTTATTGTCCATAATATGAACAATGCGTCTGCAATATGGTCACTTTGAGTGATCAGAAAGTGAAAGTCAACAGCGTAGTGGCCCGATCCCGTTTCCACAAAAGCGAGTCGCCATCCTTGATATCGATCAAGCGTCAGGCAGGAAAAGGCAGGCCGAGGCACGCAACACGAGCGCAAGGGCCTGGCCTGGAATGATGAAATTTATGCGCCGATGACGTTCAAGCCATTGGGCGGGAGCGCTGCTGCAGGGGATGGGAAGGTGCGGCCGGGTGCCAGCGGGTGCGTGGCGCTTTCAGTGGTCCCAATGGACCTGGGCGAATGCCTCGGCGAGGAAGTCCAGCATTGCCCTGACCTTGGCCGGGAGATGGGCGCGGCTGGGATAGACGGCGTAGATGCCCAGCGAAGGCGTGCCGTAGTCGGCGAGGATGGGAACCAGCTGGCCGCTGCGCAGATACTGGTCGATCATGAAGGTGGGCTGGCGCGTGATGCCCACGCCGCCCAACGCCGCCTGCACGCAGCTGTCACCGTTGTTGGCGTGCATGCGCGAATTTACGCGCACGCTGACTGGCCCTTCCGGGCCACTGAACTGCCATTCATCCTTGCCCTGGTTGTAGCTGTAGCTGATGACCTGGTGCCGCGCCAGGTCGTGCGGATGGGTGGGCGTGCCGTGTTTTTCCAGATAGGCGGGCGAGGCGCATACCGGCAGGCTGGTGCTGGTGAGCTTGCGGTGGATCAGGGTGGAATCGGCCAGCCGGGCGATGCGGATGGCCAGGTCGTAGCCTTCATCGATGATGTCGACGATGCGGTCCGACAAGGTGATGTCCAGCTCCACCTCCGGGTAACGCTCCAGGAACATCGGCCATAGCGGTGCCAGGTGCAGCACGCCGAAGGTGACCGGGGCGTTGATGCGCAGCAGGCCGGCCGGTCGGGCGGCGCCGGCCGAGAGCAGGTCGTCGGCGGCTTCCAGGTCGGCCACGATCTGCTTGCAGCGTTCGAGGTAGAGACCGCCGGCTTCGGTGAGCGAGAGCCGGCGCGTGGTCCGTTGCATGAGGCGGGAGCCCAGGCGGGCTTCCAGTTCCAGTACGGTGCGCGAGACGGCCGCCTTGGAGATGCCTAGCGCATCGGCGGCCTTGACGAAACTGCCCAGCTCGGCCACGGCAATGAAGCATTCGATTTCACGCAGTTTGTTCAACCCGTCTATCCCCCAGATGGCGCCGCGCCGGCGCCGTCAGGGAGACGGGGGCTCAGGCGGCAGCCGGTAGTTGTGCCAGCAGGCTGGAGGCCGTGCCGAAGGCGAAGGCGTCCATGCGCAGGCTATGATACGTCGAACCGCTGTCCAGGTGAACCAGCCGGGTCCAGTCATCGGCCGCGCCCATGGCGAAGAACAGGCTCAGCAGGTGTTCGTCGCTGGGGTGGGTGCGCACCGCGTGCGGGGCCGTGGTCCGGTAACCGAAGAGCGCCTCGAGGTCACCGGCCTGCATGCGGTCCAGGAACCATTGCAGGAATTCCAGCGTATGCGGGGCGTCGCCGGCATCGGCATCGTTGCGACGCAGTTCGCGCAGGTTGTGCGTGAAGCTGCCCGAGCCGACCAGCAGGATGCCTTCGCGGGCCAGCGGTGCCAGCAACTGGCCGACCTGGAAATGATAGGCCGGCGGTTGCTGCGATTGCAGCGACAGCTGGATCACCGGCACATCGGCCTGTGGATAAAGATAGCGCAGCGGTACCCAGGCACCGTGGTCCAGCCCCCAGCCGTCATCGGTATTGGCCGGCAGGCCGCCATCGCGCAGCCGCTGGGCCACATGTTCGGCCAGTGCGGGCGCGCCTGGTGCCGGGTAGTCCAGTGCATAGAGCGCCTGCGGGAAACCGCCGAAATCGTGGATCACGCGCGGCCTGGCCTGGTTGACCACGCGCGGGGTGAAGGTCTCCCAGTGTGGCGACATCATCACGATGCCACGCGGGCGCGGCAGGGTAGCGCCGATGCCGGCCAGCAGCGGACCGGTACGGCCGGGTTCCACGGCCAGCATGGGCGAGCCGTGCGAGACGAACAGCGAGGGCAGGTGGAGGGTATCGGACATGATGGTTTCCTTGAATCGCCTGTGGAAAACTTGATTTCCCGCACGCAAGAACTGAACTAAAAGATCTCGACGATCAAACTGAATCTATATGAATTTTGCCGGGCGCGTGGCCCGGCTGGATGATTTCGGCAAACAGGGCGATCAACTGCGCTCTTCACGCTTGAGGGCAAAGGCGCCGTCGCCCAGCAGGAACACGGCGACCAGGCCGACGATCCACAGCGCCAGGTATTCCCAGCCACCCTTGGGGTTGGTGAAGAAGAATCCTGCCTTGCCGTGGACCAGCACGATGGCGCCCAGCAGGTCGGCCGCCAGGGGCAGTGCCAGCCAACGACCGTAGTAGCCCAGCACCAGCGCAATGCCGCCTACCACTTCCAGCGCCATGACGGGATAGGCGAACCAGCCGGGTACACCCAGCGAGGCAAAGAAGCCCACGGTGCCTGCCGGGGTGAAGACGAAGATTTTCAGTCCGGCGTGGACCAGGAAGAAGATGCCCATGGTGACGCGCAGCAGGAAGGCGGCGTAGTCGGCACGGGTATTGACGGTGACGGTGCTCATGATGATCCCGGGAAGTGTGGAGTGGATGAAGGCAGGCCAGCTATCGTGCTCGCTCTCTGGCGGGCGTGATGGAGATGGGCCATGTCCACACTGTAGGGAAGAATGCGGGCCGGATAAACCGGCCGTGGCGGGATGGATTGTCTTGGCGTGGTTGACAATCCGGTCCCGCCTGTCCTGCTTCAGTCCTCGCTGTCGCGGGAATGCGGCTTGGCCTCTTCGCGGCGGTTGTAGCCGGCCACCATGTCGAAGCGGAACAGGCGGCATTCCAGGGCACCGTTGAAGAACGGGGTCTTGCGCGATTCCTTCAGGCGCATCAGCTTGGGCAGGCCGAGGTCGGCCGAGAACAGGAACACGCTCCAGCCGGCAAAGCGCTGCTTCAGGGTGCTGGAGAAGGCGCTGAAGAATTGCGTGAACAGTTCTTCGGTCGGCAGGGCACGGTCACCACGCACGCCGATCCGTTCGCCGTAGGGCGGGTTGGAGAGGATGATGCCGACCAGCGGCTGGCCATCGGCGTCCAGCGGTGGCTTGATCTCCTGCGCCTCGATCTGCTTGAGCGGTACCTCGAAATGCACGCCGGCACGCAGCAGGTTCTTGCGGGTCAGTTCCACCATGTCGCCAGAGATGTCGCTGCCGAAGAGCGTCGGCGTGGTCGGGATCGGGTTGGGTTTGAAGTCCCCCTTGATGGCGAACCAGGCATCGGCGTCGAAGTTGCTGAACTTCTCGAAGGCGAAGCGGCGACGTGCGCCCGGCGGCACGCCGGCAATCATCTGGGCGGCTTCGGCCAGGATGGTGCCGGAGCCGCACATGGGATCGAACAGCGGCACGCCCGGCTTCCAGCCGGAGGTGCGCAACAGACCTGCCGCCAGGTTCTCGCGCAGCGGGGCGTCACCGGTCTCTTCGCGCCAGCCGCGCTTGAACAGCGCTTCGCCGGAGGTATCCAGGTAGACCGTGAAGTTGTGGGCATCGACGAAGCCGGCGATGCGCATGTCGGGCGTGCGGGTATTGACCGAGGGACGCAGCTTGAACTGGTCGAGGAAGCGGTCGCAGATGGCATCCTTGATCTTGAGCGTGCTGAATTCCAGGCTGCGCAGCGGCGACTTCACGGCGGTGAGGTCCACGCGGATGGTGTGCGAGACCTTGAACCAGTCTTCCCAGGCCTGGGCCAGGGTGAGGTCGTAGATGTCGTTTTCGTTCTTGTAGGAACCGTGACCCATGCGCAGCAGCACGCGGCTGGCGATGCGCGAATGCAGGTTCATCTGGTAGGCCGCCAGCAGCGTGCCGGAGCAGTGCACGCCACCCGGGACCTGGTTGTGCACCTTGAGATTGGCGGCGGGGCCGGCATGGGCGGCGATCTCGTTGAGTTCTTCTGCCAGTGCCGCTTCCAGGCCACGCGGGCAGGGGCAGAAGTAAGAGTATTGGGTGTCTTGGGATTGCATGGGAGTACCTTTTATCCGTTGAAAAACAGGGCTTCAAAAATCAGAACGCCGGGCTGCGCTTCTGTTCATTGCGCAGCCCGGCGTCATTGTACGCTGGCCGCTCAGCCTTTCGCGAAGGCGCGCTCGACGAAATCGAGGCGGTCCTGGCCCCAGTAGCCTTCGCCTTCGTAGACGAACCAGGGGGCGCCGAACACGCTGGCGGCATTGGCTTCATCGGTGAAACGGTCGAACTCGGCCTGAACGCTGGCGGTCTCGGCTGATTTCAGCAGGGCCGCACCATCGTGCTCCTGGGCGTTGGCAATGGCGACCAGGGTATCGGTGTCGGCGATGTTCTTCTGCTCTTCCCAGACGGCGCGCATGATGGCCCCGGTCAGGCGCAGCGACGCGGCGGTGCCGTTCGCGAGCTGGGTGGCAATGATCAGGCGGGCGGCGGTATCGCTGTTGACCGGGAAATAGGCCGGCTGCAGGATCATCGGCTTACCCAGGAATTCGCTCCAGCGTGCCAGTTCCTTGAGGCGATAGGCCTGGCGCTGCGGGGCGCGCTTGGCCAGCGGCAGACCGCCGGAGACGCCGAAGATCTTCGACAGGTCGAAGGGTTTGGGAAGGATCTGCACCTCGTATTTCTCGGCGAGGGCGACGAAACGTTCGTGCCCCAGATAGGCGAACGGAGAATGCGGGGCGAAAAAGTATTCACAGACTTTGCTCATGACCGGCTCCGGAAGGGATGATGGTGTGTGGTGAGAGGTACGTGGCTTGGGGATATCAGAACGGCTTGACGACGACCAGGATCACGATGGCCAGCATCAGCAGCACCGGGACTTCATTGAACCAGCGGAACCAGACGTGGCTGCGGGTATTCTTGCCGTGCTCGAATTTCTTGAGCAGGGAGCCGCAGGCGTGGTGATAGCCGATCACCAGCACCACCAGGAACAGCTTGGCATGCAGCCAGCCGTTGCCCGGGCCTTTCCAGAATTGCCAGGTGATGGCCAGCAGCCATGCGCCCAGCACCAGCGCCACCAGCGCGGTCATGCCGGTGAAGCGGTACAGCCGGCGCGCCATGCCCAGCAGGCGTTCGCGGGAGACCAGGTCGGTCTCCTGCGCCAGGTTCACGAAGATGCGCGGCAGATAGAACAGGCCGGCGAACCAGGAGGCGATGAAGACGATGTGCAGGGCTTTGATCCAGAGCATGACGGTCCTTGGCGTTGGCGTTCGGGTTGACGTGATCGGTTACTGGCGCACCTGGCCCTGGCCCAGCACCACATACTTCAGCGAGGTCAGGCCTTCCAGGCCCACCGGGCCACGCGCGTGCAGCTTGTCGTTGGAGATGCCGATCTCGGCACCCAGGCCGTATTCGAAACCATCGGCAAAGCGGGTCGAGGCGTTGACCATGACCGAGGCCGAATCCACTTCGCGCAGGAAGCGCATGGCGCGGGTGTAGTCCTCGGTGATGATGCTGTCGGTGTGCTGGGAGGAATGGCGGTTGATGTGATCGATGGCCTCATCCATGTCGGCCACCACCTTCACGGCCAGGATCGGGGCCAGGTATTCGGTGTCCCAGTCTTCAGCCGAGGCCGGCTTCAGGAAGGGGTAGTCGGCCAGGATATCGGCCGCCTCAGGGTCGCAGCGCAGTTCCACTTCCTTGACGCGATACAGTTCGGCCAGCGGTGGCAGCACCGCTGCGGCGATGTTGCGCGACACCAGCAGGGTTTCCATGGTGTTGCAGGTGCCGTAGCGATGGCATTTGGCGTTGAAGGCCACGTCCAGCGCCTTGCGGGTGTCGGCCTTGTCGTCGATGTAGACGTGGCAGATGCCGTCCAGGTGCTTGATCATGGGGACCTTGGCTTCCTTGATCAGGCGTTCGATCAGGCCCTTGCCGCCACGCGGCACGATGACGTCCACGTATTCCTGCATGGTGATGAGCACACCGACGGCGGCGCGGTCGGTGGTCTCGACCACCTGCACCGCATCTTCCGGCAGGCCGGCACCGGCCAGGCCTTCTTTCACCAGCCTGGCCAGCGCCTGGTTGCAATGGATGGCTTCGGAACCGCCGCGCAGGATGGTGGCATTGCCGCTCTTGATGCACAGGCCGGCGGCGTCCACGGTGACGTTGGGACGGGCCTCGTAGATGATGCCGATCACGCCCAGGGGCACACGCATCTGGCCGACCTGGATGCCGGTGGGGCGGTATTTCATGTTGCTGATCTCGCCGATCGGGTCGGGCAGGGAGGCGATCTGCTCCAGGCCTTCGGCCATGGTGGCGATGGCCTTGTCGGACAGCGTCAGGCGGTCCAGCATGGCCTCGGCCAGACCATTGGCGCGGGCCGCATCCAGGTCCAGCGCATTGGCGGCGCGCAGGGCGTCCGCATCGCGCCGGATGGCGGCGGCGATCAGCAGCAGCGCCTGGTTCTTGGCGGCGGTATCGGCACGCGCCATGGCACGCGAGGCGGCACGGGCCTGCTGGCCGATGCGGTTCATGTAGAGTTCGATGTTTTCCATTCTGGTTCCTCCGCAGCGCGATGGGCGCGGCCGTGTTGGTATGTCTGTGTTGCGCGATCTAGATGGGCCTGCTGGCGGCTCAGCGCCCGCGGGCCAGTTTCAGTCCCAGTTGCAGCAGGGCGTCCCACGGGTCGCCGGCGAAGGTGCGGGCGCGCAGGCCCTTGACCATGCGGTCCACCAGGGCGGCTTCCTGCAGGGCCTGTTCCAGCGCGGCCAGGCTGATGCGGCGCAGGGCCGGTTCCATCAGTCGTTCGCGCGGACCCCAGATGCGGTATTCCTTGAGCAGTGCGCCTACGGGCTTGCCCTGGGCCATGCCGGACTTGAGCTTGAGGAGCGTGCGGATTTCCTCGGTCACGGCCCACAGGACCAGCGGCAGGGCCTCGCCTTCACCCTTCAGGCCGTCCATCATGCGCGTGAGACGGGCGATGTCGCCGGAGAGCATGGCTTCGTTGAGCTTGAAGACATCGTAGCGGGCCACATTGAGCACGGCGTCCTGCACCTGTTCGAAACCGAGCTTGCCGGGCGGGTAGAGCAGGGCCAGCTTCTGGATTTCCTGGTGCGCGGCCAGCAGGTTGCCTTCCACGCGGTCGGCGATGAAGTCCAGGCAGGGACGGTCAGCGCTCTGCTGCTGGGCAGCCAGGCGGTTGCCGATCCAGCCCGGTAACTGGGCGCGTTCCACCAGCGGGATGTCGATGTACACCGCCGCCTGCTGCAGGGCGCCGACCCAGGCCGCCTTCTGCGTGGCCCAGTCCAGCTTGGGCAGGCTGATGATGGTGAGGTTGTCGGGCGAGAGGTTGGCGGCGTAATCCTGCAGGGCCTGGCCGCCGTCCTTGCCGGGCTTGCCGGTGGGGATGCGCAGTTCGATCAGTTTCTTGTCGCCGAACAGCGATTGCGACTGGTTGGCCGCCAGCAGTTCGCCCCACTTGAAGCTGCGTTCCACCACCAGCACTTCACGCTCGGTATAGCCATTGGCGCGGGCGCTGCGGCGGATCTTGTCGGCCGCTTCCAGCGCCAGCAGGTGCTCGTCGCTGGCGATCACATAGAGTGGCGCCAGCGATTTGCCGAGATGGGCGTCCAGGGAGTCGTGGCGCAGTTGCATGATTGTGCGTGGCCGGATCAGGAATCCGACTGCGCTTTCTCGGTGCTGATGGCCGACTTCGAGGCCGCCAGGCGACGCAGGATCTGCTGCACCAGGTCGGACTGCATGTCGCGGTAGAGCAGTGCTTCCTCGGCCTGCTTGGCCAGTTCCTGGTTCTCGTCATAGGTGATGACGCGACGCAGGGTGATGGCCGTGGGTGGAATCACCACCACACCCTTGGGGTCGGTGACGGAGAAGGTGAAGCGCTGGAACAGCGCATATTCACGCACGCGGCCGTTGGTGTTCAAGGTCAGCACCTGGCGGTCGCGGGAGTCGGCCAACACCTTCAAGTTGGCTTCGGCATCCTTGGCGTCGGCGACCACCTTGGCGCCACTGGCCTCGATGTTGCGCTTGAGTTCCACGCCCACGGCGGAGTTGGGCGCAAAGCCGAGGTAGATGGTCTTGAAGGGCAGGTCGGCCGCGCCGCGCATGTGGAAGCCGCAGGCCGTGAGCATCACGGCAGCGAGGGCCATCAGCAGCCATTGCGAGAAACGCTTGATTTGGACTTGAGCGTGCATGGAGTTCCGTCGGTTGGGTTGGGCCGGATCAGGCGACGATGTTGACCAGCTTGCCGGGCACCACGATCACCTTCTTGGGGGCGCCGGTGAGGAATTTCTTCACATCCTCGTTGGCCAGGGCAGCGGCTTCGATGGCGGCCTTGTCGGCATCCTTGGGAACCGTCACCTCGCCACGCAACTTGCCGTTGACCTGCACCACCAGCTTGAGCTCGCTCTGTTCCAGGGCGGCTGCGTCCACCTGCGGCCAGTCGGCGTCGAGGATGTCGCCCTGGGCGGCGGCGTAGCCCAGTTGTTGCCACAGCACGTGGGTGATGTGCGGCGCCACCGGATTGAGCACGCGCAGGAAGATCGAGAAGCACTCCGCCAGGACCGCGTCGCCGGCCGCGCCGGCAGCCGGCTTGGCGGCTTCCAGCGTGTTGAGCATCTTCATGCAGGCCGAGACCACGGTGTTGTACTGGATGCGTTTGAAGTCGTTGTCGGCCTGTTGCAGCACCTTGTGGACTTCACGGCGCAGGGTCTTCAGGCCATCATCCAGTTGGGTCGCGTCGATGGCAGCGACGGTGCCGGCTGCGGTGATGCGCGCGGCATTGTTGTAGCCGAAGGCCCACACCCGGCGCAGGAAGCGGTTGGCGCCTTCCACGCCGGCACCCGACCATTCCAGGGTCTGTTCCGGGGGCGAGGCGAACATGGTGAACAGACGGGCCGTATCGGCGCCGTACTGGTCGATCTGGGCTTGCGGGTCGATGCCGTTGTTCTTGGACTTGGACATCTTCTCGGTACCGCCGATCTCCACCGGCTGGCCGTCGGTCTTGAGGATCGCCGAGACCGGGCGGCCCTTGTCATCGAAGGTCAGTTCCACATCGGCCGGGTTGATCCAGATCTTCTTGCCCGAGGCTTCTTCGCGATAGTAGGTCTCGTTCAGGACCATGCCCTGCGTCAACAGGTTGGTGAAGGGCTCGTCGAACTTGACCAGGCCGAAGTCGCGCATGACCTTGGTCCAGAAGCGCGCGTACAGCAGGTGCAGCACGGCGTGTTCGATGCCGCCGATGTACTGGTCCATGGGCATCCAGTAATCGTTGCGGGAGTCGACCATGGCGTCGTTGCTGCCCGGCGAGGTATAGCGCATGTAGTACCAGGACGAGTCCACGAAGGTGTCCATGGTGTCGGTTTCGCGACGGGCCGGCTTGCCGCACTTGGGGCAGTCGACCTTGAGGAATTGCTCATGCTTGTTCAGGGGATTGCCGCTGCCGTCCGGCACGCAGTCTTCCGGCAGCACCACCGGCAGGTCCTTTTCAGGCACCGGCACGTCGCCGCAATCCGGGCAGTGGATGATGGGGATGGGCGTACCCCAGTAGCGCTGGCGCGAGATGCCCCAGTCGCGCAGGCGGAAGGTGACCTTCTTTTCGCCCAGGCCCTGCGCAGCCAGGTCGGCTGCTACCGCATCGACGGCCGCCTGGTAGCCCAGGCCATCGTACTTGCCGGAGGCGATGGTCTTGCCGGCTTCCTTGTCGCCGTACCATTCTTCCCAGGCGTCGGTGGAGTAGGTCTTGCCTTCCACGCCGATGACCTGCTTGATCGGCAGGTCGTACTTGCGGGCGAAGGCGAAGTCGCGCTCGTCGTGCGCCGGCACGCCCATCACGGCGCCATCGCCGTAGGTGATGAGCACGTAGTTGCCGACCCAGACCTCGACCTTGTCGCCGGTCAGCGGGTGGGTGACGTACAGGCCGGTGGGCATGCCCTTCTTTTCCATCGTCGCCATGTCGGCTTCGATGACGCTGCCTTGCTTGCATTCGGCGATGAAGGTCTGCAGGGCCGGGTTGTTCTCGGCGGCCAGGGTGGCCAGCGGGTGTTCCGGGGCCACTGCGCAGAAGGTCACGCCCATGATGGTGTCGGCGCGGGTGGTGAAGACGAACAGCTTGCCGTCGTTGATCAGCTGGCCGCTGGCGTCCTTGATCTCATGCGGGAAGGCGAAGCGCACGCCGGTGGACTTGCCGATCCAGTTGGCCTGCATCAGGCGCACGCGCTCGGGCCAGCCGGGCAGCTTGGTCTCGACGTGTTCCAGCAGCTCGTCGGCGTAGTCGGTGATGCGGGCGTAGTACATCGGGATTTCGCGCTTTTCGATCACCGCACCCGAGCGCCAGCCGCGGCCGTCGATGACCTGCTCGTTGGCCAGCACGGTCTGGTCGATCGGGTCCCAGTTCACGGTGCCGGTCTTCTTGTAGATGATGCCCTTCTCCAGCATCTTCAGGAACATCCACTGGTTCCACTTGTAATACTCGGGACGGCAGGCGGTCATCTCGCGCGACCAGTCGATGGCCAGGCCCATGGACTGCATCTGCGACTTCATGTAGTCGATATTGGAATAGGTCCACTGCGCCGGTGGCACGCCATTGGCCATGGCGGCGTTCTCGGCGGGCATGCCGAAGGCGTCCCATCCCATTGGCATCAGGACGTTGTAGCCGTTCATGCGCAGGTAGCGATACATCACATCGTTGATGGTGTAGTTGCGCACGTGGCCCATGTGCAGCTTGCCGGAGGGGTAGGGCAGCATCGAGCAGGCGTAGAACTTCTTCTTGTCGCGGCCTTGCTTGTCACGGGCGTTTTCGACGGTCTTGTAGGCGTCGATGGCGTTCCAGTGCTGCTGCGCGGATTGTTCGACTTCGGCTGGGCTGTATTTATCTTGCATGACGGGCTGATACGGATGGGATTCGGTTGGGAAGGGAATGCGATTCGAAACCCTGCATTATACCGGCTCGCCACCCCGTCGACGCAGTCTGCGCCGGTCAGGCCCGGGGCAGGCCTGGATGAGGGTTTTCCGACGGGAAACAAAAAAAGCCCGCCCCCCTGGAAAAAGCCGGGGGCGGGCAAAGATCCCTGTGCCAGAGCAGGGCGGCATCAGGGACCGCAGCTACGTGCATCCGGCCGGTCAGGGGGGACGGATCGGCTGGATTCGCGCGGCTGTAGGCGGTGTTGTTGATCGAGCAGACGTATGAAACCATCTTCACGTCGGGCGATGTCGATTCTCGAATTTGTTCTCATCAAATATCGAAAAATTGCGAAAAAGCTATTTTTTTACGATAGAACCGATGAATTTGGCGCCCCCGGGTTGGGCCCCCCTCCGGGCGTCCCGGCGCCCCGGCCGCCTGCGGCATACCGCATGCCTGTCGCGCATGGTCATGAGGTCGTAACAATCGGGCGGCATCATGAAATCGTTTTCATTCGCCCCCTGGTGCCGCCGTGCGTCCTTCCATCAAACAAGTTGCCCATCTGGCCGGTGTGTCCATCGCCACGGTGTCCCGCCTGCTCAACAAGCCTGGTTCGGTGAGCGCGGAAACGGCCGAGAAGATCCATCGCAGCATCGCCGAACTGGGTTTTCGGCCCAATTTCACCGGTCGCAATCTGCGGGCCGGCAATTCGCGCACCGTGGGGGTGGTGGTGCCGACGCTGTCCAATACCGTCTTCGCCCAGTGCCTGCAGGGCATCGAACTGGCGGCGCGCGCGCTGGATTACTCGGTCATGTTCACCACCACCGAATACCTGCCGGAGGAAGAATCTGCGGCCGTCGAGCTCTTGCTGGGGCATCGGGTGGACGGGGTGATCCTGACGGTGGCCGATGCCGGCTCCAATGCCACGCTGGACCTGCTGGAGCGTGAACGCATCCCTTTCGTCTTGACCTACAACCAGCTGGCCACGTCCGGCCCGACCACCCATCGCGCTTCGGTCTCGGTGGACAACCGCGCCGCCGCCTGTGACGCGGTGGCCCACCTGATCAGGCTGGGCCATAGGCGTATCCAGATGCTGTCGGGGCGCTTCAATGCGTCCGACCGTGCCATGCAGCGCTATTACGGCTATCTCGATGCAATGAAGGCGGCCGGCCTGGCGCCGCTGCCGGCCATCGAGGTGGAGCGCCATACCCTCACCGCCGCCACCGACTACCAGCAGATGATGGCCGACCCGCTGCAGCGCCCGACCGCGCTGTTCTGTTCCAACGACCTGCTGGCCCTGAGTGCCATGCGCGACCTGCGCGCACTGGGTCTGCAGGTGCCGGGCGATATCTCGGTGATGGGCTTCGACGGCATTCCGGTCGGCGCCCTGATGGCTCCGGTGCTGGCCAGCGTGGTGCAGCCTTCCGAGCGCATCGGTGATGTCGCCCTGCGCACGCTGGTGGAAGCCATCGAGCGTGCCGTGCCGGCGGCTGCCAAGGGCCCGTCATTGCAGTCCCCGCAGTCCCCGCAGTCTGCCCAGCCGGCGCTGCGTCACATCCTGCCGCATGTACTGCGCGAGGGCGGGTCGGTGGCACCGCCGCCGGCTGCACATTCGCTGTCCTGAATTTTGTCGTGCTTTCGTTGTTCAACCTCTAGGAAAGGATCTGACATGTTCCTGAAACGTGTTATTCAAACCGCTGCCGGCGCACTGCTGCTTTCGGCTTCCGTCGCTGCTTCTGCCCAGACCGCGATCTGCTACAACTGTCCGCCGGAGTGGGCCGACTGGGCAGCCCAGATCAAGGCGATCAAGGACAAGACCGGCATCACCGTCCCGCCCGATAACAAGAACAGTGGCCAGGCCCTGGCCCAGCTGACGGCCGAAAAGGCCAGTCCGGTGGCCGACTTCACCTACCTGGGTGTGTCCTTCGGCATCGAAGCCAGGAACAAGGATCTGGTGGCCCCCTACAAGCCGGCCAACTGGAACGACATTCCCAATGGCCTGAAGGACCCGGACGGTTACTGGTTCACCATCCACTCCGGCACCATGGGCATCATGGTCAACGTCGATGCACTCAAGGGCAAGCCGGTCCCCAAGTCCTGGGCTGACCTGCAGAAGCTGGAATACAAGGGCCTGATCGGCTACCTGGACCCGGCCTCGGCCTTCGTCGGCTACGTCGGCGCGGTGGCGATCAACCAGGCCCTGGGTGGCACGCTGGACGACTTTTCGCCCGCCATCGGTTACTTCAAGAACCTGCAGAAGAACCAGCCCATCGTCCCCAAGCAGACCTCCTATGCGCGCCTGATCTCGGGTGAGATTCCCATCCTGCTGGGCTATGACTTCGACGCCTATCGCGCCAAGTACAAGGACCACGCCAACGTCGCCTTCGTGATCCCCACCGAAGGCACCGTGACCGTGCCCTACGTGGTGTCGCTGGTGAAGAATGCGCCGCACCAGGCCGAAGCCAAGAAGGTGCTGGACTTCCTGCTGTCAGACCAGGGCCAGGCCATCTGGGCCAACGCCTATCTGCGTCCGGTGCGTGCTGCGGCCATGTCCAAGGAAGCCGAATCGCGCTTCCTGCCGGCCTCGGAATACGCCCGCGCCAAGTCGGTCGACTACGGCAAGATGGCCGAGGCGCAGCGCAAGTTCGGCGAGCGTTACCTGGCTGAAGTGCGATAAATGCGGAACGCAGGAGCAAGCATGAAAAACGCCATCCCCGCTACGCCAGATGCACCGGGCGTGCTCAAGCCCGAGCGCAAACCGGGCGCCGGTGTGCGTAGCGCCGGCAACGGCGTGTGGCTGTGGTTTGCCGCGCCGGGCCTGACCCTGTTCTGCGCCTTCTGGCTGTTGCCGATGGCGCGCCTGGTCGCAGTCGGCGCATCCGGTCCGGACGGTGCCATGGCCTATCTGTCGGTGCTGACCAATCGCCATTATTTCGCCAGCCTCTTGTCCACGCTGGCGCTGTCGGCGGTGGTGACCCTGGCCACGCTGGCGATCTCGGTGATGGTGGGCTTGTTCCTGCAACGCAACCGCTTTGCCGGCCAGTCGGTATTGCTGGCCATGCTGACCTTCCCGCTGGCGTTTCCCGGCGTGGTGGTCGGCTTCATGGTGATCATGCTGGCCGGGCGCCAAGGCCTGATCGGCAGCTTCACCAACTGGCTGTTCGGGGAATCGCTGGTGTTTGCGTATTCGCTGGCGGGGCTGTTCCTGGGCTACCTGTACTTCTCCATTCCGCGGGTGATCCTGACGGTGGTGGCGGCGGCCGAGAAGCTCGATCCCTCGCTGGAAGAGGCGGCCCGTTCGCTGGGCGCAAGACCCTGGCAGGTGTTGCTGCATGTGGTGCTGCCGGCGTTGCTGCCGGCCCTGATCTCGTCGGGGGCGATCTGCTTTGCCACCAGCGTCGGTGCCTTCGGTACGGCCTTCACCCTGGCCGCCAATATCGATGTGCTGCCCATGACCATCTACAACGAATTTACCGGCTACGCCAACTTCGCCACGGCGGCCTCGCTGTCCATCGTGCTGGGCCTGATCACCTGGGCCATGCTGGCCCTGGCGCGCTCGTTCACCGGCAGCGGCGTGGCGGCAGCGGCGTAAGGCGCGCAAGGAACGATGATGCAGAAACGATTGCGTTTTTACGTACAACTGGCCTTTACGCTGCTGGTGTGCGCTTTTCTGGTGGTGCCGGTGGTGCTGTCGATGCTGGCCGGCGTCACCGAGAATTTCTTCGTGGGCTTGTCCAGCGGACTCACGCTGCGCTGGGTGGCCCAGGTGTGGGAGATGTACCAGCCCACCATCTGGCGCTCGCTATTCATCGCGCTGGCCTGCCTGGCGGTGACGCTGGTGGCCGGGGTACCGCTGGCCTATATGCTGGCGCGCTATCGCGGTGGGCATAGCCGTCTGGCACGGGTGATCGAGGAATTGCTGATGATGCCGGTGGCGGTGCCGGGCCTGGCCACTGCGCTGGCGCTGATCATGGCCTATGGGCAGTATCGCCAGTTCCGCGCCAGCATTCTCTTCATCCTGGTGGGGCATGTGCTCTTCACGCTGCCCTTCATGGTGCGCCCGGTGCTGGCGGTGATGCAGTCCTCGCAACTGGCGCAGCTGGAAGAAGCCGCTGCCAGCCTGGGCGCGGGGCGCCTGCGTCGCTTCTTCGGCATCGTGATTCCCAATGCGGCCTCCGGCATCCTGGCCGGCGCGCTGATGGTGGTGACCCTGTCGATCGGCGAATTCAATATCACCTGGATGTTGCACACGCCGCTGACCCAGACCCTGCCGGTGGGCCTGGCCGATGCCTATGCATCGATGCGGCTGGAGGTGGGATCGGCCTATACGCTGATCTTCTTTTTCATGATCATTCCGCTCCTGATCGGCATGCAGTGGGCGACCCAGGCAACACGCAAGAAAGTCAGTCTATGAAGTCCAAGAAAGAAGCCGTTTCCATTCGCCTACACCAGTGTGCCAAGTCCTTCGCCAACGGCACACGGGCACTGCAGCCGCTGGACCTGGAAATCCATCCCGGTGAAACCCTGGTGTTGCTGGGCCCATCGGGCTGCGGCAAGACCACCACGCTGCGCATGATTGCCGGTCTGGAATTTCCCGACGAGGGCGGTCGTGTGCTCTTCGGCGAGGATGACGTGACCGCGCTGCCGATCGAAAAGCGCGGCGTGGGGATGGTATTCCAGAACTATGCGCTGTTCCCCAACATGAGCGTGGGCGAGAACATCGCCTACGGCATGAAGATCCGCAAGATTCCGGCCGGCGAGCGCGCCGAGCGCGTGGAAAAGCTGCTGGAGATGGTGCATCTGCAGGGGCTGTCGCATCGTCGCGTGGACCAGCTTTCCGGTGGCCAGAAGCAGCGTGTGGCGCTGGCCCGGGCGCTGGCGATGGAGCCCCGCGTGCTGCTGCTGGATGAACCGCTGACAGCGCTCGACGCCAAGTTGCGCGAAGCGGTGCGCAGTGACCTGAACAAGCTCTTGCGCAGCCTCGGCATCACCGCCATCTACGTCACCCACGACCAGGGTGAGGCGATGGCGCTGGGCGACCGCATCGTGGTGATGGAGCGCGGCAAGATATCGCAGATCGGCACGCCCCAGGAGATCTACTATCATCCTGCCAATGACTTCGTGGCCGATTTCATCGGTGCGATGAATCGCGTGCAGGGTATCGTTTCCGGAGATAGGTTGTTGCTGCCCAATGGCAGCCTGCCGCTGCCCGATGCCGGCAATCCGATGAATGCGACGCAACAGGGCCAGCCGGCATGGGCCATGTTCCGTCCCGAGGATGTGCAGGTGGTCGATATCACCGAAGCCGATGCGCAATGCCTGCGTGGCAAGCTGATCAATACCTTTTTCCTGGGCGACCGCACCCGCTTTGAAATCGAGATCGGGGCGGAGCGCCCGGTCATCGCCGAGACCAGCCGCCGTGGCTGGTGGGAAGCCGGCCAGCAGATCGCGCTGCGGGTGCCGGCCGAGGCCCTGGTGAAGATGGCGCCCGCTGCCGTGAAGGAGAACGCATGATACTGGGACAGATTTCCGACCTGCACATCAAGACCGATGGCAAGAAGTCGTACCGGGTGGTGGATACCGCCGAAAGCCTGCGCCGTTGCGTGGCGCAGGTCAACGGCCTGAAGCAGCGCCCGGATGTGCTGGTTATCACAGGCGACCTGGTGGACTTCGGCAAGCCGTCCGAATATGCCTGCCTGCGCGAGCTGCTGGCACCGCTGACGATGCCCTACTACCTGCTGCCGGGCAACCACGACGAGCGCAATGCGCTGCGCGCGGCCTTTCCCGAGCATGCCTACCTGCAGCAGGGCGGTGAACGCATCGAGTATGTGGTCGAGGATTATCCAGTGCGCATCGTGGCGCTCGATACGGTGATCCCGCGCGCCAGCGGTGGCGAGTTGTCGGCGCAGAGCATGCAGTGGCTCGATGAGGTGCTGGCGCAGCAGCCGGAGCGGCCCACCGTGATCGCCATGCACCACCCGCCGTTTACGACCGGCATCGGACACATGGATGACATGGGGCTGGTCAATCCGCAGGTGCTGGAAGCAGTGGTGAAG
Source organism: Herbaspirillum sp. C7C2 (assembly GCF_022627865.1). Classification (NCBI taxonomy): domain Bacteria; kingdom Pseudomonadati; phylum Pseudomonadota; class Betaproteobacteria; order Burkholderiales; family Oxalobacteraceae; genus Herbaspirillum; species Herbaspirillum sp. C7C2. The sequence goes on from NZ_JABXGI010000001.1 coordinate 289,904, forward strand.
AAGCACCCGCAGGTGGAGCGCATCCTGTGCGGTCACCTGCATCGCTCCATCCAGCGGCGTTTTGCCGGCACGGTGGCCACGACCTGTCCGGGGGTGTCACATCAGGTGCAACTGGACCTGGATCCGCAGGCGCCATCCTGTTTCGTGATGGAGCCGCCGGGCTACCAGTTGCATTGGTGGGATGCGCAGGCGCGCAGCCTGGTGAGCCATACGGCATTCATCGGCGAGTTCGATGGTCCGTATCCGTTCTATGACGGCGATGAACTGATCGATTGAAGGTGATTGAAGGTGATTGAAGGGGGCGGATGGATTGATCTGCAATAGAGATCAATTCATCCGGCCGCAGCGATACGAAAGATAAGTCAACTGCGCCGATCTACTTCCAGATCAGTTCGATCACCGGCGCTTCACCGTAATCCTCGCAGCGGTCATTGATGGCTGTGCAGCAGAATTCCACATCCTCGACCAGGTCCGGCAGGCGCTGATGCAACTCGGCGCTGTGGCTGATCTCGATGACCAGCACTTCCTTGGGCTTGAGCTTGAACTTGCACATGCCTTCGTCATCGCGCAGGTAGGACAGGCAATCCACCCATGCATCCATGTTGCGGCCATAGAAATCGGGAAAGCCGAAGGCTTGCGCGCTCTCGGTGTGGAAGCTCTCCCAGTCGGTGATGCGGTCGCCCGCCAGTGTTACGGTGGCCATGTGCTATCTCTTTCAGTTGGCTTTGGCTTGCGTCTTGCTGCCGGCCTTGGGGTCGGTGACGAAGCCCAGCTTGGTCAGGCCGGCAGACTGCGCGGCCGACATCACCTCGGCGATGGTCTGGTAGCGGGTCGACTTGTCGGCGCGCAGCTGCAGCTCGGGCTGTGGCTTCTTGCCGGCGGCATCGGCCAGGCGACTGTCCATTTCCTCTTCGCTGACCGGCTGGTCGTTCCAGTACAGCTTGCCGGCGGCGTCGATGCCGAGGGTGATGGTCTCCGGTTTTTCCGGGGCCGGCGCCGATTGTGCGGTGGGCAGGTCCAGCTTGAGGGCGTGGGTGAACATGGGCGCGGTGATGATGAAGATCACCAGCAGTACCAGCATCACGTCCACCATCGGGGTGACGTTGATGTCGGCCATCGGGGCCGAGTTCTGATTGTCGTTGAATCCGCCGAAACTCATGATGGGCTCCCGGGTGTCATGGCTTGCGCATGCCGCCGACGCGTTCGCCGGTGGTGAGATAGGCGTGCAGGTCGTGGGCGAAGCCGTCGAGTTCGGCCAGCACCACGCGGTTGATGCGGGTGAAGGCGTTGTAGGCCAGCACCGCCGGAATCGCCACCAGCAGGCCCAGCGCAGTCATGATCAGGGCCTCGCCGACGGGGCCGGCGACCTTGTCGATCTGTACCGTACCGCTGGCCGAGACCGCCACCAGCGCGTGATAGATGCCCCAGACGGTGCCGAACAGGCCGACGAAGGGCGCGGTGGAGCCGACCGAAGCCAGCAGGGTCAGGCCGCGTTCCAGCCGGGCCGAGACGCGGTTGATTTCGCGTCGCAGGGTGCGGGTGATCAGTTCGCCGGGGTCGGTGGCGGCATTCAGCGAGGGCGTGCCTTGCTGGCGGGTACCGATGTCGGCGGCTTCGGCGGCGCGCTCGGCCATGGGGCTGTAGATCTGCTCGCTGTCGAGGCGCTGCATGGCACCGGTGGCGTCGGCCAGGGTGGGAGCCTGCCAGAACTGTTCCAGCGCGTTGCTGCCACGGCGGATGCGCCAGGCGGCCCAGGCCTTGGAGAGGATGTAGTACCAGCTGGCGATCGACATGATCAGCAGCAGATAGGCGACGGAGTGGGAAACGGCATCGCCTTGCGCCCAGTAGTGGGCAAATCCAACGTTCGGTTCCATATTGCGTTCTTTCGGGAAAGCGCCGCGCCAGCGCGGCAATGGGTCAATCGGAAGCAATCAAGGGGGGCTGTCGCTTGGAGCGGCCTGCCCCAAAAAAATTCGCTGCCGGACCTGGTGGGGCGCGGCAGCGTCGGGCATTTCCTGTGGTTCCGGGCCAGGCTTACTTGAAGCCCAGCACGTCCTGCATGTCGTACAGACCGCTCTGCTTGCCGGCCAGGAAGCGCGCGGCACGCAGGCTGCCCATGGCGTATGAGACGCGGCTGGACGACTTGTGCGAAATCTCGATACGTTCGCCGATGCCGGCGAACAGCACGGTGTGGTCGCCGATGATGTCGCCGCCGCGCACGGTGGCAAAACCGATGGAGGACGGATCGCGCTCGCCGGTGACGCCTTCGCGGGCATAGACGGCGACGTCGTCGAGATTCTTGCCCAGCGCGTCGGCGATGACTTCACCCATCTTCAGGGCGGTGCCGGAGGGGGCGTCGACCTTGTGGCGATGGTGTGCTTCGATGATCTCGATGTCGTAGCCGTGCGAGAAGTTCTTGGCGGCCAGTTCCAGCAGCTTGAGGGTCACGTTGACGCCCACGCTCATGTTGGGAGCGGCCATGACGGCGGTCTTGCTGGCGAATTCGGCGATGGCGGCCTTGCCCTCGGCGTCGAAGCCGGTGGTGCCGATGACGACCTTCACGCCATGCGCAGCGCAGAACTCCAGGTGCTTCAGCGTGCCTTCAGGACGGGTGAAATCGATCAGCACGTCGGCACCGGCCAGGCCACGGGCCAGGTCGGATTCGATGAGCACGCCGGTGGTCTTGCCCAGGAACAGGCCGGCATCAGTGCCGATGGCCGGTGCGCTGGGGGTGTCAAGGGCGCCGGAGAGCTTGAGGTCGTCGGCGTTGAGGATGGCTTCGATCAGCATGCGGCCCATGCGCCCGGAGGCGCCGGCGACTGCGATATTCAATACTGTCATGGGAAACTCGGAATGACGGATGACGGGAGACGGGTATTGCTTACTTGCCAGTGGCCGAGGAGGGCGCCACGGGAGAGGCCGGCTTGACTTCGCTGTCGGCCTTGTCCTTGTCGGCGCCGAAACTGGCCTTGGCGCCGACCTTGGAGTCGGTGATCAGGGTCAGGTATTCGCTCTCGGTGGGCAGGTTCTCGCCGCCTTCGACGTGATCCAGCAGGTCATCCTTGAAGAAGACCGAGACCCGGCTGGTCATGATTTCGCCATTGCCCTTGGCCAGGCGGAAATCGTAATCCCAGCGATTGGCGTGGAACATGTCGGTCAGCAGCGGGGTGCCCAGCACGAAGCGCACCTGGTCGCGGGTCAGGCCGGGGCGCAGCTGGGCCACCATTTCCTTGGAGACGAAATTGCCTTGCTGGATGTCGATGCGGTAGGGCTTGAGGAAGCCGAACAGGCTGTTGCTCTTGCCGGTTACCTTCACGCCCGAGGTGTCGGTCGGGGCCGCCTGCTCGGGCGACTTGGTCGAGGAACAGCCCGCCAGCAGGGCCAGGACCGCGACGACGCCGATTGCGGCGGTTTGATGACGGGACTTCATTCGGGAAAGCATGCGCATAAAGTTTTCAACCGGGTTGAGCCATGAGCCTAAAGCGCTATATGATAAGCTAGAACTTACTTCTTAAATAGGCATGAGTGCGTTCCGGACGCAAAAGGCTGCCCCACCAGCCCGGCCGGAGCGGTCCCCAGGCCCTCCCAGCGGACCAGCGCGCCTGTTTGAGACCAGTAAAAACCGGGAACCCACTCTACCATGCCGAACAATCCATCCGAACTGAAGGCCAGCGGCCTGAAGGCCACCCTGCCACGCCTGAAGATCCTGGAAATCTTCCAGAACACCTCCGTGCGCCACCTGAGCGCCGAAGACGTCTACAAACAGTTGCTCTCCGACAATCTTGACGTGGGCCTGGCCACCGTCTACCGCGTGCTGACGCAGTTCGAGCAGGCAGGCCTGCTCCAACGCAACCACTTCGAGACCGGCAAGGCGGTCTTCGAATTGAACGAAGGTTCGCACCACGACCACTTGGTCTGCCTGGACTGCGGCAAGGTCGAGGAATTCTTCGATGCCGAGATCGAGAAGCGCCAGATCAAGATCGCCCAGGAACACGGTTTCGAAATCGCCGACCATGCCTTGGCGTTGTACGGACATTGCAAGAACTGCAAGAAGCTGAAGAAATAAACCAGGGGCCTTGCTTGCGGATATTTACGCAGGCAATCCTTTGCAAAGACAATGAAAAAGCCACGTGATGTCCCACGTGGCTTTTTCGTTGGCTCCGTCGGCGGAAGCCGTATCCGTCTTCAGTGCTGGCTTAGCGCGCTGGAGAGCAGCTTGGCGGTGATGTCGACGATGGGGATGACCCGTTCGTAGGCCATGCGGGTGGGGCCGATCACGCCCAGGGTACCGACGATGCGCCCGTTGACTTCGTAGGGGGCGGTGACGATGCTCATGTCGTCCATCGGTACCAGTTGCGATTCGCCGCCGATGAAGATCTGCACGCCCGTGGCCTTGCTGGACACATCCAGCAACTGCAGCAGGCCGGTCTTCTGCTCGAACATGTCGAACAGGCGGCGCAGGGAATTCATGTTGGAGGACAGGTCGCTCACCGACAGCAGGTTACGCTCGCCGGAGATGACCACGTTGTTGTCGGCTTCCTCGCTCATGGCGTCGCTGCCGGCTTCCACGGCGGCCTGCATGAGCACGGTCATGTCGTCGCGCAACTGGCGCAGCTCGCCCTGCAGGCGCAGCCGCACCTGGTCGAAGGACTGGCCGGCGTAATGCTGGTTGATGTAGTTGGCGGCCTGGGTCAGCTGGCTGGGGGTGTAATCAACCTCGGTGAGCAGCATGCGGTTCTGCACATCGCCACCCTGGTCCACGATCACCAGCAGGATGCGCTTTTCCGACAGCCGCAGGAATTCGATCTGCTGGAACGCCGATTCGCGCTTGGGCGTCATCACCACCCCGGCGAACTGCGACAGCGACGACAGCACCTGGGCGGCGTTGGTGATGATCTTCTGGGGCGAGGTATTGTGCTGCAGGCGAGCCTGCAAGCGGCCTTCCAGGGCGCTTTCGTCGATCGCCTCGACTGTCAGGAGGGTATCGACGAACATGCGGTAGCCGCGCGGGGTCGGCACCCGTCCGGCCGAGGTGTGCGGGCTGGCGACGAAGCCCATCTCTTCCAGGTCGGCCATGATGTTGCGGATGGTCGCTGGTGACAGTTCCAGGCCGGACAGTTTCGACAGGGCGCGCGAGCCCACCGGCTGGCCGTCGGCGATGTACCGTTCGACCAGTGCCTTCAGGAGTGTGCGGGCGCGGTTATCGAGTTGCATGGTGCATATTCTAGCGGCTTATGATGCAAAGAGTGACAGCTACGTGACGGCGGATGTGAATTGGCGCCAGCCGGCACTTCAGGCCTGAGCCGCCAGCCAGTCGTGCAGCTCGTGCAGATCGCGACAGATGGCATCGGGGCAGATGCCATCGGGCAGCGTTCGCGCAAAGCGGTTCATCCACACCGCGCGCAGGCCGGCCTGTTGCGCACCCTGCACATCCAGCAGGGGATCGTCGCCGACATAGACCGTAGCGCCCGGCGCCACCTGTAGCGCTTCGCAGGCGGCGTGGAAGATCGCCGGATCGGGCTTGGCGCGACCGAAGCGGTGGGCTGCGATGGAGACGCCGAAGTGCCCGGCCAGGCCGATGCGTTCGAGGTCGGCGAAGCCATTGGAGACCGAGCCCAGCGTCAGTTTGTCTTTCAGGCGCAGCAGTGCCGGTTCCACATCGTCGAACAGCGCGACCGTGCTGCGCGCTTCGGAGAACAGGGCCATGGCGGGATCGACCAGGGCCAGGTCCACGTCATGTTCGCGGAAGACATCGGTCAAGGCGGTGTGGCGCAGCTTCCAGAGGTCGATGCGGTAGATCGGATCGGTCTGCATCAGGGCCATGCGGCGTTCGCGCAGGCTGGCCACGGTATGGGCGGCAGCCACGGCAGGTGCGTGCTGGCGCAGCCAGTCGTAGAGCAGGCCTTCGGCGCGCACCAGCACTGGTTCGATGGCCCAGAGGGTGTCGTCGAGGTCGAACAGGACCGCTTCGATGGGCGGGGGAGGCAGGGTGGAAGCGCTTGGTTTCATTACAATGTCATCTCAAATTATGGTCTAATCCGCAGCATGTGGCCCATCAAATTACCCGTTCAGGCAGCCGTACCCAAAACCGTCGCCATCGTCGGCAAGTACCAGGCCGTCGGCATCGCGCAGATCTTGTCGGACATCGCCGTGTTCCTGGAGTCGCACGGCCACACCGTGGTCTTCGAGACCGAAACCGCCGAGAACATCGCCCTGCAAGGCTATGACAGCATGACTCCCGAGCAGATCGGTCATCACGCGGACGTGGCCATCGTGGTCGGCGGCGACGGTACCATGCTGGGCATCGCGCGCCAGCTGGCACCGTACAACGTACCGCTGATCGGCATCAACCAGGGACGCCTGGGCTTCATCACCGACATCGCGCAAGACCGCATGATACCGGCTCTGGCCGAAATGCTGGACGGCAATGTCGAAGCCGAGTCGCGTTCGCTGCTGGAAGCGCGGGTCTATCGCGAGGGCGGCGAGATCTTCCGCGCCCTGGCCCTGAACGATGTGGTGGTGGCGCGGGGTTCCACCTCCGGCATGGTCGAGCTGCGGGTCGAGGTCGATGGCCGCTTCATGTACAACCAGCGCTCCGACGGCCTGATCGTGGCCACCCCGACCGGCTCCACCGCCTATGCGCTCTCGGCCGGCGGACCCATCCTGCACCCCAGCCTGCATGGCATCGTGATGGTGCCGATCTCCCCGCATTCGCTGTCCAATCGTCCGATCACGCTGTCGGATTCCTGCGAGATCGTGATCCAGGTGGTTTCCGGGCGCGAGGTCAGCGCCAACTTCGACATGCAGTCGCTCACCAGCGTGCTGCATGGCGACCGTATCGTGATCCGCCGTTCGGCACACAAGATCACCTTCCTGCATCCCCAGGGCTGGAGCTATTTCGACACCCTGCGCGAGAAGCTGCACTGGAATGAATACCCCTCGATAGAAGGCCGATTACAATAAGCGCGGCCGGCGCATGCCGGCTTGCGCCATTCTTCAGGCCTGTCCGTCCAACCCGCTGCGAGACCACCATGCTGCGTACCTTAACGATCCGCGACTTCGTGATTGTCGATGCCATCGAGCTCGAATTTGCGCGCGGATTTTCCGTCTTCACCGGCGAAACCGGCGCCGGCAAATCCATCCTGATCGATGCCCTGGCGCTGGCCCTGGGCGGTCGCGGCGATCCCAGCGTGGTGCGCGAGGGCGCGGCCAAGGCCGATGTCAGCGCCGATTTCACCGCTACGCCCGAGGTCCAGGCCTGGCTGGAAGAGCATGAGTTCGCCGACGAACATGGCGGCGTGCTGCTGCGTCGGGTGATCGACAATGCCGGTCGCAGCAAGGCCTACATCAATGGCAGCGCGGCCACCGCCGGGCAATTGCGTGAGGTCGGCGAAATGCTGGTCGATATCCACGGCCAGCATGCGCACCAGTCGCTGATGAAGGCCGATGCGCAGCGCCAGTTGCTGGATAGCCAGGCCGGCCTGCTCGACCAGGCAGGTGAAGTCGCCGCCGCCTATCGCACCTGGCGCGCCCTGGCGCGCCAACGCGAGCAGTTCGAGCAGGATGCCCGCAATGTGCTGCTGGAGCGCGAGCGCCTGGAATGGCAGGTGGCGGAGCTGCAGAAACTGTCCGTCAAGCCCGGTGAGTGGACCGAGATCAGCACCGAACATAGCCGCCTCTCGCATGCGGCAGCGCTGATCGGCGGTGCGCAGGAAGCGCTGGGCGTGATCTCCGAATCGGAGTCGCCGATCCTCTCGCAACTGTCCTCGATCACGCAGAAGCTGGGCAAGCTGGTGGATGTCGATACCGCCCTCAAGCCCGTGCTTGACGCCCTGGAGCCGGCCCAGATCCAGCTGCAGGAAGCCGTGTATGCGCTCAATGATTACCTGGGGCGGGTGGAGCTCGATCCGGCGCGTCTGCAGGAAGTGGAAGAGCGCCTGGAAGCGATTCATTCCAGCGCCCGCAAATTCCATGTGCAGCCCGATGAACTGCCCGAGGAATATCGCAAGCTCTCCGAACAATTGAAGCAGCTGGCCGACGCCAGCGATCTCGACGCCCTGCGCGCCCAGGAAGACAAGCTGCAGGCCGCCTACCTGTCTCAGGCGCAGAAATTGTCCAAGGCCCGGGCCAAGGCGGCAACTGCACTGGGTGAGGCCGTCACAGCGGCCATGCAGGACCTGTCGATGGCCGGCGGTCGTTTCGAGATCGCGCTCAACGTCGGCGAGCCCGCTGCGTATGGCCTGGAACAGGTGGAGTTCCTGGTCGCCGGTCATGCCGGGGTGGCACCGCGTGCGCTGGCGAAGGTGGCTTCGGGCGGTGAGCTGGCGCGTATTTCGCTGGCCATCTCGGTGATCGCTTCGGCGGCCACGACCGTGCCGACCCTGATCTTCGACGAAGTCGACAGCGGCATCGGCGGCGCCGTGGCCGAAGTGGTGGGACGCTTGCTCAAGCGCCTGGGACAGGAACGCCAGGTACTGTGCGTGACCCACCTGCCGCAGGTCGCCAGCCAGGCCAACCAGCATTACCAGGTCAAGAAACGCAGCGAGGGTGGCAAGACCCTGTCCGACATCGACGGTCTGGATGCCAAGGCCCGTGTCGAGGAAATCGCCCGCATGCTGGGTGGCCTGGAAATCACCGCCACCACGCGCAAGCACGCACGCGAACTGCTGGCCTCCTGATCCCAGATCCCTGATCGTCCACGATCACAACAAGAACATCCAATCAAGCGACCATGGCCTTCCGCAAAGAACCTCCCTACACCCACGGCAGTCCGGCTTCCACTGCGGTGGTGCTGGTCAACCTGGGCACGCCCGACGCTCCCGATGCCTCCTCACTGCGCCGCTACCTCAGGCAGTTCCTGTCAGACCCGCGCGTGGTGGAAATCCCGCGGGCGGTCTGGTGGTTCATCCTCAATGGCATCATCCTGCCGTTCCGTTCTTCGAAATCGGCCGCCAAGTACGCCAGCATCTGGACCGAGGAGGGCTCGCCGCTGCGCGTGCATACGCAGCGCCAGGCGGCCGCACTGGGCGTGCAGCTGGCTGCGCGCGGCCATCATCAATTGCAGGTGACGTATGCGATGCGCTACGGCACGCCTTCGCTGCCGCAGGTGCTGGACCAGCTGAAGGAACAGGGCTGCACCCGCATCCTGGTACTGCCGGCCTATCCGCAATATTCCGGCACCACGACGGCCTCCATCTTCGATGCCGTGTTCGAGCACTACCGCCAGGTGCGCAACATCCCCGAGCTGCGCCTGATCCGCAATTATCATGACCAGGACGGCTACATCCAGGCCCTGCGCCAGTCGGTGCTGGATCATTGGGAGCTCAATGGGCGCCCCGACAAGCTGGTCATGAGTTTCCACGGTGTTCCCAAGCGCACGCTGCTGCTGGGCGATCCCTATCATTGCGAGTGCTACAAGACGGCGCGCCTGCTGGCGCAGTCGCTGGGTTTGTCCGAAGGAGAATATCTGGTCACCTTCCAGTCGCGCTTTGGCAAGGCGGAATGGCTACAACCCTATACCGCCCCGACCCTGCAGGAACTGGGGCGCCAGGGCGTGCGCCGGGTCGATGTGATGTGCCCCGGTTTCACCAGTGACTGCCTGGAAACGCTGGAAGAAATCGCCATGGAGGTCAAGCATGACTTCCTGCAGGCTGGTGGCAAGGAGTTTCACTTTATTCCATGTCTGAATGAAGCCCCAGCCTGGATCGGCGGCATGGTGGAGATCGTCGAGCAGCACCTGGCCGGCTGGCCCACCATGAGCAACGGGGCGGCCCGCGACGAGGCCGCCCGGCAAGCGCTCATTTCCGCCGAACGCGCCAAGGCCCTGGGTGCCACCCAGTAATGCATTGTCATGGGGCAACAACAAGTTGCCCGGAATCGACGGAATGCCGCGTGCAGCCTGCTAGAATACGGACGGGATGCATCGTTGTTGTTTATTGTGCAACTCTTTGCCGCGCGATGGCTTGCTCTATAGAAGAACAAAGCAGCCGTTCCGCAGGTCGCCACGGCTTGCCAGCGGTTGCGACGGCAGAAGCAGGATGTCAGCCCAGAGGCAGTCTCAGAGCGTGAATTCGCCGACCAGATGGGTATAGCTGATCCAGGCGGTGGCCAAGAGGCTGTAGGCGGCGATGAGGATGGTGGCCGCTATCAGTGGCGGTTTCATGATGTCACCTTGTTGATACGATAAGTCCGAGGGCAGCCCGCTATTGGGCTAAATTCATATTAGGCCGGCATCGAGTGAACGTGAAGGCCGGCCTGGTAAACACTGTCCAAAGCGCTGTCCAACGTTCGGGATTTCACGCGGTAACGGCAGAATCAGGCAAAAAACCACTCAAAAAAGGCTAAATAGCCCTTGAAAATGCAGGGATATGCCTTACTTGAGCCGCATCTTGCGCCGGCGATACTGCACGCAATTTGCCGGATGCACGTCACCAATCGATTCGTTGGAGGTAATTCAGGAATGCAAGACATGGAAAAACAGGAAGCCCAAACCGCCCAGCAAGATCCCCAGTCGCAGGATGCCGCCGCTGCCGCCAATGCCACCGAGCAGGCTGCTCCGGCCGAGCCCACCCTGGAAGACAAGCTGGCCGCCGCAGAAGCCCGTGCTGCCGAGATGCAGGACGCCTTCCTGCGCGCCCGTGCCGAAGGCGAGAACATCCGCCGCCGCGCTCAGGAAGACATCGCCAAGGCCCACAAGTTCGCCATCGAAGGTTTTGCCGAATCCCTGCTGGCCGTCAAGGACAGCCTGGAAATGGCCCTGAAGATCGAAAACGCCTCGCTGGAATCCCTGAAGGAAGGCGTGGACATGACCTTGAAGCAACTGACCTCGGCCTTCGACAAGAACAAGCTGCAGGAAGTCAGCCCGCAAACCGGCGACAAGCTGGACCCGATGAAGCACCAGGCCGTCTCGGCCGTGCCGGCCGAGCAGGAAGCCAACACCGTCGTGGCCGTGCTGCAAAAAGGCTATATGATTTCCGACCGTCTGTTGCGCCCCGCGCTGGTGACGGTGGCCCAGGGAAAGTAAGCGGACCGGCGTCGAAGGGGGAACAGCGCCAAAGGCATCATTTTTGCTTGTTCCGGTGGTTTCGACGCTTGAAAGTCCATCTTTTCTCCACATATTAAAAACATCCAAAACTACTGTAGCCCGGCATCCAGGGCTGAAAGATCGAAGGAAAAATCATGGGAAAAATCATTGGCATTGACCTGGGCACCACCAACTCTTGCGTTTCCGTCATGGAAGGCAATCAGCCCAAGGTGATCGAAAACTCGGAAGGCGCGCGCACCACGCCCTCCATCATTGCTTACCAGGAAGACGGCGAAATCCTCGTCGGCGCACCGGCTAAGCGTCAGGCGGTGACCAACCCGCGCAACACCATCTACGCCTCCAAGCGTCTGATCGGTCGCAAGTTCACCGAGAAGGAAGTGCAGAAGGACATCAACCTGATGCCCTACGAGATCGTGGCTGCCGACAACGGCGACGCCTGGATCGGCGTGCGCGACAAGAAGCTGGCACCGCCGCAGATCTCCGCAGAAGTCCTGCGCAAGATGAAGAAGACCGCCGAAGACTACCTGGGCGAAGAAGTGACCGAAGCCGTCATCACGGTGCCGGCCTACTTCAACGACGCCCAGCGCCAGGCCACCAAGGATGCCGGTCGCATCGCCGGTCTGGATGTCAAGCGCATCATCAACGAGCCGACCGCGGCTGCGCTGGCCTTTGGTCTGGACAAGGCAGAGAAGGGCGACCGCAAGATCGCCGTGTATGACCTCGGCGGCGGCACCTTCGACGTGTCCATCATCGAAATCGCCGACGTCGATGGCGAAAAGCAGTTCGAAGTGCTCTCCACCAACGGTGACACCTTCCTGGGTGGCGAAGACTTCGACCAGCGCCTGATCGACTACATCATCGAGGAATTCAAGAAGATTAACGGTCTGGACCTGTCCAAGGACGCCATCGCCCTGCAGCGCATCAAGGCTTCGGCCGAACGCGCCAAGATCGAGCTGTCGTCCTCTCAGCAGACCGAGATCAACGAGCCCTACATCGCCATGGCCAATGGCGCGCCGGTCCACCTGAATCTGAAGATCACCCGCGCCAAGTTGGAATCCCTGGTCGAGGAACTGATCGCCAAGACCATCGAACCCTGCCGCACCGCCATCAAGGATGCCGGCGTGAAGGTCTCCGACATCGACGACGTGATCCTGGTCGGCGGCATGACCCGCATGCCCAAGGTCATCGAGAAGGTCAAGGAATTCTTCGGCAAGGACCCGCGCCGTGACGTCAACCCCGACGAAGCCGTCGCCGTGGGCGCCGCGATCCAGGGTTCGGTCCTCTCGGGTGACCGCAAGGACGTGCTGCTGCTGGACGTGACCCCGCTGTCGCTGGGTATCGAAACCATGGGCGGCGTCATGACCAAGATGATCAAGAAGAACACCACCATCCCGACCAAGTTCAGCCAGGTGTTCTCCACTGCCGACGACAACCAGCCGGCCGTGACCATCAAGGTCTATCAGGGCGAGCGTGAAATGGCCGTGGGCAACAAGGCCCTGGGTGAATTCAACCTGGAAGGCATCCCGCCGGCACCGCGCGGCACCCCGCAGATCGAAGTGACCTTCGACATCGACGCCAACGGCATCCTGCACGTGGGCGCCAAGGACAAGGCCACCGGCAAGGAAAACAAGATCACCATCAAGGCCAACTCTGGCCTGAATGAGGAAGAGATCGAAAAGATGGTGCGCGACGCCGAGGCCAACGCCGAGGAAGACAAGCGCCTGAAGGAACTGGCCGAGACCCGCAACCAGGGCGACGCGCTGGTGCACTCGACCAAGAAGGCCCTGGGCGAGTACGGCGACAAGCTCGAAGGCGGCGAGAAGGAAGTCATCGAAGCGGCCATCAAGGAGCTGGAAGTAGCCCTGAAGGGTGACGACAAGGCCTCCATCGATGCCAAGACCGCGGCCCTGTCGACCGCTGCGCAAAAGCTGGGCGAGAAGATGTACGCCGACCAGCAGGCGCAAGCCGCTGCCGCCGGTGGCGCAGCCGGTGCCGCAGGCGCCCAGGCGGGTGCGGCCGGTGCCGGTGGTGCAGCCGCGAAGGACGACAACGTGGTCGACGCCGACTTCAAGGAAGTGAAGTAATCCGGGACTGACGCGTCGTTTCACCTGACGTCAGCGCTCGCGCCCGGGTGCGGTTTTTCCGCAGCCCGGGCGGATTTTTAGGAAATCAGCTCCAGCAGCATCCACCCGGCCGGGTTGTCTGATCGGCCAGGCCGGTACGCCGAGTCCGCAGTCAAAAGCTGAACTCGGCTTTTTCACATTGTTGGTTCCCGGTCGCGCAAGGGCGGCCGCAGTGCAGGCCTTCGCAGCAGCGACGGAACACAATAACAAGGTGGGTTATACAACATGGCAAAACGCGATTTTTACGAAGTGCTCGGACTGGCGAAGAACGCCAGCGACGACGAAATCAAGAAGGCTTATCGCAAGCTGGCGATGAAGTACCATCCTGACCGCAACCCCGACAGCAAGGGCGCGGAAGACAAGTTCAAGGAGGTCAAGGAAGCCTACGAGATGCTGTCGGACCCGCAGAAGCGCGAGGCCTACGACCGCTACGGACACGCCGGTGTCGATCCCAACATGGGAGCCGGCGGCGGTGCCGGCGCGGGCGGCTTTGCAGACGCCTTCGGCGATATCTTCGGCGACATCTTCGGTGGCGGCGGCGGACGTGGCGGGCGCAATTCGGGCCCGCAGGTCTATCGTGGCGCCGACCTGCGCTACAACCTGGAAATCACCCTGGAACAGGCGGCCCACGGTTTCGATACCACCATCCGCGTGCCCTCCTGGGACCAGTGCGACACCTGCCACGGCAGCGGCGCCAAGCCCGGCACCTCGCCGGTCACCTGCACCACCTGCGGCGGTCATGGCCAGGTGCGCATGCAGCAGGGCTTCTTCAGCATCCAGCAGACCTGCCCCAAGTGCCACGGCAGCGGCAAGATCATTCCTGAACCTTGCCCCACCTGCGCCGGTGCCGGTCGCATCAAGCGCAACAAGACGCTGGAGGTGAAGATTCCCGAAGGCATCGACGACGGCATGCGCATCCGCTCCTCCGGCAACGGCGAGCCGGGTGTCAACGGCGGTCCTCCGGGCGACCTGTATGTGGAAATCCACATCAAGCCGCATGACGTGTTCCAGCGCGATGGCGACGACCTGCATTGCGAAATGCCGATCTCCTTTGCCAAGGCAGCGCTGGGCGGCGAGATCGAAGCCCCGACCTTGAACGGCAAGGCATCCTTCTCCATCCCCGAAGGAACCCAAAGCGGCAAGACCTTCCGTCTGCGCGGCAAGGGCATCAAGGGTGTGCGCTCCGGTTATGCAGGTGACCTGTTCTGCCATGTCGTGGTGGAAACGCCGGTCAAGCTGACCGAACGCCAGAAGGAACTGCTGCGCGAGTTCGAGCAGCTGACCACCGAAGGCGGCGCCAAGCACAGCCCGCAGACCAAGACCTGGAAGGACAAGGTCAAGGAATTCTTCGAGTAAGACCGGAGCTCCTTTGCACAACCGCAGCAAAGCAAAACGGCCAGCAGATCGCTGGCCGTTTTGCTGTCCGCCTGCGTCATGCTGCAGGCGGTTGATGCTTCACGCAGTCTCAGAAGCAATGCTCCGGTGCCGGGAAGCTGCCGTCCTTGACCGCAGCCACGTAGGCGCGCACGGCCTGCTCGATGCTGCCGGCGCCGTCCATGAAGTTGCGCACGAAGCGGCTCTTGTGCCCCGGGAAGACGCCCAGCATGTCATGCATCACCAGCACCTGGCCGGAGCAATCCGGGCCGGCACCGATGCCGATGGTGGGAATGGCCAGGCGGTCGGTCACTTCCTTGCCCAGCGTGGCTGGTACCGCCTCGATCACCACCAGCGACGCCCCCGCTTGCTGCACGGCCAGTGCATCGGCGTGCAATTGCGTAGCGCCATCGCTGGTCTTGCCTTGCACCTTGAAGCCGCCCAGCTGGTGTACCGACTGCGGCGTCAGGCCGATATGGGCGCAGACCGGGATGCCGCGCTCGGTCAGGAATTTGATCGTATCCGCCAGCCATACACCGCCTTCCAGCTTGACCATCTGCGCCCCCGCCTGCATCAGCAGGGCGGCATTGCGGAAGGCTTCTTCACGGGTCGGATAGGTGCCGAAGGGCAGGTCGGCGATGATCAGCATGGTGTGGCTGCCGCGCGCCACGGCAGCGGTGTGGTAGGCCACGTCCTGGATGCTCACCGGCAGCGTCGAATCGTGACCCTGGCAGACCATGCCGAGAGAGTCTCCGATCAATACCGTCTCCAGCCCGGCACGCTCCATCAGCGTCGCAAAGCTGGCGTCGTAACAGGTCAGCATGCTGATCTTGTCGCCCTTGGCGCGCATGGCCTGCAGGGTGTGGGTCGTCACCGGCTTGGCGCGTGCCGCGCCGGATTCCTGAAGATAGCCTGCCATTGGAAATTCAACCTCCTTGATTGAGAAAGGCGCGCTTGCCGCGCATCTCTTCGATGTGCTGCAGCAGCGTGCGCAGATCGGCGTCGTTGTGCGCCGGATCCAGGTGTTCGGTATTGACGGTCAATACCGGCGCCCCTTCGTAATGATAGAAAAACTGACTGTAGCACTCGGAAAGCCGTTGCAGGTAATCCAGCGAAATACCTTCTTCGATGGCCACGCCGCGCTCGGCAATGCGCGCCTGCAATATCTCGGGCGCGGCCTGCAGATGGATCACCAGGTCCGGCAGCCGCGCCTGCGGGCGCAACTGCAGGTACAAGGTTTCATAGAGCGCCAGTTCTTCGCCGGCCAGGGTCAGCCCGGCGAAAAGCATGTCCTTTTCCAGCATGAAATCGGCGACGAAGCGCCCCTCCAGCAGCGCCGGATCGAGCGGCGCCTGCAACTGTCGGATCCGCTGCAACAGGAAGAACACCTGGGTCTGGAAGGCATGCTGGCCGGCATTGCGGTAGAAGTCGGCCAGGAAGGGATTCTCCTCCGGCTGTTCCAGCACCACCTGGGCGTCCCACAAGCTGGCCAGGCGTTTGGCCAGGGAAGTCTTGCCGGCGCCGATCGGCCCGTCGATTGCAATGTAGCGGTAACTTTCCAGTTCCATGCGTCCTCTTTCCCCCGGCACGCCGGGTGCGGCATTGTAGTTGATTTCCCCCGACGGGCGGCACCCGCGGAAGCTTGGTTTTGTTGTAACTATTGCAATAATCCCCGTTCGCCCATCCACTGCGTCGATAACTCAAACGGAAATTGGCCTTTATTCGACGAAAGGCGACACTCGGGCAACCAGCACAATAGACTGTGGGTTGGTGCGCGCAGGATAGACCAACCCGGTGGGAGATTAGTGCCGGGTTCGCTGCAGGGCGGCATGCCGAGCAGGCGGTGTGCCGGTCTGTTGTCTGTTGCCCCAAGATCGGCCAATACCTGCCGTAAACGCTGTCAAGAGCATGGTGCGCCCGTGGCGCCACGCGCATTGACCCAAGCTGAGAACAACAAATCGGGATCGTGGCTTTGAAATCGCTTCGCAATATCTTGCCAGTGCTGTGCCTGGTCAATTTGCTGCTGTTCATGATGCTGGCCCAGCACTGGTGGCTGGGTTTGCTGGTCGGCCTCCTGATCGGCGGTGCGTTCTATCTGACTTGCCTGCCGGCACCCGCCGCCGCAGACGTCTCGCGGACCGCCGTTGCCGGGGCAGCCGAGGCGCGCGAGCCAACGGGCGTCCACGCGCCGGGCGCAGCCTTGGGTGAGCCAATCCTGGTGCCTGCAATGGAACCCGTACTGGAGCCGGAATTGGCGTCCACCTCCCGCGCCACTCAGGCCCACCCGCTGGCCGACCTGCTGCGCGAAGTGCTGCCGGTGTGGCAAGGCAATGTCCAGCTGGCACGTGCACAGACCCAGTCGGCCATCGATAGCCTCACGGCCCGTTTCGTCGGCATCCACGAGCGTCTCGGTGGCACGCTGGACCCTGCCAGCCGTGCTGCCAACGGCGACATCCTGCAGACCATCCAGGATGCTGCAGAGCAACTGGGCATCATCGCCTCGGCGCTGGAAGGCATGCAGGCCGCCCGTCAGGTGCTGGCGACCCGCTTCGACGCGCTCATGGCCGCCAATGACGACATCCGCCGCCTGGCCCAGCAAAATGAACAACTGGCCGGCCAGACCGGTGTGACCGATCTCCTCAGCGATGCCCAGAGCTGGCAGGAGCTGGCCGAGCGTTCGGCCGAGAACAGTCGGCAGATCGCCGCCCGCGCCAAGGGTGCCCGCCAGCAGATCCTGGCTGCCATCGGCAGCACCGGCGAGATGGCAGCCGGCGCCAGCGAGATCGTGGAAAACTCGCGGGCCGTGATCGACCAGATCATCGCCGACTTCCGCCAGTCCGCCATGAAGCTGACCACCACCGTGGAGGAGCTGGAAGACGAAGGCCGCGAAGTCGATCGCGAAGTCTGCGACATCCTGGTCCACCTGCAATTCCAGGACCGCATCAGCCAGATCCTGGACCACGTACAACAGGACATCGCCCGTCTGCGCGGTGCCGCCGAACCTGGCCAGGACGCGCTGCCTTCCCCCCAGCAATGGCTGGCCGATCTCGAAAAGACCTATACCACGCAGGAACAGCGTCAGATACACGCCGGCCAGCAGGGCCATCCCGCAGCGCCGTCCCAAGTGGATTTCTTCTGAGGAACCGAGATGGAAAAGAGCATTTTGATCGTCGACGATTCCTTCAGCCTGCGGCAGACCATCTCGGCCGCCTTGAGGAGTGCCGGCTACCACGTGGAAGAGGCCGCTGACGGGCGCGAAGCCCTGAAGAAACTGGACGGCCGCAAGTTCAACCTGGTCATCTCCGACCTCAACATGCCCAACCTCGACGGACTGTCCTTCGTGCGCGAGATGAAGCAGATGCCCGCCTACAAGTTCACCCCCGTCATCATGCTGACCACCGAGAGCAGCGAAGCGCGCAAGCAGGAAGGCAAGGCCGCCGGTATCCGTGCCTGGGTGCACAAGCCCTTCCAGCCACCGGTGCTGCTCGATGCGGTGGCCAAGCTGGTACAACCCTGAACGCCGAACCGCCGAACCGCCGAGCGATAGCCCAGACCGACAGCAAGCGACCGATAGAAAGCCGAGACCCGCCACATGCCACTGACGTACTCCGTGCAAGAGGACAGCCTGCTGCTCACCGTGAGCGGCGGACTGACCATTTTCCAGGCAGCCGAGCGCAAGCCCGAGCTGCTGCACGCATTGACGCTGGTGCAGCCGCGCGTGGTGCTGGACCTGGCCGGAGTGGACGAGATCGACACCGCGGGCATCCAGTTGCTGTTGCTGCTGCGGCGCGAACTAGCCGAGCAGGACCGCCAGCTGGAGATTGGCGCCTATAGCCCGGCCGTGGTGGCGGCGCTGGACCTGCTGCAGCTGCATGAGCGATTCGGTCCTGCCGAGGTCCTGCTCCCACCAGCAGGGGAGCACGCATGAAAAAGGATTCTGCCCGCGATGCCGTGGTACAGGAAGCCCGCGAACTGCTGGTGGCGATGGAAGCCGCATTGCTGCAGATCGAGATGGAAGGTCCGACCCGCGAGTGCATCAACGCCATCTTCCGCGCCGCCCATACCATCAAGGGATCGGCCGGGCTGTTCGCCTTCGACAGCATCGTCCAGTTCACGCACCAGGTGGAGCACTTGCTGGACCTGGTGCGCCAGGATCGTCTGCCTCTGAATGGCCACCTGATGTCCTTGTTGCTGCAGTGTGGCGATTACATCGGTGAACTGGTCGATGCCATCGAACGCGGCCAGGAAGCCGAGGAACCCAATGCCGAGCGGCGCACGGCGCTGCTGGCCGAGCTGGCCCTGGTGGCGCTGACTGCAAGCACGGGCGACGCGGCCGAGGCAGCCGGCGCCGGCCAGCCTGCCGCAGCAGGCGACGCGGTGGCGGGCCAGCGGGAGGGCCTGGGTGCGATTGATGAACTCACTGCCCAGGCTCCGGCCGACTATCCCTACTGGCACCTGTCGCTGCAGTTCAACGAGAACGTGCTGCGTGATGGCCTCGACCCCCTGTCCTTCCTGCATTATCTGCGCTCGCTCGGCCGTATCGTCGCCATCCTGCCGGTGGAAAGCGGCATCCCCGATGCCGCCAGCATGGATGCCGAAAGCTGCTACCTGGGCGTGGAAATCTGTTTTGCCTCGGGCTCTTCCCGCCAGACGCTGGAGGATGTCTTCGAGTTCGTGCGTGACGACAGTCGCATCGATATCCTGTCGCCACATAGCGTGCTGGCTGACTACGCCACCGTGCTGCAACGCCTGGCGCGTGAGGATGCGGCGCGTCTGGTCGGTCTCTGGCGCCACCACGGACTGTTCAATGAAACGCAATGGCGTTGCCTGGGCGCGGCCACGGTCGACGAGGCCGCCGTGTCGGTAATCCCGGTGGCCGCACCCGATGCGCGCCAGCGGCCGCGCCTGCTGGACGAACGTCGTGCGCAGGAGCAGAAGTTCATCAAGATCGAAGTCTCCAAGCTCGATCAGCTGATCGACCTGGTGGGCGAGCTGGTGATTGCCGGTGCCAGTGCCCGCCTGATTGCGCGCCGTCGCAAGGACAGCCAGTTCGAGGAAGCGACCCAGGCCATCGACGGCCTGATGGAACAGATCCGCGATGCTGCCCTGACCTTGCGCATGGTGCAGATCAATGAAGTGTTCCAGCGCTTCCCGCGCATCGTGCGCGACATTGCGCGCGACCTCGACAAGGACATCGACCTCATCATGACCGGCTCCGATACCGAGCTGGACAAATCCATGGTCGAGCGCCTGGCCGATCCGCTGATGCACATCGTGCGCAATGCCATCGACCACGGTATTGAACCGGCCAACGAGCGCCTCGCCGCCGGCAAACCACCCAAGGCCACCCTGCGCCTGAATGCCACCCACGAATCGGGCAGCGTGTTGATCGAAGTCATGGATGACGGACGCGGCATGGACCGCGACCGCATCCTGGAAAAGGCCGTGGCACAGGGCTTGACCAGCGGCGAAGAAGACCTCAGCGATGCCGACATCTATCGCTTCGTCTTCGAGCCCGGTTTTTCCACGGCCCGGCAGGTGACCGAATTGTCGGGACGCGGGGTCGGCATGGATGTGGTCAAGCGTAATATCGAGGCCTTGCATGGCGAGGTCTCCATCGATACCGAGGGCGGGCGCGGCACCGTGGTGCGTATCCGCCTGCCGCTGACGCTGGCCATCATCTCCGGATTCCAGGTGGTGGTGGGCAATGCAGTCTTCGTGATCCCGCTGGACATGGTGGTGGAATGCATCGACATGCCGCCGCACCAGAGCGGCAGCCACATCGTGGCGGTACGCGACGAACCCTTGCCCTTTGTCCCGCTGCGCGAGCTGTTCGACCTGCCTGAGCGCCAGCAGGGCCGTGCGCGCAAGAGCCTGGTGATTGTGCAATACGGCCAGCTGCGCGCAGGTTTGCTGGTCGATGGTTTGCTCGGCGAATGCCAGGCGGTGATCAAGCCGCTGGGCAGGCTGTTCGGCAAGGTCAAGGGACTGTCGGGATCGACCATCCTCGGTGACGGCCGGGTGGCGCTGATCCTGGACATCCCGCACCTGGTCCACCATACCCAGCAGCAGGAACAAGGCAATACGGCGGTCTACGCCGAACGCGGCGTGACGTCCGCGCAATGACGAGTGCAGCACAAGGGGACGCGAGCATGCAAGAATCGATGACCAACAGAATGAGCATCAAGCAGATCTTCATCTGGCTGGCAGTGGTGCTGTCCATCCTGGTGGCGGTGGTGATCAGTCTCACCGATACCCTCAGGCAGGCTAACACGGCCCTGGAGCATGCCCACCAGTCGCGCTATTCGTCGGCTGCGCTGGCCAATGAGCTGCGCCGGACCACCGAGGACATGACCAAGTTCGCGCGTGCCTATGTGACCACGGGTGATCCCAACGACGAAGATCGTTACTACATGATCCTCGATATCCGTAACGGCAAGCGTCCGCGTCCTGCCAACTATGACCGCTTCAACTGGGACCTGGTGAGCGCCCGCAAGCTTCCGCTGGAAGCGGGTGCCCAGGCGGTGCCGCTGTCCGAGCTGATGAAGCGCTCCGGCTTCACCGAACAGGAATTGGCTAAGATGCAGGAAGCGCTGAAACTGGCCGACCAGCTTTCGCGCATCGAGATCACCGCCTTCCACGCCGTCAAGGGCGAGTTCGACGATGGCGAAGGCAAGTACAGCGTGGTGGGCGCGCCCAACCAGGCCATGGCGCAGGAGCTGGTGTTCGACCAGACCTATCGCACCCTGTTCGGCAAGGTGATGAGTCCGGTCAACGATTTCCTGCGCCTGGTCGATGAGCGGACCCAGGCCCGGGTGGTCAAGGCCGGTACCGACTACGCGGAACTGGAACAGAAGATCTTCTGGCTGCTCACCGCCTCGGTAGTGGTGCTGTTCGCCTGCCTGGGGTTTGCCTATCGCACCATCCGTTCCCAGATCGGGGGCGAACCGCGTGATGCCATGAGCGTGCTGCGCCGGGTGGCCGAGGGTGACCTCACCGTGACCGTGCCGCTGCGCAAGCGCGACAAGGTGAGTGTGCTCTACAGCACGCAACAGATGGTCACCAAGTGGACTGACGTCATCGGCGATGTCAGTGGCACGGCCAGCGCATTGGCCTCGGCATCGGAGCAGATTTCATCGTCTTCCCAGGCGCTGTCGCACAATGCTTCGCAACAGGCTGCCAACGTCGAGGAAACCAGTGCCTCGGTGGAAGAGATCACCGCCACCATCGCCCAGAACGCCGACAACGCCCGCACCACCGATGGCATCGCCAGCCTCTCGGCCAATGCCGCTACCGAAGGTGGCGAAGCGGTGCGCGAGACGGTGGCTGCGATGAAGCAGATCGCCAGCAAGATCGGCATCATCGACGACATCGCCTACCAGACCAACCTGCTGGCGTTGAATGCGGCCATCGAAGCGGCACGTGCCGGCGAGCATGGCAAGGGCTTTGCCGTGGTCGCCGCCGAAGTGCGCAAGCTGGCCGAGCGTTCGCAGACCGCCGCCCAGGAAATCATTGCCGTGGCCGAGAACAGCGTGGGCTTGGCCGAAAAGGCCGGCGGCCTGCTCAACCAGATGGTGCCATCGATCCGCAAGACTGCCGACCTGGTGCAGGAGATCGCTGCGGCCTCGGCCGAGCAATCCACCGGTCTGGAACAGATCAACAACGCCGTGCACCAGATGGCGCAAACCACCCAGATGACGGCCTCGGCCTCGGAAGAACTGTCGGCCACCTCGGAAGAGATGAGTGCCCAGGCCATCCATCTGCAGGACCTGATGCGCTTCTTCCGCGTGGGCGAGATGCAGAAGATGCCACCGCGTGGCGACAAGCCCGGCGAACCCCGCACCCCTGGTGTGAAGCACGAGCGGGTGCGCCGGCTGTCCATGCTGGATGTGGACGAGAACGAGCCCGGCGTGGACGAGTCCGCCTTCAAGCGTTTCTGAGGTCGCAAGCCATGAGCAAGATTGCATCCACCCTCACGTCAGCGCCCATACGGCGCGCAGTAGACCGATCCGGCCCCCGCCGGCACAGCCAGGAGAGCAGGCCATGCCCAGCGTATCGTTGAACGGCGAATCGGCCCGCAAGCGGCAACAGGAAGAAGTCATCGAGACCCGCCAGTTCCTGACCTTCCTGGTCGGTGCGGAATGCTTTGCCATGCCCATCGTCAACATCCGCGAGATCATCGAATTCGGTGGTCTGACCGAAGTGCCGTTGATGCCCGAATTCCTGCGCGGGGTGATCAACCTGCGCGGCTCGGTGGTGCCGGTGATCGACCTGTCGGTGCGTTTCGGTCGCCCGCCCACCGTCGAAGCCAAGCGCACCTGCATCATCATCATGGAACTGGTGCAGGACGAGCAGATGCTGCTGCTGGGCGTGATGGTCGACGCGGTCAGCGCAGTGCTGAGCATCGGCGTGGACCACATCGAACCACGGCCCTCCTTTGGCGCCGGCATCCGGGCCGATTTCATCGAAGGCATGATCAACGTCAGCGAGCGTTTCGTGGTGGTGCTGGACGTGCAGCGCGTGTTGTCGGTCGATGAGCTGGCCAGCCTGCTGGGCATGAGCGCCGACGACGCCCTGGGCGGCGTGCCGGTGCTGTCGGTCCAGGCCACGCGGGAGTAGCGGCCATGGCCAGCATCGGCGGTTCCGGCGGCATCACCCACCCCCACCTGGGCGGCAGCACAGGCCTGGGTCTGCAACTGGACGACGAGGTCAGCGATCACGACATGCAGCTGTTCCAGCAGTTGTTCAAGAAGCATATCGGCCTGCACCTGCCGCTATCGAAGAAGGCCCTGCTGCAAAGCCGCCTGAGCAACCGCGTGCACGAGCTGGGCCTGCGCGAGCTGGGCCAGTACTATGCCCTCATCAGCAGTGAGCAGGGTGGCCAGGAGCGGCAGCGCGCCATCGACCTCATCACCACCAACGAGACCTACTTCTTCCGCGAGCAGGGTCATTTCGATTTCCTGGCCGACGAACTGTTGCCGCTGTGGAGCGAACGCAAGACCCTGCGCATCTGGAGCGCCGCCAGTTCCACCGGGGAAGAGGCCTATACCCTGGCCATGCTGCTGGACCATCACCGTCCCCCGGCATCGTGGTCGGTATTCGGCTCCGACATCAGCACGCGGGTGCTGCGTTTCGCCCGTCGCGCCCTGTATCCGATGGCCCGCGGCCAGAACATTCCGCGCCCTTACCTGCGCCGCTATTGCCTGCTCGGCACCGGGGAATACGAGGGCCAGTTCCTGGTGCAGGCCGACCTGCGCACCAAGGTCGAGTTTGCCCAGCGCAACCTGACCGCACTGCATGCCCATGACGATGGCATGTATGACCTGATCTTCCTGCGCAACGTGATCATCTATTTCGATTGCGAGACCAAGCTCAAGGTATTGCGCGACGTGATTGCGCGCTTGCGCCCAGGCGGTTATCTGGTGGTCGGGCATTCGGAATCCCTGCACGGCATGGAGCTGGACCTGCTGATGCATTCACCCTCCATCTACCGCAGGCCGCAATGAATGCGCCGCCGGCAATCCGGGTCATGGTCATCGATGACTCTTCGGTGGTACGGCAGTTGATGCAACAACTGCTGGCGCAGACTGCCGACATCCGTGTGATCGGCACGGCGCCCGATCCGGTGTTTGCCTTGCGCAAGATGCATCAGGAGTGGCCGGACGTGATCCTGCTGGATATCGAAATGCCGCGCATGGATGGCATCACCTTCCTGCGCCAGATCATGGCCACCCGACCCACGCCGGTCATCATGTGCAGCGCGCGGGCCGGCGACAGCAGCCACGTCGCGGCCGAAGCACTGGCGGCCGGCGCGGTGAGCGTCATTGCCAGGCCGCAACTGGGTGTGCGCGAGTTCCTGCAGGAGGCCGTGGTCGAACTGGCCAGCGCCATCCGCACCGCGATGCAGGCCGGACCCGGTAGCCGCAATGGCGGCGTAGCCACCCCGGCGCCGACACGGTCCGTGCCGCAGCTGTCCAGGCTGCGCCCGGTCAAAGCAGCATCGCGCGAAATACTGCATGATGCGGGTTGGACCTCGGGCTTGCAGCGCTACACCGCCGATGCCGTACTGAACCCGCCAGGGCCGGAAGACGGCTACCGTCCACCGACGGCGCGCATCGTCGCCATCGGTGCTTCCACCGGCGGACCGCAGGCGTTGGAGAGGGTGCTGGGCCGACTGGACCAGCGTTGTCCCGGCATCGTGGTGGTGCAGCACATGCCGCAGCGTTTCACGCGCAGCTTCGCCGAGCGGTTGCATCGTCTCTCGGGAGCCGAGGTCAAGGAAGCCGAGCATCTCGACGTGATCCTGCCCGGACGCGTATTGATCGCGCCGGGCGGCAAGCATCTGGTCGTGCGGCGCGATGGCCTGCAGTACTATGTGGAAACATTGGAAGGGCCGCTGGTGAGCCGGCACAAGCCATCGGTGGACGTGCTGTTCCGCTCGCTGGCGAAGGCCGCCGGCAGCAATGCAGTAGGCATCATCATGACAGGCATGGGGGACGACGGAGCGCGGGGAATGCGGGAGATGGCCGATTGCGGCGCCGCGACCTACGCTCAGGACGAGGCCAGCAGTGTGGTCTTCGGCATGCCGAAAGAAGCGATACACATGGGGGGCGTCGGTGATGTCCTCCCGCTCGACAATATCTCTGCCGTGATCGAAAAATATGCCTCTAGAGAATCTCAATGAGCTGATCGAATCCGCGCTGGTCGTCGACGACAGCGCCCTGCAGCGCGGCCATAGCGTGTCGCTGCTGCAGGAGCTGGGCGTCGATCTGATCTACGAGGCCGGTAACGGCAACGAAGCGCTGGATCTGCTGGCGCTGCTCAAGCTGCCTCCCGGGCTGGTGGTGATCGATCTGGAAATGCCGGGCATGGATGGCATAGAACTGATCCAGCAATTGCAGCAGAAGGGCATCGATATTCCGCTGATCGTGGCCTCCAGTCGCGAGACTTCCTTGCTGCTGTCGGTGGAAACCATGATCCATGCGCTGGGCATGAACCTGATCGGCGTCCTGCAGAAACCACTCAATCTCGGCCAGTTGCGCGCCGCGCTGCAAGGCTTCCGGCGTCATGGCGGCGATGCGCATGCGCATGACGATCCCTTGCCCTCGATGTGCGAAACCGACCTGGGCGTGGCACTCGAGGGTGGGCAGGTGCTGCCTTACTTCCAGCCCAAGGTGGATGTGCAGACGGGCATCCTCAAGGGCGTCGAGGCACTGGCGCGCTGGATTCATCCGGAACGCGGCATGGTGCCACCGGACCGTTTCATTCCCCTGGCCGAGCAGTGCGGCCTGATCCACGACCTGACCATCAGCATGATGGACCAGGCCATGGCGCAGGCGGCGGTGTGGCATAGCCGGGGGCTGGCGATCAAGGTGGCGGTGAACCTGTCGCCGCTGTCGCTGGAGCAACCCGACTTCCTGCACCGCATCCTGGAACTGGTGGACAAGCATGCCTTGCCGGCCGAGAACGTAGTGCTGGAAATCACCGAAAGCTCGGTGGTCGCGCACAAGGGAAATTCCCTGGGCATGCTGGCGCGTTTGCGGCTCAAGGGCTTCGGCCTGTCGATTGACGATTACGGCACCGGCTTCTCATCGATGCAGCAACTGGCCCGCATCCCTTTCACGGAACTGAAGATCGACCGTTCCTTCGTGCATGGTGCGCATGAACGCAAGAACTTGCGCGTGATCCTGCAATCCGCGCTGGACATGGCGCAGCGCCTGGAACTGGTGACCGTCGCCGAAGGTGTGGAGACCATGGAAGACTGGCGCCTGCTGCAGGATTTCGGTTGCAGCCTGGGGCAGGGCTACCTGATCGGCAAGCCCATGCCGGCCAATGAGTTGTCGCTGTGGCTGAAGGGACATCACCGCCGCCTGCACGAGTTGCGACCGCTGGGACGCGGGGCGGCTACGGGTGGGGTCGCGTAGGCGACGGACAAGGCCGCAGGGGAGGGGTCACAGCCTGCTGACCGGCTGATCCGTGATGGCATCCAGAAACGGGCGGGCCGGTCCCAGTCCGGGAATTTCCACCTTTTCATCGATTTCCAGCATCGGCGCCAGGACGAAGGCGCGCTGTGCCATACGCGGATGGGGAACGGTCAGTTCCGCGCTGGCGATGCTGGCATTTCCATACATCAGTACATCCAGATCGAGCGTGCGCGGCGCGTTGCGATAGGGCCGCTCGCGCCCGTGCTGCAGTTCGATCGCCTGCAAGGCGTGCAGCAGCTCCAGTGCGGGCAGGGTCGTGCTGACCAGCACCACGGCATTGACATAGTCGTCGCCGCTGGAGTCGATGGGGGCGGTGCGATACAGCGAGGAGCTGTGCATTAGGCGTGACTGCGGCAATCCTGTGAGCCGCGCGATGGCCTGCTCGACCGTGGCCCGGGCGTCGCCCAGATTGCCGCCAATGCCGATCCAGGCCAGGGTCTCGGGCCGGTTCATGCCTGCTTACTGGTCGTCGCCGGTGGGTGCTGCATCGGGGCCTGCGCCGCCGGTGCTGGTGCGGCTGCGGCGACGACGGCGCTTGGGCGCTTCGGCGCTGCCGCCTTCACTGCCTGCTTCGCCAACTGCCTCGGCGGGCGTCGCGGCAGGCTTCCTGGCTGGCGCGTCGGCCACTTCTGCCGGCGCGGCCTGCTGTTCGTCACCGCCATCATTGCCGCCGCTGTCGCCGACGGACTTGCTGCGGCTGCGGCCACCGCGGCGTTTGCGCTTCTTGGGGCCGGCGCCGGCACTGCCGCTGGCAGTATCGGCCGGCTTGCGGGCGATCAGTTCTTCGCGTTCCGCAGCGTTGCCGGCGATGAAGGCTTCCCACCATTCGCCCAGTTCGGCATCGAGTTCACCGGATTGGCAGCGCAGCAGCAGGAAGTCGAAACCGGCGCGCAGGCGCAGGTGTTCCAGCAGCTTGTAGGGAGCCTTGCCGACACGGCGCTCGAAGCGTGGCTGCATGGCCCAGATGTCACGCATGTCCGAGGCGATCTTGCGCTGCAGGGCCAGTTTTTCGGTCTGGGCATCCAGCACATCGTCAGCGGCCAGGTGCAGTGCAGGAATCGGGTATTCGCCGGCAGCCTGGTAGGCGCGCCATTTCTCCAGTACCTGATGCCATAGCAGCGAGGCGAACAGGAAGCCCGGAGAGACGCCCTTGCCTTCCTTGACGCGGGCGTCGGTATTGGCCAGCGCCAGGCTGACGAATTTTTCGCCCAGGGGCTGTTCCAGCACCACATCCAGCAGCGGCAGCAGGCCATGGTGCAGGCCTTCCTTGCGCAATTGCTGCAGGCAGGCCAGGGCATGGCCGCTCATCAGCAGCTTCAGCATTTCGTCGAACACGCGCGCGGCCGGCACGTTGTCGATCAGCGGTGCCATCACGCGGATGGGGGCGCTGCTGGCCGGGTCGATGCTGAACTTGAGCTTGGCCGCGAAGCGCACCACGCGCAGCATGCGCACCGGGTCTTCGCGATAGCGCGCTTCCGGCTCGCCGATGATGCGCAGCTTCTTGTCGCGGATGTCGGCGATGCCACCGTGATAATCCAGCACCGTCTGGCTGGCCGGATCGTAGTACATGGCGTTGATGGTGAAGTCGCGTCGGGTTGCGTCTTCATGTTGTTCGCCGAAGGTGTTGTCGCGCAGCACGCGGCCATGTTCATCCTTGGGCGCAGCTTCGGCCGAGGCGCCACGGAAGGTGGTGACCTCGATCAGTTCCTGACCGAACATGACATGGACGATCTGAAAACGGCGGCCGATGATGAAGGCGCGCCGGAACAGTTGCTTGACCTGTTCCGGGGTGGCGTTGGTGGCGACGTCGAAGTCCTTGGGCTTGATGCCCAGCAGCAGGTCGCGCACTGCACCGCCGACGATGAAGGCCTTGTAGCCGGCATCCTGCAGGGTCTGCGTCACGCGCACCGCATTGGGCGAGACCAGCGCTGGGTCGATACCATGCTGCTTGGGGCCGAGCACGTCGGGTTCGATCTTGCCGCCTGCAGTGCCGGCCTTGGCCCGCGATTTTTTGACCGGTTCGGCGCTCTCTGCGGCTGCAGCAGCCTTGCCGCGGCCCAGGATGGAGCGAATCAGTTTCTTGATCATTGCACGTGGCCGTCGGCGAAGAGGTTCAGTACCGGCCAGCCACGGGACTGTGCATGCGCCAGCAGCTTGTCGTTGGGGTTGGTGGCGATGGGGTCGGTGACGCGTTCCAGCAGGGGGATGTCGTTCTGCGAATCGCTATAGAAATAGCTGCGCTCGAACTTGTCCAGGGTGTGGCCCAATTGGTCCAGCCAGGCTTCGGTATGGACGATCTTGCCCGGGCCGAAGGTCGGCGTGCCGCGCAGCTTGCCGGTGAGGTTGCCCAGGGCGTCCAGCTCCGGCAGGGCGGCGATGAGGTGCTCCACGCCGAAATGCGAGGCGATGGGCTTGGTCACGAAATGGTTGGTGGCGGTGACGATGGCCACCAGGTCGCCGGCGTCCAGGTGCTTCTTCACCAGGGCCACGGCTTGCGGCAGGATGGCCGGCTTGACCACTTCTTCCATGAACTGCTGGTGCATCTCGTCGAGTTGCTGGCGCGGGATGCGCGACAGGTTGCCCAGCGCGAACTCCAGGTAGGCCACCGGGTCCAGCGTGCCGTTCTGGTAATGGGCGAACCATTCGTCATTGGCTTTCCGGAAGCTGTCGGCATCCACGGCGCCGATGCGCGCCATGAATTCGCCCCACTCGTGGTCGGAGTCGAGCGGCAGCAGGGTATGGTCGAGATCGAAAAGGGCGAGGTTCATTGTTCTCCGGATTCCTGTTGTAACAGTTCGCGTAGCAAGGGGAGGGTGATGGCGCGCTTGGTGGCCAGCGAGTAGCGGTCCAGCGCGTCGAGCATGCGCGACAGCGAAGGCATGTCGCGCCGGTAGTGGGTGAGCATGTACATCATCACGGCCGGGGGGATTTCCAGGCCGCGGTCCAGCGTGATCTGCAGCAGGGCGGCGATCTTCTCATCATCCGAGAGATCATGGACCTGATAGATCAGGCCCCAGCCCAACCGGGTGCGCAGGTCTTCGCGCAACTCCAGGCGGGTAGGGGGCAAGGTACCGCTGCAGACCATGCAGCCGCCCTGTTCGCGGATCTGGTTGAACAGGTTGAAGGCAGCGATCTGCTGCTCCTCGAACAACTGGTCCACGTCGTCGAGCAGGTAATGACTGGTGCGGGGGCTGTATTCGAAGGCCGACTCGGGCGAGTCGGCGTGGATCAGGCGGGCATGATTGCCTTCCTGGCCGGCCTTGGTGGCCAGGGCGTGCAGCAGGTGGCTCTTGCCGGCCCCGGCTTCGGCCCAGAGATAGATGAAGCGATCGGTGCTGGCACTGCCGGTATGGGTGGATTTGCCCACGCCGGCAGAGGCCAGCAGCTTCAAGCGCTCCAGCAGTTCTGCGTTGCGGCCGGTTACGAAGCTGTCGAAGCTTTGTGGCTGGTCCGCGCTCAAATCGAGCGGAATCTGTTTCATCGGCGTGTATCAGCTACGGGTGCCGCAGTTGTGCTGCGGCAAGTTAATGCAGGTCGGCGCGCGGCGCCGGACACTGCGCAGCTTCCCGGTCCTGCATGGAGGCTGTGATAAGACATGGACACTCTATCTAGCGGTTGTAAAAATTGCTGGCCAGGTACTCGCGCCGCACATGCATGGCGATCACCGAGACAATGGCCGAGGCCGGCAGCGCCAGCAGCACGCCGACGAAGCCGAACAGCTGGCCAAAGGCCAGCAGGGCGAAAATCACGACCAGCGGATGCAGGCCGATACGCTCGCCCACCAGCTTGGGCGTGAGGATGAAGCTTTCCAGCACCTGTCCCACGCCATAAATCAGGGCCACCCACAGCAGGCCGATGGCACCATCGAACTGCAGGATCGCCGCCAGGATCGCCAGCACCAGCCCCAGGCCGAAACCGACGTAGGGGATGAATACCAGCAAGCCGGTCAACACGCCCACCGGCAGCGCGCTGTCGAAGCCTGCCACCGTGAGCGCAACCGAATAATAGACTGCCAGCACCAGCATCACCAGCAATTGTCCGCGCAGATACTGTCCCAGCAGGCCATCGACCTCGGCCGCCATGGTATTGACGCGACCGGCCCAGCGGCGTGGAATCATGATCTGCACCCGCTTGAGGAAGGGATGCCAGTCCTGCAACAGGTAGAACAACACCATCGGCACGAACAGCAGGTTGGCCAGCCACGCCAGCAACGCCGTGCCGCCCACCCGGGCCGAGGCCAGCACCGAACTCCACAGCTCGTCGCCGCTGGTGCTGATCTGCTGCGTGAGCAGGGCCTTGATGCCGGCCATGTCCAGGCGCACGTCGATGCCCAGCTGGTGCAGCCGCGGCGAGAGGAAGGCGTTCAGCTTGTCCAGCAGCGGCGGCACCTGGGCCTGCAGCAACGGGATCTGGCGCAGCACCAGCGGCACCACGATCAGCACCAGCGCCAGGCCGGCCAGGATCAGCAGCAACACCATGATGGTCACGCCCACGAAGCGCGGCACCCGCACCGGGCCCAGCCGGCGGCTGGCGATCCAGTCCACGCCCGGGTTGAGTGCATAGCCGAGGATGCCGGCAGCGACGAAAGGGGACAGCATCGGCCCCAGCGCCACCAGCAGGGACAATAGCAAAATGCCGACAATCAGCCACGCCAGGTTTTGTTTTTGCTCTTCGGACAAAGAAAAAGGCATGGATTCGGAGTTCGGGAGTGTCGGTTTTGTTAAAATCACGCTTTGGCAGGGCATTCTCCACCCTGAATCCCCTATTTTACCGTCTTCACTGGCAATATTTCATCATGACTTCACCTTCCAATGTCTCCCTCTCCTACCGTGACGCTGGCGTCGATATCGATGCCGGTGACGCCCTGGTCGAAGCGATCAAGCCTTTCGCCAAGCGCACTACCCGCGAAGGCGTGCTGGGCGGCATTGGCGGTTTCGGCGCCCTGTTCGAGATCAGCAAGAAGTTCAAGGAGCCGGTGCTGGTGTCCGGGACCGACGGCGTGGGTACCAAGCTGAAGCTGGCCTTCCACCTGAATCGTCACGATACGGTCGGTATCGACCTGGTGGCCATGAGCGTCAACGACATCCTGGTACAGGGCGCCGAGCCGCTGTTCTTCCTGGATTACTTTGCCTGCGGCAAGCTGGACGTGCCTTCGGCCACCGATGTGATCAAGGGTATCGCCGCTGGCTGCGAACAGGCCGGTTGCGCCCTGATCGGTGGTGAAACTGCCGAAATGCCCAGCATGTACCCGGACGGTGAATACGACCTGGCCGGCTTTGCCGTCGGCGCGGTGGAAAAATCCAAGATCATCGACGGCACCAAGATCGCTCCGGGCGACGTGGTGCTGGGCCTGGCTTCCTCGGGCGCGCACTCCAACGGCTACTCGCTGGTGCGCAAGATCCTGGACGTGGCCAAGCCGGACCTGGAAGCCGACTTCCACGGCCGCAAGCTGGCCGACGTGCTGATGGCCCCGACCCGCATCTACGTCAAGCCGCTGCTGTCGCTGATGGAAAAGCTGGAAGTCAAGGGCATGGTCCACATCACCGGTGGCGGCCTGGTCGAGAACATCCCGCGCGTACTGCAGGACCACCTGACCGCCGAACTGGATGCCAAGTCCTGGACCATGCCGCCGCTGTTCACCTGGCTGCAGCAGCATGGTGGCGTGGCCGATGCAGAAATGCACCGCGTCTTCAACTGCGGCATCGGCATGACCGTGATCGTCTCCAAGGAAAACGCGGATGCCGCCGAAGCCCACCTGAAGGCTGCGGGCGAGACCGTCTACCGCATCGGTACCATCCGCGCCCGCGCCGAGGGTGAAGCGCAGACCATCGTGCGTTGAATGGTGTGATCGCTGACCGATGTAATCAATCAGCGATATAAATCGTTTTAACGATTTATAAAGACAAAAGGCTGCATTCATTGAATTGAATGCAGCCTTTTCTATGTCGGCCATTCCAGGCAGTAGAGGTGATCCGCGAGAAGCCCGAACTAGGCTCGCCCTTGAAACAACTTCACCCGTTCGGACTGAGTAGGCCCACAGGGCCGTATCGAAGGCGCTCCGGCCAATATACGGCAGCCTGTTGCGACAATCCGGGGCGCGCCTTCGATACGCGGCAACGCCGCTACTCAGGACGAACGGTAGTTGGCAATCCGGCAATAGTCGAGTGTTCGTCGTGTTTCAAGAAACACGAGAACAAGTTTCTTCAAGGAAATTCGGGGGGCGTACCCTCAGCCCGCCTGTCCCACATCCCCATCCTGCTCTGCCAGGATCTGTCGCGGCCCCGTCTGTACGCCGCGGGCCATGCCATTGGGCGGCGGCACGCGCACCGGTTCGCTGATGTCGGAGGCGGTCGAGAGCACATTGAGCGTGTCTTCCGGCAGGGCATCCCAGACCGGGTCGTCGATGGCCTCGAAGACGCGTCGCAACTGCGAACCCCAGCTGCGGCGGATCATCTGGAAATACTGGTTCTGCTCGTCGATGGTGACGAAACGGGTCACGGCCAGGTCTTCGCTCTCATAGACCAGCAGATCCAGCGGCAGGCCCACCGAGATGTTGGACTTCAGCGTGGAATCCATGGAGATCAACGCACACTTGGCGGCTTCGTCCAGCGAGGTCTGCGGAGTCACCACGCGATCGATGATGGGCTTGCCGTACTTGGATTCACCGATCTGGAAATAGGTGTTCTCGTCGTGCGACTCGATGAAGTTGCCGGCCGAGTACATCTGGAACAGGCGGCAGCGCTCGCCGCGGATCTGGCCGCCGAAGATGATGCTGACGTTGAAGTCGATGCCGAACTTGTTGAGCTCGGCCGCTTCGCGGTCATGTACGGCGCGGATGGCGTCGCCCAGGATCTGGGCTGCTTCGTACATGGAGGTCGCGGTCCAGATACTGCGGCCCTCGGCATTGGTGCGCTCGGTCAGCATCTGGCGGATGGATTGCGAAATCGACAGGTTGCCGGCGGTCATCAAGACCATGACGCGGTCGCCCGGATTCTCGTAAACACTCATCTTGCGGAAGGTGCCGATATGATCGACACCCGCATTGGTACGAGAATCGGACAGGAACACCAGGCCGCTGTTGAGGCGCATGGCTACGCAGTAGGTCATGATGGAATCTTGGTACTTGGAAACGTAAAGCCGGATTTTACCGTAAGGCCCGGCGCCAGAGCTTGCGCACCGGGGGCATCTGTCGTGACGTACCTACAGTAACGGCCTGTTTCCGGAAAAGATGACAGCGGCTGTGCTCCTTTCTCATGCTGCAGAGCACAGCCGGGGCCACTTACGCTGCCAAAGGAACAAGAAAATCGCGGCTGATGCGATTGCCCAGCTCGAAGATGCGTTCCAGGAATTCGGTCAGCGTGTCGTGCAGACCGGCTTCCAGGATTTCCTCGATGCGGGCGAACTTCAGGTCGGCATGGAGCTTGCCGGCGAAGCGCTCGGTGTCGGCCGAGACATCGTTGCGCACATGGTGCAGGTTGGAGATCACATTGCCCATGCAGGCCAGCAGCGAGCGCGGCATGTCGGCGCGCAGGATCAGCAGTTCGGCCACGCGCTCGGGGGTGATGACGTCGCGATAGACCTTGCGGTAGATCTCGAAGCCGGACACCGAACGCAGGATCGCGGCCCAGTAGTAGAAGTCCAGTTGCCCGGCTTCGTCGCGTGCGGCCTGGCTCTGTGATTGGGACTGCGATTGGGATTGCGATTGGCCGTTCTGCTTCTGCGACTGCGCTTCCTTGGCGCCGTGGAACTTGACGTCGATGATGCGCGCGGTGTTGTCGGCACGTTCCAGGAAGGTCCCCAGGCGGATGAAGTGGAAGGCCTCATCCTCCAGCATGGTGCCGATGGTCACGCCCCGTGAAAGGTGCGAGCGATGCTTGACCCACTCGAAGAAATCGCTGGGGTTCTGCTCCAGCGCATTGGTCTGCAGGTAGGACTGCATCTTGATCCAGGTGGCGTTCTGGATTTCCCAGGCTTCCGTGGTCAGCGCGCCGCGCACGGCACGCGCATTCTCGCGGGCCTGGCGCAGGCAGGAGGCGATCGACGACGGGTTGTTGGGATCGCGCACCATGAAGTCGATGACGTCCTTCTGCGTGAGCTTGTCGTATTTCTGGTTGTAGCCGTAGAGCAGTTCCGAGATGCCCAGCACGGCGCGCCAGCCCTGCTCGGCGTCGTCGGTCGATTGCGGCAGCAGCGCGGTCTGTACATGCACATCGAGCATGCGGGCGGTGTTCTCGGCGCGCTCGGTGTAGCGGGCCATCCAGAAGAGGTGATCGGCGGTGCGGCTCAACATCGTTATTTCTCCAGAATCCAGGTGTCCTTGGTGCCGCCGCCCTGCGACGAGTTCACCACCAGCGAGCCTTCCTTCAAGGCCACGCGCGTCAAGCCGCCCTTGACCATCGTGATCTGCTTGCCCGACAGCACGAACGGGCGCAGGTCCAGGTGGCGCGGCGCGATGCCGGACTCCACATAGGTCGGGCAGACGGAGAGGGCCAGCGTGGGCTGGGCGATGTAGCCGTCAGGCTTGGCGATGATGCGGGCGCGGAAGTCCTCGATCTCCTGCCTGGTCGAGGCCGGGCCGACCAGCATGCCGTAGCCGCCGGCGCCGTGGACTTCCTTGACCACCAGCTTTTCCAGGTTGGCCAGCGTGTAGGAGAGGTCCTCCTTCTTGCGGCACTGGTAGGTCGGCACGTTGTTGAGGATGGGTTCTTCGGAAAGGTAGAAACGCACCATGTCCGGCACGTAGGGATAGATCGACTTGTCGTCGGCCACGCCGGTACCGATGGCATTGGTCAATGTGACCTTGCCGGCGCGATAGGCCTGCAGCAGTCCCGGTACGCCCAGCGCCGAATCGGGACGGAAGGCCAGCGGATCGAGGAAGTCGTCGTCGATGCGGCGGTAGATCACGTCGACCCGCTTGGGGCCGCGCGTGGTGCGCATGTAGACCACGTTGTCCTTGACGAACAGGTCCTGGCCTTCGACCAGTTCCACGCCCATCTGCTGGGCCAGGAAGGCATGCTCGAAGTAGGCCGAGTTGTACATGCCCGGGGTCATCACCACCACCGTCGGATCGGTCACGCCGGCAGGGGCCACCGAGCGCAGATTGTCCAGCAGCAGGTCGGGATAGTGATCGACCGGCGCGATCTTGTGGCGCTTGAAGAGATCGGGGAAGAGCCGCATCATCATCTTGCGGTTTTCCAGCATGTAGGACACGCCGGAAGGCACGCGCAGATTGTCTTCCAGCACGTAGAACTCACCCTCGCCGGCGCGCACGATGTCGACCCCGGCGATGTGTGCGTAGATGTCGTTGACCACGTTCACATCCTGCATCTCGCGCCGGTACTGGGCGTTCTGGAAGATCTGCTCGGGCGGGATGATGCCGGCCTTGACGATCTTCTGCTCGTGGTAGATGTCGTGGATGAACATGTTGAGCGCCTTGACGCGCTGAACCAGCCCGGCTTCCAGCTTGGCCCATTCAGCCTTGTGGATGATGCGCGGGATGATGTCGAAGGGGATCAGGCGTTCGGTGCCGGCATCGTTTCCATAGACGGCGAAGGTAATACCGACGCGGCGGAAGATCAGGTCGGATTCGGCACGTTTGCGGGCGATGATTTCCGGCGATTGCGCGGAAAGCCAGCTGGCGAATTCTGCATAGTGCTGACGCACTTCACGATCTTCGCTGCCGGAGCCTCCTGAATACATCTCATCAAAAAAATGTGCCATAGGTTTGCTTCGCGTTCCCGTGGGGAGCGGGAATCTTTCTAAGTAGGTTGTAACGAAAACAGAGGCGGTGGGTACGGCAAAACACCAGCGGGATTGCAGCGTGAAGCAATGACCCTAGGGGACTGCAGCGGCACGCCAGAGGGGGCGTGCACGAAGAAAGACTAACAGAGCCCTGAAATTTTTGACAGTGGAAAATTGCACGCTTTTGCTCCTCTCATGCGCGGGCCTGCAGCCATGTCCTGCAGACCCGCATTGGCTTCAGTTGTTCCATGGAGTGGGTGCGGGTACCTCGCAGGGCGCCGGCATGTCGATGGTCTTGAAGTCGGCCGGACTGACGATTTCCAGGTACTCCATGTCCGGTGAATAGTCGAACAGGAAGTGCACGATGCCCGGTCGCTGGTGCACGCAGTCGCCGGCCTTGACCAGCGTGACCTCGGTGTCGTACATGAAGCGCGCCCAGCCCTTGAGCATGATGACGATGTGGAAGTTGGCCTCGTGCCGATGCCATCCGGTGCCGGTCTCGGGCGCCATGTTGGCCTTGACCAGCTGCGCTACCACCTGGCCGCCGGTGGCTGCGGCGATACCCAGGTCGCGGTAGAGGAAGAAGTCGCGCAGTCCGCCCGTTTCATAGGGCGTGTCGCCCTCGCTCACATGCGAGAAGGTGTTTTGCGCCAGTACGCTTGCATCAGCTACGGTATTCATCACATCCATCCTTTCTGCGGTCTCCCGCAATGGGCCTGCGACAAAAAACGGGCGCGATCCTCTTCAATGCGGCGCCCTAGAATTCCACGTCGAGCTCGTCGATATCCTCCGGCTCCTTCTTGGCGGCGGTGATCCATTCCTGCATCTCCGGCATGGCCATGATGCGCTTGGCATAGGCGGTGCAGACGGGATCGAGTTTGACGTCATAGGTCATGAAGCGCGTGACCACCGGGGCATACATGGCATCGGCCATGGTGCGTTGTTCGCCGAACAGGAAAGGCCCGCCGTACTTGGCCAGGCATTCCTTCCAGATGGTGGTGATGCGCACGATGTCGGCTTCCGCGCGCGACCACACCTTGAAGTTGGGGAAGTGTCCCTTCAGATTCATCGGCAGCGCTGCGCGCAGGGCCGAGAAGCCGGAATGCATTTCGCCGCAGACCGAGCGGCAATGGGCGCGGGCGGCCAGGTCGGAGGGCAGCAGCTTGGCGCCGGGGCGGATTTCGTTGAGATATTCGGCAATGGCCAGCGTATCCCATACCAGTACATCGCCATGGTGGAGGCTGGGTACCAGGATGGAGGAAGACAGGAGCAGGATCTCTGCCCGTGCCGACGGGTCGTCCGGCGGCACGATGTCTTCCTCGAAGGAGAGCCCTGCGAACCTGGCCATGAGCCAGCCGCGCAGGGACCACGAGGAGTAGTTCTTGCTGGTGATGCGCAAAGTCGTCTTAGGCATGTCAGTCCTTTTTCTGTTTTGTGCAGGTTGACTTTGGGCACGCTGCCGCGTGAGCGGCGGTGTCATCTTCATCATCTTGATCAGCCCTTCCTGTCTGCGCGTCAGGAAAGGCACAGGCCGGTCACCGGCATGCGAGGGGATTGCTTGCAAAGCTTGTGCCAGCTCGCGGGAAATGCCCGCCTGCCCGACCGCGGGGTTTCCGTGCGGCCATCAATGCCGGTGCAGGGCCTGGAAAAGCGGTGGACGGCGGCGTTTGCGGCCCATCGATGGCACGGCAATGGCACGACAATTGCATCCCGTGGTCAGCGAGCGGCAGTCAAGGAAACCAAGAAGAGACACTCCCGAGGGCGGCGTTTTCATGATCAATACCTATCAGCTCTACCAGAACTACGCCGACGCCACCGATCCACTGCGGGCCTGTGCCCGCATGATGGCGCCCATGCTGGGCATGACCTGGCCCGGCGTGCCGGCCCAGCCCTATCTGCGCAAGATGGCGTCGGCCTGCGAGGTCTTTGCGCGCACGCAGCTGACCCATGCCCGCCCACCCTTCGCCATCGGCGAGGTGGTCGACGGTGGACGCACAATTGCGGTGCACGAGGAAGAAGTCGCCGGTACGCCCTTCTGTGGCCTGCTGCATTTCCGCAAGGAAACTTCGGCCCATCAACCCAAGGTGCTAGTGGTGGCGCCCATGTCGGGCCACTTCGCCACGCTGCTGCGCGGGACCGTCAAGACCTTGCTGCGCGACCACGACGTCTACATCACCGACTGGCGCAATGCACGCGACATCGCCCTGGAGCATGGTCCTTTCGGCCTGGATGAATACGTTTCCCATGTGATCCAGTTCCTCACCGAGCTGGGGCCGGGCGCCCACCTCCTGGCGGTGTGCCAGCCCACGGTGGCGGCATTGACTGCGGCAGCGGTCATGGCCGAGGAAAACCATCCGGCCCAGCCGCGCACCATGACCCTGATGGCGGGGCCGCTGGATACCCGGGTCAATCCGACCGCCGTCAATGCGCTGGCCAAGAGCAAGCCCATCGCCTGGTTCGAGAAGAACATGATCAGCACCGTGCCGGCACGCCATGCGGGTGCGGGGCGGCGCGTCTATCCGGGCTTCGTGCAGCTGGGTGCGTTCATGAACATGAACCTGAACCGCCACGTCGACGCCTTCCGCAAGCTCTACCATCATCTGGTCGAGGGCGAGGAGGCGCAGGCGGCGCAGATCAAGGATTTCTACGAAGAGTACTTCGCCATGTCCGACCTGCCGGCCGAGTTCTACCTGGAAACGGTGCGCACGGTCTTCCAGGAACATGCGCTGCCGCTGGGCAAGCTGACCTATCGCGAGCGTGTGGTGGAGCCACGTGCCATTCGCCGCACCGCGCTGTTCACCATCGAAGGCGAGAAGGACGACATCTGCGCCGTCGGCCAGACCGTGGCCGCACAGGAAATGTGCAGCAACATCCGGCCCTATATGCGCATGCACCATGTTCAGACGGCGGTCGGGCATTACGGCGTCTTCAATGGCCGGCGCTGGGAAAACGAAATCTATCCGCGTCTGCGGGATTTCATTAATATGCATCACAGGTGAGCCTTCGGCGCCTGTCCCGTCTTGTTGAAGACCTGGTTTTCCGGATCAGAAATCCAGGTTGTCGCAGGCCGGGCACTTACAGTCTCACTTACACTCACAGCGAGGTCGCCTTCAGGATGTCTTCAGAAAAGTAATCAGGCGGTAAGAAAAACAAGGTATGCATGACGGGGCTCTGCGTCTGTCACTGCATGTCGCCAACAACCAAGCCCTGTGCTTGAACCATTGCTTGTCGTAAAGGAATTCCATGTCGATCCACGTGGCCCTGAACCATGTCACCTCTTACAAGTACGACCGTGCCATCAACCTGGGACCGCAAGTCATCCGCTTGCGTCCCGCTCCGCATAGTCGTACGCGCATCCTGAGCTATTCGCTGCGGGTTTTGCCCGAGCCGCATTTCATCAACTGGCAGCAGGACCCGGAATCAAACTACCTGGCACGCCTGGTGTTCCCGGAGAAGACCACTGAATTCAAGATCGAAGTCGATCTGGTGGCCGAGATGTCGGTCATCAATCCTTTCGATTTCTTCCTTGAGCCGTATGCCGAGCAATTCCCCTTCGAGTACGCCAAGGACCTGCAGAACGAACTGATGCCGTACCGGCAGAAGCTGCCGCTGTCGCCGCTGTTCAAGAAATTCCTGGACAGTGTTCCGCGCGAGAAGGTGGGCAGTGCCAACTTCCTGGTGGCGCTGAACCAGAAGCTGGCTTCGCACATCGGCTACACCATCCGCATGGAACCGGGCGTGCAGACGCCGGAAGAAACGCTGGAACTGCAGTCTGGCTCCTGCCGCGATTCGTCCTGGCTGCTGGTGCAGTTGCTGCGCCACCTGGGGCTGGCGGCGCGTTTCGTCTCCGGCTACCTGATCCAGCTGACGGCCGACCAGAAGTCGCTCGATGGTCCTTCCGGCCCCGAGGCCGATTTCACCGACCTGCACGCCTGGTGCGAGGTCTACCTGCCGGGTGCCGGCTGGGTGGGGCTGGACCCGACCTCGGGCCTGTTTGCCGGCGAAGGACACATCCCCTTGTCCTGCACGCCGGAGCCGGCGTCGGCCGCGCCGGTGAGTGGCCTGGTCGATCCCTGCGAAGTGGAGTTCGAACACCTGATGTCGGTCAAGCGCATCTGGGAAGCGCCGCGTGTGACCAAGCCCTATACCGAGGAGCAGTGGGCCGCGATCGAACAGCTGGGTCATGCCATCGACGCCGACCTCCAGGCCAATGACGTGCGCCTGACCATGGGCGGCGAGCCGACCTTCGTCTCGCTGGATCATCCGGACGAGCCGGAATGGAATACCGCCGCCATGGGGCCGACCAAGAAGCCGCTGGCGGCCGAGTTGTACCACCGCATGCGCGACAAGTATGCGGCACAGGGCCTGCCGCACTTCGGCCAGGGCAAGTGGTACCCCGGTGAGCAACTGCCGCGCTGGGCGCTCAATTGCTACTGGCGTCGCGATGGCGAGCCGATCTGGATGAACCCGGCTCTGATCGGTGACGAGACCAAGCCCAACGTGACCGACAAGATCGTCACCAGCCACTTCCTGCACCGCGTGGCGCAGCGACTGAAGGTGGATGGCAAGAACGTCTTCCCCGCTTACGAAGACGTGTTCTACTACATGTGGCGCGAGCGCCGCCTGCCGGGCAATGTCGACCCCTTCGACTCGCGGGTGGATGACAAGCAGGAACGTGAACGCCTGATGCGCGTCTTCACGCAGGGCCTGCAGAGCGCCGTGGGGCATGTACTGCCGCTGGCGCGACGCGATGATGGACGCGGCTGGCAGAGCGGGGCGTGGTTCCTGCGCAGCGAGCGCTGCTATCTGTATCCAGGCGATTCGCCGCTGGGTTATCGCATGCCGCTGGATTCGCTGCCGTGGGTCAAGGAAGGGGAATACCCGGCGGTGTATCCGGCCGATCCCGCCCAGAGCTTCCGACCCTTGCCCAGCAATACTGAGATCCGTCGTCAGTTGGGTAGCCCCCAGGAGCCAGGTGGACGCGTTGACAGGGCAAGCAGTATGGGAGCGGCCATCGGCGGGGGCGCTGAGGGCAAGATCGGCACTGCCGGTACCGTCGGTAGGGAAACGACTGCCACCCAGGCGGCGCCGGCCAGCTTCGAGTCGGCCAACTGGATCACCCGCACTGCACTTTGCGCGGAAGTGCGCAATGGCGTGCTCTACCTCTTCATGCCGCCACTGTCGCAACTGGAACATTATCTTGAACTCGTGGCCGCCATCGAGGCCGTGGCCGAGGAACTGAAGCAGCCGGTGCTGCTGGAAGGCTACGAGCCGCCCAATGAT
Source organism: Herbaspirillum sp. C7C2 (assembly GCF_022627865.1). Classification (NCBI taxonomy): domain Bacteria; kingdom Pseudomonadati; phylum Pseudomonadota; class Betaproteobacteria; order Burkholderiales; family Oxalobacteraceae; genus Herbaspirillum; species Herbaspirillum sp. C7C2. The sequence goes on from NZ_JABXGI010000001.1 coordinate 331,453, forward strand.
CCACGCCTGCGCAAGTTCAGCGTCACCCCCGACCCGGGCGTGATCGAGGTCAACATCCAGCCGGCCAACAACTGGAGCGAACTGGTCGAGCAGACCACGCACCTGTACGACGCTGCCCGCGCCTCGCGTCTGACGACCGAGAAGTTCATGCTGGATGGCCATCACTCCGGCACCGGCGGCGGCAACCACATGGTGCTGGGCGGCATCACCACCAGCGATTCGCCATTCCTGCGCCGGCCGGACCTGTTGCGCAGCCTGATTTCCTACTGGCACAACCATCCCTCGCTGTCCTACCTGTTCTCGGGCATGTTCATCGGTCCGACCTCGCAGGCGCCGCGCATCGACGAAGCGCGCAACGACTCGACGGTGGAAATCGAACTGGCCTTTGCCGAGATGGACAAGCAGGTCGCCAAGGGGGATTGCCCCCCCTGGCTGGTGGACCGGCTGTTGCGCAATCTCTTGATCGACGTCACCGGCAATACGCACCGCGCCGAGTTCTGCATCGACAAGATGTATTCCCCCGACAGTGCCACCGGCCGCCTGGGTCTGCTGGAGCTGCGCGCCTTCGAGATGCCGCCGCATGCGCGCATGAGCCTGACCCAGCAACTGCTGCTGCGCGGCCTGGTGGCGCGTTTCTGGAAGGACCCGTACAAGCCGGCGCGCCTGGTGCGCTGGGGAACCGAGCTGCATGACCGCTTCCTGTTGCCGCATTTCATCGAACAGGACTTTGCCGATGTGATGGCCGACATGAACGAGGCCGGCTATCCCATGCGCGCCGAGTGGTTCGCGCCGCACATGGAATTCCGTTGCCCCAAGATCGGCGACTATGCCGTCAAGGGCATGCAGATCGAATTGCGCACGGCGCTGGAACCCTGGCACGTGCTGGGCGAGGAGAACAGCGGCGGCGGTACTGCGCGCTATGTCGATTCCTCGCTGGAGCGCCTGCAGGTCAAGGTCAGCGGCATGGCCTCGGATCGCTACGTGCTGACCTGCAATGGTGTCTCGGTGCCGTTGCAGCCCACCGGCACGGTCGGACAGTTCGTCTCGGGCATACGTTACCGCGCCTGGCAGCCGCCGTCGGCGCTGCACCCGACCATCCCGGTGGATTCACCGCTGACCTTCGATCTGGTCGATACCTGGAATGGCCGCAGCCTGGGCGGTTGCCAGTACCACGTGGTGCATCCGGGCGGACGCAACTACGAGACCTTCCCGGTCAATGCCTTCGAGGCGGAAAGTCGCCGTCTGGCGCGCTACTTCCGCATGAACCATACCCCGGGAAAATTGCGAGTCACCCCGGCGCGGCCGTCTATCGAGTTTCCTTTTACGTTAGACTTACGCTACTTCTAAAACTGAGCCGGGCGCGGCGTCTTGCCGCCTCTGGCGCTGCGCGATGCAGGCCGTCGCGCAGCGCAACCTGGCCGCCAATGACTTATGCACCAGCGTCTACTGGAGAGCTATTCGGTAGCCAGCGATCGTTTCGACGAGATGCTGGCGGCCGACGGCCGCCTGCGCCCGCACTGGCGAACGCTGATCGACCAGCTTGAAAACCTCTCGCCGGAGATGTTGCGCCGGCGTGCCAACGAGGTGCGTGACGCCATCGCCTCCGATGGCGTGACCTACAACGTCTATGCCGATCCCAAGGGCGCCAATCGCCCATGGGAGCTGGATCTGCTGCCACACCTGGTGTCCTCGGAGGAATGGGATTTCCTGGAGCGCGCCGTAGCGCAGCGGGCGCGGCTGATGAACGGCCTGCTGTCCGACATCTACGGGCCGCAATCGTTGATCGCCGAGGGTTTGTTGCCGCCGGCGCTGGTGTTCGGCCAGCACGGTTACCTGATGCCCTGCCATGGCTGGCAGCCGCCGGGCGGCGTGCATCTGCATGCCTATGCGATCGACCTGGCACGCTCGGCCGACGGTACCTGGTGGGTGGTCTCGGATCGTACCCAGGGACCGTCCGGCACCGGGTATGCGCTACAGAACCGCCAGATCATGGCGCGTGCCATGCCGGAGGCGCTGCGCGACATGCATGTGGAGTCGCCGCATCGCTACTTCCATACGCTGCGCGCGATGCTGACGCGCCTGGCGCCGTCCGAGGGCGAGGTACCGCTGATCGTGCTGCTGACCCCCGGCCCTTACAACGAAACCTATTCCGAACATGCCTTCCTGGCGCATACGCTGGGCTTTCCGCTGGTGGAAGGGGTGGACCTGACGGTGCGTGGCGAGCAGGTGTTCCTGAAGACCCTGAATGGCCTTCGTCGCGTGCATGCCATCCTGCGCCGCATGGACGACGACTACTGCGATCCGCTGGAGTTGCGCGCCGATTCGGCGTTGGGCGTACCGGGGCTGACGCAGGCGGCGCGCCTGGGCAATGTGGTGATCGCCAATTCGCTGGGCAGCGGCGTGCTGGAGTCGACCGCGCTGCACGGTTTCCTGCCGGCGATCAACGAGCGGCTGTTTGGCGAGCCGCTGATGCTGCCTTCGGTGGCGTCGTGGTGGTGCGGTGAAAAACCTGCGCTGGATTACACACTGGCGCATCTCGATGATCTGGTGATCGTGCCAGCGTTTTCCTCGATGCGCATGCAGCCGGTGTTCGGCCATGCCCTTACCGGCACGGCGCGCCGGCGCCTGATCGAAAGCCTGCAACTGCAGCCGCACGCCTATGCGGCGCAGGAATGGGTGCGCCTGTCGCAGGCACCGGTGATGTCGCGCAGCGGTGACTATCGCCTGATGAACCGCACCATCAGCCTGCGCGTGTTCGCAGTGGCCGATGGCGAAGGCGGCTACCAGGTGATGCCGGGCGGCCTGACCCGGGTGGCGCCGCGCCAGCGGCGGGATGTGGTGTCGATGCAGCAGGGGGGCACCAGCAAGGATGTGTGGGTGTTGCGCGAGGCGGAGCAGTGGGCGCCGAGTGCTGTGGAGGTCGTTCAGGGTGTCAACAACGTTACCGTCATCAAGGGCACGGTCGATGTGTCGTCGCACTCTGGTGAAAACCTGTTCTGGATGGGGCGCTATTCGGAGCGCGTGAAGAATCTCTCGCGCCTGTTGCGGACCACGCTGGAATACACCCTCGATGGCCAGAGCGAAAGCCGGGGCATGCTGGGTAGCGTCTCGTGGATCTGCAGCCAGCTCGGCGTGCAGATGCCCAAGTCGGAACCACGACCGACCATCACCGGCCTGCAGCAGAGCCTGCAGGCGGCGGTGATCGACCCGTCGGTGCCGGTCAGCGTGGCCACGCAATTGCGACAGCTGGCCAATGCCGCCTATCAGGTGCGGGAACATCTTTCGCTGGACAACTGGCATGCGCTGACCAAGATGCCGGCCATGGTGCAGGAACGCATCCATACCCCGGCTGCGGCCCAGCATGTGCTGGGCAATGTGATCGATGCCTGTTCCGGACTGGCCGGGCATGCGCTGGACGACATGACGCGCGATGCCGGCTGGCAGTTCCTGATGGTGGGCCGTCACATCGAGCGCATGGCCAACATGGCCGCGCTGTTCGACAACTTCCTGCGGTTGCCGCCGCAGCGCCAGACGGCGGCGCTGTCGTGGCTGCTGGAGGCGGCCAGCAGTATCGTGACCTATCGGGTGCGCTATCGCCGCACGCCGGAATGGCTGCCGGTGTTGCACCTGCTGGTGTTCGATGTCAGCAATCCGCATGGCATGGCCTACCAGTTCCGCATGCTGCAGCAATACATCAGCGATATCGCCCAGCAGCTCGGCCTGCTCAGCATGAGCATCCCCACGCACCTGTCCAGCCAGCTGGAGGCGATGAACCTGAACGAATTCGCCCACGATCATCCCAACATGGAGCAAGCCAATGCACGCCTGGTGCAACTGATGCGCGATGCGGTCAGCGGCGGCTACATGCTCTCCGATGACCTGTCGCGTCATTACTTCACGCCGCTGACCGCACCGGTCAGCCAGGGGGTCTGAGATGAGTGCGGATAGCCAGCGCGTGGTCTATCGCATCCACCACCAGACCCATTACGGCTATGCGCTGCCGGTGCGCCTGTCGCATCAGGTGCTGCACCTGACACCACGCGAACTGCCCTGGCAGCAGTGCCTGTCGCATACCGTCAACGTGCTGCCGGCACCGCAGCTGGTGCGCAGCTATGCGGACAATTTCGGCAATATCATCAAGGCCTTTTCCCTCGATACGGACCACACCAGCCTGGATGTGCAGGCCGATTCCTGGGTCGCCTTGACACCCCGTGGCCAGCCGCAGGAGAGCATGGCCTGGGACGAGGCGGCGATGTTGATGGCCTATCACGGCGGGCGGATGATGGCGCCGGGGATGCTGGACGCATCCAACTTCCTGTTCGAATCCTCGCACGTGCGCATCAAGCGTGAATTCATCCGGTATGCGGCTGAGTGCTTCGTGCCGGGTGTGTCGGTGGTGGAGGGGGTGCGTGCGCTGATGATGCGGATCCATGAAGAGTTCGCGTTCGATCCGACTGCTACCACTGTCTCCACTCCGGTGACCGAGGTCTTCGTCAACCGGCGCGGGGTCTGCCAGGACTTTGCGCACCTGATGCTGTCCTGTCTGCGCTCCATCGGCCTGGCGGCGCGCTATGTCAGCGGCTATCTGCTGACCGAACCGCCACCGGGGCAGCCACGCCTGATCGGCGCCGATGCTTCGCATGCCTGGGTGTCGGTGTATTGCCCCGACCCCGCAGGGGGCGAGGGCAGCTGGGTCGATGCCGATCCGACCAATGGCGTCTTCCCCGATACCAGCCATATCACGCTGGGCTGGGGCCGCGATTTCCTGGATATCTCGCCGCTGCGTGGTGTCCTCATCGGCGGCGGCCAGCAGACCATGCAGGTGGCGGTGACCGTCATGCCGGGCGAAGAGGCGCGAGGGCTGCAGCTGTCGATCTGAGGTGATACTCCGCGCTCAGGGCGTGCGGATATGGTCGATCAGCGCGATGGTGGCCTCATCCGGTGGCGGCGTGAGCAGGCTGACGATGACCATGGCCGCCATGCCCACCGGCACGCCAAAGATGCCCGCCGAGATCGGTGCGATGTGGAACCACTGTCCGGCTGCACTGCCGCCGAATGACGGGTTGGTGTGCAGCATGTAGTACACGCACATCAGGAAGCCGCACACGATGCCGGCAATCGCGCCGGCCTGGTTGGCGCGTTTCCAGAACACCCCCAATACCAGTGCCGGGAACAGCGTCGAGGCGGCCAGCGAAAACGCTGCGCCCACCATCGACAGGATATCGCCCGGCTTGAGCGAGGCCGCGTAGGCTGCCAGCAGCGCCACCACCAGTAGCAGCAGCTTGGAAATGGTCACCCGCTTCTGGGTCGACGCACTGGGGTCGACCACCTTGTAATAGACATCGTGCGAGAGCGCATTGGAGATGGTCAGCAACAGGCCGTCGGCGGTCGACAGCGCCGCCGCCAGGCCACCTGCAGCCACCAGGCCGGACACGAAATAGGGCAGGCCGGCGATCTCGGGCATGGCTAGCACGATGATGTCGCCATCCATGGAGATCTCGCCCAGTTGCACCAGCCCGTCGCGGTTCAGGTCATTGATGGAGAGCAGTGGATTGAGTTTGTCCATGTTGCCCCAGTAATAGACCCAGTCCGGCAGGTGGCTGTAGCTGCTGCCCACCAGTGAGGTGTAGATGTCGTACTTCACCAGCACCGTCAGGGCGGGTACGGTGAGGTAGATCAGCATGATGAAGAACAGGGTCCAGAAGACCGAACTGCGCGCACCGGCCACGGTGGGCGTGGTGTAGTAGCGCATGAGAATGTGCGGCAGTGCCGCCGTGCCGAGCATCAGGCAGAACACCAGCGCCAGGAAATTGTTGCGCTTGATGTCGGAGCTCTGCTTGTCGCGCCCGGGGAAGGGTTCGGTCTGCGAGACCGGCGGTTGCGCCCGGGCCAGGTTGGCGGCGCGGGCTTCGGTCCATTTGCGTTCGGCTTCCTCGGGCGACTTTGGGTAGGCCGACAGCGTGCGACTGGCGGCCTTGATGTCGGCAAGGGACGCGTGCACATCACGGCGGATCTGGTCGGCCTGGTTCTGCGCTTCCACCCGGCCATCGAGCCAGGATTGCGGCAGGTTGCGCAGCCGCCGTTCGTAGTCGTCGGCGCGGGCCTGGAAGATCTGGCGGACTTCCTTTTCCTTGGGGTCGTCTTCCAGCTTGTGTTCCATGGCGCTGAGCTTGGGCAGCACCGTGCCGTAGGCCACCGGCGGCACCGGCACCGTGGCGTGCTTGGCGGAGAGCCAGATCACCGGGATCAGGTAGGCGAACAGGATGATGATGTATTGCGCCACCTGGGTCCAGGTGATGGCACGCATGCCGCCCAGGAAGGAGCACACCAGGATGCTGGCCAGCCCGAGGAAGATGCCGATGGAAAAATCGATGCCGGTGAAGCGTGATGTGATCAGGCCCACGCCATAGATCTGCGCCACCACATAGGTAAAGGAGATGAGGATAGTGGCCGCCACCGCGAGAATGCGGATGAAGTTGACGCCATGGCTGCCGGCGCGGCCGGGATAACGCGCAGCGAGGAAGTCGGCGATGGTGTACTGGCCGAATTTGCGCAGGTAGGGCGCGATCAGCAGCGCCACCAGGCAATAGCCCCCGGTCCAGCCGAGGATGTAGGCCAGGCCGTCGAAGCCCTGCAGGTAGAGGCCGCCGGCCAGGCTGATGAAGGTGGCGGCCGAGATCCAGTCGGCGGCGGTGGCCATGCCATTGAAGAGGGGTGGCACGCGCCGTCCGGCCACATAGTATTCGGGCACGTCGGAGGTGCGGCAGACCACGCCGATGCCGGCATACAGACCGATGGTGACGAACAGGAACAGGTAGCCGATCCAGGAACGTGGCATGCCTTCGCGTTCCAGGATGGCCAGCACGCACAGGAAGGCGATGAAGCCCAGCGTGTAGAAACCGTAGTAGCGGCAAAGGCGCCGGAAGAAGTCCTTGTTACTCTCCATGCCAGGGCTCGCCTTGTTCACGTCTGACCAGTTGTTCGATGCGCCGCATGCGCCGTACGTAGATGACGACGATGGCCAGGTAGATCAGCATCATGCCTTGCGCCGCCATGTAGAAGGAGATCGGCCAGCCGAACAGGTGTACCTGGTCCAGTTCGCGGGCGAAGTAGATGAAGAAGAACGTGGCCAGGAACCACAGCGCGAGCAGCCATCCGGTCATGCGGCGCGTGCGGTGCCATTGGTTGCCGGGGTCGAGGGGAGGGGAGCCGTGGTCCATGTCAGGTGATGTCGTCTAGGAAAGGCGTATTGGGCATCATGCGAAAGCTCACGCGGAACAGGCTGCCCGGTTGTTTGGGATCGGTGCTGCGCGGGTTGTGGGTGATCTCGACGGCGGCATCGTGCTGCTGGGCGATCTCGCGCACGATGGCCAGGCCCAGGCCGCTGCCGGTGCTGGGTGTGCCGAGGATGCGATAGAAGCGCTCGAACACGTTGGCGCGCTCGGCGGCGGGGATGCCGGGGCCGTTGTCTTCCACTTCCAGGATGGCCAGGCCGCCCCCTTCGTCGGTGCGGGCGCGCACGGTGACGCGGCCGCTGCCGTCATGCGGCGTGTAATGCAGGGCATTGTCCAGCAGGTTGGACAAGAGCTCGCGCAGCATGATGGCGTTGCCGGTGATCATGATGGGATGGTTGGGCTGCTCGAAACCCAGGTCGATGCGCTGGGTGAAGGACATCGGCACCCACTCCTGCACCACGCTGCGGGCCAGTTCGTTCAATTCCAGTGCGGCCATGCCGCCGGACTGCGATTGCTGGTTCTCGGCGCGGGCCAGCGACAGCAGCTGGTTGACCAGGCGGGTGGCGGTTTCCGAACTCTTGGCCAGTTGTTCCAGCGAGCGGCGCACGTCCACCTGATCATCCTGGCGCAGGGCCAGTTCGGATTGCATGCGCATGCCGGCCAGCGGGGTCTTCATCTGATGGGCGGCGTCGGCGATGAAGCGCTTCTGGATGGCGATGGTCTGCGACAGGCGCGCCAGCATGTCGTTGAGCGACCGGACCAGGGGCGAGATTTCCTCGGGCACCTGGCCGGAGTCGATGGGTGAAAGGTCATCCGGCCGGCGCGCGCGGATGCGCTGCTGCAATTCGGACAGAGGCGACAGGCCACGCGAGAGTGCGAACCACACCAGCGCCAGTGCGACCGGCAGGATCACGAACTGCGGCAGGATCACGCCCTTGATGATTTCGTTGGCCAGCTGGGCGCGCTTTTCCAGGGTCTCGCCGACCTGGACCGTGGCCAGTCGCGGCTCGCGCTGAGCGGCGCGCTGGGCCGGACTACGACGCAGGTCCACCTGCAGCATGGCGATGCGCACATCGCTGCCGTGCAGGATGTCGTTGCGGAACTGCACGGTGCCGATAGTGCTGCGATCTTCTTCCGCCGGCGGCTGCGGCATGTCGACGTCGCCTTCCACATATTCGCCGTTGGGGCCGGTGACCTTGTAGTAGATGTTGTCGATGTCGTCGGCGCGCAGCAGGTCGCGGGCCGAGACCGGAAGGCGCGCGACGACCTTGCCGTTGACTTCGGAGACCTGCTGGGCGAGCACGGTGACACTGTCTTCCAGGGCGCGGTCGAAGGGCTGGTTGGCGATCGATTGGGCGATCAGGTAAGTGATGGCGATGCTCATCGGCCACAGCAGCAGTAGCGGGGCCAGCATCCAGTCGAGGATTTCACCGAACAGCGAGCGCTGGATGCGCTCCACCGGTTGCGTGGCGAGGGCGGCGCGCCGCTTCTTGCGGGGTGTCTGGCCGGGCTGGGCTTCGGGGTGCGTCTGCGGCTCGGGCGTGGGGGACGCTGCGGAAGAGGGATCACGCGCTGTCATGACGGATCAGCGCAGGCGCGCGTGCGATGTGTGAGGGGGAGGGCGCCGGCTCAGGCCACGCTGTTGGATGCCACCAGTGGTGCGGTACCGGCTTCGGGGAGTTTTTCCAGGCAATAGCCCAGCCCGCGCACGGTAGCGATACGCACGCCGCCGACCTCGATTTTCTTGCGCAGACGATGGACATAGACCTCGATGGCATTGTTGCTGACTTCCTCTCCCCATTCGCACAGGTGGTCCACCAGTTGTTCCTTGGAGACCAGGCGACCCGTGCGTTGCAATAATACTTCCAGAAGTCCCAGTTCCCGCGCCGATAATTCCAGCATCTGCTCACCGATATAGGCAATGCGACCGACCTGGTCGAAGGACAGCGGGCCGTGCTTGATCACGGTGGGGCCGCCACCGGCGCCGCGCCGGGTCAGTGCGCGCACCCGGGCTTCCAGCTCCGACAGGGCAAAGGGCTTGGCCATATAGTCGTCTGCGCCCAGGTCCAGGCCCTGCACACGTTGCTCGACGGAATCGGCGGCTGTCAGGATCAGCACCGGCAGGCGCGAATTGCGCGCGCGCAGGCGGCGCAACACTTCCAGGCCGGACATCTTGGGCAGGCCCAGGTCCAGGATCAGCAGATCGAAGTCCTGGGTCGACAGGGCCGAATCGGCTTCCACGCCATTCTTGACACAATCGGCGGCATAGCCGGAATGGCGCAGGGACCGGGTCAGACCGTCGGCCAGTACGCTGTCGTCTTCAGCAAGGAGGATGCGCATAGGAATCGGTCAGCGAGTCGGACTCGGCTGATTTGTCTCGGATGGTTGAATTGTTATGGTAATTTTCCTTCATATTCCACTAATTCAATTGCCAATGCAAATCAGGGAAATCCTGATAAACCGGGCAGCTTGATGCACCGATCGCATGAAATGTAACAATTCCGGGATAGCGCATTGAACTATGACGCTTTGGCCTTATAGTATCGAGGCCGGCAACATTTACTTGCTGCCAGCGCAATTTTTGTTGATATAATTTCTCGCATCATTTGCTGGAAAATCTGATGAAACGTTTGTGGGTCCTTCTGCTGATCTGTCTGTTACCGGTGCAAGTTTTTGCAGCGGTGGTGACGTACGCCAGCTCGATGGCCGCAACCGATTTCTCCGTCCCGGTTCCGGCACACGCCACCGTGGCGGTGCAGCATCTTGCTGCCAAGACCGTTTCCCTGGCTGACCATGCCGCTACCGACGACCAGTCGCACGCCGTGGTGGCCGACGCCGCCGTCAATGACGATGACGGTGCCGGTTATGCCGACAGCGGTGAAGATTTTTCCACGCACGCGGGCATCGGCGACGAACCCGTGCTGATCCAGTCGCTGGCCGTCGTGCCGCAAACTTCCCGTCTGGCGCCCGCTCTGCGTAGCGATGCCGCCATGCAACCTCCCTTCCTGCCCCGCGCAGGACGTCCTCCCCGGGCCTGATCCCGTCGCCTAGCGCGACTGTCCTGCCGCGCCCGCGGAATTGCCCTTGAACCCCTGAGGCCACGCGTGCTGCGACTGCAGTGACATGCGCGTTCGCGACCTGCGCCCGCCTGCCTGCGCTGGCGCTGAACCAGCCAGGGTACCTCACCAGTTTTACGAATTACGGCCGATGTGACCGCATCACATCATCAGAATCCTCTAGGAGAAAGCATGAAAAAAGCATTTGTCGCGCTGATAGTGGCGGTGATGACGCTGTCTGTTGGCATTTCGACCGTCGAAGCCAAGCGTCTTGGCGGTGGCGGCTCGATCGGCAAACAGTCCTCCAGCGCCAGCCGTCAGGCGCAGAGCACTGCCCCGATGCAACAGAACCAGGCCGCTGCCGCCAAGCCGGCCGCGCCTGCCGCCGCACCGGCTGCTGCCGCAGCCAAGCCGAGCATGTGGAAGGGCCTGTTGGGTGGCGCGCTGCTGGGCCTGGGCCTGGGCGCACTGCTGTCGCACTTCGGCCTGGGTGGCGCCCTGGCCAGCATGATCAGCACCATCCTGACCGTGGCCCTGATCGCCCTGGCGATCATGTTCGTGATCCGTCTGTTCCGTCGCAAGCAGGAAGCTTCGCAGCCGACGCCGGCCTGGGCTGGTGCGGCGCCGCAAGCCTCTGACAATGGCTCGGCCACGCCCCAGATCGGCTCGATGTTGAAGACCGGCGAAGCACCTGCAGCTGCACCGCAAGGTGGTTTCGGTGGCGGTTTCGGCAATGCCGAAGCGGTCCCGGCCTACGGCGTCCCGGCGGGCTTCGACACGGTGGGTTTCGTGCGCAATGCCAAGACCTATTTCATCCGCCTGCAAGCGGCATGGGACAAGGCCGACATCAACGACATCCGTGAATTCACCACGCCCGAAATGTTCGCCGAGCTGCGTCTGCAGATCCAGGAACGCGGCGCTGCATCCAACCAGACCGATGTGGTCTCGCTGGATGCTGAAGTGCTGGGCGTGGAGACCGTGGGCAATGATTACCTGGCCAGCGTCAAGTTCTTCGGTTTCATCAAGGAAGATCCGACTGCTTCGCCTGCCCAGTTCGCCGAAATCTGGAACCTGTCCAAGCCGGCTGCCGGCCAGGGTGGCTGGGTGCTGGCAGGTATCCAGCAACTGGACCCGGTGTCGGGGTGATCGCGGCACGACAGTCCATGAAGTTCATGTAGCAAGTATCAGTTTGAAGTATCAGTTTGGCGCGGAAGGCGGCGGTTAGTGGATGAGCGTCGCCAGTCCGTTTTACCGCCGGCTTTTGCCGGCGGTTTTTTTTGTGCATTCCACGCCAGTCGTTTTTCAGGAAGTGTTCCGCAAAGACGCTGTTTCCCGTCTTGCGCTGTTTCGTACCGACATCCCATCCTTGCCTTGCGCAAAAAAAGCACCGCATCAGCGGCGCTCGTTTCATTCATCCCGGCTATCCTGCCTGTGCTTTTCGCGCCGGTGGGCACGTCCTTCAGAAAGCGGAAACAGCAGCGCCACCACAACCAGAAAAGCCAGCAGCAGAAGGGTGACGCGATCCAGGCCGTCCATGGTTAGCCTTGCCCCGGTGTCCAGATCGCGACATCGCTGGTATTGACCTTTCTGGGTAGCAGGCCGGCGGCGAAGAAGGTATCGGCGATACGTTGCTGTTCGCCCAATGCATCCAGCCTGATGGCGCGCACCTCATAGCTGCGCCGGCTGTTGGCCAGGGCGATGGTCTGTGCATCGAGCCCCCAGAGCGGCGCCAGGAAGGCAGCCGTCTGGTCGGGCTGTTGCTTGGCTTGTATCCCTGCCTTCTTCAATTCATCGAACACTACCTGGAGGACATCCGGACGCGCCTGGGCAAAGCTGGCGGAGGCCAGGTAGTAACGCTGATAGTCTGCCACGCCGCGCCCATCGGCCAGAATGCGCACCTGCGACTGCCGCTGCACACCCGCCAGGAAGGGATCCCAGGTCACCCAGGCATCGGCGCTGCCACGTTCGAATGCAGCGCGCCCATCGGCTGGCGACAGATAGGCGGCATCGACATCGCTGAATTTCAGGCCCGCCTTTTCCAGGCTGGCGATCAGCAGATAGTGCACGCCGGCAGCCTTGGTCACCGCAATCTTCTTGCCCTTGAGTTCGCTCACCTGGCGCAGCGGCGAATCGACACGCACGACGATGGCCTGGGCCGATGGCGAGGGTGACTCCTGTGCCACATAGGCCAGCTTGGCCCCGGCCGCCTGGGCGAATACGGGAACCGTATCGGCAACGTCCGCACTGAGGTCGATACCGCCGACATTGAGCGCTTCCAGCAGCGGCAGGCCACTGGTGAACTCGTGCCAGCTGATCTTCGCGCCGGACGGTCCGAGACGCTTTTCCAGTGTGCCATTGGCCTTGATGATGGTCAGCAGGGTGGATGACTTCTGGTAGCCGATGCGGATGGTCTTGTTATCGTTCTGGGCCTGAGCATTCGGCTGCAGCAGCGCACCCAGGCCGAGCGCGGCCGGTGCCAGGCCGAGAAAATGTCTTCGTCGCATGGATTCGTTCTCGTGAGATAGGGAAGGGCGACGCCGCCTGTGAACGACCCGGATGGGGCCATACCCGCGTAGCGGCGCGACAAACCAGCACTCTAAGCACGAAGCCCGGGTGACAGAACGACTATTTTCACACTTGGATATGCGCTTTGCGTATGTGACGCTGGCGCCATGGGGCGATCAGTCGATCGCGCCCTTGCCGACCCGTTTCAGGGCAGGCACAGCTCGAACAGCGCGCCGCCGTCCGGATGATTGGACAGGCGCGCCTCCCCGTGGCGCGTCTCCTTGTTGTGGGCGGTGGCAATCGCATTGCACAGGTCCATGCCCAGGCCGGTCGAGGGCTTCTTTTCCTGGGTGCCGATGCCGGGGCCGTCGTCGCGTACCGTGAAGATCACCCCGCCTTCCGGATGCTTGCGACAGCCGAGCACAATGCGGGTGCGGGCAAAACGCCCGGCATTCTGCAGGGCTGCTTCCAGCGCCAGGGCCACCAGGTGTTCGTCGAAGAAACCGATGACCGGCATATCGCTCTCGTCCACGGTCAGGGCGATCTCGCTGCTGCGGCTGACCGCCTGCTCGCGCGCCAGTGCCTCCAGGAAATCCAGCGGCGAGACTGCTTCGACCTGCGCGCGCAGGCCTTGCGAATCAGCCTTGTACAGCGTCAGGAAGGCGATCAGCTTTTCCTGCAGGGCCAGGCAGGTGACATGGGCCTGCTGGGCGCGTGGCACGTCGTCCGACAGGCGGCGCAATTCCCCCTCCAGCACGCCCAGGGAGTTTTTGATGTCGTGAATGATGATCGCGGCAAGCTTGGGGTCCATGGTCAGCTCTTCGGGGCTACTTTGCTCAGGGTATCGCGCAGGAACTTGTGCATCTTCGCGACTCTATCGTTGCCCGGGATAAGGCGATCCAGCGTGGCCAGGTAACGGCGCACGCGCTTGACGTATTCTTCATTCCAGCCGCGCTGGCTCATCCACAGCAGATGCAGCTGCGCCGAGGCCAGCAGCACGCCGGTGTTCTCGGGCATGCTGGCCAGCGCCTCTTCCAGCTTGGCCAGCGATTCGTCCGGCTTGGCGCTGCGCATGAGGGCGTTGGCTTCGGCGATGATGCTCATGCAATGCTTGACGGCACCGTCGATCAGCTCTTCGGCCAGACCGGCCCGGCCAGTATCGGCAAGCACCTTGCGTGCCAGCATCTGGAGGGTTGTGTTTTCGTGATCGGACTTGATGGCCTCGGCGATCAACTTGGCGCCTTCCTCGTCCTTGCCCATCGAGAAGGCGGCCTTGGCCAGCGCCAATGTAGTGGTGTCGGACGACTCCTTGGCGGCAGCCTGGCGTGCGGTCTCGAACGCCTGCTGGGCCGAGATCGAGTCGCCCAGCTGCACGTAGGCCTGCGCCTGGACAGCGGCCTGCGCCGAGACGAAGATGTTGGATTCCTCGTAGCGGCGCGGTGCGGCCTCCAGCAGGCGCAGCGCGGCGTCGGGGTCGCCACTGTCGACGTGCACCTGCGCCAGCGACAGCAGGTCGGTGGGCTGTGCCGTCAGCGAACCCTTGGTGTGCTTGAGTACCCTGTCATAGGCTTCGCGTGCCTGGTCCAGGTGGCCGCTGCGGTAGGCCACATCACCCACCAGGCGACTGCGGCGCGCCGAAGGGATGATTTCGGACGACTTGGTGAGCGCTTCCAGTGCACCTTCCTGATTGCCCTGTGCCTCGTCGATCTGCGCCAGCAGGTCGTAGGCGGCGATGAACTGCTTGTTCTGCGCCAGCACCTCTTCCACGATGATGCGGGCGTCATCCATCTGGCCAGCCACGATGTTGCAACGGGCAAGTCCGATCTTGGCCCACACCAGGTCGTCGCGCATGGCCAGTGCCTGCTTGTAGACTTCGCGGGCTTCGTCGATGCGGCGCTGCTCGATGAGCAGCGTGCCCTTGGTCTTCATGATTTCCACGATCCACTTGGGCGCTGCCTTGAGGACGTTGTCGCATTCCAGGATGGCACCGGAGATGTCCTTGCGCTTCATCTTCTCGGTCACCGGCAGCATGGCGTGCTGCTTTTCCAGCAGGCGGTCCACGCGCTCGGCGATGCGGCTGGCCGTCAGCGGCTTGAGCATGTAGGCATCCGGCTGGAACTCGGCGGCGCTGGCCACAAGGTTGTAGCCGCTCTCGGCGGTGACCATGATGAACATGCAGGTCGGCGAGAGCATGTTCTGGGTGCGGAAGAACTCCAGCAGCTGCTGGCCGTTGCTTTCCTTGTTCAGGTTGTAGTCGCAGATGATCAGGTCATACGTGCCGGACTGCACGAAACGGATAGCCTCATCCGGCGTGGCGGCCTGGTCCACCTTGGTCACCCCGAGCTGCCCGAGGTGCATGCGGATGTTCTGGCGCATCGTCGGCATGTCGTCGATGACCAGGCAGCGCAGGGCGCTGATATGGCTGAAGGGCACTAAACTCATGAGAACTGTCTGTCTAACGATCTATCGGTCTTGATTGCGGCAGGCTACACCGGATGAGCTGATGTTGCTGCGATGCAATAACTGGCGAGATGACTTGCTGTACGCGTTCATTGACGCATAGCTGACGAATTATTCCTACCAACTCGCGAGTGTGCCGTTTTTTTTCCTTCCATGCATCATTCCTCTTTGAATTTGGACTTCCTCAAGGGTCAGCTCTCTTATAATTGTGGTTTTCGGCCGCCGATTATCGTTGCCTGATAGCGTTTGTGTCTGATGCACACAAAAACGCTTGCACGAAGCACTGTTTTTTTATACAGTGTCGCTCTATCGGGGCGGTCATCATCCTCTGCCTCCGGGCAACATCAGCAAGACCGCAAGACTCCCCCCTGAACCCCTTCTTCACGACATTTTGCCGAGAGAGATTTATGGACGACAAAAAAGCTGCGAACAACTCTGAGAAGAGCAAGGCGCTGGCCGCCGCGTTGGCACAGATTGAAAAGCAGTTTGGCAAGGGCTCGGTGATGCGCATGGAAGACGGCGTCGTCGCCGAGGAAATCCAGGCCGTCTCCACCGGTTCCCTGGGCCTGGACATCGCGCTGGGCATCGGTGGCCTGCCACGTGGCCGCGTCATCGAGATCTACGGTCCGGAGTCCTCCGGCAAGACCACCCTGACCCTGCAATCGATCGCCGAGATGCAGAAGCTGGGCGGCACCTGCGCCTTCATCGACGCCGAGCACGCACTGGACGTCACCTATGCGCAAAAGCTGGGCGTGAACCTGAACGACCTGCTGATCTCGCAGCCGGACACCGGCGAACAGGCCCTGGAAATCACCGACGCCCTGGTGCGCTCCGGTGCGGTCGACCTGATCGTGGTGGACTCCGTGGCAGCGCTGACGCCCAAGGCCGAAATCGAAGGCGACATGGGCGACTCCCTGCCCGGCCTGCAGGCCCGTCTGATGTCGCAAGCCCTGCGCAAGCTGACCGGCAGCATCAACCGCACCAATACTACTGTCATCTTCATCAACCAGATCCGCATGAAGATCGGCGTCATGTTCGGTAATCCCGAAACCACCACCGGTGGCAATGCGCTGAAGTTCTACGCCTCGGTGCGCCTGGACATCCGTCGTACCGGCTCCATCAAGTCCGGTGACGAAGTCATCGGCAGCGAAACCAAGGTCAAGGTCGTCAAGAACAAGGTTGCACCTCCGTTCCGCGAAGCTCACTTCGACATCCTGTATGGCGAAGGCACTTCCCGCGAAGGCGAAATCCTGGATCTGGGCTCCGAGCACAAGGTCGTGGAGAAGTCCGGCGCCTGGTACAGCTACAACGGCGAGCGCATCGGCCAGGGCAAGGACAACGCCCGTAACTATCTGAAGGAACACCCGGAACTGTCGCGCGAGATCGAGAACAAGGTCCGCGTCGCACTGGGCGTGCCTGAACTGGCAGGTGGCACCGCCGAGGCACCAGCCTCCTGATCCCAAGGTCTTCACGTACCACCATGGCGGCAGGGTTTGCCTGAGCCTTGAGGTCACGGTGGTGCCTGTCCCGCTTCGCCCCCGGCGCCGGTCCGGCCGGGAGTGGAGCTGAAGTACCGGCCGCATCGTTCTGTTGCTGCCTCGTTTCAATGCAATACGGTTCCATCGTTTTTTCTTCGTGTTCTTCACCGTCACATCGCCCGTGTAGTCGAACGTCATGCCCAGACCGCCGATCAGCCTGAAAGCACGGGCGCTCAAATATCTCTCTTCACGTGAGCATAGTCGCCTGGAACTTGCGCGTAAGCTTGCCCCTTACGCGCAAGAGGGTGATGACATCGACGCGCTCCTGCAGTGGCTGGAGCAGTCCCGTTTCCTTTCCCAAGAACGATTTTCCGAATCGCTGGTGCATCGCCGCTCGGCCCGTTATGGCAACCAGCGCATCTTTTCCGAGTTGCATGGACACGGCATTGAAGGGGAAGCCATCGCCGAGTTGAAGGCCGACCTGGCAGCAGGAGAGGGCGGGCGCGCCGCGCAGGTCTTGCGCCGCAAATTCAGTGCGCCCCCTCCCGATGCAGAGACACGCGCCAAACAGATGCGCTTCCTGCAGCAACGCGGTTTTTCCCACCGCAGTATCCGCGAAGCCTTGCAGACCGCGTGGAGCGACGAGGAGGAATCGTCGTGAGCGGGGACAACTGGGTCTCTTGATGCGCTGAGCCCGAGAGGGTGTCGCCCTGCGCTCGCATCCGGTGCGCACTCGCATCCTGGGCATTCCCGGCCAGCCATTCACCACCGCAGTTGCGTTCCCCTTGTCCCTATCTTCTTCCAGCAGCTTGCGCAGATGGCAGCCATCTGTCCCGCCATATGGAAAAGCTATCCCTTTCGGTCTTCTGTTAGCGCTACCGGCTAACAGCCCGGCCGGCCTGTGCTAGAATTCGGAAGTTTTTGCTGCGGCGCGCAAGCCTGAGGAGATATCGCGTGTTGCCGGTTTGTCAAAACGGCGCAACGATGCAAGGCCCATGTAGCAGCAGGAATGGATAATGCGGACGCTTCGGCGCAAGCTGGCGCGTTTCGAATATCAGACCAACTAAAGCAGACGGCATGCACATGCCCAATTCTACGAATTCACTAGCAACCCGCGCAGCTCACGCCTGCGCCCGTCTCCGTCCGTCTCCGGATGTGACACCCGCCTGCGGGTTGCTGTCTGCTTTCTCGTCGGCCGGCATGCTGCCGGCTACCGAATTTCAATCCGGCAAGTTTTATTCATTCAGTGTCTAAAGGGAAGCTCCCATGAAAATCCATGAGTATCAGGGTAAAGAAATCCTGCGCCAGTTCGGCGTAACCGTGCCGCGCGGCATTCCTTGCATGTCGGTCGACGAAGTCGAAGCGGCAGCCCAGAAGCTGGGCGGCCCGGTGTGGGTCGTCAAGGCCCAGATCCATGCAGGCGGTCGCGGCAAGGGCGGCGGCGTGAAGGTGGCCAAGTCGATCGAACAGGTCAAGGAATACGCCAACCAGATCATGGGCATGCAACTGATCACCCACCAGACCGGTCCTGAAGGCCAGAAGGTGCGTCGCCTGCTGATCGAAGAAGGCGCCGACATCAAGAAGGAACTGTACGTTTCCCTGGTGACCGACCGCGTTTCGCAAAAGGTCGTGCTGATGGCCTCCAGCGAAGGTGGCATGGACATCGAAGAAGTTGCCCACAGCAACCCGGAAAAGATCCACAACGTCATCATCGACCCGATCGATGGCCTGACCGACGCGCAAGCCGACGACGTGGCCGCCAAGATCGGCGTGCCGGCCGCTTCCATCCCGGAAGCCCGCAAGAACCTGCAAGGCCTGTACAAGGCTTACTGGGAAACCGACGCTTCCCTGGCTGAAATCAACCCCCTGATCCTGACCGGCGACGGCAAGGTCATCGCTCTGGACGCCAAGTTCAACTTCGACTCCAACGCCCTGTACCGTCACCCGGAAATCGTCGCCTACCGCGACCTGGACGAAGAAGATCCGGCAGAAGTCGAAGCCTCCAAGTTCGACCTGGCCTACATCTCCCTGGACGGCAACATCGGCTGCCTGGTCAACGGCGCCGGCCTGGCCATGGCCACCATGGACACCATCAAGCTGTTCGGCGGCGAGCCGGCCAACTTCCTGGACGTGGGCGGCGGTGCCACCACCGAGAAGGTCACCGAAGCCTTCAAGATCATGCTGAAGAACCCCGAACTGAAGGCCATCCTGGTCAACATCTTCGGCGGCATCATGCGCTGTGACGTGATCGCCGAAGGCGTCATCGCTGCTTCCAAGGCTGTCTCGCTGAAGGTGCCTCTGGTGGTCCGCATGAAGGGCACCAACGAAGACCTGGGCAAGAAGCTGTTGGCCGATTCCGGTCTGCCGATCATCTCGGCCGACTCCATGGAAGAAGCCGCACAAAAGGTCGTGGCAGCTGCCAAGTAAGTAACCCAACACGAAAGCCTGCGCGGCGCGAGCCGCCGGCTGCGAGCAATTGCAGCACCGGGCGCCGCCAGCGGCGCAGGCATCACAGTCAAGGAAGAGAAATGTCGATCCTCATCAACAAAGACACCAAGGTCATCACCCAAGGTATCACCGGCAAGACCGGTCAGTTCCACACCCGCATGTGCCGCGACTACGCGAATGGCAAGAATGCCTTCGTCGCCGGCGTGAACCCGAAGAAGGCTGGTGAAGACTTCGAAGGCATCCCCATCTATGCCAACGTCACCGAAGCCAAGAACGCCACCGGCGCCACCGTGTCGGTGATCTACGTGCCGCCCGCCGGCGCTGCCGCCGCCATCTGGGAAGCCGTCGAAGCCGACCTGGACCTGGCCATCTGCATCACCGAAGGCATCCCCGTGCGTGACATGCTGGCCCTGAAGGACCGCATGGCCAAGGCCGGTTCCAAGACCCTGCTGCTGGGCCCGAACTGCCCCGGCCTGATCACCCCGGACGAAATCAAGATCGGCATCATGCCGGGTCACATCCACAAGAAGGGTCGTATCGGTGTGGTTTCCCGCTCCGGCACCCTGACCTATGAAGCCGTGGGTCAGCTGACCGCCCTGGGCCTGGGCCAGTCCTCCGCCGTCGGTATCGGTGGCGACCCGATCAACGGTCTGAAGCACATCGACGTCATGAAGGCCTTCAACGACGATCCGGACACCGACGCCGTCATCATGATCGGTGAAATCGGTGGTCCTGACGAAGCCAACGCTGCGCGCTGGATCAAGGACAACATGAAGAAGCCGGTGGTCGGCTTCATCGCCGGCGTGACCGCGCCCCCGGGCAAGCGCATGGGCCACGCAGGTGCCCTGATCTCCGGTGGTGCTGATACCGCCGAAGCCAAGCTGGCCATCATGGAAGAGTGCGGCATCAAGGTCACCCGCAACCCGTCGGAAATGGGTCGCCTGCTGAAGTCGGTGCTGTAAGATTGCCGGCCGCATTTCGCCGGTCTCCTCGGAGGCGGGCGAAAGGCAAGCTCAGCCAGACCTGTAGTACACGCAATACCAGCATGGGGAGCTCCGGCTCCCCATGTCGTTTTATGGAAGGCGCGAAGTCTGTCGTGAGGACGGGCGCGCATCGACCAGAGCTAGCACAGAAGGCTGTGACGGCACTAAGCTCGGTGACCGTGGTCATCCTGCCATACGCCGCTTTCTCTGGCGGACACGTTTTCGCAAAGGACAAGCATGGAATTCCTGGCCAACCTGAACTGGGTCGCGGTCGCGCAGATCATCCTGATCGACATCCTGCTCGGTGGCGACAATGCCATCGTGATCGCGCTGGCCTGCCGCAATCTGCCGGACAATCTGCGCATGAAGGGCATTGTCTGGGGTACCGTGGGCGCGATTGGCATCCGCATCGCCCTGATCGCCTTTGCCGTCACCATGTTGCAACTGCCCTTCCTGAAGCTGCTGGGCGGCGTCCTGTTGCTGTGGATTGGCATCAAGCTGCTCAACGAGGATGACGAACACACCGACGTCAACGGCAGTGACCGCCTGTGGGGCGCCGTCAAGACCGTGATCGTGGCCGACCTGGTGATGAGCGTGGACAACGTGATCGCCATCGCCAGCGCCGCTGAGCAGGCGGCCGGCGAGCACCAGTTGCTGCTGGTGGTGTTCGGCATCGTGGTCAGCATTCCCATCGTCGTCTGGGGCAGCACGCTGGTATTGAAGCTGATGGAAAAATTCCCGGTGATCGTCACCCTGGGCGCGGCTCTCCTGGGCTACATCGCCGGTGGCATGATCTTCAGCGACAGCGCCGTGCAGTCCTGGCTGCGGGATTTCATCGCCGATACCGAATTCGTCTTGCCCGGCGCCGCCGTGCATTTGAGCCTGCCCGGCCTGGTGGGCGCCATCGGAGTGGTGCTGACCGGTCTCACGCTCAAGCGCAGGAAGCAGGCCTAGGCCCATCTGGCCCCGGGACGGACCCGGGATGGCCCCGGTGGCGATTGACGCAGGTCAGCGCCGGTCCGCTTCAAAACTGTTAGTTTCACAATTTATTCGCTAGTCGGCATTGCCAACGCTGCCGATACTGGAAGCGCCCTTATCACCTTCACGAGGAATCCATGAAACCAGTCGTCTCCCGTCGCGCCCAACGCGGCTTTACCCTGCTTGAACTGATGGTCACGCTGGCCATCATCGGCATTCTCGCCATGCTGGGCGCTTCGCAATACCAGGACTACATCGCCCGCGCGCGCGTGGCCGAAGGCTTCAACCTGGCCGAGCCGTACAAGCTGGCCGTGACCGAACAGATCAGCTCCAACAACGGCGTCTTCACCGTGGCGCAACTGGGTCTGCCGACCTTCACGCCCACCGACAACGTGAGCAAGATCGACGTCTCGCCGATGGAAAAGCGCGGCGTGGGCGGCGTCATCACCATCACCTACAGCGCACGCGTGGGTGAGGGCGGTACGCTCACGCTGACCCCGACCATCAGCTCCGGCACCATCCAGTGGCAGTGCGCCGCCAAGGATGTGAAGCAGGCCGCCACGCCGGAAGGTGCCACTGCCAACACCGGCTTTGCCGCCGGCTCCCTGCCGGCCAAGTACGCACCGGCCAACTGCCGCGGTTGATCCGCTGCCTGGTCTGACAAGCCAAGAAAAAACGCGCCGTCAGGCGCGTTTTTCATTTCGGGGAGCCGTGGCGCTTCAGGGCCTCGCCATCGTGATATCGCTCTTGCCGCCGCGCTTTTCGGTCACGCAGATGTCAGTCATGACCATGGTCTTGTCGACCGCCTTGCACATGTCGTAGACCGTCAGCAGGCCCACCTGCACGGCGGTCAATGCCTCCATTTCCACACCGGTCTTGCCGAAGGTTTCCACGCGCGCGGTGCAACGCACGGAAGCGCTGCCGGCGTCGGTCTCGAACTCCACCGAGACATGCGTCAGTGCCAGTGGATGGCAAAGGGGGATCAGGTCGCCGGTGCGCTTGGCCGCCATGATGGCGGCGATGCGGGCGATGCCCAGGACATCGCCCTTCTTGGCCGTGCCGGCCTCGATGATGGTCAGCGTGGCCGGCTGCATGCGGATCACGCCAGTTGCCAGCGCCACCCGGTGGGTCTCGTGCTTGCCGCCGACATCGACCATGTGCGCCTGTCCGCCCTGGTCGAAGTGAGTGAGGCCGCCGTTGGGCGCGTGTTCGCCGGATGTGTTCATGCTGATTCGCTCTAGGTGAAATGGAGGGAAAGGAGCGGGTATCATAGCAGCCAGCCCGCAGCCCGCGCTGCTCCGACTTCCACGCCAGCCCTGACCGTTACCGATGTCGTCCATGCCACCCACCGTTTCCGATGTGTCCCGCCGTTTCCGTCTCCCCGCGCGCCGGCTGCTGGCCCGCTATCTGAGTGCGGCCTTGATGCTGCTGCCGGCGGCGCCCTTGACCCTGCTACCCCATCCGGGCGTGGCCCAGGGCTTGCCCACGCTGGGTGATACCGAACGCGAAGGTCTTTCGCCGCTGATGGAGCGCAAGCTGGGTGAGGAAATCATGCGTGACATCCGGACCGACCGCGACTATGTCGACGACGGCCCGATTTCGGAATACCTCAACAACTTCGGCCAGAACCTGGTCTCCATCCACCCCGAGGTGAGAGGCGAAGCCGGTTTCGATTTCCAGTTCTTCATGGTGCGCGACCCCATGCTGAACGCCTTCGCGCTGCCGGGCGGCTTCATCGGTGTCAATAGCGGGCTGGTGCTGGCCGCGCAATCGGAGTCCGAACTGGCCGGCGTGATGTCGCACGAAATCGGTCACGTGGCGCAGCGCCATATTGCCCGCATGCTGGGCCAGCAGAAGCAGAACTCGATGATCCAGCTGGCCGCCATCGTGCTGGGCGCATTGGCCGGAGTGTCCAAGGCCGGGGGCGATGCGGCGATGGCCACCATGATGGGCGGTACCGGCCTGGCCGTGCAGCGCCAGCTCAACTTCAGCCGCGACGCCGAGCGCGAGGCCGACCGCATCGGCCTGCAGATCATGCGTGATGGCGGCTTCGATCCTTCCGGCATGGTCACCTTCTTCGGTCGTCTGCAGGCGGCCTCGCGCAACTACACCGACGCCGTGCCGCCTTACCTGATGACGCACCCGTTGACCACCGACCGTATCGCCGACATCGAGGCCCGCATCCGCGACCAGCGCTACAAGCAGCGTGTGGACAATCCCGAATTCCAGCTGGTGCGGGCGCGCACCCAGGTGCTGCAGAACGACAGCGTGCAGGGCTTGCGCGACAATGTGCAGAAATTCACCGACCAGGCCAAGCAGAACACCAAGTTGCAGACTGCCGCCGCCAAGTACGGGCTGGCCTACACCTACTACCGCCAGAACCGCTTCGACCAGGCCGAGACAGCCTTGAAGGAAGCCCAGGAAGCTGCCATCCCGATGAAGACCGGCATCATGTTCGGCAGCCTCGACATCGATATCAAGATCGCCCGCAAGCAGGCCCCGCAGGCGCTGCAACTGGCCGACAGCCTGCGCCAGCAGTTTCCGATTTCACGCACCATCGCGCGCCAGTATGCCGATGCCCTGATCGCCGCCCGACGCTACGACGTGGCCGTGGCCTACCTGCGCGATCAGGCCCAGCTCTACCGTGCCGATGCCCAGGTCCAGCAGTTGCTGGCCAAGGTCTACGCGGCCCAGGGCAAGCAGGCCTTGCAGCACATGGCGCTGGCTGAATCGTATGCGCTCAATGGCAGCCTGCTGGCGGCCATCGATCAGTTGGGCATTGCGCGCAAGGCGCCCGATGCGACCTTCTACGACCAGTCGCAGATCGACGCGCGCGAGCGTGAATGGAAGGCGCGCTGGAAAGATGAACAGAAAGACATGAAGGAGCGTGGCTAGCCGCGACACACGGCCCTAGTCCTGGCGCGGGCGGCTGACGAAGCTGAAGATCTTTTCCAGCTGGCTGGTAGCGATGCGCTGCAACGGGAGTGATTGCTCACCCAGCTTGAAGCGGGGCGTGGCCTCGTCGACTCCTTCCAGCCAGCGCAGCAGGGCATCCTCATCCGCATCGTCCACCTGCAGGCAGGGCAACAGATGCGCCAGGTCGCGATCATCGACGCCGGCAATCAGCTCACCGGCATGCAGATAGAGCCGCCCGGCTTCATCCATCCAGGCGGCTGTCGCCACATCGACTGCGATCCCCGTATGCAGCACCAGTGACAGGTTGCCCTGTGCGTCCGGCTGGGTGCGCAGGATGTGCGGCATCCATTCCAGATCCACATAGACCCGCTGCGGCCCGTTCTGGAAATACCAGCGGCCGGCCGCATCGCTGGCGTAATTGCGGTCGATGAAGGCCAGCAGGGCAGGGTGGCGGATCAGGTCGCCCGGCAAGTCCAGTTGTTGCGCGCGCTCGTCGCGCATGCGCCAGCCGCCTCGCGCATCCAGCCGCAGCCAGCCGAAGCAGTGTGGCACGTTGGGCCAGCGGGCCATGGCCTGCTGCACGATCTCATCCATGGGCCAGCTCCGTAGGGGCCGGGAAGGCGCTCTCCGACTTGCCCTCCAGGAAATGCAGCAAGCGGCGCGGCAGCCACGCCAGGTTGCCGGGCGGGCCGCCGGCGGCAAAGCCGACATGGCCGCCTTGCTCCGGGTATTCCAGCACCACTTCCGGCGCCGCCGAGCGGGGCAGGTGGCGCGCCGGCAGGAAGGGATCATTCTGCGCATTCAAGACCAGCGTGGGCACGCTGATGTCGTTGAGGATGTGCTTGGCGCTGGCGCGGTCCCAGTAATCCTCGGTGTTGCGGTAGCCGTGCAGGGGGGCGGTGACGATGTTGTCGAAGGCGTACAGGTCGCGGGCCGACAGCAGCGCTTCGCGATCAAACAGGCCCGGGAACTGGTCCAGCTTGGCCAGGCACTTGGGCCGCATGGTGCGCAGGAAAACCCAGGTATAGAGCCGGTTGAAACCCGACGCCAGTGCCGCGCCGCCACCCGCCAGGTCCAGCGGCGCCGACACCGCGCAGGCAGCATCGACGATCTCGGCCTGGTGCTGTGATTCCCCCAGCCAGCGCAGCAGTGCATTGGCGCCCAGCGAGACCCCGCAGGCATACAGATGGGTCGCGGCCAGGTCCTGCTGACGCAGTTTCATGCGGCGGATGATCCAGTCCAGTTCCGCCGTGTCGCCGGAATGATAGAAACGCGGCGCCAGGTTGATCTCGCCGGAACACCCGCGAAAATGCGGAATCGCCCCATGCCAGCCGCGCCGTTGCACCTCGGCCATCAAGGCGCGGCTGTAGTGGCTGTCGGAGGAGCCTTCCAGCCCGTGGAACAGCACCAGCAGCGGACGTCCCGGCTGGCCGTCGACGAAATCGATATCGACGAAGTCGCCATCCGGCGCTTCCCAGCGCTCGCGCCGGTAGCGCACGGCCGGCTTGGGCAGGAAGGCCGAGGGATAGATGGTCTGCAGATGACCGCCGGGGAGCCAGCGGGGCGGGATGTAAAGCATGATGCGGCCTTGCTCGTGTTCGATGCTGCCTGTGGAGGATAGAAAACGGAAAACGGCCACACTCAGTGCAGCATGGCTGCGCTGACGACGGCTTCCACCGGCGCTGCGCCCGGGGCGACCGAGGCGTGGTGCATCACCAGGCGCCAGCCCAGCGCGGTCTTGAGGTAGACATTGGTGGCGATGACGTGCACATCGGGCGGGCCTTCGCCGCCGTGATCGATTTCTTCCACCACGCTGTGCACCGAGGTCATCATGTTCTGCGACACGTGCAGCTGGCGTGGCCGGATATGCAGGCCGCCGTTGGAGAGGATGTCTTCCCACACGGCGCGGATATCTGCGTGGCCCACCAGGCGTTGTGCGCCGGGGTGGATGCAGACGATTTCCTCGTCATCGGCCCACAGGTCCATCAGCGCCTCCAGGTCGGCGCGGGCGAGGGCGTCGTAGTAGGCGGCCTCGATTTCATCGGGCGAGCCATGGATCAGTTTGGTGCGCGGCATGACAAATCTCCGGATCAGATGAAAAGAGGGCCTTGTGGGCCCTCTCGTGTCTGGCTTGAAACTTCTGCTCAGTGGCCCTTGACCACGGTGCCCGGTTTCAACTGGTACTGGGTACCGCAGTATGGGCATTTGGCCGCGCCGTGCGCGTCCAGTTCCAGGAACACGCGCGGGTGCGAATTCCAGGCGGTCATGCCGGGGCTGGGGCAGTGGGCTGGCAGGTCCTTGCCTTCGAGCAGGACTACGCCCTGCGATGCTTGAGCTTGGCTCATCTTGTTCTCCGTTGCTTGCGATTGACTGTTGAAACGTTAAGGTCGGGTGTTGCGAATCGATATTCTGGCGGCCGCCGCTGCCATTTACACCAGCGTGAGCCAGTGCTTGTACTGCGGCGCCCGGCCGGCCACCACGTCGAAGAACAGGGTCTGCAGCTTCTCGGTGATGGGGCCACGGCCGCCATTGCCGATGACGCGGCGATCCAGTTCGCGGATCGGCGTGACTTCGGCGGCGGTGCCGGTGAAGAAGGCTTCATCGGCACAATACATCTCGTCGCGGGTGATGCGCTTCTCGATGACCTCGATGCCCAGGTCGCGCGCCATGGTCAGCACGGCGTCGCGGGTGATGCCATCCAGGCAGGAGGCCAGGTCGGGAGTATAGAGCTTGCCGTTCTTGACGATGAAGACATTTTCGCCAGAACCTTCCGAGACATAGCCCTCGGTGTCCAGCAGCAGGGCTTCGTCGTAGCCGTCGGCCAGCGCTTCCTGGTTGGCCAGGATGGAATTGATGTAATAACCGCAAGCCTTGGCGCGCACCAGCGACACATTCACGTGGTGGCGAGTGAAGGAAGAGGTCTTCACGCGGATGCCCTTGCTGATGCCGTCTTCGCCCAGGTAGGCGCCCCACGGCCAGGCGGCGATGGCCACGTGGATCTTGTTGCCCTTGGCGGACACGCCCAGCTTTTCCGAGCCGATCCAGATCAGCGGGCGGATGTAGCAGGATTCCAGCTGGTTTTCGCGCACCACCTGGCATTGCGCCTGGGCCAGCGTTTCCTGGTCGAACGGCACTTCCATCTGGAAGATCTTGGCCGAGTTGAACAGGCGCTGGGTGTGTTCCTTCAGGCGGAAGATGGCCGTGCCCTCGGCCGTCTTGTAGGCGCGTACGCCCTCGAAGACGCCCATGCCGTAATGCAGCGTGTGGGTCAGTACGTGGACGGTGGCGTCGCGCCAGTCGACCAGCTCGCCGTCTTTCCAGATCTTGCCGTCGCGGTCAGCCATGGACATGGTCATCTCCCTGTATGCGGTGATTGCAGAAAATGCAGAATGTGCAGAAAGCGAAAATTCGGTATGAAACGCCCGGCGCGGACGAACCGGCCAAGGAACTGCATTTTAGCGGATTCACGCGAGCAAAAACTTTCATCTGTAGAATGAAAGACCTGAGTGAAAATGCACACATCGTCACATGCACCGGCATTCCCGGCCGGCGCATCCAATACGCGTAACGGAACAACAATGCAGAAGGAGACAGGCGAGCAGGGATCAGGATCGGCAGGCCAGCCAGCGCCGCACGACCTCGCCACCGCCCGCCGCATCGAGAAGGACGCCTTCCAGGAAGGCTGGCGCGCCAGTGCCTCGACCATACCGGCCGTGCTGGCCTGGGGCGTGGTCTCGGGCATGGCCATGGTCAAGTCGGGGATGAGCATCTTCCAGTCGCTGGGCATGAGCCTGCTGGTCTATGCCGGCTCGGCCCAGTTTGCCGTGCTGCCTTTGCTGGCGACCGGCGTGCCGCTGCTGGTGGTGTTCTTCACGGCCATGATCGTCAACCTGCGCTTTGTCATCTTCTCGGCCGCCGTGGCGCCGCATTTCGAGCACCTGCCCTGGTATCGCCGGGTGTGGTACGGCTTCTTCAACGGCGATATCTCGATGGCCTTCTTCCCGCAGCGCTTTCCCCCCTCGACCTTCGGTCAACCTGCAGGCAAGATCGGGTATTTTGCTGCGATCTGCTATCCGGGCTGGGTGGCCTGGCAACTCGGGGCCACCATCGGCATCCTGCTGGCCAGCCAGATTCCGGAGAGCTGGAACATCGGTTTCGCCGGCACCCTGGCACTCATTGCCATCATGATCCCCATGACCAGCAGCCTGCCGGCCTTGGCCGGGGTAGTGGTCTCCGGCACGGTGGCAGTGCTGGCGCTGGAGCTGCCCTACCGTCTGGGTCTGCTGCTGGCCATGGTGCTGGGGATGAGTGCGGCCATGCTGGCCGACAAGTTGCTTCCGGGAAAAGAAAAGGATGAAGGGGCGGCCGCATGAGTGAATGGTATGTGTGGGGCGCCATCGTCCTGATGACCGTGTCCACCCTGGTCACGCGCAGCGGCTTTTTCCTGTTCGGCCACGCGGTCAAGCTGCCGCCGCGGCTGAAGCACGCCCTGAGCTATGCCCCGGCGGCGGCCATGGCGGCCATCATCTTCCCCGATCTGGTCAGCGCGCACGGAGTCCTTGACCTGAGCCTGGGCAATCCCAAGTTGCTGGCCGGCATCGGTGGCGCCATCTTCTTTGCCGCAACGCGTCATCTTCTGGGAACTATTGTGGCGGGAATGTCACTCTTTACACTGTTGCGTTGGTTCATGTGAATCTTTGCGCACACCAGCCTGAAGCGCCCGGGATCTTGTCCGGGCTGGCAAAAAGCCGTCAGGAGCGGGTCAGGCTGGAGTAAAATACGACGTTTTTCGCCCCCTTCTTCGAATTCCTACCTATGAAATTCAACCGACTGAGCGATCTGGTTTCTGCCAATCAACTGCAAGGCAAACGCGTCTTCATCCGTGCCGATCTGAACGTGCCGCAGGATGATGCCGGCAATATCACCGAAGATACCCGCATCCGCGCTTCGGTGCCCGCCATCCGCGAAGCCAAGAAGGCAGGCGCTGCAGTGATGGTGACGTCGCACCTGGGTCGTCCCACCGAAGGCGAGTTCAAGCCCGAGGATTCGCTGGCCCCCGTGGCCAAGCGCCTGTCCGAGCTGCTGGGCAGCGAGGTCAAGCTGGTGGCCAACTGGGTCGACGGCGTGGACGTCCAGCCGGGCCAGGTGGTGCTGCTGGAAAATTGCCGCCTGAACAAGGGCGAAAAGAAGAACAGTGACGAGCTGGCGCAAAAGATCGCCAAGCTCTGCGATGTCTATGTCAACGATGCCTTCGGCACCGCGCACCGCGCCGAAGCCACCACCCACGGCGTGGCCAAGTTCGCGCCGGTGGCCTGTGCCGGTCCGCTGCTGGCGGCCGAGCTGGATGCCCTGGGCAAGGCCCTGAACCAGCCGGCCCGTCCGCTGGTGGCCATCGTGGCCGGTTCCAAGGTCTCCACCAAGCTGACCATCCTCAAGACCCTGGCCGAGAAGGTCGACAACCTCATCGTCGGTGGCGGTATCGCCAATACCTTCATGCTGGCCGCCGGTCTGAAGATCGGCAAGTCGCTGGCCGAGCCGGACCTGGTGGACGACGCCAAGGCCATCATCGATCTGATGGCCAAGCGCGGCGCCTCGGTGCCCATCCCCACCGACGTCGTGGTCGGCAAGGAATTCTCGCCGACCGCCGCGGCCACCGTGAAGGCGGCCGAGGATGTTGCCGACGACGACATGATCTTCGACATCGGTCCCCAGACCGCTGCCGTGCTGGCTGAGCAACTGGGTCGTGCCGGCACCATCGTCTGGAACGGCCCGGTGGGCGTGTTCGAGTTCGACCAGTTCGGTCGTGGCACCGAGACCCTGGCGCGCGCCATTGCCACCTCGCCGGGCTTCTCGATTGCCGGTGGTGGCGACACCCTGGCAGCCATCGCCAAGTACCACATCGCCGACAAGGTCGGCTACATCTCCACCGGTGGCGGCGCCTTCCTGGAATTCCTGGAAGGCAAGACCCTGCCTGCGGTCGAGATCCTGCTGCAACGCGCGCAGTAAGCAAGACCGGCGCCGTACTCCGCTGCCGGGTGCGGCGTCTCGTGGTCCCATCCGGGGCCATCCGAATTCTGAGTCTGTAGCATCACCAACGAGGACGCGTCCGAGACGCGCGTCCGGGGCGGAAGCGATCCGCCTGATCGGCCCTGCATCGGGCCGGGCAGCGGGCTTCTATCACCAAGTCGCAACCAGAAGGTATTCATGTCCAGAGCAACAAAAATCGTCGCCACCATCGGCCCCGCTTCCAGCGACCGCGAGACCCTGACCCGCATGATCCGCGCCGGCGTGGATGTGGTGCGCCTGAACTTCTCGCACGGCAAGCCGCAGGATCACATCGACCGCGCCACCCTGGTGCGTGAAGTGGCCGACGAATGCGGCAAGAAGGTCGCCATCATGGCCGACCTGCAGGGTCCCAAGATCCGCGTGGGCAAGTTCGAGAATGGCAAGATCATGCTGGCCAACGGCGACAAGTTCATCCTCGATTCCGACTGCCAGATGGGCAACCAGGAGCGCGTGGGCCTGGACTACAAGGCACTGCCGCGTGACCTCAAGGGCAATGACGTTCTGCTGTTGAACGATGGCCTGATCGTGCTCAAGGTCGAGCGCGTGATGGGCAATGAAATCCATACCGTGGTCAAGATCGGCGGCGAACTGTCCAACAACAAGGGCATCAACCGCCAGGGTGGCGGCCTGTCGGCGCCCGCGCTGACGGCCAAGGACATGGACGACATCAAGACTGCCATGAGCTTCCAGGCCGACTACGTGGCCGTGTCCTTCCCCAAGAACGCCACCGACATGGAGATGGCACGCCAGCTGTCCAACGTGGCCGGCGAACCCTTCGGCCACAAGCCGATGATGATCGCCAAGATCGAACGCGCCGAAGCGATCCCGCTGCTGCAGGAAATCCTGGATGCCTCCGACGGCATCATGGTGGCCCGTGGCGACCTGGCCGTGGAAGTGGGCAATGCCGCCGTGCCGGGCCTGCAGAAGCGCATGATCAAGATGGCGCGCGCCTCCAACAAGCTGACCATCACCGCGACCCAGATGATGGAGTCCATGATCGTCAATGCCGTGCCGACCCGCGCGGAAGTCTCTGACGTCGCCAACGCCGTGCTGGATGGCACCGATGCCGTGATGACCTCGGCCGAGACCGCCTCCGGCAAGTACCCGGTGGAAACCGTGGAAGCCATGCATGCCATCTGCCTGGAAGCCGAGCGCTCCGACAATGTGCAGCTGGACGCGGACTTCCTGAACCTGCGCTTCACCCGCGTGGACCAGTCGATCGCCTATGGCGCACTGTTCACCGCGCACCACCTGCGCGTGAAGGCCATTGCAGCACTTACCGAATCCGGTTCGACTGCCCTGTGGATGAGCCGGCACAACATCGATATCCCGATCTTCGCGATCACCCCCAATGTCGCCACGCGCCGCAAGGCCTCGCTGTTCCGCAACGTGCATACGCTGGAACTGGCTCAGGCGCCTGACACCGAAGCCATGTTGAAGGGCGCCCAGGATCTGCTGCTGGCGCAAGGCGTGGTGCAGAAGGGTGATCTTATCGTCGTGACCTGGGGCGAGCCCATCGGCCAGGTCGGCGGCACCAACGCGCTGAAGATTCTGCGCGTTGGCGAGTACTGATTTTTCATCGTTCTGGAGTTTTCATCATGCCTCTCGTATCCATGCGTCAACTGCTGGACCACGCCGCCGAAAACGGTTACGGCCTGCCGGCCTTCAACGTCAACAACCTGGAGCAGGTCACTGCCATCATGGAAGCCGCCAATGAAGTCGGCGCGCCCGTGATCATGCAAGCCTCTGCCGGCGCCCGCAAATATGCTGGCGAAGCCTTCCTGCGCCACCTGATCTCGGCGGCCGTGGAAGCCTATCCGCACATCCCCGTGGTGATGCACCAGGATCACGGCCAGTCCCCGGCCGTGTGCATGGCCGCCATCAAGTCCGGTTTCTCTTCCGTGATGATGGATGGCTCGCTGGAAGCCGACGGCAAGACGGTGGCCAGCTACGAGTACAACGTCGAAGTCTCGCGCAAGGTGGTCGAGTTTTCGCACGCCATCGGCGTGACCGTCGAAGCCGAACTGGGTGTGCTGGGTTCGCTGGAAACCATGAAGGGTGACAAGGAAGACGGCCACGGCGCCGACGGCACCATGACCCGCGAACAGCTGCTGACCGACGTCAACCAGGCCGCCGACTTCGTCAAGGCCACCCAGTGCGACGCGCTGGCCATTGCCATCGGTACTTCGCACGGTGCCTACAAGTTCTCGCGCAAGCCCACCGGCGACATCCTGGCCATCGACCGCATCAAGGAAATCCACGCCCGCATCCCCAACACCCACCTGGTGATGCACGGTTCCTCGTCCGTGCCACAGGAACTGCTGGCCGAGATCCGCGAATTCGGC
Organism: Herbaspirillum sp. C7C2; assembly: GCF_022627865.1. Taxonomy (NCBI): domain Bacteria; kingdom Pseudomonadati; phylum Pseudomonadota; class Betaproteobacteria; order Burkholderiales; family Oxalobacteraceae; genus Herbaspirillum; species Herbaspirillum sp. C7C2. The sequence goes on from NZ_JABXGI010000001.1 coordinate 363,923, forward strand.
GGCGACATGAAGGAAACCTATGGCGTGCCGGTCGAAGAGATTCAGGAAGGCATCAAGCACGGCGTGCGCAAGATCAACATCGACACCGACATCCGCCTGGCCATGACCGGTGCGATCCGTCGCTACCTGTTCGAGAATCCGTCCAAGTTCGACCCGCGTGACTACCTGAAGCCGGCCCGCGAAGCCGCCAAGCTGGTCTGCAAGGCACGCTTCCTGTCCTTCGGTTGCGAAGGCCAGGCTGGCAAGATCAAGCCGGTCTCGCTGGAAAAGATCGCCGAGAAGTACAAGAGCGGCGAACTGGCGCAGATCGTCCAGTAAGCGCTGAGCAGCGCTGAGCAATCAAGCGCCGGCACTAACCGACCGGAATCGCCCTGAACATGGCGGTTCCGGTTTTTGACTTTACGAAAAGACCATCATGAGCAGTCTGTACAAATCCTCGATCACTTCCCTGCCTCTGCTGGGCACCGGCAAGGTCCGCGAAAACTACGCCGTCGGCGACGACAAGCTGTTGATCGTGACCACCGATCGCCTGTCGGCCTTCGATGTCATCATGAACGAACCGATCCCGGGCAAGGGCAAGGTCTTGAACCAGATGAGCGATTTCTGGTTCGAGAAACTCGGCCACATCGTGCCCAACCACCTGACCGGCGTCGATCCGGAATCCGTGGTGAGCCCGGCCGAAGTGGAACAGGTGCGCGGACGCGCCGTGGTGGCCAAGCGCCTGAAGCCCATCCTGGTGGAAGCCGTGGTGCGCGGCTACATCATCGGCTCCGGCTGGAAGGACTACCAGGCCACCGGCGCGATCTGCGGCATCCAGCTGCCGGCCGGCCTGCAACAGGCTTCCAAGCTGGAACAGCCGATCTTCACCCCGGCCGCCAAGGCCGACCTGGGCGAACATGACGAAAACATCAGCTTCGAAGAGACCGAGAAGCGCATCGGCACCGAGCTGGCGCACAAAATCCGCGACGTCGCCATCCAGCTCTACAAGGAAGCCGCCGACTACGCCGCCACCCGCGGCATCATCATCGCCGACACCAAGTTCGAGTTCGGCCTGGATGACAACGGCGTGCTGCACCTGATGGATGAAGTGCTGACCGCGGACTCCTCGCGCTTCTGGCCGGCCGACAGCTACCAGGTCGGTATCTCGCCGCCGTCCTTCGACAAGCAGTTCGTGCGCGACTACCTGGAAACCGTCGATGGCTGGCAAAAGACCCCGCCGGCGCCGCCGCTGCCGGCCGACGTCATCGAGAAGACTGGCGCCAAGTACCGCGAAGCGCTGGAACGCCTGACCGGCAACAAGCTGAAGGACTGAGATCATGAGCGATACCGTCAAGCCCCTGGTGGGTGTGGTCATGGGTTCGTCCTCGGACTGGGAGGTGATGCAGAATGCGGTCGCCATCCTGAAGGACTTCGGCGTCCCGTTCGAAGCGCAGGTGATTTCCGCGCACCGCATGCCGGACCAGATGTTTGCCTATGCCGAGAGCGCCCGTGCGCGCGGCCTGCGCGCCATCATCGCCGGTGCCGGTGGTGCTGCCCACCTGCCGGGCATGATCGCCGCCAAGACCATCGTGCCGGTGCTGGGCGTGCCGGTGCCGTCCAAGTATCTGCGTGGCGAAGATTCGCTGTTGTCCATCGTGCAGATGCCCAAGGGCATTCCGGTGGCGACCTATGCCATCGGCGAAGCCGGTGCCGCCAATGCGGCCCTGTCGGCCATCGCCATGCTGGCCACCACCGATGCGGCGCTGGCTGAGAAGCTGGAAGCCTTCCGCAAGACCCAGACGCAAGTCGCTCTCGATATGAAGTTGCCTGTATGACCCAGCAGTCCGCACCCTCGCTTAACCCTGCCGTTCCCTCGACCACCCCGGCCACCTGGTTGGGCGTGATGGGAGGCGGCCAGTTGGGGCGCATGTTCGCGCATGCCGCGCAGAGCATGGGCTTCAAGGTCGCCGTGCTGGAAGCCGATGCCGACTGTCCGGCCGGCCAGGTGGCGGACCGCCTGATCACCGCCGCCTACGACAACGGTCCGGCGCTGGCCGAGCTGGGTGCGCTGTGCGCTGCGGTCACCACCGAATTCGAGAATGTCTCGGCCAAGAGCCTGGCGACGTTGGCGGCCCAGACCTTCGTGGCACCGGCGGCCTCGGGCGTGTCGATCGCCCAGGACCGCACGGCCGAGAAGGCTTTCTTCACCGAGTGCGGATCGCGTTCCGGCGTACTGCCGGCCCCGCATCTGGTGATCAATACCGAAGCCGACATCGACGGTCTCGATGCGAACCTGCTGCCCGGCATCCTCAAGACCGCCCGCATGGGCTATGACGGCAAGGGGCAGGTGCGCGTGCGCAGTGTCGAGGAAGTGCGCACTGCCTTCGCCGCCATGAAAGGCGTGACCTGCGTGCTGGAAAAGATGCTGCCGCTGGCCTATGAAGTTTCCGTGCTGGTGGCGCGGGGGCATGATGGCCAGGCCGTGGTCTATCCGATCGCCGAGAACGTGCATCGCGATGGCATCCTCTTCACCACCACCGTCCCCGGTCCCAACATCAAGCCGGATGCCGCCGAGCGCGCGCAGCAGGCAGCGTTGCAGATCATCGGCGCGATGCAGTACGTGGGTGTGTTGTGCATCGAATTCTTCGTGCTGGAGGATGGCGCGCTGGTGGTCAACGAAATGGCGCCGCGTCCGCACAACAGCGGCCACTACACCATCGATGCCTGTGTCACCAGCCAGTTCGAACAGCAAGCCCGCGCCATGGCGCAATTGCCGCTGGGCGATACGCGCCAGCATTCGCCGTCGGTCATGCTCAACATCCTGGGTGACGTCTGGTATGAAGGCGATGGCGACAGCCAGCGCGAACCGGCCTGGGACCAGGTCCTGGCGTTGCCCGGTGCGCACCTGCACCTGTACGGCAAGGCCGAGGCGCGACGCGGTCGCAAGATGGGTCACGTCACCTTCACCGGTGCCACGCTGGAAGGTGCGCAGCAGCAGCTGGCTGCAGCCTGCGGCATTCTGGGTATCCCACTGTAAGCGGCAGGACCAGGCGATGAACGACAAGAGCACTTCCCCGGCCCCGCATATCGATGCCGCCGCCGTCATGCATGCCGCCCGCAAGCTGGAGCAGGGCGGCCTGGTGGCGTTCCCGACCGAGACGGTCTATGGTCTCGGCGGCGATGCCGAGAACCCGGCGGCGATTGCCGCCATCTATGCGGCCAAGGGGCGACCGGCCAATCATCCGGTGATCGTGCATGTCTCGCCGGAGGCTGACATCGGCTATTGGGCCGCATCGGTCCCGGTGGAAGCGAGACGCCTGATCGCCTCGTTCTGGCCCGGTCCGCTGACCCTGATCCTGAAGCGCGCAGCGCATATCCCCGACGCCGTGGCCGGCGGCCAGGACTCGGTGGGACTGCGTTGCCCTGCGCACCCGGTGGCGCAGGCGCTGCTGCGTGAATTCCGTGGCGGCAAAGGCGGTATCGCCGGCCCCTCCGCCAACAAGTTCGGCCACGTCAGCCCGACCACGGCTGACCATGTCCGCGAGGAATTCGGCAGCGATGCCGACAGCCTGGTGGATTACGTGCTTGATGGTGGACAGAGCGAAGTCGGCATCGAGTCGACCATCGTCGATCTCTCGCGGGTGGAGACCCACGGCCCGGTGCTGCTGCGCCCCGGCCAGATCAGCGCGGACCGCATCGCCGCCGTGCTGGGCGTGCCGCTGGCCACGCCCGACGCCACCGCGCCACGTGCTTCCGGGACGCTCGACGCCCACTATGCGCCGCATACGCCGGTGGTGCAGGTTGAGCCGGGCCGGCTGCAGGACGTGCTGGCGCGTCTGGCCGCCATCGGCAAGAAGGTGGCCTTGATCGGCGGTGGGCAGCACGAAGGCAAGGTAAGCGCGACGGTCGTGCGCGCGATGCCGGCGTCGGTCGACGCCTATGCACACGATCTCTATGCTGCGCTGCGCGACATGGACCATACCGGTGCCGACCTGATCGTGGTCGAGTCACTGCCGGCGACGCCGGCGTGGCAAGGCGTCAACGACAGGCTGCGCCGTGCGGCCTTTGATTCGCAAGGCGTGCTGGAAAGACTGCTCAACGCTTGAGCTGAGGCCGTCTTCCCCTTCCTGTTTGCTCGCTCCCCCGAACGCCTGCTGTCGCGCTGTTCCCGCGCTGTCAGCCGCGCTGGTACTGACTCTGCGGTCAGTAGGTCAGTCGCCGGTTGTCAAAAGCCTACAGGGTCCGATGGGGGCTTCACAACTTCTATACAAAATATGACAAAGCTGGCATAGTATCTCCAAAGAATAGCACGCGCGTTCTTTTTGTTTCATCAGTGTAAAAGCAGGGTCATCCGCAGTGACGTGAACTTACGCTGAATAATGAAAAGCGGTAACCAGCCGTGAACACAATCCCGTCAGACGCCAGCCGTCGGGAATAAAAAATCCGGGCCACGCCCGCAAACTCTTGGAGACAGCAATGCAAAAACAATTTTCCTTCTTGCCCAAACTCGCCGCGTTGTCCGTGATGGCAGCCTTTGCTGCGCCGGCCATGGCACAGACTGCGGGCAGCAACGTGGTCAACCTGGGCTGGTTCCACCTGGCACCGCAGGATTCCAGTGGCGGCCTGACCAAGCTCAACGGTCCTGGCGCTGCCAGCTATCCCAACCGCACCTCCTCGGTCAGCAATGCCGATACCGTGGGGATCGCCTTCACCCACTTCTTCACCGACAACTTCGCGCTGACCGCCGACCTGGGCATTCCGCCCGAGTTCAAGCTCAAGGGTACCGGTGACCTGCAAGCCCTGGGCGAACTGGGCAAGGCCAAGCAGTGGAGCCCGGCCATCGTCGCCAAGTATTACTTCGGTGGTGCCAATGACACCTTCCGTCCCTTCGTGGGCGCCGGCGTGACCTATGTGTGGTATTCCGACGTGTCGCTGTCGCGCAATTTCCAGAATTCGGCATCGCTGAACACTGGTGGTACCGCCAGCGCCTCGCTGAGCTCCTCCTGGTCGCCCGTGCTGACCGGCGGCGCCACCTACGCCTTCAACGACCGCTGGTCGGCCAGCCTGTCGGTGTCCTACATTCCGCTCAAGACCGATGCGGATATCACCGCACAGCCGGCCGGTGCCGCTGCGGCCCTGGGTCCCCAGCGCTACAAGACCACCATCACGCTGGATCCGATCGTGACCTTCCTGTCGGTGGGCTACAAGTTCTAAGCGGTCCCGGACGAAAAAAAAGCGCCCTCGGGCGCTTTTTTTTCGTCCATCACTGTGGTGTTCAGACGTCTTCGGTCTTGCTGAAGCGGCCGTTGTGGAAGACCAGTGCCGATTGCGGCCGGACTTCGCAATGTTCGACTTCGCCCACGAAGATGACGTGGTCGCCTTCCGGATACTGGCTGCGGTTGTGGCATTCGAACCAGGCCGACACACCTTCCAGCACCGGCTGCCCGGTACGCGAAAGCGTATAGGGCACGCCCTCGAAGCGGTTTTCCATCCTGCTGGCGAACTGCTGCGCCAGATGCGCCTGTTCGGCACCGAGGATGTTGATGACGTAATGCGAATTGCCGGAGAAGACCGGCATGCTGTTGGCGCGCGTGCCCAGGCTCCAGAGCACCAGCGGCGGGTCCAGCGAGACCGAATTGAAGGAGCTGGCGGTCAGGCCCAGCAGCGTGCCATCGGCCAGACGGGTGGTGATGACGGTGACACCGGTGGCGAACTGGGACAGGGCCTGGCGGAAATGCGCGGCGTCGAACTGGCGCGTGTCGGCGCGGGGAAAACGTGTGTGCATCGGGAGTATGGTCTGGGTCGGGGCGCCCGGGCCGCATTGTTGCGGTCAGCCGGCATGGCGCAGATGTGCACATGATAGCGGATACGGCCTGCTTCTGCCGCCGTCATGCTGCGGCGCAGTCTTGACAATCATTCACGTCAGCCATACATGAAGTGCTGAATTGGAGTAAAGTTTTACGACAAGCAACTCAACGGGAGAACAGCATGGCCACGGAAATCGCAGTACTGGGCGGGGGCTGCTTCTGGTGTCTGGAAGCGGTTTACCAGCAGGTCAGGGGCGTGCAGTCGGTGGAGTCCGGCTATACCGGCGGCAGCGTCGTCGATCCCAGTTATGAACAGGTGTGTGGCGGGCAGACCGGGCATGCGGAGGTGGTCAAGCTGGCCTTCGATCCGCAGCAGATCAGCTATCGCGAGATCCTGGAGATCTTCTTCACCATCCACGATCCGACCACCCTGAACCGCCAGGGGAACGACGTCGGTACCCAGTACCGTTCGGTGATCTATTACCAGGACGAGGTGCAGCATGACGTCGCCAAGCACATCATCGCCGAGATGGCCCTGGTGTGGGATGCCCCGATCGTGACCGAGCTATCGGCGCCGCAGCCGTACTACCGGGCCGAGGACTACCACCAGAACTATTTTGTGCAGCATCCGTTCCAGGGCTATTGCGCCTTCGTGGTTGCGCCCAAGGTGGCCAAGCTGCGCGAGGTGTTTGCCGAGAAGAGCAAGCCGGCATAGCGAGGTGAGACAGGTACTGCCCGGATGCGTGGGGCAGAAAGCAGAACGGGCATGCCGCGGCATGCCCGTTCTTGCTTGATGGTGTCGGCGAAATCTTATTTTTGATAAATGTACTTGCGTGACCAAGGCAGCGTCTGTGCGCTGTTGCCGGCCTTGGTGCAGATGACCTGGTAGAGCGAAATCCAGTCGCGTTCGAAGCCGTAGGAGCTGCCGGCCAGGTAGACGCGCCAGATACGGTAATGCTTCTCGTCGGTGACCTTGTGGATGGCCTCGGTATTGGCCTCGAAGTTGTCGGCCCAGATGCCGCAGGTACGGGCATAGTGGCGCCGCAGGTTTTCGACGTCGAAGGCTTCCAGCCCACCCTCCTGCATGGTCTTGAGCACGGTGCTGATATGCGGCAGCTCACCGGCCGGGAAGACGTACTTGTCGATGAATTCGCCGGCACCGTAGGGTGACTCGCCGTTTTCGATATCGGTACTGGTGATGCCGTGGTTCATTGCCATGCCGCCATCGGCCAGCAACTTGCGGATCTGGGCGAAGTAGCCCGGCAGGTTCTTGATGCCGACGTGCTCGAACATGCCCACCGAGGTGATGCGATCGAAGCTGCCGGTGACATCGCGGTAGTCCTGCAGGCGGATGTCGATGCGGTCCGAGAGCCCGGCAGCTTCGACCCGTTCGCGCGCCAGCGCATACTGGTTCTTCGACAGCGTCACCCCCACACAGCGGGCACCGTACTTCTGCGCCGCCCGCAGCACCAGGGCACCCCAGCCACAGCCGATGTCGAGCAGGGTCTGGCCGGGCTTGAGCTGGATCTTTTCCAGGATGTGGTCGATCTTCTTCAACTGCGCGCTGCCCAGGTCCTCGTCGCCGTTCTCGAAGTAGGCGCAGGAGTAGACCATGTTCTCGTCGAGGAACAGCTTGTAGAAGTCGTTGGAAACGTCGTAGTGGTACTGGATGGCTTCGGCGTCGCGCTTCTTGGTGTGCGTCACGCTGCGCACCATGCGGCCCAGACGGCCTTCGGCCTTGAGGGTGTTGGCGGCCAGGGCATTGGCCACGTTGATGATGTTCTTGACCTTGCCCTCGACTTCGATCTTGCCCTCGACGTAGGCTTCGCCGAGGTTGGAGAGGGAGGGCGTCAACAGCGAGGTGATGGCCGATGCATGCGGGACTTTCAAGGTGACTTCCGGCGCGCCGGTGCCGAAGTCGTACTGCTGTCCGTTCCACAGCACCAGCCGCAGGGGCAGGGCGGATACGTTGCGGATGTTTTCCACCCAGGCGTCAAGCTTCTTTTCCCAAAACACGATTTTCCTCCGCGTCAGTGATGAATGCTTTGCGCCCTGCCAGGCATGCTACTTCCCTCAGGGCTGCAGGCGCTGCCGCTGCCATTGCCCGTTGGCATCACGCGTGTAGAGCACGCGGTCGTGCATACGGGAGGGGCGGCCTTGCCAAAATTCGATGCGATCGGGAATAACACGGTAGCCGCCCCAGTGCGCCGGGCGGGATGGATGCTCCCCGACTTGCTGCTTGGTTGTTTCGTATTGCTGTTCCAGCGTCTCGCGGTCGGCCACGGTACGGCTCTGCTGCGATGCAATCGCACCGAGCTGGCTGGCCAAGGGGCGACTGTAGAAGTAAGCGTCACTTTCTTCCTTGGTAACGCGTTCGATCTTTCCTTCGATGCGAACCTGGCGTTCCAGTTCTACCCAGTGAAACAGCAAGGCCACGTAAGGCTGGGCGGCGACGTCCACGCCCTTGCGGCTGTCGTAGTTGGTAAACCAGGTAAAGCCCTGCTGGTCGAACTGCTTGATCAGCACGATGCGCGACGAGGGGCGTCCATCGGCCCCGACCGTGGCCACGCTCATGGCGTTGGGCTCGGGGATCTGCGCTCGGGTCGCCTCATCGAACCAGATCGCGAACTGGTCGATCGGGTCGGCGGCGGTATCGAACTCGGACAAGCTGGCGCGGCTGTAGTCTTTACGTAGGTCTGCTAACGACATGCTACTTGCTCCTTGGGGAACGGCGCTTAGATTAGCGCGTTTTAAAAAGTTTTGCAGGGCAGCAAAACGGCGAATGCGAGCCATTGTGCGGCGTTGCGGCAAATTGCTCCATGATCGCAAGCAAGCCGCACAAACAAAAAAGCCGATGCATTATCGCATCGGCTTTTGTTTGCTTCCTGCTGCAGAGCTTCACCTCTGCGTTGGAAAAGCGAATCAGTTGGTCTTGATCGCTTCGACCTGGATGGCCAGCTTGGTCTCGGTGGAGAAACCATACTTGGCGCCGTAGTCGATACCGAAGTCGGCGCGGTTGAAGGTGGCCGAGGCGTCGCCACCGCAGACTTCGCGCTTGAGCATCGGGTGCTGGATGCAGGTGAACTTGTTCAGGGTCAGGGTGACCGGCTTGGTGACGCCATGCAGGGTCAGGTTGCCTTCCACGGTGGCCGGCTTGTCGCCGTTGAACTTGATCGTGCCCTTGTACTCGGCGGTCGGATACTTGGCGACGTCGAACATATCGGCGCTCTTGGCGTGATCGTTCATCTTGCTCATGCCGAAGTCGATGGAGGCGGTGTCCACGATGATGTCGACGGTACCGGTCTTGGCAGCGCGATCCAGGGTGACGGTGCCGCTGGTCTTGTCGAACTTGCCGCGCCAGATCGACACGCCCATGTGGTCAGCTTCGAAGCTGGGATAGGTGTGGCTGGGATCGATGCTGTAGGTGTCGGCAGCGTTGGCGGAAACGGCGGCGCCAGCGGCGACCAGGGCGAGCAGGAGGTGGTTCAGTTTCATGTGATTCGATTCCTTGTTGAGAGAAAAAAGCGCTGGGGGAAGCCCGCTGCGAGGCGGTGCGACATGGCGCGGAGCTGCTGTTTTATTGTTGGCTTACTGTGCGACGATGTGGAACTTGATCGTGACTTCATCGGCCACCATGCCGGTGTCCTTCCATTCGCCTTCGCCGATGTTGTAGGTCAGGCGCTTGATGGGCAGGGTACCGTCGAAGACCTGGGCACTGCCTTCCTTCTTCACGGTCAGGGGGAAGGAGACGTCGGTACTCTTGCCCTTGATGGTCAGCTTGCCGGCCACGTCAAACTTGCCGCTGCCGGCCGGCTTGATGCTGCTGGTGACAAAAGTGGCCTTGGGGAACTGCGCGGCGTTGAACCATTCCTTCTTCAGCACTTCCTTGTTGTACTCAGGCTCGCCCAGGTCGAAGCTGGCGACGTCGATCTCCACCGTAGCCTTGCCTTCTGTCGGCTTGGCGGCATCGAAATCGATGGTGGAGGTGAACTTCTTGAACTTGGCGTCCACCGGGACGTTGAGCTGCTTGAAGGTGGCGGTTACGGCGCTCTTGGCGGCATCCACTTTTAACGGAGCCGCTTGTGCAGCCAATGTGAAGGAAGCGGCAGCCAGGGCCAGCAGGGAGGGGCGGATGAAGCGGGAGAGGGTCATGTCGGGTTCCGTGTAAAAACGAGCAAGATATGAAGAATCAGGCGATGCAGGTTCAGGGCAGCATGCGCTTGAAGATATTGTCACGATCGATGAACTGGTGCTTCAGCGCAGCCAGTACGTGCAGCGCGAAGGCCGCCAGCAGCGTCATGTTGAGCCAGTAATGGGTGGCCTTGAGCAGTAGCTTGAGTTCGGGATTGGGTGCGATCAGCACCGGCAGCGGCACCACGCCCAGGTAGACCACCGGCACGCCGGCGGCCAGGCTGTAGAGATAGCCGGAAACAGGAATGGCAAACATCAGCACGTACAGCCCCAGGTGCAGGCCATGGGCAGCCGACTGCTGCCATTGCGGCATGTTGCGCGGGTAGGCCGGTGCCTTGTGCGTGAGGCGCCACAGCAAGCGCACGCAGACCAGGGCCAGGACGGTCACACCCAGCCACTTGTGCCAGGAAAAATACTTCAGTTTGGTCGGCGTCAGGCCAGGAATGTCGACCATGGTCAGGCCCAGCCCGAAGGCGGAAATGATCAGCAGGGCAATCAGCCAGTGCAGCAGTACGGCGGGTTTGGTGTAGCGATCCATAGGGCAGGCAGAAGTTGGTGGCGGTTGGAGCGGCTAGCTCTGCAATGGTTCTGCAGGGCGGGCAGTTCGTTCTTGCGTCGGGGGAAGTGTTCGGCATGAAGTCTTCAATGCGAAGTCTTCACGAGATGCGCGGCGCCAAGGCCTTGCATTCCCGGCGGCAAGGGATGATGCCACTCTTTTTGACGCTGATGAGTATAAAGAGCTTTGGCTACTCGCATTACTGGTCGAAATGGTACTTCAGCCATCCGGTTTTGCGAGTAATCAGTTTTGCTTCAGTTTATTCTCTGCGCAAATGAAAAATGGCGCACATTGCTGTGCGCCATTCCAAAGGCGGGCGAGCGGGACTGGCAGGATCAGATGGTCTTGGCCAGTTCCACGGCGGTGCCGATGTAGTTGGCCGGGGTCATGGCCAGCAGATGGTCCTTGGCCTCCTCGGGGATGGCCAGGCCGTTGATGAAGTCACGCAGCGCATCCTTGGAAATACCCTTGCCGCGGGTCAGTTCCTTCAGTTGTTCATACGGATTCTCGATGCCATAACGACGCATCACGGTCTGCACCGGCTCGGCCAGCACTTCCCAGGTGGCGTCGAGGTCGTCGGCCAGGCGTTGCGGGTTCACTTCCAGCTTGTTCAGGCCACGCAGGCAGCTATCGTAGGCCAGCACGGTATAACCGAAGCCCACGCCGATGTTGCGCAGCACGGTGGAGTCGGTCAGGTCGCGCTGCCAGCGCGAGACCGGCAGCTTTTCGGCGAGGTGCTTCAACACGGCGTTGGCCATCCCCAGGTTGCCTTCGGAGTTCTCGAAGTCGATCGGGTTGACCTTGTGCGGCATGGTCGAGGAACCGATTTCGCCAGCCTTGGTGCGTTGCTTGAAGTAGCCCAGGGAGATGTAGCCCCAGATGTCGCGGTTCAGATCCAGCAGGATGGTATTGGTACGGGCGACGGCATCGAACAGTTCGGCCATGTAGTCATGCGGCTCGATCTGGATGGTGTAGGGATTGAAGACCAGGCCCAGGCGCTGTTCCACCACCTGCTTGGAGAAGGCGGCCCAGTCGGTCTGCGGGTAGGCCGAGAGGTGGGCGTTGTAGTTGCCAACGGCGCCATTCATCTTGCCCAGGATCTCGACGGCGGCGATGCGCTTGGCAGCGCGTTGCAGGCGTGCCACGACGTTGGCCACTTCCTTGCCCAGGGTGGTGGGGCTGGCCGGTTGGCCGTGGGTACGCGAGAGCATCGGCACGGCGGCGTGCTCGTGCGCCAGTTCGGTCAGGCGGGCGATCACGGCTTGCAGCGAGGGCAGCACGACGGTGTCGCGGGCGGCCTTCAACATCATGCCGTGCGAGGTGTTGTTGATGTCTTCGGAGGTGCAGGCGAAGTGGATGAATTCGGAGGCGGCCACCAGCTCCGGCACATCCTTCACTTTTTCCTTGAGCCAGTATTCGACCGCCTTCACGTCATGGTTGGTGACGGCTTCGATTTCCTTGATGCGGGCGGCGTCGGCCTCGGTGAAGTCGGCGGCCAGCTTGTCCAGCAAGGCGCGTGCCTCGGCGGAGAACGGCTTGATCTCGGCAAAGCCGGCTTCGGACAGGGCTTGCAGCCAGGCAATCTCGACCTTCACGCGATGGTGCATGAAGCCCGCTTCGGAGAGCAGCGGACGCAGTTTATCGGTCTTGGAGGCGTAGCGGCCGTCCAGCGGGGACAGGGCCGAGAGAGCAGAGAGGGACATGATGGAAACGGATGAGATGCGTTGACTGAAGATTGGCGAGTTTTCAGAGGCATTTGCCTAAAAACCCGAATCGCCCGAGGCCGGCATTTTACCATCCGCGCGCTGGGCAGCCCAGTTTTCCGGCCAGCACGCGTTGTTGGCCGACCGTTGCTTTCCGTCCCTGGCATTACTCTTCACGATTTTGCCAAGAAATGCGAATGTTATAATCGACTCAGATCATTACTCCACTTGCTATGCTAAAACTCATCGGCTCCAATGCCAGTCCCTTCGTGCGCAAGGTGCGCGTCGTGATGGCTGAAAAAAAGATCGATTACGAATTCATCCTGGAAGATGTCTGGAGCGCATCGACCACCATCCAAGAAAACAATCCGCTGGGCAAGGTGCCTTGCCTGCTGATGGATGACGGTGGCGCCATGTTCGACTCCCGCGTGATCGTCGAGTATCTCGATACCCTGACCCCGGTAGGCAAGCTGCTGCCCCCCAATGGTCGCGAACGCGCCGAGATCAAGTGCTGGGAAGCGCTGGCGGACGGCATGCTGGATGCCGCCGTGCTGGTGCGCCTGGAAAAGACCATGCGGCCGACCAAGCAGCAGAGCCCGGAATGGATCAAGCGTCAGTGGAGCAAGGTCGAGGCCTCGCTCAAGGCAATGGCCGACGGTCTGGGCGAAAAGCCTTTCTGCGTGGGCAATCATTACACCCTGGCCGATGTGGCGGTCTGCTGTGCACTGGGCTGGCTGAGCTTCCGCTTCCCGGATCAGGCCTGGCGCGATGACTATCCGCAACTGGCGCGCCTGTTCGACAAGGTGTCGGAGCGGGTGTCGTTCAAGGATACGGTGCCGCACCTCTGAGGCTGTCCCTGCTGTAGGGGACAAGGTCCTCAAACAAGGTCAACAAAAAAGCGCGCTCAACCGAGCGCGCTTTTTGTTTGTCTGCCTGGGCAGCGCAGCTTTATTCGCTGGCAGGCGACATCTGACTTTGCAGGTAATTCTGGATGCCGACCTTGTCGATCAGGTCCAGCTGGGTTTCCAGCCAGTCGATGTGTTCTTCGGTGTCGTCCAGGATCATCTGGAACAGTTCACGGGAGACATAGTCGCCATGCTGTTCGCAGGTGGCGATGCCTTCCTTGACGGTCTTGTGGGCGGCCTGTTCCAGCTTCAGGTCGCATTCGATCATTTCCTTGGTGTTTTCACCAATCATCAGCTTGTGCAGTGCCTGCAGGTTGGGCAGGCCGTCCAGCATCAGGATACGGTCGATCAGCTTGTCGGCATGCTTCATTTCGCCGATGGATTCGGCGTATTCCTTGGCGCCGATCTTGTCCAGACCCCAGTGCTTGTACATGCGGGCATGCAGGAAATACTGGTTGATGGCGGTAAGTTCGTTGGTCAGCTGGGCATTGAGCAACTTGATGACTGCGGGATCGCCTTTCATGGGCACCTCGAAAAAATGGGGGATTGAAGGGGGAGCCGCGTTTGCTGGGGGGCGGATGGCTGCCTGGCCACGGCGTTGACGGACGGATCATAGCGCAGCCGTTTCCAATCTTCATCATTAATTAGCGCGAATCATTCTTGCCTTTGTTGCTGCGAGTGAATGAAAACAAAAAAACCTCCGTCGGCGGGCGAGGGAGGTTTTTCCGGCCATCCCTTGGGATGGGCATCGGGCGACCGGCAGGTGGTCGCGTCGCGGCTTGTTTCGCGGCTTATTTCTTCTCGGGATCCGTCACGAACCCGATCTTGGCGAGGCCGCCCGATTGTGCTGCCGCCATGACCTGCGCCACCTTTTCGTACTGGGTGGTGCGCTCGGCGCGCAGGTGCAGTTCGGGCTGCGGTTGCTTCTGGGCCGCCACGGCAATGCGCGCACCCAGTTCGCTGCTGTCGATCTTTTCTTCGTTCCAGAAGACGTTGCCGGTCGCGTCGATGGACAGGTTGATGCTTTCCGGCTTGACCTGGTCGGGCTGGCTGCTGGCCTTGGGCAGGTCGATCTTGACCGCGTGGTTCATCACCGGGATGGTGATGATGAAGATGATCAGCAGCACCAGCATCACGTCCACCAGCGGGGTGGTGTTGATCTCCGGATTGAAGTCGTCGTCCGAATCGGACAGGGAACCCATTGCCATCATGCCCTCCCGACGGCGGTCAGCTTGGCCTTGCCACCATTGGGCTGGCCGTCTTCATCGGCGGCGCGTGCGCCGGTGACGAACAGGGCATGCAGGTCGAAGCCGAACTTGTTGAGCTTGGCGATGGTGGTCTTGTTGCCGCGTACCAGGGCGTTGTAGCCAAAGGTGGCGGGAATGGCCACGGCCAGGCCGAGTGCGGTCATGATCAGCGCTTCGCCCACGGGGCCTGCGACCTTGTCGATGCTGGCCTGGCCGGTGGTGCCGATGGACACCAGTGCGTGATAGATGCCCCAGACGGTGCCGAACAGGCCCACGAAGGGCGCGGTGGAGCCCACCGAAGCCAGTACCGCCATGCCGGTTTGCAGCTTGCCGGAGGCTTCGTCGATGGCCTGGCGCAGCGACAGGGTGACCCAGTCGCTCACCGACAGCTGGTCATGCAGGTGGCCCTTGTGGGCGGTGTGGTGGCTCATCGCGGTGACACCGGCGCGGGCGACATCGGCGAAGGGATTTTCCTGACCCAGGGTGGCCACGCCTTCAGGCAGGCTGGTGGTATCCCAGAACTGGTGGCCAGCGGCCGCCGAGGCCTTGCGGAAACGCAGCAGCTGCAGTGCCTTGGTGATGATCACGTACCACGATGCGATCGACATCGCCAGCAACAGGACGGCGACGCCCTTGGTCACGAAATCGCCTTGCGCCCAGAGGCTTTCCAATCCGTAGGGACTAACTTCCATGATATTTCCTTCTATTTGTGTCTATCAGATGAGGGGATGATGAAACGGATACGATGCCGGGCCAGGCCCGGCAAAATGCTGTCGATGCTGTCCAGTGCTGCGTGGTCCGGACTCAGCGGTCTCAGTTCAGGCGGAAAGCCAGGCTGCCGACCGTGCTGACGGTGATGGCCTTGCCATTCTCGATGTAGGGCTTGAACACGGCACGCATGATGGCCGTACGCGCTGCATCGTCCAGGCGGGAATAGCCTGAGGACTTGGTGATCTCCACCTTTTCCGCGCGGCCGCTGGTGTTGACGGTGACGCGGAACTCGACCACGCCTTCTTCACCCATGCGGCGCGAGACGCTGGGGTAGCTCGGATTCGGTTTCTCGATGTATTCGATGCCGGACGTGATCTGCTTGGGCAGGACCGGACCCGGTGGTGCGGCCGGTGCCGGGGTCGGCTCGGCGGCTGCCTGAGGCGCAGGCGTGGCCGGCTGCGGCGGTTGCGGTGGTGCGGTGATGCTGGTCGGGGTTGGCGTTTCCGTCACCGGGATCGGCTTGGGCGGCGCCACTACCTTCTTGACGATCTTCACCTGCTTGGGCGGGGCCGGCTCGGCCTTGGGAGGTGCCGGTTCAGGGGCCTTTTCCGGCACGATGAAGGTGGCGATGACTTCCTTGGGGACGGCATTGACGGCCTGCTTGACCAGGCCGCTTTGCAGCGCCCAGAAGAAAGCGATGTGCAACAGGATGATCAGGCCCAGCGGGCCGATCTTGCGTGCCTGGCGCAACAGGGCGCTGGGTGGGCTGACACTCATGAGAGACGGTGAAATGGCGTTCATTGATCTTGTTCAGGCGGCCGCGAAGGCGGGATGGAATACCACCGGACGGGCGCCCTGCTGTGTTTGTCGGGTATTGCTGAGACACTCGCGCAGGACATTCTTGGCGCAGGAATGGCACTTGCCGCAGCAAGTACCCACGCCGAGCTGCTTGCGCAACTCGGCCATGGACGTCATGCCTGCATCGACCGCCTGATGGATCTTGCCTTCGGAGATGTTGTTACAAACACATACGATCATTGTACGCCTTGCTGCCTGCTTCATCAGGCTCTATGCAGATCTCGCTCCTGCAACCATGCGCGAGAAGAAATTGAATTTTTCCGGCGGGGGCATCGTCCGTTCCACCACATGCGCCCATTGTTCCGACAACTGCTGGCAGGTCGCCCGCAGTACCGGCGCCAGGTTGGGCAATTCCGCCAGCGCTTTCAGGTGTCTTTCGATCACCGAGGCCAGCTTCACGCAGCTTTGCGTTTCCTGGCTGTTGTTGGCGGTGTAGTGCGACATCAGATGCAACACGGCGGACACCAGAAGTTCAGGTTGGGCCGGTGCGTTGTTGGGTTCCACAAATGCGGACGTCATGTTCTCGGTAACCATCAAACTCTCCTCGCTGGGCTAGCTTGGCTGGCGACGCGTCATGACGAACGACGCTGGCTGGCCTGTTTATCCACCTTCTCCTGAAGACGACCGGATCAGGCCGTCAGGATCAGCTTGTTCAATTGCGTCAGTCGCAGCTTGTAGATGCGACCGCCATGATCGATCTCCAGTTCGCGCATCTGACGGAACAGGTCCGTGCTCTTGATGCGGGTGATCGGAGTTCCGTTGGCGGTCGTGCCCGGCTTGTTGCGACGTTCCATGCTGTTGTCGTTCAGTTGGCTCATTACAATCACCTCCTATTAAATGCGAACAATTCTTATTTAGATTATTTGCCATTTGCGGCCGGATTGCAAGCCCTTTTATCGGTGTGATTGATAATTTTTATCATCTGGAGCCATCAGGCTGACAGTTCAAGGCCACCCATCGCCGAGATGTTGCCCAAAAGAAAACACCCCGAGGTGAAATCACCGTCGGGGCGTCAGAATGTTGAACTACAGGAATGTCTAGTCGGGCAATGCGCCGGTTTCGATGATGCCGCCACCCAGGCAGACGTCGCCGTCGTACAACACGGCGGATTGCCCCGGCGTGACGGCCCACTGGGCATTGTCGAAGGCCAGCGAGAAGCTGGCACCGGCGTCGCTGAAGCCACAGGGGACGTCAGCCTGGCGATAGCGCGTCTTGGCCGACAGCGCCGGCAGTTGCGGCGCGTGACCAGCGACCCAGCTGACCTGGCCGGCCGAGAGCGTGGGCGACAGCAGCCAGGGGTGGTCATGGCCTTGCACGATGTAGAGGGTGTTGTTGTCCACATCCTTGCGCGCCACGTACCAGGCGTCGCCATGGCCGTCAGCATTCTGGTGCGCCTTCAGGCCGCCGATGCCGATGCCCTTGCGCTGGCCCAGCGTATAGAACGACAGGCCCACATGCTCGCCCACCGTCTGGCCATCGGCGGTCTTGATCGGCCCCGGCTTGTAGGAAAGGTAACGGTTGAGAAATTCGCGGAAGGGCCGCTCGCCGATGAAGCAGATACCGGTCGAATCCTTCTTTTTCGCATTGGGCAGTTGCAGTTGCTCGGCGATCTTGCGCACTTCGGTCTTGTGGATCTCCCCCAGCGGGAAGACGGTGCGCGAGAGCTGCTCCTGGTTCAGGCGATGCAGGAAGTAGCTCTGGTCCTTGCTGGCGTCCATCGCCTTGAGCAGCTGAAAGTCGCCCTGCGGACCCTGGCGTACGCGCGCATAGTGGCCGGTGGCGATCAGATCGGCGCCCAGCTTCATGGCATGGTCCAGGAAGGCCTTGAACTTGATCTCGGCATTGCACAGCACGTCCGGATTGGGTGTGCGTCCCGCCTGGTATTCGCGCAGGAATTCGGCGAAGACGCGGTCCTTGTATTCGGAGGCGAAGTTGACCGCCTCGATGTCCACCCCGACCACATCGGCCACGCTGACCGCGTCGATCCAGTCTTCGCGGGTGGAGCAGTATTCCGAATCGTCGTCATCTTCCCAGTTCTTCATGAACAGGCCGATGACTTCATAACCCTGCTCCTTCAGCAGCCATGCCGAAACCGACGAATCCACGCCGCCCGACATGCCGATGACTACTCTTTTCTTGCTCATGTTGTTTCCGTTCTATGCGACAGGCAGCGCTGCTGTCGCTCAATGATCCGGCAGGTCCCCGATCGCGCTGGGATCGGTATGCACCAGCTCCAGCGGTGCCCGCTGGCCGCGCAGGTAGTCGTCCACGCAGCGCAGTACCAGCGGGCTGCGGTGGCGCTGGGCACAGGCCGCCAGTTCGTCGCGTGTCATCCAGAGGGCGCGCACGATGCCTTCATCCAGCGGTCGATCGAGTGCATCGCCGACCGTCCCGGCAAAGGCGAAGCGCAGGTACGTAACCGACATCCCGCCGCGGGAGGACGACACGTTGCGCGACAGGTAGGTGCCGACCAGAGCGGTAGGGCTGAACACGTGGGCCGATTCTTCCAGCGCCTCGCGCACCGCGGCCGCGATGAGCGACTCGCCCGGTTCCAGGTGCCCGGCCGGCTGGTTGATGCGCAGCCCGCCGGCGCTATGTTCTTCCACCATCAGGAAGCGGCCGTCACGCTCGATGACGGCGGCGACGGTGACAGAGGGTTTCCAGACTTCAGACATTGATGACCTCGTGAATCCGGCATTCTACCCTGTCGGGGCCGACTCTTCAGCGCCAGCCCTCGCCACACAAGCGGCTGCGGCGGTTCTCATGGATCGGTAAATTACTTGGCCGGCAAGGGCAGTCGTGTAAGATTGGGGCAAGAATCCACAAAAAAAGGAGCCAGGAATGAGGATAGCGATCCCCGCCGAAAGCCGGGACGGAGAAACCCGTGTCGCCGCCACCCCCGAAACCGTCAAGAAACTGGTGGCCGCCAGGCACGAGGTGATGGTCGAATCCGGGGCCGGGATCAAGTCCAGCATTCCTGACGAGGCCTATGTCGCCGTTGGCGCCAGCATCGGCAGTGCCGAGGCGGTCTACAGCGCCGAAATCCTGCTCAAGGTGCGGGCGCCCAGCCAGAGCGAGCGGGCCCGCATCACGCCAGGCACGGTGATCGTTGGCATGCTCAACCCCTTCGATGCCGACAACATCGCCGCCATGGCAGCCGCCGGGCTCACGGCCTTCGCCCTGGAGGCCGCGCCGCGTACCACGCGGGCACAATCCATGGACGTGCTGTCTTCGCAGGCCAACATCGCCGGCTACAAGGCCGTACTGATGGCGGCCAACACCTACCAGCGCTTCATGCCCATGCTCATGACTGCCGCCGGCACCGTCAAGGCCGCCCGCATGTTGATCATGGGCGCCGGCGTGGCCGGCCTGCAGGCCATTGCCACCGCCAAGCGCCTGGGTGCGGTGATCGAGGCTTCTGATGTACGTCCGGCCGTGAAGGAGCAGATCGAGTCGCTCGGCGCCAAATTCCTGGATGTTCCCTTCCTGACCGACGAAGAGAAGGAAATCGCCCAGGGCGTGGGCGGCTATGCCCGTCCCATGCCGCCGGACTGGATGAAGCGCCAGGCAGAACTGGTGCATGAGCGCGCCAGACAGGCTGACATCATCATCACGACCGCCCTGATCCCCGGCCGCAAGGCACCGGTGCTCATCAGCGAAGAGACCGTCAAGGCCATGAAGCCCGGTTCGGTGATCCTGGACATGGCGGTCGACCAGGGGGGCAACTGCCTCTTGTCGGAACCCGGCAAGACCGTCGTCAAGCACGGTGTGCACATCATCGGCGAAGGCAACCTGGCGGCCCTGGTGGCGGCCGATGCCTCGGCCCTGTATGCCCGCAACGTGCTGGACTTCCTGAAGCTGATCATCGACGCCGAGGGCAAGCTGGTCATCAACCGGGAAGACGACATCGTTGCGGCCACGCTGCTCTGCCAGGGCGGCGAAATCCTGCGCAAATGAATCTGCCGGCCCGGGGCGGCGGAAAACCCGGGCAATCCCGGCCCTTTAGCCGCAAATCATCACCCACGGAAACAAAGAAGGAAGAAGTACATGCAACGCATCATGCTGCGCGCGAAGATCCATCGCGCCTCGGTCACCCAGTGTGACCTGAACTACGAAGGCTCCTGCGGAATCGACGAAGACCTGCTGGAAGCGGCCGACATCCGCGAGTTCGAGAAGATCGAGCTCTACAACGTCAACAACGGCGAGCGCTTCTCCACCTATGCCATCCGCGGCAAGCGCGGCAGCGGCGAGATTTCGCTCAATGGCGCAGCTGCCCGCCTGGCGCATCTGGGTGACCTGCTGATCATCTGCACCTATGCGCCGATGAGCGATGAAGAAGTCGCCACCTACAAGCCCAAGGTCGTCTTCGTGGACGACAAGAACCGCATCACCAGCCTCAAAGCGATCTGACCCCTCACCAATAATCCGCACGGCCAGCCGCTTCGGCCGGTCGTGCCACAAGGAGGAACAACATGGAAGTCAGCCACACCATCATCAACCTGATCATCTTCGTGCTGGCCATCTATGTCGGCTACCACGTGGTCTGGACCGTCACTCCCGCCTTGCACACACCGCTCATGGCGGTGACCAATGCCATCTCGGCCATCATCATCATCGGCGCCATGCTGGCCGCCGGCCTGACCGAAGGCACGGTGGGCCGCATTGCCGGCACGCTGGCCGTGGCGCTGGCGGCGGTCAACGTGTTCGGCGGCTTCATGGTGACCCAGCGCATGCTGGAAATGTTCAAGAAGAAAGAGCCCAAGGCCAAGTCGGGAGAACAAGCATGAGCATGAATGTGGTGACCCTGTTGTACCTGATCGCATCGATCTGCTTCATCCAGGCGCTCAAAGGCCTGTCGCACCCGGCCACGGCACGACGCGGCAACAGCTTCGGTATCGCCGGCATGCTCATCGCGGTACTGACCACCCTGGCGCTGATCGTGAAGCTCAAGAGCGAGGGCGGCAATGCCTCCGGTGACATCGGCTACCTGCTGGTGGCGGCCGGCGTGATCGTGGGCGGCGGTATCGGCGCCTACCTGGCGCGCAGCGTCGAGATGACCAAGATGCCCGAACTGGTGGCGGCGATGCACTCGCTGATCGGCCTGGCGGCGGTCTGCATCGCGGTGGCGGCCGTGGCCGAACCCTGGGCGCTGGGCATTTCCGGCCATGGGCAAGCCATCCCGGTGGGCAACCGTGTGGAGCTCTTCATCGGTACCTTCGTCGGTGCCATCACCTTCTCCGGCTCGGTGATCGCCTTCGGCAAGCTCTCGGGCAAATACAAGTTCCGCCTGTTCCAGGGCGCCCCGGTCAACTTCTCCGGCCAGCACTTCCTGAACCTGCTGCTGGCGGTGGCGATGATCGGCTTCGGCATCATCTTCGTCCTCACGCAGAACTGGCTGCCCTTCATCATCATGGCCGCCATCGCCTTCGCCCTGGGCGTGCTGATCATCATCCCCATCGGTGGCGCCGACATGCCGGTGGTGGTCTCGATGCTCAACAGCTATTCCGGCTGGGCGGCAGCCGGCATCGGCTTTTCGCTGAACAATTCCATGCTCATCATCGCCGGTTCGCTGGTCGGCTCGTCCGGCGCGATCCTGTCCTACATCATGTGCAAGGCGATGAACCGCTCCTTCTTCAACGTGATCCTGGGCGGCTTTGGCGGTGAGGCCGCCGCCGCCGGTGGCGGCGCGCAGCAGCAGCGCAATGTCAAGTCCGGTTCGGCCGATGATGCGGCCTTCCTGATGGGCAATGCCGAGACCGTCATCATCGTGCCCGGCTACGGCCTGGCAGTGGCGCGCGCCCAGCATGCCCTGAAGGAATTGACCGAAAAGCTCACCCACAACGGCGTGACCGTGAAGTATGCGATCCACCCGGTAGCCGGTCGCATGCCCGGTCACATGAACGTGCTGCTGGCCGAGGCCGAAGTACCCTACGACCAGGTCTTCGAGATGGAAGACATCAACAGCGAATTTGCCCAGGCCGATGTGGTACTGGTGCTGGGGGCCAACGACGTGGTCAACCCGGCCGCCAAGGACCCGAAGTCGCCGATTGCCGGCATGCCCATCCTGGAAGCCTACAAGGCCAAGACCGTAATCGTGAACAAGCGCTCCATGGCCGCCGGGTACGCCGGGCTGGACAACGAGCTGTTCTACATGGACAAGACCATGATGGTCTTTGGCGACGCCAAGAAGGTCATCGAGGATATGGTCAAGGCGGTGGACTGATCGATGGCATAAACATCCCCGCGAATTTTTTGATCTTCCGACGGCTTGCACTAAAGTACATCTTGTACAATTTGCAAGCCGTATTAGCATGCTCAATTTCAGGGGCGCATGCCGCCGATCACCGTTCCGGCCCGGCAGTACGGCAAGACTGAATAGATCAAAAATCCAAGGGGAAAATCCATGATGAGAATGACGTTCACGACGCTCTGCGTCGTGTTGGTTTCCGGCTGCTCAACCATTACGCAAAGCGATACACAAACCGTGTCGGTAACGACCGTCTACCAGGACAAGCCGGTGGAAGCCGCCTGCATCCTCAGCAACGACAAAGGCTCCTGGACCGCGACCTCTCCTGCCAACGTGCAGGTTCGCAAATCCAACGAAGACCTGGACGTGGTCTGCAAGCGCAACGAAACTCCAGACGGTTTGCTCAAGGCAATATCGCGGGCTGCCGGTTCAATGTGGGGCAACATCATCTTCGGCGGTGGCATTGGCGCCATCGTCGACCACTCTCGTGGCAATGGATATGATTACCCCAGTCAGTTGCCGGTGAAGATGGGCGAGTCGGCTGTGGTCGACAAGAGGGTCAGCACTGAGCAGAACAAGGCGGTGCCTGCAACGCCAGTGCAGCCGGCCCAGGCATCGGCTCCGGTGACCGCCAGCACCTCCGCACCAGCCAGCGGCGCTGCCGTCAAGTAATCCAGCGAAGCAAGAGGGGCCGCAGCATGCGGCCGTTCAGATGAATCGGCCCGCGTTTGCACGAACTGCAGCGCGGGCCGTTTTTATGCTCACTTGGTGCCGAAGATACGATCCCCTGCATCGCCCAGGCCCGGGACGATGTAGGCGTCCTCGTCCAGGTGAGAATCCAGCGAGGCGACATAGAGCTTCACGTCAGGGTGTGCATCAGCAAAGACCTGCACGCCTTCCGGGGCGGCGACCAGTGCCACGAAGATGATGTGCGAAGCCGGCACGCCGCGCTTCTTCAGCGCATCGACGGCATAGACGGCGGAGTTGCCGGTGGCCACCATGGGGTCGCACAGGATCATGATGCGGTCCTGCAGGTCAGGCAGGCGCACCAGGTATTCCACCGGCAGGTGGTTCTCGTCACGGTAGACGCCGATATGGCCCACGCGGGCTGAAGGAATCAGTTCCAGCAGGCCATCGCTCATGCCCACGCCAGCGCGCAGCACCGGCACCACGGCCAGCTTCTTGCCGGCGATCACCGGCGCCTCGTAGGTGACCAGCGGGGTCTCGATGGTCTCGGTGGTCAGCGGCAGATCACGCGTGATTTCGTAACCCATCAGCAGCGTGATTTCGCGCAGCAGGTCGCGGAAGGTACGCGTGGAGGTGTGCTTGTCGCGCATGTGCGACAGCTTGTGCTGGATCAGCGGATGGTCGAGGATGAAGAGGTTCTTGAAGCGCGGGTCTTGTTTCATGGCAAATGCGTGTCTGCTAGGTGGGGCGGCTGGCGCCGCGAGTCAGCATTGTCGCATTTCCTGACCGCATGCGCGACGGACTGCTACCGCGCGCATGCAGCTTTATTCACATCAGCGACGACCGAACATCATCTGCCCGGCCAGCAGGGCGCGCGCACCCGGCAGCAGGTCGATGGCCCCCAGCGACAGGCCCAGCGCGGCCTGCAGTGGCGAGCCCTGGGGCGAGCCAGCGAAGATGCGCGCCATCAGGTCGGTCAAGCGGATGGTCAGGCCCCGGTCCTGGTCACGTTGGCGGTCGAAGGCCTGCAGCGCTTGCGGCGTGAGGTCACGGGCCAGCACATCGGCCAGTACACGGGCGTCGCGCAGGCCAAGATTCAGGCCCTGGCCGGCGACGGGATGCAGCGTCTGCGCGGCATTGCCGATGGCCACGACACGCCGGCCCTGGCCGGGGCGGGCGTTCAGGCCCAGCGGGAAGGCGTGGCGCGGGCTGATGCGGGTGAAGCGCCCGAGCCGCTCGCCGAAGGTCCGCTGCAGGGCAGCCAGGAAGGCGGTGTCCTCCAGCGCCAGCAGCTGTTCGCCGGTGGCCGGACGGACACACCAGACCAGGGCATAGCCATCGTCCTGCGGCAGCAGCGCCAGCGGGCCTTCATCGGTGAAGCGCTCGAAGGCGCGGTGCGCGACGGGCTGGTCGGCATGCACATGGGCGATCACGCCCAGTTGCTGGTAGTCACGCTGCAGGGTCTTTTGTTGCTGCTCACCAAAGACGCCGCCCTCGGCCTGGATCACCAGTGCAGCGCGCAGCACCTGGCCGTCCTTGAGGGTGACGGCAACGTGTTCGTCCTCTTCGCTGATGTCCTGCGCCTCGGCCGGTCGCATCAGCGTCAATCCCAATGGCGCGATGGCGGTCGCCAGCGCCCGGTTGACTTCCCCGTAGCGGGCCACATAGCCCAGCGCTGGCAGGTCGTAGTCCTTGCGGTCCAGTAATGTGCGGCCGAAATGGCCACGGCGCGAGACGTGGATCTGTTCGATGGCGGTGGCGCTGCGGCCGATGTCGTCCCAGGCGCCCAGTTCTTCCAGGATCTGGCGGCTGCCATAGGAAAGCGCGATGGTGCGTGGGTCGGCGGCGGCCTGCTCGGGCGTCTTCATGTCGATTACGGCGATGCGCGCCGCGGGTCGCTGGCGACGTGCCAGCAGACCGGCCACGCTCTGGCCGACCGGGCCGCCACCACAGATGATCAGATCGAAATCGACGGATTGCATGATGCCGGACGATGCCTTGGATGAAAGATTCGGGAAGGCGTCATTGTAGCGGAGCCACGTCGCCCGGGCTTGATCCGGCGCATGCCGTGGAGTCCTGGGGGCGGGCAGCGGTGATCCCGATGCCCACCGGTCAGCCCTGGCGCATCAGGGCTTCGATGTCGTCAACCCGGGTGGGGACGCCGGTGGTCAGCAGCTCGCAGCCGGCGGGGGTGACATGGGCGTCATCCTCGATGCGGATGCCGATGTTCCAGAACTGTTCCGGCACGCCTTCACCCGGACGCACATAGATGCCAGGCTCGATGGTCAGCACCATGCCCGCCTGTAGCGTACGCCAGGGTTTGCTGCCGTCGGCGGTGGCCGGATCGCGATAGTCGCCCACGTCATGCACATCCATCCCCAGCCAGTGGCCGGTGCGGTGCATGTAGAACTGACGATAGTCGCCCTTTTCGATAACGTCCTCCAGCGAGCCGACCTTGCTCTTGTCCAGCAGGCCGGTGTCCAGCATGCCCTGCGCCAGTACGCGCACGGCGGCATCATGTCCGTCCATGAAACGCTTGCCCGGTGCGGTTTCGGTGATGGCGGCCGCCTGCGCGGCCAGCACGATTTCATACAGTGCCTTTTGCGGACCACTGAAGCGGCCGTTGGCCGGGAAGGTGCGGGTGATGTCGGAGGCGTAGCTGTCCAGTTCGCAGCCGGCGTCGATGAGTACCAGATCGCCGTCCTTGATCTCGGCGTCGCCGGCGCGATAGTGCAGCACGCAACTGTTGGCACCGGTGGCGACGATGGAGCCGTAGGCCGGATATTGCGAACCGTTGCGACGGAATTCGTGCAGCAGCTCGGCTTCCAGGTGGTATTCACGCAGACCGGGGCGGCAGATGCGCATGGCGCGGCAATGCGCCTCTGCGGAAATGACGCCGGCGCGCTTCATGAGGTCGATCTCGAAGGCGTCCTTGAACAGGCGCATGTCGTCCAGCAGCACGTTCACATCGACCACGGCACCCGGCGCCGACACGCCGCTGCGCGCCAGTGCACGCACGCCTTGCAGCCAGCGCTGCAATTGTGCATCGCGCTGGTCGTCCTGGCCCAGTGCAAAGTAGACCGCGCGAGCGTCGGCCAGCAGGGCGGGCATGCTCTTGTCCAGTTCCTCGATGGGATGGGCGGCGTCCAGGGCGAACAGCTGCTGTGCGGCTTGCGGGCCGTGACGGTAGCCGTCCCAGATCTCGCGTTCCAGGTTCTTGTCGCGGCAGAACAGGATGCTACGGTTTTCCTTGCCGGCGACCAGCACCAGCACCGCCTCAGGTTCGGTGAAGCCGGTCAGGTAGTAGAAATAGCTGTCATGGCGATACGGATAGTCGGCATCGCGGTTGCGCATCACCTCGGGCGCGGTCGGGATGATGGCCACGCCCCCTCCGGCTTGTTGCAGGCTGGCGATCAGACGCGCCCGGCGGGCGGCGAAGGGAGTGGCGTCGAAGCTCATGGCTGGTTTCCTTGGGGCGGCTGGTTCAGTGCTTCCAGTTGTTCGATGGTACCGACGTTGTGCCACACGCCGCGATAGACGTCGCCGCCGATACGGCCTTGCGCCGCATACTCGCGCAAGAGCGGACCGAGCTTGGCATGCTCGCCAGGGGTGATGCCATCGAACATCTGCGGACGGTACACGCCAATGTTGGCGAAGGTCAGCTTGGGTTCACCGTCATTGGAGAGGGCGAAATTGTTCAGTGCGAAGTCGCCTGCTGGATGGAAGGGCGGATTCTTGACCAGATACAGCCAGGCCATGTCGCGTTTTTCTTCCGGCAGCGGATTGCCCCACGGGTCTTCGTCTTCCAGCACGCTCAGCAGTTCGGAGTAATCGAAGTGCGGGCACCAGATGTCGCCGGATACTGCAATGAAAGGCTCCTCGCCCAGCAGGTGGCGCGCCTGGACGATGCCGCCTGCGGTTTCCAGCGCCGTGCCTTCGGCTGAGTAGCGCAATTGCGCACCGTAGCGGCTGCCGTCACCCAGGGTGTCTTCGATCATCTGCCCCAGATGGGCATGGTTGATGACGATCTCGGTGATGCCGGCGCGCACCAGCGACAGGATCTGCCAGACGATCAACGGTCGGCCGCGGACCTTCAACAGCGGCTTGGGGCAGGTATCGGTCAGCGGACGCATACGCTCGCCGCGTCCGGCGGCGAAGATCATGGCTTTCATGGTCGGCGCCTCAGAAGGTGTAGCCGAACTTGGGTGCGTGTTCCTGTTCCAGCTTTTCGATCAGGCGCACCAGCGGGGTGAAGGCCACGTAGCGGCGCGCGGTCTTGAGGGTGTATTCCATCACCAGCGGGATGTCCTTCAGGTAGCCATCCTTGCCATCGCGATGCCACAGACGGGCGAAGATGCCGAGTACCTTCAGATGGCGCTGCAGGCCCATCCACTCGAAGTCACGGTAGAAACTGTCGATGTCGGGTGTCACTGGCAGGCCGGCGCGGCGCGCCTTTTCCCAGTAACGGATGGCCCAGTCCAGCACCATTTCCTCGTCCCACTGGATGTAGGCATCGCGCAGCAGCGAAACCAGGTCATAGGTGATGGGGCCATAGACCGCATCCTGGAAATCGAGGATGCCCGGATTGCCCTTGGGCATCACCATCAGGTTGCGCGAATGGTAGTCCCGATGCACATAGACCTGCGCTTGCGCCAGGTTGTTGGCCAGGATGGCGTCGAAGGTCTTGTCCAGCACCGCATTCTGCTCGTCGGTGAGCGTCACGCCCAGGTGCTTGCCGATATACCACTCGCGGAACAGTTCCAGCTCGCGCAGCAGCAGCGGCCGGTCATACTCGGGCAGCGCTTCGGGCTTGCTTTGCGCTTGTAAAAGTACCAGGGCCTCGATCGCGTCCATGTATAGTGCGTGCGCGCTATCGGCTGACAGTTGCGACAGGTAGGTGGTCGAACCCAGGTCCGAAAGCAGCAGGAAACCGCGCTCCGCATCCTGCGCCAACACCTTGGGCACGGTCACGCCGGTTTCGCCGAAGAGGCCGGCGACCTTGACGAAGGGGCGAACGTCTTCCTGCGGCGGTGGGGCATCCATGACGATGGCCGTGCCACCGTCCGGCGTGTCTACGCGGAAATATCGGCGGAAACTGGCGTCGGCCGAGGCCGGGCGCAGGGAAGAGGGCAGCACGGGCGTGGCGGCCAGGGTGGACAGCCAGGCTTGCAGTTCGGACAGGCGGGAATCGGGGTTGGAACCAGGTGAAGACATGAACTATCTGAGGAAATCGTTGGACGTGGTTGAGTTCCCATATAATAAGGGATTAACCCCAAAAAATCCGCCTGCACGGTATCTAGCCTCTCTTTTCATGATCCGGTTTTCCAAGTCTTTAACTGAACGTACTGTCAACTGGCGGCTGGCGCGTCTGTTTTCTTCGGCAATGGTGGTGGCTTCGGCCTCGGCCCTGTTGCCGCTTTCCGTGCACGCGCAGATGAGCCTGCCCACGGCCTCGCCAGCACCCACCCCGGCGCAGGACCAGGACGCCCCGGTCAATGTCAGTGCCGAGCAGATGACCGGCCGTCCGGATCGCCAGGTCAACCTCGATCGCGACGTCGAACTGGTCAAGGGCAGCACCACCATCAAGTCCGACAAGGCCGAATACCGCATCATCCAGGACGAGGTCGAAGCGACCGGGCACGTCTGGATGCAGCGCCTGCAGGACCAATACACGGGCGACTATGCCCAGATGAACATAGGCACCGGCGCGGGCTACGTGACCAAGCCGACTTATCTGCTGGGCAAGAACGGCGGACGCGGCAAGGCCGAACGCATCGATTTCATCTCCGACGATGAGGCGCAGGTGACCCGTGGCACCTACAGCACCTGCGAAGCCCCGGACCCGGACTGGTACCTGCGCGCCAATACCATGGACCTGGACAGCGGCCGTGACGAGGGCGTCATGCATGGCGGTCTGGTTTATTTCAAGGATGTGCCCATCCTGGGCGCACCCTGGATGTCGTTCCCCTTGTCGGGCGAGCGCAAGTCTGGTGTGTTGCCGCCCACCATCGGGATGACCACCAATGGTGGGGCCGAAGTCGCGGTACCCTATTACTTCAACCTGGCGCCCAACTATGATATGACGCTGGTGCCGAAGTATATCGCCCGGCGCGGCCTGCAAATGGGGGCCGAAACCCGTTACATGGGCGATAGCTACAATGGTGTCACCTATGTCGAAGGCATCCAGGATCGGGTTACCGGCACCGGGCGCTATTCGCTGTCCTCGATCCATAACCAGACCCTGGCCCCCGGCCTGCAGCTGGCGTGGAACCTGAACAAGGCTTCGGACAACGACTATCCGTCCGATTTCGCGCATTCCATCACGGCTAGTACACAGCGTTTGTTGCCGCGTAATGTCAGCCTAAGCTATGGCAGCACCTATTGGAGCGTCGTTGGCCTGGTTTCCAAGTACCAACTGCTTCAAGATGTCAATGCACCGATTAGTAAGCCCTACGACCGTGTACCTCAGCTGACTTTCAACGGTACCCGCTATGACGTCGGCGGCTTCGATTTCAATACGGTCGCCGAATTCACCCGTTTCAGCAGCGGCGATCTGGTCGGAGGCGATCGCAGCTATGTGACGCAGACCGTGTCGTATCCGATCATCCGTCCCGGCTATTTCATCACGCCCAAGGTGATCCTGGATGCCACGCAATACAGCCTGAACAACACTTCAGTTGGGCAGCCGACTACCTTCTCGCGTACCTTGCCGACCCTGTCGCTGGACTCGGGCATGATCTTCGAGCGTGAATCCAACCTGCTCGGCCGCAGCATGACGCAAACACTGGAACCGCGCCTGTTCTATGTGCGCACGCCCTATCGCGACCAGTCACAATTCCCGGTCTTCGATTCGGGCCTGGCGGACTTCAACTTTGCCCAGATATTCACCGAGAACCGCTTCGTCGGCCACGACCGCATCAGCGATGCCAACCAGCTGACTGCCGCCGTGACCTCCCGCCTGATCGAGGAGAACGGCCTGGAGCGTCTGCGCGCCGCAGTCGGCCAACGCTATTACTTCACCGATCCCAAGGTCGGCATCAGTGGCACCACCACCACCACGCTGGGCAGCAAGTCCGACCTGCTGCTGGCACTGGGTGGCCAGATCACGCGCGAATTCTCCACCGACAACACGGTGCAGTACAGCGAAACCCTGCGCCAGATGGTGCGTTCGACCTTCGGCATCCGCTGGCAGCCCGCCCCCAAGCGCGTGCTGAACCTGCAATACCGTCTCGACCGTACCTATATCAATCCCTACACCGGCGTGCTCGACCCGCTCAAGCAGGTGGACATTTCCGGTCAATGGCCCCTGACCCAGCGTATCTACGCCGTGGGCCGCATGAACTATTCCATCCCCGACCGCACCGTGGCCGAAGGCCTGGCCGGCTTCGAATACAAGGCCGATTGCTGGGTCTTCCGGGTGGTCGCGCAGCGCATTCCGACGTCCTCTACCAAGGCGTCCACGGGCTTCTTCATCCAGCTCGAACTCAATGGCTTCTCCAAGATCGGTTCCAACCCAATGGAGGCGATCAAGAGCAGCGTGCCCGGTTACCAGAACGTGAACCTGCCGGACTCCATGACCGGCAACAACAACTTCTAACCTTTTACGAACCAACGATTAGTCCATGCGTAATATGCGTACACCCCACCTCGCAACAACCAAAACAGTGACCGCGCTGCTGTGCATGCTGGGCGTGATCAGCAATGCGCATGCGCAGTTCGCGACCACCATCATCCCCGTGACACCGCCCGAGACCGCGGCCAGCACCCAGCAGGCCGCACCGGCCAAGGCGGCGTCCAAGCCCGCCACCAAGCCGGCTGCTGCCAAGCCGGCGGTGCCGGCCGCAGCACCTGCGGCAGCGGTGGCCACCCCGGCCACCACAACCGGCGGCCGCGTCGATCCACGCCCGGTGGATTCGATCCTGGTGGTGGTGAATAACGAAGTCATCACCCGCCAGGAAGTGGCCGAACGCCTGGCCAGCGTGGAAAAGCGCATGGCTGCGCAGAACGTGCAGCTGCCGCCGCGTGCGCAACTGGTGCGTCAACTGGTCGAACGCATGATCGTCGAACGGGCCCAGGCCCAGATGGCCAAGGAAAACGGCATCGTGGTCGACGACAGCATGCTGGATCGTGCCATGCAGCGCATTGCCGAACAGAACAAGCTGTCGATGCCGGAATTCCGCGCCCGCCTGGAATCCGAGGGCATGAACTACGCCAGCTTCCGCGAAGAGATCCGCCGTGAAATCCTCAGCCAGCGCCTGCGCGAGCGCGAGGTCGACAACAAGGTGGTGGTCACAGAATCCGAGATCGACAACTACCTCGCCGCCGAAGCCAATGCCGGTGGCCAGCGCCAGGAACTCGACATCGCCCAGATCCTGATCCGCGTGCCCGAAAACGCATCCCCCGAACAACTGGCCGCCCGTCGTGAACGCGCCGAGGATGTCCTGCGTCAACTGAAGACCGGTGCTGATTTCGCCAAGACCGCGGCCGCGTATTCCGACTCTGCCGACGCCCTCACCGGTGGCGATCTCGGCTGGCGTCCTACCGATCGCCTGCCGCAGCTGTTCCTCGACGGCGTGGCCAAGCTGCAGGATGGCCAGGTCAGCGGCCTGCTCAAGAGCGGTAATGGCTTCCACATCCTCAAGCTGGTCGGCCGCCGCGACGCCGGTGGTACCCAGGCCGCTGCCCCGGCTGTGCAGCAGACCCATGTGCGCCACATCCTGATCAAGGTCAACCAGGTGGTCACTGCCGCCGAAGCCAAGCGCAAGCTGACCGAACTCAAGGAACGCCTGGACCACGGCGCCTCTTTCGAGGAACTGGCCAAGCTGTACTCCAATGATCTGTCCGCCTCCAAGGGCGGTGACCTGGGCTGGATCTACCCCGGTGACACCGTCCCCGAGTTCGAACGCGCCATGGACCAGTTGAAGCCGGGCGAAGTCAGCCAGCCCATCGAGACCCCGTTCGGTTACCACCTGATCCAGGTGGTCGAGCGCAAGACCGACGACGCTTCCAAGGAACGCACCCGCCAGGCTGCGCGCCAGGCCATCCGCGATCGCAAGATCGAGGAAGCCACCGAGGACTGGATGCGCCAGATCCGCGACCGCGCCTACGTCGAGTACCGCAACGACGAGTAAGTGCAGTGAAGTGCAGTGACAGGAGGATAAGAGGGCGCCTCTGTGCCCTCCCACCCGCGCAAGAGGCCGGCCCCGTTGCCGGCTCTTGCATTTTTGAAGCCCGCTTTTTGAAGCCCGCTATCGTGAGTCCTGAAGACGCCATGAACCGCCCCATTCTTGCCCTGACCTGCGGCGAACCGGCCGGCATCGGTCCGGAGATTTCCCTGCGTGCCGCCTGGGAGCTGCGCGCGCAGGTGCGCTGCATCCTGTTGGGGGATGCCGCGCTGCTGGCCCAGACCGCCCATGACATCGATCCGGCCATGCGCGTGGCCGCCATCTCCATCCAGGCCTGGCGCAACAGCGGCCTGCCGCACTTCCCGCAGGACTGCCTCACCGTCATTGACTGCCCCGTGGCCGAACCGGTGCGCCCGGGCGTACTGGATGCGCGCAATGGCCGCGCCGTGCTGCAGACACTGGACCTGGCCGTGCAGGGGGCGCTGGCTGGCGCTTTCGCCGCCATCGTCACCGCCCCGCTGCAAAAAAGCAGCATCAACGATGCCGGCGTCGCCTTTACCGGCCATACCGAATACCTGGCCGAGGTCACCCACACCCCGCAGGTCGTGATGATGCTGGCCGGTGGCGATGCCCCCCATCTGCGTGTGGCCCTGGCCACCACGCACCTGGCCTTGAAGGATGTGCCGGCCGCCATTACCGCCGCCAGCCTGGCGCGCACGCTGGACATCCTGCAGGCCGACCTGCGCGGCAAGTTCGGCATCGCCAGCCCGCGCATCCTGGTCACCGGGCTCAATCCGCATGCCGGTGAAAACGGTTATCTGGGCCGAGAGGAAATCGAGGTCATCACGCCCGCACTGGAAGCCGCCCGTGCCCGTGGCATCGATGCCCGAGGCCCGTATCCGGCCGACACCCTGTTCCAGCCCAAGTACCTGGAGCAAGCCGATTGCGTGCTGGCCATGTACCATGACCAGGGTCTGCCAGTGCTCAAGTTCGCCAGTTTCGGACATGGCATCAACATCACGCTCGGACTGCCCCTGATCCGCACCTCGGTCGATCACGGTACCGCCCTGGACCTGGCCGCCGCCGGCCTGGGACACGCCGACCACGGCAGCATGCTGGTGGCCATCCGCGCCGCCGCCGACATGGCGCGCCGGCAACAGAACGCGGGCCAGTGAGGCCCGCCGCAACACAACACAAGAGCAGACCATGAAACATATCCCGCGCAAGCGCTTCGGCCAGAACTTCCTCACCGACGACCTGGTGCTGCACGACATCATCCGCTCCATCGCACCCGCCGCCGATGACGCCATGGTTGAAATCGGTCCCGGCCTGGCGGCGATGACGGCCTTGCTGCTGGAGGAACTGCGCCACCTGCACGTGGTGGAACTGGATCGCGATCTGGTGGAACGCCTCAAGAAGCGCTTCGATGCCGCCCGCCTGACCGTGCATTCGGCCGACGCGCTCAAGTTCGATTTCGCCAGCATCCCGGTACCGGAAGGGCGCAAGCTGCGCGTGGTCGGCAACCTCCCCTACAACATCTCCAGCCCGCTGCTGTTCCACCTGGCCGAGATCGCCCCGCAGGTGCAGGACCAGCACTTCATGCTGCAAAAGGAAGTGGTCGAGCGTATGGTGGCCGAACCGGGTGGCAAGGCCTACGGGCGCCTGTCGGTGATGCTGCAATGGCGGTATCACATGGAGCTGCTGTTCGTGGTGCCTCCTACCGCCTTCGACCCGCCGCCCAAGGTCGATTCCGCCATCGTGCGCATGATCCCGCTGGCCCAGCCCATGCCCTGCCAGCAGGCCCTGCTGGAGCAGGTGGTGACCAAGGCCTTCTCGCAACGTCGCAAGGTCATCCGCAACTGCGTGGCGGGCCTGTTCAGCGAAGACGAACTGCGCCAGGCCGGCGTCGATCCCCAGGACCGCCCGGAAGCCGTGCCGGTGCAACAGTTCGTGGCATTGGCCAACCTGCTGGCGGCCCGCCAGGCCTGATTCACCCTGGTTCGCGCCACTGGATGGTGCCGCGTTGCACTTTATTACAGACGCTTGGCCCATCCGTAAGAACTGTAACGAAGTTTCATATTTGGTGGATTTGAGCTGAAGCTGTCTTATATTGGAATCGTGCCGCGACAGATCGCGGACTACTTTGACAGGAGCCAATCATGGCCAGCAAAAAAATCGCATCGGTATTGATCGCCACCACTCTTCTTGCTTCTGCTGCAGTCGTCAGCGCGCCCGCCATGGCGCATGACCGGGGCGGCAACGGAGCGGCCATCGCTGCCGGTATCATCGGCGCCGTCGCCATCGGATCGCTGATCGCCAACGCCAATTCCGCACCGGTCTATCAGGCCCCGCCACAGCAGGTCTATTACCAGGCCCCCCAGCCGGTGTACTACCAGCCGCCGCAGCAGGTGGTGTACGAGCAACCGCGTTATTACGCACCTCCGCCGCCGCGCCCGGTGCGTTACGTTGAGCGTACCGAAGTGCGCACCTATCGTTACGACGACCGTTATCGCTACGACGACCGTTCCGCTTACTACTACGGCCGTTGAGGCAGGACACGGGACTGGTCACCCGCTAACGGTCCAGGACATCCACGGCGCTAGCCATCTTGAGGAAAAACGGGCAATCCACGGATTGCCCGTTTTTTTTGAGTCTCCCTCTGCTGGCCACCGACTGCCTGACCGCCCCGCATCTGCCCGCCCTGGGCGCGAGTCCCCCAAATCGGGGATAATGTCGGCTTGCGTCACATTAGCCATGAATCAAAAGGAGTCGCCAAGTGAGAATGTTGCATACGATGCTGCGTGTGGGAAATCTGGATCGTTCCATCGATTTCTATACCCAGGTGCTGGGCATGAAGCTGCTGCGCAGGAATGACTACCCTGACGGCAAGTTCACGCTGGCTTTCGTCGGTTACGGCGAAGAACGTGATCACACCGTGCTCGAACTGACCCATAACTGGGACACCGAATCCTACGACCTGGGCAACGCCTACGGTCATATCGCCATCGAGGTCGATGACGCCTATGCCGCCTGCGACGCGGTCAAGGCCAAGGGCGGCGCGGTCACCCGCGAAGCCGGCCCGATGAAGCACGGCAAGACCGTGATCGCCTTCGTCACCGACCCGGATGGCTACAAGATCGAGTTCATCCAGAAGAAAGAGCAGTACAACGCCGCCGACTGAGGCGAGCGACTGCCAGCCTGCCAGCCCGCTCATGCGGGCTTTTTTCATTGCGAAGACTGGCCGGTTGCTACTCCGGTACCCACGTGGAAGCCACATCACTCCACCCACAACGACAACAGGAACGCCAATTGAGCCTCTACCAACTTTCCAAAAGCCACATGCGTCGCCTGTGGGTCGAATACGGCATTCTCTGGAGCGGCGCCATCATCGTCGGCCTGGTGGCGGTCCTGTATGCGCAGGCCATCGAGATCGGTTTCGGTGTCTTTCGCAGTATCGAACATCGCTCGCCCTGGCTGCCGTTGCTGTTGACGCCGGCCGTCTGTGCCGCATGCGTCTGGATCACGCGGCGCTACTTCCCCGGGTCTGAAGGCAGCGGCATTCCCCAGGCCATCGCTACCTTGCACGGGGATACCGCCGAGCGTGGCAATGCGCTGCTTTCCATTCGTGTCATGGTCGGCAAGATCGTGCTCTCGGTGGTGGCCATTGCCGGTGGCATGACCATCGGCCGGGAAGGGCCGACGGTGCAGATCGGTGCGGCCATCATGTACAACCTGCGCCGCCTGTATCCGGCCGGATACGAACACATGGAGCGCCGCCTGATCCTGGCCGGCGCGGCAGCCGGTCTGGCTGCCGCGTTCAATACCCCGCTGGCCGGGATCGTCTTTGCCATCGAAGAACTCTCGCGCAGCTTCGAGCAACGCGCCAGCGGGGTGGTCATCACCACCATCATCTTCGCCGGCCTGGTGGCCTTGTCCATCAATGGCAACTACACCTATTTCGGTTCGATCGCCTTTCCCGGCGAGACCAGTGGCCGGCTGATCCTGGCGGTGGTGGTCACGGCCGTGCTGACCGGCGTGGCCGGCGGCCTGTTCTGCTGGCTGATCCTCAATCCCACCCGCTGGATTCCTGCTCCCGTCCTGACCCTGCGCGCCGAACGTCCGGTGGCCTTTGCCGCCGGTTGCG
Organism: Herbaspirillum sp. C7C2; assembly: GCF_022627865.1. Taxonomy (NCBI): domain Bacteria; kingdom Pseudomonadati; phylum Pseudomonadota; class Betaproteobacteria; order Burkholderiales; family Oxalobacteraceae; genus Herbaspirillum; species Herbaspirillum sp. C7C2. Next base: position 400,083 of record NZ_JABXGI010000001.1, read on the forward strand.
GTTTCGTCGTCGCCGTCATCGGCGTAGCGGCCGGTGGCGCCACCTTCGGAAGCGGCTACGAGCAGGCGCACGGCTTGCTCAATGATGGCCAGGGATTGTCGGTGTTCTATCCCTTCCTGAAGTTCGCCTCGATGATCGGTTCTTACCTGCCGGGCCTGCCGGGCGGGATTTTCGCGCCCTCGCTGTCCATCGGCGCCGGTTTCGGCAACCTGCTGCACCTGCTCTTCGGCGGGACTTCGCTGCCCATGCTGGTGGCGCTGGCCATGGTCGGCTACCTGGCGGCAGTGACGCAGTCACCGATCACCGCCTTCGTGATCGTGATGGAAATGGTCGACGGCCACGCACTGGTGATTTCGTTGATGGCGACTGCCTTGATCGCGTCAGCCGTCTCCAAGGTCTTTGCGCCGCCGCTGTATGAAACCCTGGCAGAGCGTTACCTGAAGCATTGATTCTGATGAGTCGTCCGGCAACTGCGTCAATTTGACGCAGTTGCCCATCCCCTTGTCCTCTTTGCATCACCGTCATCGTCGTCGCTTCAAGCGGCGGGTCGCGACAATATGTCGCAGCCCTGCAGCGCCGCTCTTCCTGATAATTGTCAGCCTACCGATAACGACAATCACAGGGGAGTTCCATGCAATTGACACCTTGCGCCTGCGCCATTGCGCTGGCCTTCGCTGCGTGCGGCCATGCGCTGGCACAAAGCACCGACGACACCCGTCTGCCCACCGTCACAGTCCATGGCGAGTCGTCGGCTCCGAGCACCGCAGCCACTGCGGCAAGCGCTGACAGCACCGCGCTGCTGCGCGACCAACCAGGCTTCTATGCCGCTGCCGCCGGTGGCGTCTCGGCACTGCCGGTGCTCAACGGCTTTGCCGCCGACCGCCTCAAGATCCGCCTGGATGGGATGGAAGTCACCGCCGCCTGCGGTAACCAGATGAACGCGCCCATGTCCTACATGCCACCATCGCAGGTCGGCATGACGCGGGTGGTGGCCGGCATCACGCCGGTCAGCATTGGCGGCGACAGTATTGGTGGCAGCATCGAACTGTCTTCGCCGGCACCACAGTTTTCACAACAGGCGGGGCAGTTGTTGAGCAAGGGTGGGTTCTCGGTCTCGGCACGCAGCGTCAACTCCGAAGTATCGACCTCCGTCAATGCCACGGTGGCCAGCGATAGTCTGTCCGTCAGCTACGTGGGGAGCCAGTCGCGTGCCGAGAGCTATGTCAACGGTAACGGCGACAAGGTCCTCGGCAGCCAGTTCGAGAGCAACAACCACGCATTGACGCTGGCGGCGCGGGGAGACGACCAGCAGCTGGTGCTCAAGGTCGGCCAGCAATACATTCCCTATCAAGGCTTCCCGAACCAGTACATGGACATGACGGGAAATCGTTCCACCTTCGCCAACCTGGGCTACGACCGTCGCTTTGGCTGGGGCAAGCTGTTGACCAAATTGTATTGGCAGCGTACCGAACACGAGATGGGCTTCTTCAGCGCAGAGCGCAGCGGCACCATGCCCATGGATACTCGAGGCCGCGACATGGGCTACAGCGTGCGCGCGGACATCGATCTGGGCCAGGACGGTGCCAGCGTGCTTCGTCTGGGCAACGAATTCCACAGCTTCCACCTCGATGATTTCTGGCCGCCAGTACCGGGCTCGATGATGATGGGGCCGAGCACCTATGTGAACATCAACGATGGCAGCCGCGAGCGCATGGCACTGTTCGCCGAATGGGAGCACAAGCTCGATGCGCGCTGGACCACCCTGGTCGGCGTACGCGACGAACTGGTCAGGACCGATGCCGGCAACGTGCAGCCTTACGGTACCGGCATGATGAATATGACCGACCTGATGGCGGCCAACGCCTTCAATGCACGGGATCACGCACGACGCGACAACAACATCGATGCCACGGCCCTGGTGCGCCTGGAGGCCGATGCCGGTCACACCTACGAGTTTGGCTATGCCCGCAAGACCCGCTCTCCCAACCTGTACGAGCGCTACACCTGGGGCCGCGGCACCATGGCCATGACCATGACGAACTGGTTCGGCGATGGCAACGGTTACGTCGGCAATATCGACCTCAAGCCGGAGGTGGCGCATACGCTGTCGGCCACGGCGGACTGGCACAGCGAGGACAGTGAGGGTAGCGATGGTGCCGGGCCGCGCTGGTTCTTCAGGCTCACGCCCTACTTCAGCTATGTCGAGAACTACATTGATGCGGATGTGATCGGCAGCTTCAATCCCTACAGCGTGAGCAGTGCCTCCGGCAAGCTACTGCAGTTCGCCAACCATGATGCCCGTCTGTACGGTATCAATGCCTCTTGGAAATGGCCGCTGTGGCGCACCGCTGGCCTGGGTGACATTGCCTTTACCGGCAAGGCCGGTCTCACGCGCGGCAAGCGAGTCGATGGCGGCAACCTCTATCACATGATGCCTTTCAACGTGCTGGCTGCGCTGGAACAGAAACGCGGTGCCTGGACCCACCGCGCCGAATTGAACTACGTGGCCCGTAAGACACTGGTGGACAGCAATCGACTGGAACCGGTCACCGCCAGCTACACCGTCGTCAATCTCAGGACCGCTTATCGCTTCAACCAGGCCATCAGCGTCAATGCGGGCATCAGCAATCTGTTCAACCGCAATTACGCCGACCCGCTGGGCGGGGTCTATCTGTCGGGACTGGCCAATGCCAAGAGCGGCAGCCTGCAAGCCTTGCCCGGCTATGGACGTTCGCTGGATGTGGGCGTGAATGTGAGTTTCTGAGCACGCCAGGGCGCGCCGGTCAGAAGATCGGCAGGGTTTCCGGCGCGCTGTCGCGCAAGGCCTTCTTGGCCGATTCGAACTCGGGGAAGATCGATTGCACCGTGGCCCAGAAGCGCGGGCTGTGGTTCATCTCGCGCAGGTGCGCCAGTTCGTGGGCGATCACGTAGTCGATCAGCGGCAGGGCAAAATGCATCAGCCGCCAGTTCAGGCGGATGCGCGCATCCGAGGTGCAGGAGCCCCACTGCGTGGTGGCCGACGACAGCGCATAGGAGCTATAGGTCACGCCCAGCTTTTCGGCATAGATCATCAGGCGCTTGCCGAACAGCTCTTCAGCGCGCGCCTGCAGCCAGCCCTGCACACGATCCTTCAATTGCTGCTCGCCGGCATCGGCCGGCAGGCTGATGTTCAGTTCGCGCGTCACCTCATCGAGGATCACCGCCTGGCGCTGGCCGGTACGGATACGCAGGGTGATGTCCTGGCCCAGGTAGGGCAGGGTGGCGCCGTCGCGCCATTGCATCTGCGGTTGCAGGCGTCGTGCCGAGCGCTCGCGGCGTTCGTTGAGCTTGGTGAGGATCCAGCGTTGCTTTTCGCGGATGGCATTGTCGATTTCGGCCAGGGTCACCCACTTGGGCGCGGTCACGCGCAGACCTTCATCGCTGACCAGGAAGCCGATGGTTCGGCGCTTGGAACGCAACAAGGCGAAATCGATGGTGTGTTCACCCAGGTGGATGCGCCGCTTGCCATCGGCCGGTCGCCCGCTGGGCGGGGCCGGCCGTGGGCTGGCCGGTGCCACTGGGGGGGCGATCAGGGGCGTGGGCAGTGGCGCGGCATGCACCACCGGATTGGGCGTGACGATCAGCGGTGGCTGTACCGTCGGCGAAGGCAGCGCCGGGCCGAGTTCGGCCGGTGGCGCAGTCGCAGTTGCGGGCGCCGCAAACAAGTCCAGTTGCAGCGAGAGCTGGTCGGGATTGGGCTTGGGTTTGCGCAGGTGTATCAAGGTGGTCGCGGCGTCCTGGGGGCAATAGGCTAAGGATGGAGGCCGCGCAGCATTACTGGGAAGCAGCTTGGGCGGCCGGCCGGGGCGCGCTGTTTTTGTAGACGTCCGGCGAAATCACGCGCATCTCCGATTCTATCCAATTTTCGACGCGCTCGTTCAACTCCTGGGGATTGAGGCCTTCCGGCGAAATCGGCTTGCCGATGGACACCGTGATCAGCCCCGGTTTCTTGATGAAGCTGCCCTTGGGCCAGCACTCCCCGGAGTTCATCGCCACCGGTACCACCAGGGTATTGGTTTCCACCGCCAGGCGCGAACCGCCGGCCTTGTACTTGCCTTGCGAGCCGACTGCGGTGCGCGTGCCTTCGGGGAACATCATGATCCACTGACCATCCTGCAGGCGGCGGCGGCCATGTTCCAGTACCTGGGCAAAGGCGTCACGTCCTTTCTTGCGGTCGATCGGGATCATGCGCAGCAGGGCGATGCCCCAGCCGAAGAAGGGCACATAGGTCAGTTCCTTCTTGAATACGAACACCAGCGGACGCGGGCTGTTGATGACGTAGAAGATGGTTTCCCAGGCCGACTGGTGCTTGGACAGCAGGATTGCCGGCGCATCGGGCAGGTTCTCCTTGCCGCGTATCTCGTAGCGGATGCCGCAGATCACGCGCGCGGTCCAGATCACGAAGACGTTCCAGCGCGACGTCCACCAGTATCGCTGGGCGTAAGGGAAGGGGGCCGACAGCAGGCAGGCGAAGGACCAGATGATGGTGGCCACGGCCATCAGGACCATGAAGACTACCGAACGCAGGATCAGTACTAGGCGCAAAATCGTTTCTCCCATGCCAAGGCATGTTGTTGTTGTGAGGGGATGCTGCCCGCCTTGCGACGGGCTGCCGGCACTATACCGAAACCCCGACCGGCGACTTCAGGATGAAATCAACCACAGCCGATAAATCCGGGAAAACCAGCGTGCCAGGCGGCAGACCGCCCTTGGCCTGGGTCTTCTCGCCCTTGCCGGTCAGCACCAGGAAGGGTGCGCAGCCGGCCACATAGCCGGCCTGCAGGTCGCGCAGCGAATCGCCGACGGTGGTCACGCCACCGCGCAGGCTGATGTTGAAGCGCTTGGCGATCTCGTGGAACATGCCCGGCTTGGGCTTGCGGCAATCGCAGTTGTCGGCGTCCGAGTGCGGGCAGAAGAACACTGCATCGATATCGGCACCGACCTGCTGGGCCGCCGTGTGCATCTTCTGGTGGATGGCGTTGAGGGTCTTGATGTCGTACAGGCCGCGCGCCACGCCGGACTGGTTGGTCGCCACCACGACGCGATAGCCGGCCTGGTTCAGGCGCGCAATCGCCTCCAGTGAACCCTTGATGGGGATCCACTCGTCGGGGGACTTGATGTAGGCGTCGGAATCATGGTTGATGACGCCATCGCGATCGAGGATGATCAGTTTCATGCCTGCTGCTTCCCTTCATGAACACCGCCGCGCAGGAACAGGCCCATGCGCGGCGGATCGGTACGACGGTCGGGCGTGGCGTGCTGCTTACGCCGCCAGCTTGGAAATATCGGCCACCTGGTTCAACATGCCGTGCAGCGCCGCCAGTAGTGCCTGGCGATTCTTGCGCAGTTGCTCGTCCTCGGCGTTGACCATGACGTCGTTGAAGAAGGCATCGACGTTCTGGCGCAATTGCGCCAGCGCCTTCAGGGCGCCGGCGAAGTCGCCCTTGGCGTAGGCGGCCTCCACCTGTGGACGGGTGGTCTGCATGGCCGCGAAGAGGCCCTGTTCGGCCGCTTCCTGGAGCAGGCTTTCCTGCACCGCGCCGTGGGCATCGATGGCCACGCCTTCGATCTTCTTCAGGATGTTGGTGATGCGCTTGTTGGCCGCAGCCAGGGCTTCAGCCTCCGGCAGGGCAGCGAAGGCCTGCACGGCTTGCAAGCGTTCGACCACGTTGTCCAGCACCTCGGGTTGCTGCGCCACTACCGCTTCGACTTCGTTCTGCGCAAAGCCGCGCTCGCGCAGCAGGCCACGCAGGCGGTCGTAGATGAAGGCACGCACGTCGGCGCGCGGGTCCTTGAAATTGGCATTGCCGGCGAACAGTGCCGCAGCGGCGTCCAGCAGCGCGGTCAACGACAGCGGCAGGCGTTTTTCCACCAGCATGCGCAGCACGCCCAGGGCGTGACGACGCAGGGCGAACGGGTCCTTGTCGCCGGTCGGCTGCAGGCCGATGCCCCAGATGCCGACCAGGGTTTCCAGCTTGTCGGCCAGGGCCACGGCGGTACCGGTAGCGCTGGCGGGCAGCGCATCGCCGGCAAAGCGCGGCTGGTAGTGTTCGGAGGCGGCCAGGGCGACTTCGTCGGGCTCGCCGTCATGGCGCGCATAGTAAGTACCCATGATGCCCTGCAGTTCGGGGAATTCACCCACCATGTCGGTCAACAGGTCGGCCTTGGCCAGCAGGGCGCCGCGTTCGGCCAGGGCCACATCGCCGCCCATCAGCGTGGCAATCTTGCCGGCCAGCGCCTGCACGCGCTCGGTACGCTGCAGCTGGTTGCCCAGCTTGTTGTGGTAGACCACGTTGGCCAGTTGCGGGACACGCTCGGCCAGGGTCTTCTTCTTGTCCTGCTCGAAGAAGAACTTGGCATCCGACAGGCGCGGGCGCACCACGCGCTCGTTGCCGCCGATGATGTGTTCCGGATGGGCGGTCTCCAGGTTGGAGACGATCAGGAAGCGCGAACGCAGCTTGCCGGCGTTGTCGGTCAGCGCGAAATACTTCTGGTTGGTCTGCATGGTCAGGATCAGGCATTCCTGCGGTACGGCCAGGAATTCATCCTCGAACTTGCATTCATAGACCACCGGCCATTCGACCAGGGCCGTCACTTCGTCCAGCAGCGAATCGGGCATCAGCACCTGGTCGGCACCCGCCTTGGCCAGCAGCGCGGTGCGGATCTTTTCGCGGCGCTCGGTGAAGCTGGCGATGACCTTGCCTTGCGCAGCCAGCGTTTCCACGTAGGTTTGCGGCGCGCTGATCTGCAGCGCACCGGAGGACAGGAAGCGATGGCCCAGCGTGGTACGGCCGGCATCCAGGCCCAGGATGTTGATCGGCACCACGTCGTTGCCCAGCAGTGCCACCAGGTAGTGCGCCGGGCGGACGAAGTGCACCGTCTCGCCGGCAGCACGGCCGAACTGGCGCTGATAGCTCATCAGCTTGGGGATGGGCAGCTTGGACAGGCTCTCTTCCAGCGCCGCCTGCAGGCCCACGGCCAGGGCCGAGCCCTTGGCGGTGTAGGTGTAGAAGAAACTCTCGGCCTTGCCGTCCTGCGCGCGTTCGAGCTGGTCCGGGGTGATCACGGTGGCACCGGTGGCGGCGGCCAGGGCGGCCAGCTTTTTCACCAGCGGTGCGGCCGGACGGCCTTCGGCGTCCAGCGCCACGGTGACCGGCAAGACCTTTTCACGGATGGATTTGTCGGGCGAGGCAGCGCGCACGCCGGTGATGGACACGGCCAGCCGGCGCGGAGTCGCATAGGCGGTGGCGGCGGCATCGGATTCGAGATAGCCGCGGCTTTGCAGGCCGTTGAAAATGCCGGAGGCAAAGGCATCGCCCAGCTTGGCCAAGGCCTTGGGCGGCAGTTCTTCGGTGACGAGTTCTACGAGGAGTGTCTGGTTCATGTTGTCTGTCTTGCTGTCTTGCTCGGGACGCCGGCCCTGGGCCGACGCCGCATGATGTCATTGGCCGTGTTCAGCCCGCTCTTCAGGCTGCAACCTTGGCCTCGCCCAGCATCGGGAAGCCCAGGCGTTCGCGCGATTCGAAGTAGGCCTGCGCCACCGAACGCGAGAGGTTGCGGATGCGACCGATGTAGGCGGCACGCTCGGTCACCGAGATGGCGCCACGGGCGTCGAGCATGTTGAAGGTGTGTGCCGCCTTGAGGACCTGCTCGTAGGCCGGCAGTGCCAGCGGCACCTCCATCAGGCGCTTGGCTTCGGCTTCGTAGTTGGAGAACAGCGAGAACAGGAACTCGGTGTTGGAATACTCGAAGTTGAAGGTCGATTGCTCCACCTCATTCTGGTGGAACACATCGCCATAGGTCAGGTGCTTCTTGACGCCGTTCTCGGTCCATTCTGTCCAGACCAGGTCATAGACGTTTTCCACGCCCTGCAGGTACATCGCCAGGCGTTCGATGCCATAGGTGATCTCGCCCAGCACCGGCTTGCAGTCCAGACCGCCGACCTGCTGGAAATAGGTGAACTGCGTCACTTCCATACCATTGAGCCAGACTTCCCAGCCCAGGCCCCAGGCGCCCAGGGTGGGATTTTCCCAGTCATCCTCGACGAAGCGCACATCGTTCTGCTTCAGGTCCAGGCCCAGGGCTTCCAGCGAACCCAGGTACAGATCGAGGATGTTTTCCGGAGCCGGCTTCAACACCACCTGGTACTGGTAGTAATGCTGCATGCGGTTGGGATTTTCGCCATAGCGGCCATCCTTGGGACGGCGCGACGGCTGGACATAGGCGGCGCGCCACGGCTCGGGGCCGATCGCGCGCAGGAAGGTCGCGGTGTGCGAGGTACCTGCGCCAACTTCCATGTCATAGGGTTGCAGCAGCGCGCAGCCCTGGGCGTCCCAATATTCTTGCAACTTGAGGATGATTTGTTGAAATGTCAGCATCGTGTGTGGTTGCCTGGCGAACCGGCGGAGGAATTGCGAAAACCTTGGATTTTAGCGTCTTTTGGGGCGTTTGACCCGGTTTTGGACGGGACCGGCGGCGCGCTGGGGGCCAGCGTGGGCATCATCGCCGGGTTCAGTGCCGGATACGGGCAGCCTTGTTGCGGCCCCAGGCCAGCAGCAGCATCAACAGCGCAATGCCGACGATGAGCTTGTTGCCCAGCAGAATGTAGGGTGTCTGGCCGCCATAGCCCTGCACCTGGCCGGCCAGTACGCCGCGGGTATAGGGCGGCAGCTCGCTGGTGGCACCGCCCGGCAGGATCACGGCGGTGGCGCCGGTATTGGTGGCCCGCAGCATCGGGCGGCCGGTTTCCAGGGTACGCATCTGCGAAATCTGCAGGTGCTGGGGCAGGGCGATGGAGTTGCCGAACCAGGCGATGTTGGACAGGTTCAGCAGCACGCTGGCCTGCGGCTGGCCGGCGCGGTAGGCATCGCGCAGCTGGCCGGCGATTTCCTCGCCGAACAGGTCTTCGTAGCAGATGTTGGGCAGGATCCACTGGTCCTTCACGCCCATGGGCGATTGCACCGGCGCGCCGCGCGTCATGTCACCCAGCGGGATATGCATCAGGTCGACGAACCAGCGGAAACCGGGCGGGATGAACTCGCCGAAGGGGACCAGGTGGTGCTTGTCATAGCGGTAAGGCATCAGTGCCGACCCGACGCCGGGGCTGAAGCCGAGCACCGAATTGGCATACTGCTGCGGTCCATCGGACAGCGGGATGCCCAGCGCCAGGTGACTGCCGCTGAGTTGCGCAAAGCGGGCGATACGTTCCAGGTAATCCGGCGGCAATTGCTGGGGCAGCAGCGGGATGGCGGTTTCCGGCGTGGCGATCAGGTCCGCCGGGGCCGCGCTGATCATCTGTTCATACATCCCCAGCGTGGATACCAGGGCATCGTTGGAGAACTTCATTTCTTGCGGGATATTGCCTTGCAGGAGCCGCACCGTGATCGGCTGGCCCTGTGGCGCAGTCCACTTCACCAGCCGCAGTGCCACGCCGCCTGCACAGAGCAGGGCGGCCGCGCACAGCGGCAGCACGATGCGCTGGCCGGTACCGGCCACGCCCTTGCGGCACAGCCCCATCCACAGCAGGGCCAGGCTGCCGGCAATGAGCGCCGCGACCCAGCCCACCAGATAGACCCCGCCGACCGGGGCGAAGCCGGCCAACGGCCCCACCGTGTGCGCATAGCCCGAGATCAGCCAGGGGAAACCGGTGAATACCCAACCGCGCAGCCATTCCGACAAGGCCCACAGGGCCGGCAGCATGAACAGCGCCAGCAGCAGGGGCGAGGACGACCAGCGATTGCGCAGCCAGCCCGCCAGGGCCGTGGCCGCGCCGGCATAGAGACCCAGGTACAGCGCCAGCAGGCCTACTGCCAGCGCCGCCATCCAGCCCGGCATGCCACCGTAGTCGTGCATGCTGATGTAGAGCCAGTGCACGCCTGCCGCTGACCAGCCGAAACCATACAGCCAGCCACGCAGGAAGTGGCCGCGCACACTGGCCTGCGGCCGTGCCAGTACACCGTGGAACAGCCAGGCCAGCGCGACGATCTGCAGCGGCCACCACTTGAACGGGGCAAAGGCGAAGACGTTCAGCGCACCTGCCGCCACCGGCAGCAACAGGCCGACGGTCAGGGCAAGGCGACCGCGAGCGGCGGCCTCCCCGGGCGGGGAGTGCAATTCAGGGGAGGCAGGGGAATTCACGCTGGAAAGGCTGGCAGATCAGAACATCACTCTTCGTCCACCGGTGCCGGGGGGAGCTTGGACACCAGCAGTACATGCACCTGGCGCGCATCGGCGCGCAGTACTTCGAAATGCAGGCCATCGATATCGAACTCGTCGCCCTTGCGCGGCACGCGGCCCACATGGTTGGCGACCAGCCCGCCGATGGTATCGGCCTCGTCCTCGGAGAAGCGGCTGCCCACTTCTTCGTTGAACTGGGCCAGTTCGGTGAGCGCCTTGACGCGCCAGCGCGGACCGTGCGGACCGTCCTTCAGGGCCAGCACATTGTCTTCGGCTTCGTCGAAATCGTATTCGTCCTCGATGTCGCCGACGATCTGTTCCAGCACGTCCTCGATGGTGATCAGGCCGGCCACGCCACCATATTCGTCGACCACCACGGCCATGTGATTGCGGTTGGCGCGGAAGTCGCGCAGCAGTACGTTGAGGCGCTTGGATTCAGGGATGAAGATGGCCGGGCGCAGCATGTCACGCACGTCGAAGGATTCCTCCGCGTAGTAACGCAGCAGGTCCTTGGCCAGCAGGATGCCGATGACCTTGTCGCGCTCGCCATCCACGGCGGGGAAGCGCGAGTGCGAGGTCGCCAGCACTTCCGGCATCCAGGTCTCGATGGGTTTGGAGATATCGATGGTGTCCATCTGCGAGCGCGGGACCATGATGTCGCGTACGGCCAGGTCAGACACCTGGAACACGCCTTCGATCATCGACAGCGCATCGGCATCGATCAGGTTGCGCTCGTGGGCGTCATGCAACACTTCGAGCAGTTCTGCCCGGTTCTCGGGCTCGGGGGAAATCAGTGCGGTGAGTCGTTCAAACAGAGAACGATGGGGTTTAGCGTCAGATTTGACGCTACTAGGGTGATCTTGCATGGCGTTAGGCGCGAGCCCGACGTAGTTTCGAAGATCCATAGGATACAACAATTATGTGACAAGTCCACTAAAGGGGCCCGACAACAGCGCTCTCCAGCTCATCCTTGGCGCCCCGCTTGCCGCCCGGAAACGCAAGCTGGCAGTGACGTTGCGCATGGACGTGAAAAAAGCCGGCATCACTGATGCCGGCAAGAACTACTTCAGGGAAATCGTATCGATGGGCGCTAGCTGTTGCCCCGCTTATGCCTGCTTAGGCATAGCTGAGCGCTTCCATCTGTCCGCCGCCGTGCACCTCGGCGTGCTGCTGCTGGCTGCGCTGCGGGTTGGCGGAGACGGCAACCGGTGCTGCCTGGCCCTGGGTGGGGGAGAGCTTGAACACGCTCACCACATCGGTCAGCGCTTCGGTCTGCTGCTGCATCGACGCGGCGGCAGCGGCTGCTTCTTCCACCAGTGCGGCGTTCTGCTGGGTGGCTTCGTCGATCAGGGCGACGGCGCTGTTGATCTGTTCCAGGCCGGTGGTCTGCTCGCTGCTCGCGGCGCTGATGTCCTGCACGATCTGGGTCACGCTGCCGATGCTCTTGACCACTTCCTGCATGGTCGATCCGGCTTCGCCGACCTGCTGTTCGCCGGCAGCCACCTTGGCCACCGACTCGTTGATCAGTGCTTCGATTTCCTTGGCGGCGACCGCCGAGCGTTGCGCCAGGGTGCGCACTTCGGAGGCCACCACCGCAAAGCCGCGGCCTTGTTCGCCGGCACGGGCCGCTTCGACGGCCGCGTTCAGGGCCAGGATGTTGGTCTGGAAAGCGATGCCATCGATGACGCTGATGATGTCCACGATCTTGTGCGAGGACGCGCTGATCGAATGCATGGTCTCTACCACCCGGCCCACTGCGGCGCCACCCTTGGCAGCGACTTGCGAGGCATTGTCGGCCAGGCGACGGGCTTCACGGGCATTGTCGGCGGTCTGCTTGACGGTGGCGGTCAGCTGTTCCATGGCCGAGGCGGTCTCCTGGAGCGAGCTGGCCTGCTGTTCGGTGCGGTTGGACAGGTCCATGTTGCCGCGCTTGATTTCGTCGGAAGCCACGGCGATGGTGTCGGTGCCATGGCGCACTTCGCCCACGATGGCCACCAGGCTCTCGTTCATGCCCTTGAGTGCGGCCATCAGCTGACCCAGCTCATCCTTGCTGTTCACTTCGATATGGCTGCCCAGGTCACCGGCCTGCACGCTTTGCGCCACGCTCACGGCCTGGGCCAGCGGACGGGAGATGGAGCGGGTCAGCAGCCAGGCGATCAGGCCTCCCAGCATCAGGGCCGCCAGGCTGGCGCCCAGCATGGTCCATTTGGCGAGGTCATAGGCGGCTTCGGCCTGTTCCACGTTGGCTTCCGAATTGCTGCGCAGCATCTTGTTGAATTGCGCAACATGGGCGATGACGCGGTTCAGGATAGGCATGCAATCCTTGACCAGCGAAGCGCGCGCGGCATCGGTCTGCTGCGAAGTGGCCAGCTTGACGATGTTGACGGCCACCGGCAGATACTGCGCTTCCAGCTTGCGCAACTGCTCCAGCATGTCGCGTTCCTGCTGGGTGGTGGCCGGGTCCTGCATCAGCTTGGTCAGTGCGGCCATGCCGGCGTCGATGTCCTGCTGCGAAGAGCCCACCAGCGCCAGATCATTCTTTTGCTCGGCGGCATCAGTCACCAGGGTCAGGTTGCGGGCTGCGATGGCGCGCAGGCCGATGGCGAATTGCACTTTGGACAAGGCTTCCAGCTTGCCCTCGTCAATGGAGGTCAGGAAGACGATGCGATCGTTCAGGCGCGACACCTGCTGCAGGCCGAAAGCGGCCACTGCCACCAGCAATACCAGGACTGCTGCGAAACCCAGGCCAAGACGGTGGCCGATCTTCCAGTTCTTCATGACCTTCTCCCCGATGAATAATTGTGTGCCTCCATTCTTGTCCAGCAGGAGGCAAATTCCCATCAGGTTTTTCCTTAAAGTTTGCAGAAAAACCGATGTGAAAGACGGGCTTCATTGATATACCGTCATCACAATCTCGGGTTTGAATATCGATGTGCTCCCATCGATCAGATTTGTCGTAGCCAGGTTGGCAACTGCTTGATGTCTGGCAAGCAGACGAAAAAAAAACGGCCTGCCGCAGCAGACCGTTCATCCATCAAGGCAAGGGCGGCACCCTCAGCGCATCGCGTCAGCGCGCGGCATAAGGATTGCCATAGCCCAACCCGGCCAGGATCTCGGTTTCCAGCGCCTCCATCTCGTTGGCTTCTTCGTCGTCCTCATGGTCGTAGCCCTGCGCATGCAATACGCCGTGCACCACCAGGTGGGCGGTGTGTTCTTCCACGCTCTTCTTCTGCTCGGCCGCTTCCTTTTCCAGTACGTCAGTACAGAAGATGATGTCGGCCTGGGTGACTTCACTGTCTTCGTCTTCGGTATAGGCGAAGGTCAACACGTTGGTGGCGTAGTCCTTGCCGCGATAGTCGCGGTTCAGGTCGCGGCCTTCCTCGCTGCCCACGAAGCGCAGCGTCAGTTCGGCCGGCGCGAACAGCGCGGCCTGCACCCAGCGGCGCAGCAGGGGACGGGTGATGGCCTCTTTGAGGCGGTCGTCGGCGTATTGCACCGACAGCGTAAGTTTAGGTTTTGGCATTGCGGGGCCTGGCGGACTTGGTCAAGAGATTGGTGGCGGTGCGGGCGGTGGCGCGCGCGGTATCGGGGCGGCTGTTGCCGGCGGCGTCATAGGCATCGACGATGCGCGCCACCAGCGGGTGACGCACCACGTCGGCGCTGGTAAAGCGCGAGAAGGCGATGCCGCGTACATCGTGCAGTACCGAGATGGCGTCGACCAGGCCGCTTTTCTGGCCATGATGCAGGTCCACCTGGGTGACGTCACCGGTGATGACGGCCTTGCTGCCGAAGCCGATGCGGGTGAGGAACATCTTCATCTGTTCCGGCGTGGTGTTCTGGGCTTCGTCGAGGATGATGAAGGCGTGGTTCAGCGTACGCCCGCGCATGTAGGCCAGTGGCGCGATCTCGATGGCCTGCTTCTCGAACAGCTTCTGCGTGCGGTCAAAGCCCAGCAGGTCATACAGCGCGTCATAGAGCGGGCGCAGGTAGGGATCGACCTTCTGCGCCAGGTCGCCCGGCAGGAAGCCCAGACGCTCGCCCGCTTCCACTGCCGGGCGCGTGAGTACGATGCGCTGCACGGCATCGCGCTCCAGCGCATCGACTGCACAGGCCACTGCCAGATAGGTCTTGCCGGTGCCGGCCGGGCCCACGCCGAAGGTGATGTCGTGCTCCAGGATGGCGTTGAGATACTGGCTCTGGTGGGGGGTGCGGCCGCGCAGGTCGTGCTTGCGGGTCTTCAATACCGGGCTCTCGGGCAGCGGGTCCTGGTCCGTCTTGTCGTCGTCGTCGGTAGCGGCTGCAGCTGCAGTCTTGCCACGCCGTGCCGGCAGCGGTGGCAGGCCGGCTTCTTCATCGGCGGCGGCATTGGCGCGCTGCTCGACCAGGGCCAGTTGGATGTCGTCCACGGCGACCGGGCGGTCCGCCTTTTCATAGAAGCGCTCCAGCACTTCCACCGCACGTTCGGCATTGGTGCCCGTGACCACGAAGCGGTCGCCACGGCGGAAGATGGTCACGTCCAGCGCGGCGGAAATCTGACGCAGATTTTCATCGAGTGCGCCGCACAGGTTGGCCAGGCGCCGGTTGTCCAGCGGCTGGGGGGTGAAGTGGTGAGGCTGGTTGGGGACTTTTTTCAATGCACGTTTCCGGTTGGGGGGGATTGAAATATCAATGCCGCGTGACGATCTCGCCGCGCAGCGAGAACGGGAAGGCCTCGGTGATACGGACCTCGATGATCTGGCCGATCAGGCGCTGGCCATTCGGTCCACCATCGAAGTTGACCACGCGGTTGCTCTCGTTGCGGCCCTGCAGTTCATCTTCGCGGCGTTTGGAAATGCCTTCGACCAGGATGCGCTGCACCGAGCCGACCTGGGCTGCGCTGATCTTGGCGGCGTTGTCGTTGAGTGCGGCCTGCAGACGCTGCAGACGCGCCAGCTTGACCTCGGCCGGCGTATCGTCGGGCAGGTTGGCTGCCGGCGTGCCGGGGCGGGCGCTGAAGATAAACGAGAAACTGTTGTCGAAGCCGACATCGGCCACCAGTTTCATCAAGGCCTCGAAATCTTCCTCGGTCTCACCGGGGAAACCGACGATGAAGTCGGACTGCACCGTGATATCGGGGCGCACCTTGCGCATGCGGCGTATCACCGACTTGTATTCCAGCGCCGTGTAGCCGCGCTTCATGGCCGCCAGGGTACGGTCCGAGCCATGCTGGGCCGGCAGGTAGAGGTGGTTGCACAGCTTGGGGACCTTGGCATAGGTATCGATCAGGCGCTGCGAGAATTCCTTGGGATGGCTGGTCACGAAGCGGATGCGCTCGATGCCGGGAAGCTCGGCGATGTACTCGATCAACAGCGCGAAGTCGGCGATTTCGCCATCTTCCATCACGCCGCGATAGGCATTCACGTTCTGGCCCAGCAGCATGATTTCCTTCACGCCCTGGTCAGCCAGGCCGGCCACCTCGGTCAAGACGTCCTCGAAGCGGCGCGAGACTTCCTCGCCACGGGTATAGGGCACCACGCAGTAGCTGCAATACTTGCTGCAGCCTTCCATGATTGACACGTAGGCGCTGGCGCCTTCCACCCGCGCCGGGGGCAGGTGGTCGAACTTCTCGATCTCCGGGAAGCTGATGTCCACCTGCGGGCGGCCGCTGTAGCGTCGCTCGCTGATCATCTGCGGCAGCCGGTGCAGGGTCTGCGGGCCGAACACCATGTCCACGAAGGGCGCGCGCTTGATGATGGCGTCCCCCTCCTGCGAGGCCACGCAACCGCCCACGCCGATGAGCAGGTCGGGATTGTCCTTCTTCAGTGCGCGCAGCCGGCCCAGGTCGGAAAACACCTTTTCCTGCGCCTTTTCGCGGATGGAACAGGTGTTGAGCAAGATCACGTCCGCCTCTTCCGGACGGTCGGTCTTGATGAGACCGTCGGAGGCATTGAGCACGTCGGCCATCTTGTCCGAGTCGTACTCATTCATCTGGCAGCCGAAGGTTTTGATGAATACTTTTTTCTGCATAGATCTGTTTCAGGCGTAGAGCGCTGGAGAGGCCGCATGGACCCATGCGGGCGCCGGCAAGGAGGAGGGCGGCGGGCCGCTGGAATCTGCTGCTACAGCGGTGGAGGAGCCCATCCTCGAAGGTTCGCGATTATATCACCGCAGGCCGCGCCAGGCCGGGCGTGGCCTGCGGGCGGCGTATCGCCGGGAATCGGCTCAGAGTTCGCCGCAGCAGTCCAGCAGCCAGTCCAGTACCGCACGCAGGCGCGGCAGGGCCTTGAGGTCGCGGTGAAAGACCGCCCACAGCTCGCGCTCCAGCTGTGGCGCGGCGTCCACAGTCTGCAATTCCGGCGCCAGCAGGTAGCTGGGCAGCAGCGCCAGTCCGACCCCGGCGCGCGCCGCCATGCACTGCGCCACCAGGCTGGTGCTGCGAAAGCGCACCGGATTTCCGGCTGCATGGGTGGCAATCCACTGCGTCTCCGGAATGTCGGGCACGCCATCGTCATAGCCGACGAAGGGCGCCGTCTTGCGGGCGCGACGCCACAGGGCGACATTGGCCGGCGTGCCGCACAGGTAGAAGCGCACCCTCCCCAGCCGGCGCGCGATCAGTTCGCCATCCTGCGGCCGGGCGAAACGCAGCGCCAGGTCGGCCTCGCGCCGGGCCAGGCTGAGCGTCTGGTGGCCCAGTGCCAGTTCCACGTCCAGCGCCGGCCATTGCTGCAACAGCGCCGGCAGGCGCGGCGCCAGGAACAGGGTACCGATGGCATCGGTGCAGGCCAGGCGCAGCTTGCCTTCCAGCCGCAGGTCTTCACCGGCCAGGGTGCGGGCCAGTTGCCGGGTCTGTTCCTGCATGGCGCGGGCGGCCGTCAGCACACTTTCGCCCAGGCGGGTGAGCTCGACATCGTCGGCGCGCCGGATGAACAGCGGCGCCTGCATCGCCGCCTCCAGCTGCTGCAGGCGGCGGCCGATGGTGGCGTGCGTCACCCCCAGCAAGCGCGCCGCGCCGGAAAAGCTGCCGGCGTCGATGAAGGCGACAAAGCTGCGCAGGCTCTCCCAGTCGGCTTGCAAGGCTGCGTGCGCGGATTGGGTGGCGGGGGGAAGGGCTGTCAATTTTTTCACAGGTGGCTGTCGATGGCGGGGAATGGTGGTGCGAATTTTATCGGACTAAGATGGCCTGTCATCAATGTTCTGCAGCATCTTTTCGAATTTCCTTCTTCCCTTCTTCAGACAAGGAGTCACCCATGTCCACGCCACAGACCCTGATCCAGATCGCCGGCGGCACTTCCCGCGCCGCCACCTGGCAGGAAGCCGTCCTGCTCATCATCGACCATCAGACCGAATACACCACCGGCCGCGCACCGCTGGCCGGCATCGATGCTGCCGTCGGCCAGATCGCCACCCTGCTGGCACAGGCGCGCGCTGCTGGCGCACCGGTGATCCACGTGGTCCACCACAGCAAGCCGGGTGCTGCCATGTTCGATCCACAAGGGCCGCATGTGGCCATCATCGACGGCCTGCAGGCCGAGCCCGGCGAGCTGATCGTGCACAAGAGCCTGCCCAACGCCTTTGCCGGCACCACCCTGGATGAGGCCCTGCAGAAGACCGGTCGCCGCGCCCTGATCGTGGCCGGCTTCGCCACCCACATGTGCGTCAGCGCCACCGTGCGTTCTGCGCTGGATCACGGCTACGCCAGTACCGTGGTCGCTGCCGCCTGCGCCACGCGCGACCTGCCTGATCCGCTGGGCGGCCAGCCCATCAGCGCCGCCGACATCCAGCGCGCGGCCCTGGTCGAGCTGGCGGATCGTTTCGCCACCGTGGTGCCGGATGCGAACGCGCTGGCGACCGGCTGACAATGTCCGGAGAAGTGCGCTGCTTCTAAAAATCACGCTCAAGCGCTACCCATGCGGTAGCGCATTTTTTGGGAGCAGCCGGTCTCTAATCCAGCTGCGGAAACGACCTGCAGTGCGTCACGCCAGGATCACCTGGCCGGTGGTCCAGCGTGTCTGACTGGCCTCAGGTGGCGCAAAGGCTGCCATCGCTTGCACCAGTTTGTCCACATCGCTGTCGTAGAGAGTGCTGCCGTCAGCCGTACGGATACGCTCAATGTGATTGTCCGCCCCGCTGGCACCGCCGACGTACCAGTCCTTCACCCTGATCTGATCCGCCGTACCCAGCACATCGATCTGCAGATCATTGCCCACATGACGGAACCACAGCTGGGTCCGGTCAATGTCCGTCAACATCAGCATATCGGTGCGGCCAGTCTTGTCGTGATCTACAAGGATGTCCTTTCCATCGCCCGCGCTGTACAGATAGGTATCGCTGCCGCTCCCTCCGATCAAGATATCGTTTCCTCGCCCGCCGGAAAGGATGTCATTGCCTCCATAGCCTTCGATCCGGTTGTCATTGGCGTCGCCGACGAGGCGGTCGGCTGCATCGGTACCGCCCAGGTTTTCAATGCCGATCAGCGTATCTGCTCCATCTCCGAGAATGACCGTGCCCCTTGCCAGCGAGGCATCGATGCCAATCCCGGCACCCCCCAGATAATTGGCCCGGTAATCGACCGTGTCGTTGCCGGCATCACCCACCAGCACCTTGTCGTCATCAAAGGTTGGCAGGCCGTACAAGCTCATGCTGGCCAGACCGTAGCCACCGGCGGTGTGGCTGGTCGCCACATTGGTCAGTTTGCCGTTGGTGTTCCAGTTGAAGTTCGTATCGAGCACGTTGCCGTATGTGTATTTTGCATTGAGTACGGTAGCCGTCAAACCGCCCTCAACCCGATCCGCAAAGCGGATTTGCATGGCCTTGCTGTAGACCGCCCCGTCATAGAAGCCGATCCATGCCGTGGCCTGACCGGCAACGCTGGTGTCGAGCTCGATCACCCTCGCGGCGTAATCGCCGGCGACCGAAGCGCCGTTGAGGATGAAGTGGCTACCGGCCAGGTCCAGATCAGCCAGCTTGGCGCTGGTGCTGATGATGCTGGCGTTCTTGGTCAGGTAACGATCCCATGCCAGGCTGCTGCGCGTGTAGTGATGTGCCACCTCGATGCGGTCGTCGCCGTCGCCGCCGGACACCTGATCCCGCCCTGCGCCGGTGACAAACAGGTCATTACCACCATAGCCTTCGAGCCGGTTGTCGTTGGCGTCGCCAGCCAGGCGATCGGCGGCGTCGGTGCCGCCCAGGTTTTCGATGCCGATCAGCCTGTCCGTGCCGCCACCGACGATGACGGTCCCGCGCGCGAGCGAGGCGTCGATGCCCAAGCGGGTCCCCTCCACATAGCCTGCTCGATAGTCGACCGTATCATTGCCAGCGCCGCCTTCGAAGCGCCTGCCATCGGCAAAGGTCGGCGCACCCTTCAGGCGCATGCTGGCCAAGCCATAACCGGCACCCGAGTTGCTGGTTGCCACATTGGTCAGTTTGCCATGGCTGTCCCAGTTGAAGTCCGTGTCCAGCACATTTCCTTCGGTGTATTTGGCGTTGAGTACAGTGGCGGTGATGCCTCCATCAGCCTTGTCGGCAAACCGGACCCGGACGGCCTTGCTGTAGACGGCCCCGTCATAGAAACCGATCCACGCCATGGCCTGACCCGTGACCCGGGTGTCGAGCTGGATGACACGGGCAGCATAGTCACCGGCAACTGAGGCCCCATTGAGGGTGAAGCTGCTGCTCATCAGATCCAGATCAGCCAGTTTGCCGCTGGTACTGATGACGCTGGCGTTTCTGCTCAGGAAGCTGTCCCATGCCAGACTGCCGCGGGTGTAGTGGTGCGCCGCATCGATATGGTCGTCCCCGCCGTTGTCTTGCGCGTCCGATCGGGCCTGTGCTGCAAGCGCATCGGCAGTCCATCGCGTGCCATCCGCGAACAGGACCTGCTCGATGCGGCCCGACGCGTCTGCCGCAAAAAAGGCATTCACGATCACGGCATCATCGCCGCCCCAATTCAGGATCAGATCATCGCCTTGGCGCGTCGCCACCGTGGCCGCGGCTGTCAGTCCGCTCCCTAGTTGCAGGGTATCGACGTCGCCCGCTTTTCCAGCGGCGTCTCTGATGAAGTCGACGCCATCGCCGAGATTGAAGAGATAGGTATCACTGCCCGTGCCGCCCAGCAGGATGTCGTTACCCCGTCCGCCCATCAGCGTGTCGTCCCCCGCGCCGCCGTCCAGCACGTCGTTGCCACCCGGGGCGGCTTCATCGGGTTGATAGCGTTCGGCATAGCTGGTCAGCGTGCCATTGGCCAGTTGCGTCTGATAGAACTTGGCACTCCATTCGGTGGCGCTCACATAGAGGTGCGTACCCGCGTCGCGGTCCGCTGGTGACGGCAGGTCTCCCACCAGGCGGTCGTTTCCTTCTCCACCGTACAGCAGGTCATCGCCTTCACCCCCTACCACCAGGTCATTGCCCTCGTCTCCATAGGCAGTGTCATCGCCGCCGCCCGCATAGATCTTGTCATTGCCGGCTCCGCCGGAAATCCAGTCGTCACCGTGAAACTTGAGCGGCGTGAACGCATCATCGCCCCAGATCCGGTCATCCCCGGCGCCGCCCCACAGATCGTCCTGACCGCCGTTGCCGAACAGGGTGTCGTTGCCTGCGCCGCCGTCGACGAAGTCATCCCCATGCTTTGCGCCGGCCGTATTGAGCGTGAGGTCGTCTCCTGAAAGGATGTCGTCGCCATCTCCGCCCGTGACATCGTCCCGGCCTTCGCCACCATAGACCACATCGTTACCGGCATCGCCCGCCAGCACATCGTCGCCGCCCTCGCCCCATAGCCAATCGTCACCGTCGCCGCCGGCATAGTTGTCGTTGGTATTGGTATTGATGCGGTCAATGGTGCCGGTCAGCGTATGCACCACAATACCGGTCGTGGCCAGCGTGCGCTCCTGTCGTTCCACGTCGGGCACGTCGACCTCGTCACGCCAGTAGCCCGGTCCCTGTGTCCAGCCGAGGAAGGGGACGTAGTACGGATCGCCCGCCTGCCAGACCGGACGCGAGGTGTAGTCCAGCATCACGCCGTCGGCCAGTACATCGTTGCCCTTGCCACCCTCGCCAACATTGTCGCCGTCGGTAGCGATGAAGACATCGTTACCGTCTTCGCCGTAAAAGATATCCCCGCCCCCGACCGAGGCTACCTGGTCATCGCCAGCCCCCATGCGAAAGGTTTCACGGCCGGTGGTCTCGTAGTAACCGACACCATAAATGCGCTGCCACTCCCAGATGTCGCGCAAGCTACTACCGGTGTAGACCTTGTCATCGCCCGACGGCGTTGGCACTTCGCCCGTCAGCGCCAGACCTAGTACGCCGCCCGGGGCCGTGAGGTGGCGCAGATAACCGTCCTTGATCGTGATCCGTTGAGCGTCCAGCGTGATGTCCAGATCATCGCCATTACGGGTGTAGATTTCTCCGGCGGCACCCCGCCAGCGGTGTTCACTCAAGCGCTGCGTAGCACCCTCCAGGCGCTTGCCGGCCAGCATCACCACGCCCTGGCTGTCAGCGTCGAAGAGGATGTCGCCGTTTGCGGCCTGATAGATATCAACACCATTTCCACCCTCCAGATAATCGGCACCGTCGCCCCCGATCAGGGTGTCGTTACCATCACCGCCATACAGGTGGTCGCGTTGATCCTTGCCCGTCAAGGTATCGGCCGTGTCGGTGCCAAAGATGATCTGATGGGCCGTGCTGAACAGGTCGCCGCGTCCATCCACCTTCAGCGTGATTTTTGCGGCCATATCGGTGTAGTCCCAATCGCCCTCGGTGGTGTCGCTGCTGATGGCACTGGCGTAGCTTGCGTCGGCATTGTTCTTGATGATTTTCCAGACGAGGAAGTTAGCCCGGTCACTGAGGTAGTGCTCGGTCAACTTGCCCGCGCCGCTGGTCTTGTCAAAGAGATCAAGCTTCCCGTCTTTGTTGGCGGCGCTGTAGTCTGCGCCTGTGACGACGAAGGGGGTGCCGGTAACCAGGGCGTAGCGGTAAGCCATGCCGATCGTCCCCGCTTGCTCGGCTGCGCTCAGTATCGCAGCGCCCGATGTCGCAGCGAGCGAGATGATGTTGGCGTTGCCGAGCAGTTTCTTGTAGGCGGCATTGGCTTGCAGATCTAACAGATGCTTGTGAAAGTCAACACGACTGGCAGCGTCATCGCCCACATCGCCAACCCGCGTGATGGGGAATTCCGTCCCAGTCACAATCCGACGCACTGCGTCGAGCACGCTCTCAAGACTGGCCTCCATGTCATTGCTGGCCGCTTGCACAAGGGTATTGAGCTGCGAAAACGTGAGCGTCGGCGCAAGCTTCTCCAAGGTCGCTCCCAGCGCCAGATAGTCGGTCAGCTTGAACATGGAGTGGTTGGCCATGGGGTTGACCAGGCTGCCTTCTTGATAGAGCGCAATTTTCTTGCCATATTGGTTGAAGCCCAGGGTCCAATAGGACTTCTCGCCCCAGTCATTGGTGGTCACGCTCACGCCGTTGCCAGCCCTGAAGTTGGTCTGCTTGAGGGCTGCAGCATCAAAGCTGCGCGTACCCAACGCCGCAGTGCCCAGCAAGGTCTCGATGTTGTTGAACTCGGCGCGGATGTTGCTGCCCGCCGCGTCGCTAAAGCCTGCACTGTTGAAAGTAGTGACCGCCAAGACCTTGGCACCAAACAGACGCGTGAACGCCGTGGAGAGGTAACCACCGAGACTGTGGGCGTTCACGCCGGTGATGGTGTTGACCTGGCCATAGAGTTCACCGGTGGCGACCACTGGCACGTCGGCGGCGAAGGTGTAGACATTTGCGAGAGGGGAGCGAGCAATGGTCTCGACCTTGATCTGTTTGACCAGGTCACCCGGCTTGGCGGTGATCCGCATCCACCAGTTGGCCATGTCGCGTACCTGGTTGTAGGCGACGCCGCGTGAGGCAAGATCGACATCGGCCTCGATATCGGCTCCACCGTCTTTCGGTTGCGTGCCGCGAAAGGAGACATAGACCTCCCCAGCGTAGTCTGTGCCAGATTTGCCGCGCCATACAGTAGCGTCAAGGCCGGAGCCCAGCAAGGGGATATCGCTTTTGTTTTCTGAGGCGATGACGTCGAAGCTCGTTGCTATGAATTGCGCTTGATTTTTGGTCATTCTTGTATCGAGTGCGCCTACCATTTTGTCGAAAGGAAGTCCTTTTTCCAAATCGACGTAGGCAGCATCAGCAAGCAAGGCACTGATATATGCATTGTGGATAGTTCTCATTGTGATTTCTCCTTAATAAGTAAATTTTCGATATCAATTTTCTTGCGAATCTCAAGTTCATCTTTGGGCCAGCAAGTAGTAGTTCCTTCAAGTCCTAAGCCCAACTTTCCAAGCAACATGCCACCTTTGGTATGTACCGCGCTGTATGTCATGACTGATCGCCCCGTTTCTGCATCTATGTAAGCGAGCCTTTGAATGCGGATCGGTATGACTGCTCCACGAACTGGTTCAGATGAATCAGGACTGACATTACGTACAGCCCTTACGCTTTCCCAATCCGGGCTGAGCCAAACAACCGCCTCTTTCTCGCAAAGCCGTTTGAATTGCCAACGACCAATCAACTCATCGACAATGGGCGCGAGAAACGCCAACGGGACAAACAGATACGACCACGCGCGTTTCAGGCCCAACCATCGTGGGATTGCCCTGCCAAAGTAAAAGGCGGATGCCAGCCACACAACGAACACGATGAGGAATAGCAATCCGATCATGCCTACGCCCCCCTGGTATCTTGATTTGTCCCGTCACCCGTTACGTTGCTGATAGCCGCGCTATTGAAGGTAGTGGCCGCCAAGAGATTGGCTTCAAGCAGATGCGTGAACGCCGTGAAGAGGCATCCACCGAGACTGAGGGCGTTCACGCCCGCGATGGTGTTGACCTGGCCGTAGAGTTCGCCGGTGGCGACCACTGGACTATCGGCGGCGAAGGTGTAGTTATTTGCGAGAGGGGAGGGCGCAATGGTCTCGACCTTGAGCTGTTTGACCAAGTCCCCCGGCTTGGCGGTGATCCGCATCCACCAGTTGACCATGTCACGCACCTGGTTGTGGCCCACGCCGCGTGAGGCAAGATCGACATCGGCCTCGATGCCGGCTCCGCCGTCTTGTGCTTGCGTTCCGCGAAAGGAGACGTAAATCTCGCCGGCGTAGACTCTTCCAACCCTGCCGCGCCATACAGTGGCGTCAAAGCCGGATCCTGGCAGCGGGATGTCGCGTTTGTTTTCTGATGC
Source organism: Herbaspirillum sp. C7C2 (assembly GCF_022627865.1). NCBI lineage: Bacteria > Pseudomonadati > Pseudomonadota > Betaproteobacteria > Burkholderiales > Oxalobacteraceae > Herbaspirillum > Herbaspirillum sp. C7C2. Next base: position 424,497 of record NZ_JABXGI010000001.1, read on the forward strand.
GATGACCTCGAAGTTGGCGGCGATGAATTTCGCTTGATCTTTTTCCATTCTCTTTTCGAGGGTGGCGACCAATTTTCCGACATCCATATCCTTGTCTAAATCTATGTGCGCTGCATCGGCAAGCAAGGCACCGATGTACGCGTTGTGGATTGTGTTCACTGGTACTTCTCCTTATCAAGTAAATTTTTCATATCGATTTCCTTCCTGATGTGAACATTCAAATGGAATAAAAACGACGTGCGCTGCAATTCAACAAGGAGGACACCACGGTGCTCTCCTATCGCCATAGTGGCAGGGGTATCGATAGGCGCAAGCCTATTTGTCTTGCTTGCCCAAAATTTTTCAAGGAAGCAAAACTTATGTTGAGCGTGGCAATCAACGCGGGCGTGATCGTGAAGTTTTTTCTCGTGAAAATCAGCTTTTGACGGGACACATCGAACCTGTACTAGGGTCTTCACGTTCGCTGAAATGTGTTGGTGCGTATCTTTTTCTTATGCGCGAATGAAGCGAGGTCGTCAGGACACTGCTGAGTGATCAGGTATGGAATATGGCCGGAGCAATCTTGCTCGGTAAGTAAAGCGACCGCGAACGAATGGCGCTGGATAACCGGGGGAGACGAAGCTGCGCCCAGCAGACTTTTTACATCCTGTTATCCATAAGTTGATCGATATCGAATTTTTCTGAAGAAAATTTCATCACGTTGACGACGCGGAACTAGCAATAATTGGAATTTCCCTGAGAACAATCAGGAGCACTGAAATTCAGGTGACAGAATCGCTTAGTTTGTCCGCTGTCAAAAAAATGTCGATCACGCCCCGCGCCAAGCTGAAAGGCCAGGCGCAGCAAGCTTGACAGACGTACCGAACAGAACCACTGCAGTTTTCGCGCTGCCGCATTTCACTAAGGTGGCTGCATAAGTTGGCTGCATAAGGCGGCCCGTTGCCACCGCCACGCTCCCTGGAAAAAGGATGAGTCGAACATGATCCCGGCAGTCTTTCGCGACAGGCTTGATGCGCTGCTCGCCAGCGGCCAGCGCACGATACTTGGACTGGCCGGGCCGCCCGGCTGTGGCAAGTCCACGCTGGCACAGGCCTTGCTCGACCATGCCGGTTCCCGCGCTGCGGTGCTGCCCATGGATGGATACCACCTCGCCAATGCCGAGCTGGCACGCCTGGGTCGCGCTGCCCGCAAGGGTGCCGAGGATACTTTCGACAGCGCCGGTTTCGTCCACCTGCTGTCGCGTCTGCGCAGCCAGGTCGCCGACGAGATGGTCTACGCTCCGCAGTTCCTGCGCGAGATCGAGGAAGCCATTGCCGGCAGCATCGCCATCAGTGCCGATATCCCGCTCATCATCACCGAAGGCAACTATCTGCTGCTCGACCGCGGCCATTGGTCGCGCGTGCGTCCGCTGCTGGACGAGGTCTGGTATGTCGAGGTCGATCCTGCGCTGCGGCTGGAACGCCTGATTGCCCGCCATGTGCAGTTCGGACGCAGCCGGGCCGATGCCGAGGCCTGGGTGATGAACAGCGATGAAATCAATGCCGCCCTGATCGCCACCACACGGGATCGGGCCGACCGTATTTTTCGCTGGGACTGAACTCCCGGCGTCAATGTCAGCAGTACCTGGTTGGCAGCACGCAATCAGCAATACGCATTTAGCAGCACGCAGTGAGCAGCACTCAGTCAGCAGCACGCAAAACGTAGAACAAGCCATCCCCCCTCTAAAAAAAACCGGAGACAAGCATGATCAGAAAATCCCTCGCCATCGCCTGTGCCACTCTCTCGCTGGCATCCTTCACACATGAGGTCCAGGCCGCTGACAAGCCGCTGAAGTCGGTCGGCGTCACCCTGGGTGACCTCGCCAATCCCTTCTTCGTGGCCATCGCCAAGGGGGCCGAGAGTGGCGCCCACAAGATCAATCCCGACGCCCGCGTGACTGTGGTGTCCTCCAAGTACGACCTCAACACCCAGGTCGGCCAGATCGAGAATTTCATCGCCAACAAGGTCGACATGATCGTGCTCAACGCGGCTGATTCCAAGGGTATCGGCCCGGCGGTGAAGAAGGCCAAGAAGGCTGGCATCGTAGTGGTGGCCGTGGACGTGGCCGCCGAGGGAGCCGATGTCACTGTCATGTCGGATAACACCATGGCCGGCGCCGAGTCCTGCAAGTTCATCGCCGACAAGCTGCAGGGCAAGGGCAATGTGGTCATCGTCAACGGCCCGCCGGTTTCGGCGGTGATGGACCGTGTCACCGGCTGCAAGGCCGAGTTCAAGAAGTCGCCCGGCATCAAGATCCTCTCCGACAACCAGAATGCCGGTGGCAGTCGCGACGGTGGCATGACCACCATGTCCAACCTGCTGGCCGCGCATGCCAGGATCGATGGCGTCTTTGCCATCAACGACCCCACCGCGATCGGTGCCGAACTGGCGATCCGTCAGGCCAAGCGCAGTGACATCAAGGTCATCAGTGGCGTGGATGGCGCACCCGATGCCGAGCGCGCCCTCAAGGACAGCAAGTCGCTGTTCGCCGCCTCGCCGGCCCAGGACCCGTATGGCATGGCCGCCGAGAGCGTGGCCATCGGCTATCAGTTGATGAATGGCCGCGCCCCGGAAAAGAACGTCAAGCTGCTGCCCGTGAAGCTGATTACCCGCGACAACGTGGCCGACTACAAGGGCTGGGTCCCGGCCAACTGATCGACTGATCTGTCGCTGCCCGGAGCGCCGGCCTGCCTGCATCGTGGCGGGCCGGTGAGTCCGATGGCTGCACCGTCCGGCGCCCTTGGGCAGCGTTGCCGCGTACGGCTGACGTTACCATTTCCTTTACGATCTCATGACTTCCACACCCCTGCTGCGGATGACCGGCATCAGCAAGTCTTTCGGGGCCACGCGCGCCCTGTCGGCGATGCACCTGAGCATCTATCCCGGCGAAATCCACGCCCTCATGGGCGAGAACGGCGCCGGCAAGAGCACCTTGATGAAAGTCCTGTCCGGCGTGCATGCGCCGGACAGCGGCGAGATTCTCCTGGACGGCAAGCCGCTGTCCCTGCGTGACCCCGGAGCCAGCCGCGTGGCCGGTATCAACCTGATCTACCAGGAACTGGCCGTGGCACCCAATATCAGCGTGGCTGCCAATGTCTTCATGGGCAGCGAATTGCGCACGCGCCTGGGCTTGATCGACCACGTCGCGATGCGGCAGCGTACCGATGCCGTGCTGGCTCAGCTGGGTGCCGCCTTTCGCGCCAGCGACCGCGCCGGACGCCTTTCCATCGCCGAGCAGCAGCAGGTGGAAATCGCCCGCGCCCTGGTGCATCGCAGCCGCATCGTCATCATGGATGAACCGACGGCAGCGCTGTCCGAGCGCGAGACCGAAAACCTGTTCAAGGTCGTGCGTCGTTTGCGCGACGAAGGCCTGGCCATCATCTACATCAGCCATCGCATGGCCGAAGTCCACGCCCTGGCCGACCGCGTCACCGTACTGCGCGATGGCAGCTTCGTCGGCGAGCTGACACGCCAGGAGATCGACGCCGAGCGCATCGTCCAGATGATGGTCGGGCGCTCGCTGGGGGAGTTCTACCAGCATCGCCGCATGGCGCCCGAGCAAGCCGCGACCTTGCCCACCGTATTGCAGGTGCGGGCGCTCGCCGGTGGCAAGGTCAAACCGGCTTCCTTCGCGCTGCGCGCAGGCGAAGTGCTGGGCTTTGCCGGGCTGGTGGGTGCCGGCCGTACCGAACTGGCGCGCCTGCTGTTCGGTGCGGATGCCCGCAGCGGCGGCAAGGTCCTGCTGAATGGCCAGTTGCTGCAGATCGATAGCCCGCGCGCGGCCATGCGGGCTGGCATCGCCTATGTGCCTGAGGACCGCAAGGGGCAGGGCCTGTTCCTGCAGATGGCGGTGGCGGCCAACGCCACCATGAATGTGGCATCGCGCCATGCGCGGCTGGGACTGGTCAACGGCCGCACCCTGCACGGGGTGGCGCAGGCATCGATACGTCGCCTCAACGTCAAGGTGGCCCATCCCGGCGTGCCGGTGGGCAAGCTCTCTGGTGGCAACCAGCAAAAGGTCTTGCTGGCGCGCTGGCTGGAGATCGCGCCACGCGTGCTGATCCTGGACGAGCCCACGCGGGGTGTGGATATCTATGCCAAGAGCGAGATCTATCAACTTGTCCACAGGCTGGCCGAGCAGGGCGTGGCCGTGGTCGTCATCTCCAGCGAACTGCCGGAGGTGATCGGCATCTGCGACCGTGTACTGGTCATGCGCGAAGGCGCCATCACCGGCGAACTGGCCGGTGCCGACATCACCCAGGAAAACATCATGCGCCTGGCGACCGACACTGCCGGCGTGCCACCAGCATCTCCCCATTCACCTCAACCTTCCCTTGATCCCACCCATGGCTGAAATCGATCCCATGCATGAGACTGCACGCGCCCCTTCGCGCGCCCCTTCCGGCCCCTCGCAATGGCTGCTGCACCGGCTGGGCATGTTGCCGGTGCTGGTGGTGCTCTACCTCCTCTTCTACGCGCTGACGATCTATCTCAGCGGCGATGGCACGTCCAATTTCGCCAGTGCCGAAAACACCATGAACATCCTGCGCCAGGTCGCCATCAACCTGGTGCTGGCCGCCGGCATGACCTTCGTCATCCTGACTGCCGGCATCGACCTGTCCGTGGGGTCGGTGCTGGCGGTCTCGGCGGTGCTGGGCATGCAGGTGTCTCTGGGTGCGGCGTCCGGCTGGTCGATTCCAGTCTTCGTCTTCTCGGGTTTACTGATGGGCCTGCTCAACGGCACCATGGTGGCTTTCCTCAACATCAATGCCTTCGTGGTCACCCTGGGGACCATGACGGCCTTTCGCGGGGCGGCCTACCTGCTGGCCGATGGCACCACGGTCTTGAACAACGACATCCCCAGCTTCGAGTGGATCGGCAATGGCGACTTCCTGCATGTGCCCTGGCTGATCTGGGTGGCGCTGGCGGTGGTGCTGCTGTCCTGGGTGATCCTGCGCAAGACGGTGCTGGGCATGCACATCTATGCCATCGGCGGCAACCTGCAGGCAGCGCGCCTGACCGGCATCCGCGTCGGGCTGGTCCTGTTGTTCGTCTATGCCATCAGCGGCCTGTTCTCGGGATTGGCCGGTGCCATGTCGGCCAGTCGCCTGTATGGCGCCAACGGCAACTGGGGCAGTGGCTATGAACTCGACGCGATCGCTGCCGTGGTACTGGGCGGCACCAGCCTGATGGGCGGCGTGGGCACGATCTGGGGAACGGTGGTGGGGGCGCTGATCATCGGCGTCATGAACAACGGGCTGACCATTCTCGGCCTGTCCTCGTTCTGGCAATACGTGGCCAAGGGCGCGGTGATCGTGCTGGCGGTGATCCTCGACAAATGGCGCCAGAAGGATGCCAGCCAATGAACCTCAGCCTCTCGTACAAGGAGCGCAGCATGCAGCAACCCGATTTCGAAAGCCGTCATTTCCTGCAGTCGCATGTGGCCGATACCCTGGCCTTCTACGACCGCCATGCCATCGATCCGCAGGGCGGCTTCTTCCATTACCTGAAGGACGACGGCAGCGTCTATGACCGCTCGCACCGCCATCTGGTCAGTGCCACCCGCCTGGTCTTCACGCAGGCCATGGCCTATACGCATACTCGCCAGGAACGTTATCTGGAGCAGGCGCGGCACGCGCTATCGCATCTGGAGCGTTTCCGCCATCCGCACGGTCCGCTGGCCGGCCTGTATGCCTGGACCCTGCGCGACGGGCAGATCGAGGACGGTACCGTGATGGCCTATGGCCAGGCTTTCGTACTGCTGGCCTATGCCCACGCCCATCGCGTTGGCCTGTGTGATGCGCAGCAGGTGGCGCAGGCCTTCGAACGCATGGAGAGCGCCTTCTTCGAACCCGCCCATGGCGCCTATGCCGATGAGATCACCCCGTCTGGCGAGCTGATTGCCTATCGCGGCCAGAACGCCAACATGCACATGTGCGAAGCCTGCCTGGCAGCCTATGCGGCCACCGGCCTGGCGCGCTATCTGGAGCGCGCCCGTCTGCTGATCGACCGTTTCGTGTTCGGACTGGCGCAGCAGTCGCAGGGGCTGGTCTGGGAGCACTACCACCCGGACTGGACGCCCGACCACGACTACAACCGCGGCAATCGCGACAACATCTTCAAGCCCTGGGGCTTCCAGACCGGTCACCAGACCGAGTGGGCCAAGCTGCTGCTGATCGCCCACGCCATCGAGGCCAGCCCGGATTACGTCACGCACGCGGCCGAGCTGCAGAAGGCCGCCTGGACGCATGGCTGGGATGGCGAACATGGTGGCCTGATCTACGGTTTCGATCCGGACATGCGGCCCTATGACAGCGACAAGTATTTCTGGGTCCAGGCCGAATCCTTCGCCAGTGCCTGGCGTCTGTGGCGGGTGACCGGGGATGAGGCATTCCGCCGCCAATATCACGCCATCTGGGCCTGGAGCTGGGAACACCTGGTCGATCACCAGTACGGTGCCTGGTTTCGCATTCTCGCCGCCGACGGCAAAAAGCTGGAAGACACCAAGTCCCCCGCCGGCAAGGTCGACTACCACACCATGGGCGCCTGCTGGGACGTGCTGGAGACGGGTGGCCTGCGGCCCTAGCGTGGCGGGAAGATCGGGTCGGTCGGGGACGTCAGGGGATCTTCAGGAACACCTTGTCATAGATCCTGTCGATTTCCGCCACCGATTCCGGATCGTGCCATTTTTCCACGATCGCCCGGTAGGCAGGCTGGGCGCGCTTGGCCAGCAAGACCTTGTTGACCTGCTCCACCACCTGCCGTCCCCATTCATTCCTGGGGCACATTACGCGATTGAACACGACCTCGCTGGCCTCCTGCATCGGCAGCGCCACCAGCGCGCCGGGCTGTCCCATCACGCGTGCCTGCTCGAAGGCCAGCAATGGCAACTCGATCATGTAGTCGATGCGCCCGGCCAGCAGCATGCCGATCGATTCCACCTGTTCCGAGTAGTTTTCCCTGGGTGGATAGGCCGCCAGCAGCTTGTCCACGGTCGGGCTGTAGGAGCGGTCGCGCATGACCGAGGTGGTCAGTTGCGGATTCTGCAGCAGTGCCTGCAGCGATAGCCTGCCCTTGAACTGGTCTACCCGGTCGCGCCGCACGATGATGCGCAGCGGCAGGAAGATCGAGGTCGGCAGCGACAGGTAGCCGACCTTCTCGCGTTCCGGAGTCTTCAACATGCCGTTGTAACACCAGTGGCTACCTTTGCGGATTTCATTGTTGATGCGCGGGAAGGGCGCTTCCAGTTCCACGTGCTGGTATTGCGGCAAGCCCTTCTTGATGACGTCCAGGGTCAGGTCGAAGATACCCTGATGCGCGAATTCACCGCTGCGGATCATGTAGGGCGGCACATTGTATTTGCCCCAGACGATCTGGTCGGTCGCCTGCGCCGCCGGCTGTGTCGGCTGTGTCGACTGTGCTGACGTTGACGACATCGCCGATAACAGCGTGCTGCCGAGAACCAGAGAACAGGCAAGGCGGCGGAAAATGCGTGAGGGCATGCGCGACTTTCTTCAGGCAGGGGAAGGGGAAGAAGAAGGGGGCGGTGACACAAATGGCGGCGCCAGCAGGACGCGATTGCGTCCCAGCGTCTTGGCCTGGTACAGGGCCGCATCGGCAGCCTGGAGCAAGGACTCCAGTCGCGCGCCGGGATGGGCCGGTATGCAGGAAGCCACGCCGCCGCTGATGGTGATGCGCCCCAGTGTCGACCCGGCGTGCGGCAACGCCAGGGCATGGATGGCATCGCACATGCGCTGCACGATCTGCACGCCTTGCTCGCCATCGGTGTCGGCCGCGATCACCGCGAATTCTTCGCCGCCATAGCGCGCCACGGTCTCGCCGGCGCGGCAGACGGTATCGCGCATGGTCTGCGCCACCTGGCGCAGCACGGCGTCGCCCGCCACGTGGCCGTAGTGGTCGTTGTAGGGCTTGAACCAGTCGACGTCGATGAAGGCCACCGTCAGCGGCTTGCCATGACGCACGCTGCGCCGCCATTCCTGGTCCAGGGTGTCATCGAAGCTGCGCCGGTTGGCAATGCCGGTCAGGCCATCGGTGAGACTGAGCGAGCGCAGCTGTTCATTGGCCTGGGCCAGATCGCGGGTACGCTCGGCAATGCGCAGCTCCAGCGATTTGTTGAGTGCGCGCAGGGATTCCTTTTCCTGTTCCAGCTGGGCGTAGAGGGTGCGATTCTGGATGGTATGGCTGCGCAGATTGGCCAGCATGGCATTGATGGCATCGGCCAGGAAGTGCAGCTCATGCCGCTTCTTGCCCGGCAGGTCGATGCTCTGCGGCGAGTCCGGCAGGTCCGGGCGGTTCAGGTCCTGGCGACGCACGAAGCCCGACAGGCGCGTGATCGGCCGGCCCAGCCAGCGATTGAAGACATAGAGGAAGATGAACCACAGCACCAGCGTCTTGATCACCGAGTTGATCAGGATCAGCGTAAAGCCATAGGCCACTTTCTGGATCACCACGTGACGGCTGGAGTACACGGTCCAGGCGCCGATGTCGTGCGTCACGCCATGTTCATCGCGATACAGGATGGGGAAGCGGTGGCTGGTGGCGGCGTTGAGGAAACCCGTCCGCACCGGGCTACGCTGCCCGTCGGCATCGACATGGATCTGGCGGCCGTCGTGATCGACGATATTGCCCTGGGCCATCACCAGCCGACCCTGCGGATCTTCGATCTTCACCCCGGTCACCACCGGCAGGTTGCTGATGCCGCGCAATGTGGCCTTTTGCACATCGCCCTGGAAACGCCAGGTCGAACTGGCCAGGCTGGCGCCGAAGGTCAGGTCCATTGCCCGCAATTCGTTATCCACTCCGGACTGGGTGTGCTCGTACTCGGCCCCCAGCTGCAGGCAGGTGACGATCAGCGTCACCAGGAAGTAGCTCCCGAAAATGATGCGCAGCAGGTGGACCGCCAGGGAATTCTTGGAGAGCAAATTCATGTTCTTGCGTGATGGGGATGCTCTGCTCAGTATTGAGAGAATCGACAGAGCGGAAGGCTCCGCCATGCGCCCGCGACCTCCCCTGCAGGTTGACGCTGCGTCCCGCCGGGCGGGATCGGGTGCGTTGGCAAGGCATGCTGCTGCCCCATGGAATTTCCTCCCGCTGGAATGAAAATGATCAACGTGCTGGTCGTTGAATGCGTGGAGCAAATTTTAACAGTTAGGTTTTGCGAAACTGCCAATGATGTTGGCTAAATTGCGCCCGCAGGGGGGCCGAGAAGTTTGCGGAGGGGGATGGATGCGAAGGGTTGGTGAGGATTGCGGCAGAAGGGGCGCAATCAGGTCGCCGCAAGATGCCGTTCGGCAATGACGAACTCGACCTTGACCCCGGGAACCGGTGCCACGAAGAGTTGACGTTCCTGCCGGGCATCGATCGTCTCGATCCGATAGCGCAGGCGCTGCACATGCAGACGCTGCAGCAGCGCCTGCCATTCCGGATGACTGTCGATGCGCAGCGCCAGATGGTCGATCCGTGTGGCTGGCGGCCCATTGCTGATGCCGTGCCGGGCTGGCAGGGTGATGCGTTCGATGAGATGCAGCACCGGCTGCTGGCCCAGGTAAAGCCAATGGCCGGTACTGCCGAAAGGCGGCCTTGGACCCTCCCTCAGGCCGGCCACTTCCACGAAGAACTGGCGCAGGAAGCTGCAGTCACCGGCCACGATGGTGATGTGATCAAGATGCATGCGATACCTGATCTCTACAGCAGCCCGCCACCGTCGACATCGACCACGCTGCCGGTCATGAAACCGTTCTGCATCAGCAACAGGTAGGCCTGCGCCAGGTCCGCGCCCTGACCCACGCGTCCCACCGGCAGCTTGCCTCCGGCACGCGCGGCCATGGCCTTGCGGTCGGCCTCGCTCATGTCGCCCCACATGCCACTCTCGACCATGCCTGGGCTGACCACATTCACGCGCAGGGGCGCCAGTTCCTTGGCCAGGGTCTTGGCGAGGATTTCGGTGGCGGCATTCATGGTCGCCTTCACTAGTGCACCCGGCGCCGCCTTGCGTGCCAGCAGGCCGGAAGTGAAGGTGATGGAACCGTTGGGTTGCAGATAGGGTAGTGCCTGTTGCGCGGCGCGTATCTGGCCGAAGAACTTGACGTTGAAGGCGCCCATGGCGTCGGCGATCTTCAGGTCGGCCAGTCGCGCCGACCCGATCACGGGACCGGCCGTGACCACCAGATGATCGAAGCTGCCGATGCCGGCAAACAGTTGCGCCACCGACGCATCGTTGCCGATGTCGACCTGGGCCGTGGTGATGTGGGTGGGAAAGTCGGCCGGCGCACTGCGGCGCCCGGCCACGGTCACCTGCGCGCCGGCAGCGGCAGCCTGTTCGGCGACGGCGCGACCGATGCCGGTCAGGCCGCCGATGACGACGATTTTCTGGTCTTTCATGATCAGACTCCTTGAGGGATCAACCGGTGGAAGAGGTTCAGGCGGCTGCCGCGGTGGCAGTCGGCAGGGCCGGGTAGTCGGTATAGCCGACCTCGGTACCACCGAACAGTGTGGCGCCATCGAATTCGGCCAGGGGCAGGTCTTCGATCAGGCGGCGCGGGAAATCCGGATTGGCAACAAAGGGGCGGCCGAAGGCCACCAGGTCGGCGTAGCCGTGTTCCAGCACCCATTGCGCACGCGCCTTGTTGTAGTTGCCGGCCACGATGATGGGATGGCTGAAACGCTCGCGCAGCTGTTGGCGGAATGCTTCGGTCACGACCGGTGCATCGTCCCAGTCCGCTTCGACCAGGTGCAGATAGGCAATGCCGCGCTGCTGCAGCCAGGCGGCCGCATCCAGGATGGTGGGCAGGATGTCCGGGCAATCCATGCCGCGAGCGGTCAGGAAGGGCGCCAGGCGGATCGCGGTGCGATGCGCACCGACTTCATCGGCCACTGCATCGACCACCTCCTTCAGGAAGCGCAACCGGTTTTCGCGTGAACCGCCGTATTCATCGGTACGTACATTGGAAGTGGTGCGCAGGAACTGGTCCACCAGGTAACCATTGGCGCCGTGGATTTCCACACCATCGAAACCGGCGTCGATGGCATTGCGTGCAGCGCGGCGGAAGTCCTCCACGATGGCCTTGATCTCCTGGCGTTCCAGTGCACGCGGGGTCGGGCTGGCGACCATGCCGCCCTGGCCGGTGACGGAGTCCACCTTCCAGATCTGGCCCTCGAAGGGCATTGGCGACGGCGCCACCGGCAGCGCGCCGTCGTGGAAGTCGGGATGCGACATGCGGCCCACATGCCACAGCTGCAGGAAGATACGGCCATCGGCACGATGCACCGCCTCGCTGACCAGGCGCCAGCCGGCGACCTGCTCGGGGCTGTAGATGCCGGGGGTAAAGGAGTAGCCCTTGCCCTGCGGCGAAATCTGCGATGCCTCGGTGATGATCAGCGCAGCCGAAGCGCGTTGAGCGTAATGCAAGGCGTTCATGGCATTGGGAACGTCACCCGGCTGCGAACTGCGTGCGCGGGTCATGGGCGCCATCACGATGCGGTGGGGAAGCGAGAGGTGGCCCACGGTCAGCGGTGCCAGCAGGGAGGTCGGGGTTTGCATGAAAGACTCCAAAAAGGGGCAAGACGATCAAAGGGTTCATCGAAGGGTTCAGGCGCTGATGGAGGTCATTATGCGAACCGCATTGGAATTTGATAATTGGTCTAGTATTTGAATAATTATCAAATGGAGCGGAATAATGGCAGCGCAAAACCTGGGTGATATCCGACTCTTCGTGGAAGCCGCCGGCCTGGGCAGCCTGTCAGCAGCGGGGCGCAAGATTGGCCTGTCCCCGGCGGCCGCCAGCGCGCGGCTGGTCAAGCTGGAGGCGGAGCTCAACACGCGGCTCTTCGAGCGCACCACACGCCGCCTGCGACTGACCGCCGAGGGAGCGCTCTATCTGTCGCACTGCCAGCAGGCCCTGGCCGCGCTGGACGATGCCCAGGCGGCCCTGCAGGCAGGCCGCAGCGCGGTCAGCGGCAAGTTGCGCATCGCCGCCACCTCCGACTTCGGCCGCCATGTCCTGCAGGGCTGGCTGGAAGAATTCAATGCGCTGCATCCCCAGATCACGCTGGCCCTGATCCTGGGCGACACGGTCGCCAATCTGCTGCAGGACGACCTGGACCTGGCCATCCGCTTCGGTGTACCGCAGAACAGTTCCATGGTTGCCCGCCCGCTGGCGCCGAACCGCCGCGTGCTGTGCGCGGCGCCGTCCTATCTGGCCGGTCGCCAAGCGCCGCAACAGCCGGCCGATCTGCAGCATCAGGACTGCATCGTGCTGCTCACGGCCAGCGGTCCGGCCAATGAGTGGCGCTTTGAGCGTGACGGCGTGGTGCAGACCCATACCGTTCCCCTCACCAGCGCACGCGAAACCAACGACGGCGCGTTGGCCCGGCAGTGGGCCATCGAAGGCAAGGGACTGGTCATGAAGTCGATCTGGGACGTGGCGGCGGACTTGCGCGAGGGTAACTTGCAGGTGGTGATGCCGCAGTGGCGCGCCCCGGAAGCACCGGTGCATGCGCTTTACCAACGCACGCGCTACATGGCGCCCCGGGTGCGGGCCTTGCTGGATTATCTGGTCGAGCGGTTCGAGGTGGCGGGAGGCGAAATGACGGCGCTGATGCGCTGACGCCGGGCCGCTTCAACAACGGCCCGGCGTGCATCGATGGTGAACAGCCCTGATACCCGTCAGGCTAGGGGCGCTTGGCCGCCGGGCATCTGGATTCCGACAGCGGGGCATAGGCATCATTGCCGGGAGTGGTGGAAACCAGCTTCAGATAATCCCACTGCCCTTTGGATTCGCTCGGCTTCTTTACTTCGTACAGATAGAAGTCATGCACCATCTGTCCATCAGGACGGATCTCGCCTTTCGCGTACATGTCGTTCACGCCCACTGAGCGCATGTGCTTGAGCACCTTGACCGGATCATCGCTGCCGACGGCCTTCACCGCAGCGAGATAGTTGGCGGTGGCGGAATAGCTGGCTGCCTGCAGGCTGTTGGGCATGCGCTTGGTCTTGGCCAGGTAGCGCTTGGCAAAGGCGCGCGAGGCATCGCTCTGGTCCCAGTACCAGGCCTCCGAGAGCAGCAGCCCCTGGGCATTCTTCAATCCGATGCTGTCGATGTTGTTCATGAAGAGCAGCAGGCCGGCGATCTTCATGGTCTTGGTCAGGCCGAACTCGCGCGCGCCCTTGATGGCATTGAGCGTGTCACTCCCGGAGGAGGCGAGAGCCAGGACATCCGCTCTGGAGCCCTGGGCCTGCAGTAGGAACGAAGAAAAGTCTTCGGTGTTGAGCGGGTGGCGTACACGGCCCAGCACCTTGCCCCCCTGTTCATTGACGATCTTGCTGGCTTCAGTCTCCAGCGAGTGGCCGAAGGTATAGTCGCTGGTCAGGAAGAACCACGACTTTCCGCCCTGCTTCATTGCCGCGCTGGTCAAGGCCCTGGAGACTGCCGTCGTGTTGTAGGCGTACTGGATGGTATAGGGCGTGCACTCTTCGTTCGTGAACTGCGTCGCCCCCGCCGAGACCACCAGGAAGGCAAATTTCTTGCTCTCCACCAGCCGGTTCACCGCCAGCATGGCGGCCGAATTGGCGCCGCCGATGACCATGTCCACATGTTGCACGTCGGCCCATTCCCGCACCTTGGCAGAGGCGTTGTCGGCCTTGTTCTGGTGATCGGCCCAGAGAATCTCGATGGGCTTGCCATTGATGCTGCCACCCGCGTCGGCCACCGCCATGCGAATGGCTTCCAGGCTGCCGGGACCATCGTTGTCCGCCAGCGGCCCCGACATGTCGGTGACGAAACCGATCTTGATCCTGTCATCCGAAATCTGCGCCTGCACAATACCTGCGCCAGCCAGCAGCAGGCCTGTCGCGAGTAGCGTATTTTTCAGGAGTTGCCGCATGGCCGAGGTGAGTGGCTTGGGCTGGATGTCCCGTGTAATCGAATGCTTCATCATGTCTCCTTTGGTTTTTGTGGGTCAATCTGGTGTCCTAGAACGACACCTTGTCTGCACCCTTCAGGCCGAGGATCTCCCGGGCTTCGTCGGGGCTTGCGATTTCATGACCGAGGTCTTCGAGAATCCGTCGGATCTTGGTCACTTGCTCTGCATTGGAGGTGGCCAGCTTCCCGCGCGAGATGAAGAGCGAATCTTCCAGGCCCACACGGACATGACCACCCATGGATGCGGCCATGGTGGCGAAGTTGATCTGGGCGGCGCCGGCACCCAGCACCGACCATTGATACTGGTCACCAAAGAGGCGATCGGCGGTGCGCTTCATGAAGACCAGATTGTCGATGTCGGCCCCGATGCCGCCCAGGATGCCGAAGATGAACTGGATGAATACCGGCGCCTTGAACATGCCGGCATCCATGCAGAACTTCAGGTTGTACAGGTGGCCGACGTCATAGCATTCGTGTTCGAACTTGACCTGGTGTCGTTCGCCCAGTTCTCTGGCACTGAAGGCGATATCCCGAAACGTGTTGCGGAAGATGTAGGTATCGGAGTTGCGCAGATAGGCTTCTTCCCAATCGAATTTCCATTCCTTGTAACGATCCGCCAGCGGGTGCATGGAGAAATTCATGCTGCCCATGTTGAGCGACGTCATCTCCGGCGATACCCGCTGTGCCGGGGCAATGCGCTCCTCCATCGTATTGGTCAGGCTGCCGCCCGTGGAGAGATTGATGACGGCATGGGTCGCGGCCTTGATCTGCGGCAGGAACTGCATGAAGTGATCGGGATTGATCGACACGGCGCCATTTTCCGGGTGGCGCGCGTGGAGATGAAGCACGGCCGCACCGGCTTCTGCGGCATCGATGGCCTGCCTTGCAATGTCCTCCGGCTTATAGGGCAGCGCATCCGACATGGTGGGGGTATGGATTGCACCAGTGATGGCGCAGGTAATGATGACTTTCTTTTTGTGACGGGACATGGACGCGGCTCCGATCGTAGTGGCGGTAGTGGGAAGGCGGACAGAAGAAGGGCAGATCACGCCGTCCAGGCGGCGCCACCGGCAAGCACCGCAGCGTGGCGTTCCAGTAGTCCGTTGAACTGCTGGAGATTGTTCGGGGAGGTCAGGACTTGCCGCTGCTGGGCCGATGTCACGATGTCGACAACCTTGTCGTTGAAGGGAGTGGCGATACCGTGCTGCCGACCTTGATGACAGATCACGCCATTGATGAAGTCGATCTCGGTCGCCCGTCCCTTTTCCAGGTCTTGCAGCATGCTGGCCTTCAAGGCCACGTGTTGCGACCAGATCTTCCTGTAGAGCGGCATCTTGCCGGGGATGTCGCCTGCGCCGTGGAGTTCGAAGGCGTTGAAATCCTCGCCCTGCATCGGCACCAGATCAATGCCCTGGGCGTGGGCCACCTTGATGCATTCGTCGGCGATGAAGGCCAGGCAGGTCATCGCCCGGGGGTTGCCCAGCACCTCGCCGAAGGTGCAGCCAAGGGCGGCAGACATGCCACTGAAGGTCGCATTCATCAACAGCTTGGAATAGCGGATACCCATCAGATTGTTCAATACCTTGGTACTGCCCACGCATTCCAGGTAGCGCTTGGCGACGGCCAGTCTGGGGCGTTCGATGCCGTCGATCTCCCCGATCTCGAAGGCCGATTGCTCCAGTGCCTGCCTGCTCGATGTCAGCGAGGAGACGCCCGGGCGCAGCCAGGTGGCGCCGAAGCCGACGGCGCCACCGATGGTGCGCTGTCGTCCCACGATCTTTTCCACGAGCAGTTCGGGAATCCCGTTCTGCAATGTGCAGACGATGCTGTCGGCATGGAGATGCGCTTTCAGCAGGGACAGGGTCTGCTGTGTGCTGGTTTGCTTGGTCAGCAGAAAAATCAGGTCGTAGCTGCCTGATAGTGCGTCCGGGGTGAATGCCGAGACCGGCGAACTGAACTCAAGCGAACCGGTGACGGTTGCGCCATGTTCGTTCAAGGCCCTGACGTGTTCGACGTTGCTATCAATGAGATGGATATCCTGACCGGCCTTGCTGATGAAGGCGCCGATGATGGTGCCCAGTGAGCCGGCGCCGACGATTGCTGCCCGCATTGCTACTCCTTTTGAATGGTCGTCATGATTTGATCCGATTGCGCCAACGTGCCGTGGGCAAGGGGTGCAATCGCCCCGCCCGGGTCCCCCTGGACTCGGGCTCGGAAAAAGAAAACAGAAAGCTTCGGACCGCCGCGCTGGCTGCAGCCGATGCATGAATGCATGCAATCCGGGTCTGCGTGACCGGGCGGCCATCCGCTTCAGTCACTGGCGATGGCCAGATGGCTGGCCTATCCGGAAAAGAGAATGGTGGGCTGTGGTTTCATGTGGGCGTCTCCGATGGCTCGTGTTCAATGGCGATCGCGCGGTGCCGCGGTGCCTTTTCCTGTCTTGCCTTGTCCGAGCTTGTTTCCAGAATGGTAGTGAGATACGCTTCGAGCGGGAAGGTCATTTTCGGTCATCATGCAGGTCATCAAAGGACAACCTCAAGAGGCGCACATGTCGGAGATTCTGCCGAAGGCAAGTGAGCGGATTTATGCGCCCTACAAGATCAATGCCATCGTGGAAGTGCTGGCCGAGCAGGGTATTGCCGCGCAATCCGTACTGGCGGGAAGCGGCCTGTCGGCCGGGCAGTTGCATGATCCCAATGCACTGACTTCGCTCAGGCAGTTCCTGACCGTTTGCGAGAATGCGCTTGCGCTCAGCCAGGACCCGGCCACGCCATTCGAGATCGGTAGTCGCCTGCATTTGTCGGCCTACGGGATGTACGGCTATGCCCTGATGTCTTGCCTCTCCCTGCGCGAGTATTTTCGGCTGGCGGTCAAATACCGACGGCTGGCAACGCCGCCTTTTCCGGCGATCTGGGAAGAAGGGACGACGACGGTCACATGGCGCTTTCCGGACAGATTCGTTTCGCCGCCATCAGCTGAGCTGAGGCAGTTCCTGTTCGAACTCCAGCTCGCCATCACCGTGACGCATGTGCAAGAGGTGGCCGGTTTCGATTGCCCGCCCCTGACGGCAAGGGTTCCCTATGCGCGGCCGCCGCATGCAGCGCTCTACAGACGATATCTCGGGTGTCGTTGTGAATTCGCGCAGCCGGAAACACAGCTGCTCTACGACAGCGCGATCCTGGACAGGAAACCGAAGATGGCGCATCAGCTCACTGCGTCCCTGGTTCAGGAAACCTGCGACCGCTTGCTGGGACAGGCAAAGATCTCCGAGGGGGCAAGCGGTGAGGTGTATCGCCTGTTGATGGCAGTTCCCGGCAATTTCCCTTCGATGGAGGCGGTGGCCGAGCGGCTAAATACCACCCCCCGGACCCTGCGTCGTCGATTGACGCTCGAAGACACGTCGTTCCAGCAGATCCTTGATGACGTGCGCAGCACGCTGGCGCTGGAGTATCTGCAGAGCTCCAAGATGAGTACCGACGATATCGGAATGCTATTGGGTTTTACCGATACGGCCAATTTCCGCCGGGCGCTCAAGCGCTGGACCGGAAAAGGACTGGAGGAGTTGCGCGCTCCAGCTGTCGGTAGATGAGCATCATTGGTCTTCAAACCGCAGCGGATGCGCTCGGAAAACAAAAAACCCGCCCTTCTTTCGAAGAGGCGGGTTTTTCGGACGGCGCCGCATACGCATGATTGCACATGCAGCGACGGGTATCTGGTGGTGATAGGTGGACTTGAACCACCGACCCCAGCATTATGAGTGCTGTGCTCTAACCAGCTGAGCTATTTAATAGTCCTTTCGGATCAACAGCTTAGTGCAGCACATATCGCTGTCCCTCACCTTTGCTCAACTCTATCTCAAATTACGCCGATAGAGGGAGTGATACGTGGCAAGCATTATGGAACGGAACGGTAAATTTCACGTTCGGGTTTATCGAAAAGAGGGGGCAGTTTGTAAGTCTTTTCACCTCAAGAAGGATGCGCTCGTTTGGGCGCGTCAGACTGAAGCGGATATTCAGGCAGGTCGTTGGAAGTCATCCAAAGTAAGTAATAGCCCATCCCTGCAAGCAGCCTTGGAGCGCTACAGGGATGAAATCTCTATTTCAAAAAAAGGGGCTGCGCAGGAAACCTGCATCATCAATGCTATCGCGAGAGAGAAAGGGGCTCAGCGGGACATTCTTTCCATTACTGCGGCGGAGATAGCTGCAATGCGTGATGCATGGTTGAAAACACTTGCACCTGCTACAGTGCGACGACGTCTGGCAATCCTTTCCCATTGCTTCGAGATATCTCGCAAAGAGTGGGCGATTGATGTTGCCAATCCTGTGTCATTGATTCGTAAGCCTGTGGTGAGCAATGCGCGGTCACGGCGGTTGCATACAGGGGAGTTGGATGCTGTGCTTGAAGCATCGGAAAGCTCAGGATTGGTGCCGGTTGCTCGGCTAGCCGTAGAAACCGCTATGCGCTTATCTGAGATCGTTGGGCTTCGTTGGCGAGACATAAGCCTTGCTCAGAGAACCGCTACTTTGCATGACAGTAAAAATGGAACGGGGCGTATCGTCCCTCTAAGCCCAATTGCGATTGCTCTTTTGTCTGAGTTGCCCAGACGGCTGGATGGCCAAGTGTTTGGCATTAGTGGTGCATCCATCAGTCAGGCTTGGTCGAGGGCAGTGGAGCGTGCCCGGACTACATATCAGCAAGCATGTGCTGATGATGGCATCAATCCGAATGAAGGGTATCTAAGCAATCTCCATTTTCATGACTTACGTCATGAGGCAACGAGCCGCCTATTCGAGCGGGGCGTGTTTGGCGCGATGGAGGTGGCGTCCATAACCGGACATAAGACACTGCAAATGCTGTCTCGCTATACGCATCTGAGTGCAGCACGTTTGGCAGACAAGCTAGCCCAATCGTAAGGGGAAAAAACTGCTGGGATCGGTTAGCTTCCCGGCAGCTCGTCCCAATGAACTGCTTTAACGATACCCCAGCTACCGCTAGTGTTTGGACGGCGCCAGTAGGCTACATCCATTTTTCGGAGATAGTTCAGCGCATCTTCAAAGTGCTCAAACTGATGCTCATCCCCTCTGATACCGACTTGGTAGCGACTTGAGCGAGGTCGCACCAAATCAGGGTGAAAGCAAGTCCCATCAGCAGCAAAAGGGACACTGATTGGTTTTTTGATAGAGGTCGAATTAACGGGTTTGAACAACTCTTGCGCATCGACCTCTAGGGCGGTTGCTAGTGTTTCGATGGCATCCAGTGATGGATTCCCAGCACCACGTTCAATTCGACTCATGTAGCTGCGGGCAAAGCCGCATCGATCTGCAAACGCTTCCTGGGAGCACATCATGGCTAGACGTAGCTCCCTGACTCGCTGCCCGAATTGTTTTCTGAGGGTGTTCTTCACGCCCCAGATGTTCCGGTGGTGTATATTTATCGGCCACGCACTAATCGTGACGTTTTGAGCCTGAAGATTAAGGATAAATTTGGGGAAGCATTAACGACCATTGTTATTTCTTCGGTCGGGCTATCAAAAAATACAAAGACAGAAAATTTTAACTATTAAAACAACGATGCAATTTTCAAAATACTGGAAGAGTTGGGCTGCTTTCTTTTTTGGGGTGGTGGCAATTGGATATGCAATTTGGCATTTCAAATATGATTTTCACGAGGCCAATGTAAGGAGGGTGTTTGCTGACCCAGCTTCGGTTCAGATTCGCAATCGACACTGGAGTGCCAATGGTGATTTTTTCTGTGCTGAAGCAAATGCAAAGAATCGTTATGGCGCATACATTGGATTTCAACGTGTTATCACCGCGTTTGACTATGTGTTTCTAGAGCGTGATGGACTAGAAGAGTTGCCTCAAGATAGGGATGTTTTTGGCCACAAACATTCCGCTGTGGCCATTAAGTTGGCACTTGCCAAGCTTGGTGTTGAATCCACGTTAATGAAAAGAAGCGTAGACGAACAACTCTCTCCGGCAGAGCTGAATAGGATTGCTGAAATAGAAGGCGCGAAGAATTTGATGGATGAAATGTGGCAAGAACAATGTTCGTGATGGTGAATCACACACCAAGTGGCTAGAATATTTTATAAATTCCTTTTTATTCAATGACTTAGATGGTGTTGTAAATCCCATCTACGGTTTGTAGCCTACGCCTTCTTTAAAAAGGAGGTGTAGGAATGGGGCAATTCAACGAGTTTTTGGATGGTAAGCCAGATTGCTTTGGGCGTCGGTTGGATGCGACGCTTGATTTGTCTTGTGGGGAATGTCGCCAGAAGGAGCCCTGTCTTTCGGCAATATGGGCTGTATTGTCTGCGGCGAGAGAAGGGCGGTTGTCGGCTGATAATTACAGCACGTATGAATTGAGGGATTTGCGAAAGCGCCATGCCGGTATCAGTCAGCTTCTTGCTGTTGATGAAGAGCAGATCGATCGCATCTCGAAGGGATTGTCGATTGAGGTGATTAATGGCTTGTGTCATCGAGTGCTGCCCCCTCGTCCTCAAGAGAGGCAAGAAGATGCGCTCGAGTGGGATGCGTTGTTGGCGGAAGTTGAAGGGCGCACGTTAGTTGCCATTGCTGCGCCATTAATGGCGGAACATTCGGCTGTTGTGCCCAGTATGCCGCCAAAGGTGGTTTCTGTTGTTGCATCTCCAAAAATGGCTGAACCCTCTGCCGGTGAGTATAGATTTCCGATGCCAGAGGGGCGACCATATCAGAGTCGTGCAGGTAATGCGTTGGTGGCGGAAATGAAGCGACTGGTCGATAGGGCGTTTCATTTGACGCCGGCATCTGGCTATGCTGCAGTGCGTGAAAGCCTTTGTGCGATCCATATCGAAATGAATTTGCGTCAGGCGCATGCTCCTCGTTTCCGGCCGATGCATAGAATGAAACGGGAATTGCATACCGTTGATGAGCGCGCTGAGAGTCTGGATAGGCAGGTGATCGATCTGCATTGGCTTGCGCATTCGATCAACAAACCTATCTCGCCGGTGAACAATTATCCGACGATTCTTGATGACTCCCCATTCGACCTTTCGGCTGCTGAGCGTTTTGCGCAGGAAAATTGGTCGCCCACCTCAAAAGTCATTCATCTGCATTTGTCGGACGACGCGCAATGGGAAAATGCAGTCTTGCAGTCGGATGCAATTAGAAAGAAGTGGGCGGTGATTGAGCGAGGCGACGTGAGGGAAAATAATGTCGTGAAGCAAGTTGGAGCACCCCAAATTGAGCAATCACTGAGTGTGGCAGTGTCTAATGCTGGCATGCGTCATGTCCTCTCGAGTATCCCGGGTATGGTAAGCACCTGGAAAGCACGTAAGATCGCCGGGGAGAGTCCCGCAAGGATCTCGCGTCTTATTGCTCTGATGTCCGGTGACAAACCGCGTGATAGGAAAGCAGTCGCGCGAACAATTAAGTCGCTGGATAAATATCTCGATAGAGTGAGTGTGGCGCGGTAGGGGATGTCTGGAGGGATAGATGTGGGGATAGATCTTTCTCTCCATGATGCCCGATTCATGCGGGTTCCGACCTCATTCTGGGGATTTTTTTCGGCGTAGAAATGTAAAACAGTAGAAGTGTATTAAATCTTTGGCCGACTTTGTCGGCCGTTTTTCTAAAGAAAGATAAAATCGGTTCTCAAGTAGGCTGCCGCAGAAAATACGAGAGGGGAGCGCGGAATGGAGGTCTTCCTCGCCCTATAAGGATTGCGCTCCGGAAGGACGGAACGATGACAGCAAACCCTTCCGGTTCATTTCTTATATCTAGGACTTCCATCCGTAGAGGGGGCTCACTACCCCTCTCGTTTTCTTACGCATCAGTTGCGCGTTAGTTCTCACGCATTGTCCGGTTGTGCAGGATGGGCGCGGGATTCGAGGGCTTTGGAGCGATTGAGCTTCTGTGATGGATTTCCTCTGTCGGGAGGGCTCGCTCCCGCTATGAACGATTTGATGAGGCTTTTGAGGACAGGAGGGAGGTTCGGCTTATTGATTCTTCTAGATAATTGGTCCGAGAAATCTTTGCTGAAGCTTGTCTCAAGGACTCGTCCAACCCCGATAGCAATAAACGATGTTGTTTCTGCTAATTATCTAGGTCGAAGCAGTCTTGAAGGCAGCGGTTTAAGGTGCTGCTGTGGCAAGGACTGCATACAAATTTTTCTCGACGGTTGATAGAGGCTTGATATCTGCTTCAACGACATTAAGAGTTGCAGCAGCTTCTTTTATTGCGCTCTGATGTGCTATACCCAAAGGAGATCCTGCTAGATATGGGTCGTAAGCGGTCACAACTGCCGAAAGTAAGATGGTTCGAAGAGCTTGGGACTCCGTTCTTTCTGAGCAATCTAGACCAATTCCACGCCCGCTATTACCTAAAGCTATTTTAAGAGCAGGGAGCTTTCCTGCTAATCGCTCTTCCCAAATCAATATGTTTTTGACGATGACTGGGGCAGAGGAACTCGCAAGTTCAGCGAAGGTGCTAGCTATATTCTCGTGCATGGTTGTCACTATATTTCAGTTTTAAATGTTAAGGCGGCGTCTGCCGACTCGGGAGCGGAGAAATGAAAAAAAATGCTCAAACTCTGACTGGTCGTCTTGCTTGGCGTTGTCTCTTTCTTTGTGATGGCACCAAAGAAGGAAGTGACGTAGGTGATTTGATGTAACTTTTTCCATAGCTCCATCTAGCAACGACTCGGCGCTGTCCACCACGGATTTAGCGTATTCCCAGTCAAACTGAGCACTCTCGCGCTCCACTTCGTCCAGAGTGTTATTTTGGACGATTTCCTCGCTTCGCGGAATGTGCTCGCGATAAAGGTGGAGAGAGTCGGTGAAATGTCGTTGCGTGCCAACCGATATCTGCAGCTGACGGGCTAAGTATAGTTGCAAGATTCCAAACGTGAATACATTGTAAGGAAGTCCGAGGAAAAGATCATTGGATCGATTTATAACCGTTAAATCTAACTTTCGGTCACGGATTTTGAGGAAAATAGAAGTATTGCAAGGAATGTCCTTTGATCCTATGCCAAGATCTTGGGAGCCATACAAAGAAAGAACAACACGCCGAGAATTAGGGTCTTGTTTAAGCTCTTGGACTGCGATATCTAATTGATCTTTCCCAAAATAATGGCGGAGACGATACCCGTATGCTCCGTTCAATGTGGAGCCGTCGTCCGAGTATTTTCCGTAAGAGGGGATTTCGCGCAGTAGCGGCTGCAGCTCGCGGCTTCCAAGGAGAATCCAAGCGGCTTCAACCATCGCGAAAGAGCAATTAAATCCTCTTCCTTTTAAGAAGGGAATTCTAGGATCGTTAGAGTTTATCTCGAAGAACGCTTGTCCTAGGTTTATAACCTCTCCTGCTCGAGAAGGCTCATATACCGGAGTGCCACTAATGGCAGTATCTAAGGCTCGTAGATACTGCGCGTTGAAGCTCATACCAGGAAATAAAATCATCTCTCAAATTTAGAAAAGCGACGCACGTTCTTTTGCATCTTTGTCTTGTAGCCAGACTCTAAATCTACATCGAACTGATTTGCGATTTTCAGCAAGTAGATAAACACGTCGACGATTTCTTCATCTAGCGCTGGCTTAACGTCGTCAAACTCAACGTCGCCGCGTCGCACCTTTTTTACTAAGTTTGAGAATTCACCGAGCTCACCGAGAATGCAAACGAGTAAATGCTCCAGCTCTTCTATATTCTCTTTTCCTATTTTTACGAAGAAAGGAATGCCCGCCGCATGTGCCTCATCAAACTTACGTTGGCTTTCAAGAAGGTTCTGAAGCGTGGTGCTCATTTTCGAAACTCCTCAGCTAATTTGTCGATCGCAGACGTATACTGCTTGGCAGCATCTGATACTTGCGCATGAACTGAGTGCCGAATCCGGAGATCTGCCAACTGCTGGGCGACCTTAATCGCCGATTCAGCAGCGGCGGAAATTGAATTGATATTGCTAAGTTCGGGGCGTTTCTTACGGCTAGGCGAAGCCCACTCCGAGATGATTTCCAACTTCTCTACCTCTATAAATGTGGCCTCCCTCGCTTTTTCTTTTAATAGAGTAGCAACATAACCTCTATCGTTATCAAGTAGATCCAAAAGCGCGACAGTTTTCAGTTGATCTAATTTCGGCTTATCGAGCGTGGATTGATTGGGGCGGTTGTAGGCACTAAATGCAAAAACCGTAATTCGCACAAGCGTTGCGTCGATTTTCTTTAAAATCGTGCAAAGATTTAGCCTCATCTCCTCAAGATTAATCCTAAGAAAATTGGAAACCTCGAGTGCGCGAAAGTAAGCCGAGCAATACAAGACCCCCCCCTCCAAACCGCATTGGAATACCATGAAGGACGGGATAGGCATATCTCCGCTTTGGGAAATGTCTTTTGTGTTGATTAATGAGTATAGCGCTCGATTGGAGGTTGATTTATTCTGAAGCTCACTTGCAATACCTTCTACGCCGTCCCCGATGTAACTCCCATGATTGATGATTAAATCTGGTGGAACATTTTTTTGCTGCCAAAGATACGCTTTGTCCGTAACATCTTGAAGCGGCAATTTTTCGATTGCTTGTCGAGTCAATTCTCCTCGCAGAACGTAGTTGAAGAAGCGTGTTTCTTCGTGAATTTCGGCGCGAGCTGTTGTTGCTAAGTCCTCAAGACTTTTAATGGAAGGGTAATTTGTGTGTGTCAAAGCATCCTCTCAACTCGGTTCCAGATCTGTCCATGAATTGTCTCAATTTCCTCTTTTGCATCTAAAATTAATGACTGCCCGGTGTATTCATTGAAGACTCGTTCATAGTTTGCCAATACGCTTTTTAATTTTTCTCTGTTCTCGTAAACATCTATGTGCTTTCGATTCGAAATTCGCTCAATTGAGTTGTCTACTGAGTTTTTCAAATAGATTACCAAGTCAGGATTGGGGAAATTAGAGTTAAGCGAACGGATGAACTCCCAATCCGCCTCAGTTGCGCAGTGATAGGCGAAGGATGAGAAAAAATATCGTGTGCTGATGACCGTTGTGCCGCTATCGAGAAATTTGTGCACTCCGTCAATAGGGTTCGAAAGGTGGTCGTATCGATCGGCCGCGAAAAGATAAGCCATTTGGCGATCGAAGTTTTCCGGCTTGGACGAAAATACCACACGCCCTTTCATCGCTTGGCGAATCATATTGCCCACCGGCCCTTCCGAAGGTTCGGATGTGAGAACGCCTGACCGAGCTGTTTTTTCAATTCGGCCACGCAGCAGTGATGCTTGCGTGGATGTTCCAGAGCCGTCGATGCCCTCAAATACGATAAATAAGCCTCGTTGTGTCATAGCTTCTCCTGCTTTGCGAAAATAGCTTTCCCCGGTCTTTGATTGTCTTTTGAGAGAAATAGATGAGTTGATTGCCAGCCGTCTGCTGTTAACTCATGAATTGTCATTCCGTTAGCATAGCCGGGCTGGTTAAAGGCTAGCGATCTTCCTGCTTGCACTTTCATTCCGTGCTCTCCCACAACTAATTCAGAAAGCGCGTGCCGGTGTCCGTGAAGCAATAGTCCAAATCGATTCTCTTCAAGTATGTGAAGCAAAGGCAATGCGTTTTTGATGGTTGAGGAATCGTTTGCATCTACCCCGATGACATGATGATGAATAATTGCAACCCTGGGGCGAATATCATCTTCGGTTAGTGCTGCTTGGTTTAATGCGAAGTCAAGCTGATCAACGTCTACCAGCCCAAACTGATGATTTCTGTGATGGGAGGAGTTTATTGCTGCTATCACGCAGTTTTGAAATTGCAAAACAATTGCGCTCTCATTTTCGAAATTCAAGGAGGAGCTACGTCTGATTGAATACAGAAACTTGTCAAAGTCTGAAAAGCTGTTGGCGCAGATATCGTGATTCCCAGGGCAGGCAATAAAGCGTTCATTGTTCCCACCTTTATCAATCCAAGCTTTTTTGATGACATCTGTGGCGTCTTCGTATCCACTTGTTTGTCCCTTGAATGTAACGTCGCCAGTCACGATGAGGTAAGTAGTATCGAGCTGGAAGTCTCTCGAAAACTGCTGTAAGGCATTCTCAAGATCATCGGGTGAGAAAGCTGCAGCTGTGTTTCCAAAATGCATATCAGTGAGGTGGAAAATCTTCATCGTGATACTTTCTGGTAATACTCTGGAAGTTGTTCTTCTTAAGATGGAGCGCATATCTTACTTGTTCTCAGCATTGATCGAGCGACTTACCGAGGATGTCCATTCGGAATTGGCCTTTCCTTCTTTTTTGTCTGTGTAGGTCTTTCTAAAATCAGGCCAATATTGCAGGCCACCGTTTATTTGGGCTATTCTGCTCAACTATGTCTCAAAGACAGAATCGATGAGTTGGCAATCGTGTAGTCCGAAGGCAACAAAAAAGCCGTTGACCCTTTCGGAATCAACGGCTTACATGTCTTTGGTGGTGATAGGTGGACTTGAACCACCGACCCCAGCATTATGAGTGCTGTGCTCTAACCAGCTGAGCTATATCACCAGGAGGCAAGCCCGAGACTATAAGCATCGGCGCGGCTTCTGTCAATAGTTTTTCGGATTTTCCTCGAATTTACTTATCCACAGCCTCTTGCACTCTCGCCAGCACCTCGGCGGTGGCGTCCGGGCGGTTGCAGTCGATGCTGATGCGCTCCGGCATGGAGCGCAGCCAGGTCAGCTGGCGCTTGGCCAGCTGGCGGGTGGCGGCGATACCTTTTTCGCGCAGGGTGGCGGCATCGATGCTGCCGTCCAGGTATTCCCACATCTGGCGGTAGCCGACGCAACGCATCGAGGGCAGGCCCAGGTGCAGGTCGCCGCGTGCGCGCAGGGCGGCCACTTCACGCTCCAGGGCGCCACCCTGCAACATCAGGTCGAAGCGCAGGGCGATGCGCTCGTGCAGCACGGCGCGCTCGCCCGGCTCCAGCGCCAGCGGCAACAGGGTGAAGGGCAATGGCTCGGCGGGTTTTTGCGACAGCAGCGACGACATCGGCTGCCCGGTCAACAAAGTGATCTCCAGAGCGCGCTGGATGCGCTGGCTGTCGTTGGGCTTGAGGCGGGCGGCGGTGACCGGGTCCAGCGTCGCCAGTCTGGCGTGCATGGCCGGCATGCCGACCTGGGCGGCTTCTTCGTCCAGTTGCGCGCGCAGGACCGGGTCGGCTTGCGGCAGTTCGTCCAGGCCATCGCGCAGCACCTTGAAGTACAGCATGGTGCCGCCCACCAGCAGCGGCAGCTTGCCGCGCGCGGCGATGTCCTGGGTCAGGCGCAGTGCATCCTGGCGGAACTGCATGGCCGAATAGGCTTCGGTGGGATCGATGATGTCGATCAGGTGGTGCGGGACTTCGGCCAGCTCGGCCGCAGTGGGCTTGGCGGTGCCGATGTCCATCTCGCGATAGACCAGGGCCGAGTCCACCGAAATGATTTCGCTCGGAATGCGGCGTGCGATTTCCAGGGCGGCGGCGGTCTTGCCGGAGGCGGTGGGGCCCATGATGGCCACCGCCAGGGGCGGG
This sequence comes from Herbaspirillum sp. C7C2, assembly GCF_022627865.1. Taxonomy (NCBI): domain Bacteria; kingdom Pseudomonadati; phylum Pseudomonadota; class Betaproteobacteria; order Burkholderiales; family Oxalobacteraceae; genus Herbaspirillum; species Herbaspirillum sp. C7C2. The sequence goes on from NZ_JABXGI010000001.1 coordinate 451,960, forward strand.
TGCTTCTCCATCGTCATTGCCCGCGCAGGAAGAGCTTGTCCAGGTCCGACAGGCCCATCTGGGTCCAGGTCGGGCGGCCGTGATTGCATTGGTCGGAGCGCTCGGTGGCCTCCATCTGGCGTAGCAGCGCATTCATCTCGGGCAGGGTCAGGCTGCGGTTGGCGCGCACGGCGGTGTGGCAGGCCAGGGTGCCCAGCAGTTCGTTGCGGCGCTCCAGCAGCACGCGCGAGCCACCGTATTCGCGCACATCGCGCAGGACGTCGCGGGCCAGGGTCTGGGCATCGGCATTCTTGAGCAGGGCCGGAACCGCCCGCACGGCCAGCGTGGTGGGCGACATCACGGCAATGTCGAAGCCCAGCGCCGAGAGGGTTTCCTGGTGTTCTTCCACCGTGCCCACCTCTACCGGATCGGCGTAGAAGGTCACCGGGATCAGCAGGGGCTGCAGGAAGATCTCATTGCCGTCCAGCGCCGTCTTCAGTTGTTCGTAGAGGATGCGTTCGTGGGCGGCATGCATGTCCACCACCACCAGGCCGGCCTGGTTCTGTGCCAGCACGTAGATGCCATGCAACTGCGCCAGCGCGAAGCCGAGCGGGAAGTCGCCTTCCGGCAGCGGCGCCGGGGCGGGCGCGGCTGTGCTGCCCGGATACCCTGCTGCGGGGCGACCGGTAAGGGCCTCGCCAGCGGGCGGATCGCTGCGGAACATGCTGCCGTAGGCCTCGGTATTCTGTCGCACGCCAAAGCCGCTGTTGCCGCCGAAGGAGTAGGGGCGTGGCGGTTCCGCGAACTGGGCCGAGAAGGTCTGCTGCTGCTGTTCGCGGATCCAGGGCAGGCCCCCCCCGGTGGCAGTGGTGGTGGCCGAGGCGGCTGTCTGGCTGTCACCCTCGCCTTCACCCGCTTGTTGCGGCAGATTGCCGAAGGAGACCGCCGAGGTCTGCGCCAGCGCGCGCGAGACGGCGTGGAATACGAACTGGTGCACGGCGCGGCTGTCGCGGAAGCGCACTTCGATCTTGGACGGGTGCACGTTCACATCCACCAGTGCGGGGTCCAGCATCAGCGACAGGGCGTAAGCCGGATAACGGTCGCCGTGCAGCACGTCCTGATACGCTGCGCGCACCGCATGGGTGAGCAGCTTGTCACGCACGAAGCGGCCATTGACGTAGAAATACTGGCCATCGGCGCGCGCCTTGGAGGCCGTGGGCAGGCCGACGAAGCCATGCAGGCGCAGCGGGCCGGCGCTCTCGTCGAGCGGCAGGCGGGCGTTGGCGAATTCATCGCCGAGGATATGGGCACTGCGCTTGGCGAATTCGCCGACGTTCCAGTGATCGACGGTCTTGCCGTTGTGCGACAACGAGAAGCTCACGTCCGGCCGCGCCAGCGCGATGCGGCGCACGACCTCGGCGCAGTGGCCATATTCGGTCTGTTCGGACTTGAGGAACTTGCGGCGCGCCGGAGTGTTGAAGTACAGGTCCTGGACGTCGATGGTGGTGCCTTGTGCGCCCGAGGCGGGGGCGACCGTGCCGAACTGGGAGCCGGTGATTTCCCAGGCGTGGGGGGCGTCGGCGGTGCGGCTGGTCACCGTCAGTTGCGCTACCGAGGCGATCGAGGCCAGGGCCTCGCCCCGAAAGCCCAGTGTGGAGACATTCTCCAGGTCGGTCAGCGAGGCGATCTTGGAGGTGGCGTGCCGTGCCAGGGCCAATGGCAATTGCTCGGGCGGGATGCCGCGCCCGTTGTCGGTGATGGCGATGCGCTTGACGCCGCCTTGCTCCAGCCGCACGGTGATCTGGGTGGAGCCGGCGTCGAGTGCGTTTTCCAGCAATTCCTTGACGACTGCCGAGGGGCGTTCGATTACCTCGCCTGCGGCGATCTGCGAGATCAACTGATCGGGCAGGGCCTGGATGGGGCGATGGGGCGTGGCGGCGGAATCGGAAACAGGGGAGGCATGCGGTGCGTTCATCCGGCGATTATACCGCCGACGCAATGGCGGCAATGTGAAGAAGCCGCCCGTGGGCGGCTTCGTTGGCGGTGGAGAAAAACAGGTTTTCCATCCGGCAAAAACCGGCGCCCCATGGCTGACAAAAGGGGCTGCTGGCCTCCGGCGCCCCACTCCAGAGACCCGCCTTACACGCGGAAGGTACTGACCGCCGCTGCCAGGCGTTCGGCCTGTTGCTGCAGCGATTGCGCTGCGGCGGCAGCCTGCTCCACCAAGGCGGCGTTCTGCTGGGTGCTCTCGTCCATCTGCGCGATGGCGCGGTTGATCTGGTCGATGCCCTCGCTCTGTTCGCGGCTGGCGGTGGTGATTTCGCTGATGACGGTGGAGACGCGCTGCACGCTGGAGACCACGTCGTTCATGGTGTTGCCGGCCTGGGCCACCAGCTGGCCGCCGCTGGAGACGGTCTGCACCGAGGCATCGATCAGTTCCTTGATTTCCTTGGCAGCCGAGGCGCTGCGCTGGGCCAGGGTGCGCACCTCGGTGGCCACTACTGCAAAGCCGCGTCCCTGCTCACCGGCGCGGGCGGCTTCCACCGCGGCGTTCAGGGCCAGGATGTTGGTCTGGAAGGCAATGCCATCGATCACGCTGATGATGTCCACGATGCGTTGCGAAGAGCTGTTGATGGCGTCCATGGTCTGCACCACCTTGCCCACCACTTCACCACCATGGCTGGCCACGTCCGAGGCCGAGCTCGACAGTTCGTCGGCCTGTACCGCATTGGCGGCGTTCTGCTTGACGGTGGAGGTCAGTTCTTCCATGGCCGAAGCGGTTTCTTCGAGGGCGCCGGCCTGTTGTTCGGTGCGGGATGACAGATGGAGGTTGCCGGCGGCGATCTCGCTGGCGGCGGTATTGATTTCCTCGGTACCGGCGCGCACGCTGGAGACCACTTCCGACAGGCCCGCGCTGATGCCATTGAAGGCGCCCATCAGGCGACCGATCTCGTCGCGGCTGTGTACGTGCAGGCGGGTGGTCAGGTCGCCGCCAGCGATCTGGTCGGCGGCCTTGCACACCGCATCCAGCGGGCGGGTGACCATGCGGTTGATCATCACCGTCAGGATCGCCCCCAGTACCGCCAGGAACAGCAGGCCCAGGCCGATGTAGAGATTGCGCATGGAAGTGACTTCGCTGGTGATCTCGTCAACCGCGGCCTCGCCGGCGATGACCCAGTTCCAGGGAGAGTAGTGGGTGAAGACCACGATCTTCTTGCGACCATCGATGGCGGTGTAGTGCAGCGCACCTTCCTTTTGCTGCAGCACGGTCCTGATGTAGCTCTCGCCGGCGGCATCCTTGAGTTCCAGCAGGCTGGCGCCTTCTTCCTTGCCCTCGCGCGGGGCGCCGGCGATCATCACGCCCAGGTCCTTGCCTTCACGACCGTTGAGGGCATAGAAATTGCCGGTCTGGCCGATCTTCAGTGCCTTGATCTGCTCCTTCAAGGCCTTGACGTCGGCGGAGATGTCGATCCCCACATACAGGGCGGCGATGATCTGGCCGGCATCGTTCTTGATGGGGACGTACTTGGTGATGTACTGCTTGCCGAACAGCGTGGCCAGGCCGCTATAGGGCTTGTCGGACTTCAGGGCGGCATAGCCGGGGTGGGTGCGGTCGAGCAGGGTGCCCACGGCACGCTCGCCGTTTTCCTTCTTCACCGAGGTCGAGACGCGCACGAAGTCCTCGCCGGTCTTGGCGAAGATGGTCGCGGTCACGCCGGTACGGCCGGTGAACCGGTCCGGGATGGAAAAGTCCAGGTTCAGGTCGTGTCCATCGTTCTGCAGCACCGGGGTGGCGCGGTCGGCGATCTGTACGGTGCGGCTCTCATCCAGGGTGAGCTTGCCGAACTCATTGTCGAACATCTTTGAGAAACGGTCGACCTGGCTGTTCACCGAGCGGTCGAAGATGCCGACCATGTGGGCCACGCCACGGGCATCGTTGCCCATCTGTTCGATGGAGCGATGCTCCATCATGCGCGAGGCGGAATAGGTGATCAGCATCAATGCGATCACGAAGACGACGCCCACCAGGGCGACCGTCATGGCAGTCAGTTTTGCACCTACCGAGCGGTGGAAAAGGGATGCGCGGCGCGCACCAGACATATCGTTAGCCATGGCTGTTCTTGTTTTTGAAAAAACGTCGTGTGGAAATGCAAATACCGAACGGAAAACTGCCCGGGAGGACGGTCGCGCCGGTAGGCGCGCATTACGCTGTGACCGTTGGCCCCTCCTTGTTCTCCGTCATGCGGAAAGCCTGCAACGCTGCGTTCGCGCGGCACGGCCTGCGTGCCGGTCAGGTAGCACGTCGGCGACATTGCCGAATCGGCAATGGTGCGCGGCTTCGAACACGTTGACATCGTGCGGCGCCAGTGTTGTTGCTGACGCTGCCATTACGGTACTCGCTGGGGGAGGCCGTCAGTATATCGTCAGCGTTTGAGCTCGATCAAAATACTTCGAATGTTTGCGCCCACATGCAACTGTGCTGTTGTTTTTCTATCCGGAAAGTGCTTTTTTGGCATGACGAATTTGCCTCACTTGTTCCTGATTGTCTCCATCTTGGCCACTGTAGTGCTAAGTCGCCTGGCCGGCTTCTTGGTTCAGGTTTGCACGAAAATCCCTGACCCAGCGTTCCAGTTCATCGGCCGCCATCGGGCGCGAGAAGTAGTAGCCCTGCGCCACGTCGCAGCCCTGGCTGAGCAGCAGCTGGTACTGGTCGGCATCTTCCACCCCTTCGGCCACGACCGTCAGTTTCAGGCTTTCGCCGATGCGGATGACGGCATTGGTCAAGGCGCTGACGGCGTCATCCTTGGCCATGTCGCGCACGAAACTCTGGTCCAGCTTCAGTTCGGAAACCGGGAGCTTGCGCAGGTAGCCCAGGCTGGAATAGCCGGTGCCGAAGTCGTCCATGGCCAGCGGGATGCCCAGCGCATGCACGGCGGCGATGGTCTGGTTGGTGCTGGGGTTGGTGTCCATCAACACGGTTTCGGTGATTTCCAGGGTCAGGTCGGTGGGTACCAGGCTGTAGCGGCGCAGTAGTCCGGTGACGAACTGCGGCAGGTCCAAGTCGTGGAAGTTGGTCGCGGACAGGTTCACCGAGATGCAAGGCACCTGGATGCCGCGCCGACGCCAGTCGGCCAGCTGGAAACAGGCTTCTTCCAGTGCCCATTTGCCGAGTTCGCCGATCAGGCCGCATTCCTCGGCAATCGGGATGAAGCGGCCCGGCGAGATCTGTCCCAGCTGTGCGTCGTGCCAGCGCGCCAGGGCTTCCACGCCATGCAGGGTATGCTCGCGCAGCCTGATCTGCGGCTGGTAATGCAATTCGAAAAGGCCACCCCGCAGGGCGTCGCGCAGGGCGCCTTCCAGGGCCAGGCGCTCCTGGGCCATGCTGTTCATTTCTTCGCTGAAGAAACTGAAGCGGCCGCGATTGACGGCCTTGGCCTGGTACATGGCGATATCGGCCCGGTGCAGGAGGGTTTCGATGTCGTTGCCATTGTCCGGGAAGATCGCCACGCCGATGCTGGCCGAGGGATTGAGCGGGGTGCCGTTGATGTGGCAGGGCATGGCCAGTCGTTCCTGGATGCGCTTGACCACTTCGGTCAGGTGCAGGGTGTCGTACTGGGTCAGGACCACCACGAACTCGTCCCCGGAGAGTCGTCCCACGATATCGGAGCGCCGTGCCTGCGATTGCAGCCGGGTGGCGACCGTGCGCAGCAGTTCGTCGCCGGCCTGGTGCCCCAGCGAGTCGTTGACCTGCTTGAAACGATCGAGGTCGATGAACATCACCGCCACCGTGCTGTGGTTGCGCTCGGCGGCGGCAATGGCCTGGCCGGCCTGGACCAGCAGCAGGCTGCGGTTGGGCAGGCCGGTCAGCGAATCATAGAAGGCCAGCTGGTGGATGCGCGCGCGCGAGGCTTCACGTTCGATGGCCAGTGCGCACAGGTGCAGGCCAGCATCGACCAGCAGGTGATGAAAGCCGCTGGGCTGGCGGGGCTGGCGGAAGTAGAAGCCGAAGGTGCCGATCACCTTGCCATCGGCCGATTTGATCGGCGTCGACCAGCAGGCACGCAGGCCGTGGGTCAGCGCCAGTTCCTTGTAGTCGGCCCAGTGCGGATCGCTGGCGATGTCTTCCGAGATGATCGCCTGGCCGGTGAAGGCGGCACTGCCGCAGGAGCCCACCAGCGGGCCGATGGACAGGCCATCGATGGCGCGGCTGTAGGCCTCCGGCAGGCTGGGGCCGGCCAGGGTGTGCAGGCGTCCCTGTTCGTCCACCCGCAGGATGGAGGCGATCACCTCCGGCGCGACGCGTTCGACTTCCTCGCACAGCAGGTTCATCTGCTCGGACAGCGAAGAGTCGCGCGCCATGGCATTGAGGACGCGGTACTGCAGCACCTCATGCACCTTGGTATTGGTGATGTCGGTCATCACGCAGACGGCATTGATGAGACGGCCATCGGCGTCCAGGATCGGGTTGACCACCGCCGAAATCCAGACCGGCTGTTCGTGGAAGTCGTGGATCAGCTCCTCGGTATGGAAGCTGTGGCCCTGCAGCAGCTCGCCGTGGCAGCGTTCGATCGACTTCACGAAGGTCGGATGATGGGCGAACAGTTCGCGTGGTTGCTTGCCGATCACCTGCTGGCTCTGGAAACCGAGCATGCGGGTAAAGCCGGTGTTGTGGAAGACGATGCGGTTCTGGGCGTCGGTGATGAGCACCGCATTGTCTGTTTCATTGATTCCCAGCGAGAGCAGGTGCAGGTGTTCACGATCGCTCTTTTCGCGGGTCACGCGGTAGGTGACGTCGTTGCCGATGCAGATCACGCGCTCGGCCTTGCCGTGCGGGTCCAGCAGGGGCGAATAGGTGGCTTCCCACCAGATCGTGCGGCCGCTGCGGGTGCGCCGCGGGAAGCGGCCGGAGAAGAAGCGGCCATTGCAGACATCGCGCCAGAAGGCGGCATATTCCTCGCCGTTGGCATATTCGGGGTCGCATAGCAGGGAGTGCGACTTGCCTACCAGGTCCTCGGCCAGGTATTCCATGGTCTTGAGGTAGTTGCGGTTGGCGGCAAGGATGAGGCCGTCGGGCGAGAGCTCGACCACCCCCAGCGAGCGATTGAGCGCGCTCAGCACACTGTTGCTGTGATGCGAGTCGTCGATGTGGGAGCTGATGTCGGCGGCCGCCGAGATGACCTTGCTGAGTTCGCCGCGCTCGTCCAGGATCGGGCTGCACAATGCCTCCAGCCAGACGATGGTGCCGTCGATGCGGCAGCGCTGCAGGGTGCCGGTGATGATCTCGCCCTGGCGCAGGTGCTGCCAGAATTGTTGATAGTCCGCAGACTGGACGTACAGCGGTTCGCACAGCATGCTGTGATGCTGGCCGATCAGCTCTTCGCGACGGTAGCCCAGCATGCCCAGGAAATTGTCATTGGCCTGCAGTATCGTGCCATCGGCAGCGAATTCCAGAATGGCCATCGAACGCCACAATGCACCCAGCAGCGCATCGCGCTCCTGGCCACACAGATTCTGATCATCCTGCGGCACCTCACCTGGCAGATCACGCTGATGATCAAATTCGCCGGTGAACGACTCCTGGCTCCCCATACAGCCCCCCTGTGGCCCGGTAATGACGCCTGCCGCGCGTCTTGCCTCATGCAGTCCGGAGTTACGATTTTTTCCGTTTTCCTGTCTGCGCCGACCATACCTCGCCGTACATCTCGACCCGCTGGAAACTGAAGCAATCTGTCTTGATCATATGCCAAATCGCCAGCCTTGTGCGCTCGCTCTCGGCCGGCGCCAGAGGAGCGCAACAGCGTCATGAGGTTCTGCGAGGATTGTCCTGTTGCACAAGTACAAGCCCCGTTCTTTTTATCGACATCCGTTCGGGGTTCTTGAGTCCGCCCCGGGTGAGTGTTGTATGATGCCTTCGCAGGTGGGAGGGATCACCCCGCCTTCCGGATATCTCCCGGTGTTGCATCAGGGAAATATCCCGCCGCCTGGCGATGGGGCGCCGCGGCATCGATGAATCACCAACGATTGGGTTTTATGGATTATCTGCAGTTGCTGGACGTGCTGGTGCACGTGGACAAATATCTGGGCGTCCTCATCGAGCAGTACGGCACGCTCATCTACGCGGTGTTGTTCCTGATCGTGTTCTGCGAGACCGGGCTGGTGGTGTTGCCGTTCCTGCCGGGAGATTCCCTGTTGTTCATCGCCGGCACCTTCTGTGCCATGGGGGCCATGGATATCTGGCTGCTGATGACCCTGCTGGTGATCGCAGCGGTGGCGGGCAATACCCTCAACTACTGGATAGGCGGCTGGGTCGGTCACCGCGTCTATACCCACAATTACCGCTGGCTCAATCCGGAAGCCCTGCAAAAGACCCATTCCTTCTACGAAAAACACGGCGGCAAGACCATCGTCATCGCCCGCTTCACGCCCATCGTGCGAACCTTCGCACCGTTCATCGCCGGCGTGTCGGGCATGAGTTTCGCCCGCTTCCAGCTCTTCAATGTGCTGGGCGCCTTGCTGTGGGTGGTGGGGCTGGTGGTGCTGGGCTACCTGTTCGGCAATATCCCGGTGGTGCAGCAGAACCTCAATACCCTGGTCCTGATCGGGATCGTGGCGGCCATCATTCCCATCGTGCTGGGCGCCTTGTGGCAGCTGTGGCGCAAGGTACGCGGCAAGCGCAAGGTGCGCAGCGCCTGAGACCGCCGGCGTCAGGGCAGAAAAGAACAAGCGTTGGCAGCCTCGTGAATGCCGTTCAGTGAAGACTGAACGGCATTTTTCATGATGCCGGCCAATCGCCTCAGGCCGCAGCGGCAGCCTGCGCGAACCTGGCGCGTGCCTTGTGCAGTTTGCGATAGCTGTCGAGCAGGCGCTGATGGCGGTCCAGGCCTTCGAGCTTCATGCTGGTCGGCGTCAGGCCGTGGAAGCGCACGTCCCCCTTCACCGATCCGATGGCCGCATCCATGCGCTCATTGCCGAACATGCGACGGAAGTTGGTTTCGTAGTCTTCCAGCGCCAGCGCATCGTCCAGTTCCACTTCCAGCACGACGTTCAGGGCCTGGTAGAACAGACCGCGTTCGACCGAGTTGTCGTTGTATTGCAGGAAGGCGCCGACCAGGTCATGGGCCTCGTCGAACTGCTGCAGGGCCAGATGGATCAGCAGCTTCAGTTCGAGCACGGTCAACTGGCCCCACTCGGTGTTTTCATCGAACTCGATGCCGATCAGGGTGGCGATGTCCGAGTAGTCATCCAGCTCGTTGTTCTCCAGGCGCTCAAGCAGGGCGGCCAGGGCATCGTCGTCCAGGCGATGCAGGTTCAGGATATCGGCGCGGAACAGGAGCGCCTTGTTGGTGTTGTCCCAGATCAGGTCTTCCACCGGATACACCTCGGAATAGCCCGGCACCAGGATGCGGCAGGCTGTGGCGCCCAGTTGGTCATATACGGCGACGTAGGCTTGCTTGCCCATCTCTTCCAGGATGCCGAACAGGGCGGCGGCTTCCTCGGCGTTGGAATTTTCGCCCTGGCCGGAGAAATCCCATTCCACAAATTCGTAGTCCGACCTGGCACTGAAGAAGCGCCACGAGACGATGCCCGACGAATCGATGAAGTGCTCGACGAAGTTGTTGGGCTCGGTGACGGCGTTGCTCTCGAAGGTCGGCTGGGGCAGGTCGTTGAGGCCTTCGAAGCTGCGTCCCTGCAGCAATTCGGTCAGGCTGCGCTCCAGCGCCACCTCGAAGCTGGGGTGAGCGCCGAAGGAGGCAAAGACCCCGCCAGTGCGCGGGTTCATCAGGGTCACGCACATCACCGGATAGACGCCGCCCAGCGAGGCATCCTTGACCAGCACCGGAAAGCCTTGTTCTTCCAGGCCCTGGATGCCCGCCAGGATGCCGGGATACTTCGCCAGCACTTCCTGGGGCACGTCGGGCAAGCAGATCTCGCCTTCCAGGATTTCACGCTTGACCGCGCGCTCGAAGATCTCCGACAGGCACTGCACCTGGGCCTCGGGCAAGGTATTGCCGGCACTCATCCCATTGCTGACGAAGAGGTTTTCGACCAGGTTGGAAGGGAAATACACTACCTCGCCATCCGACTGCCGCACGAACGGCAGCGAGCAGATGCCGCGTTCGGCGTTGCCGGAATTGGTATCGACCAGATGCGAAGCGCGCAGCTCGCCGTCGGGGTTGTAGATGTCCAGGCAGTAGGCGTCGAGGATTTCCTTGGGCAGCTTGTTGCCGCGCCCGGGCTTGAACCAGCGCTCGTCGGGATAGTGCACGAACTCGGCATTGGCAATGTCCTCGCCCCAGTAGGAACCTGCATAGAAGTGGTTGTTGCTGATGCGTTCGAGGTATTCGCCCAGAGCCGAGGCCAGCGCGCTTTCCTTGGTGGCACCCTTGCCGTTGGTGAAGCACATCGGCGAATGCGCGTCGCGGATATGCAGCGACCACACATTGGGAATGATGTTGCGCCAGGAGGCGATCTCGATCTTGATGCCCAGCTCGGCCAGCAGGCCCGACATGTTGGCGATGGTCTGCTCCAGCGGCAAATCCTTGCCCAGGATGCGGGTGCTGGCGCCGGCTTCAGGCTGGAGGGTCAGCAGGGATTGGGCATCGGCGTCCAGGTTCTCGACTTCCTCGATGATGAATTCCGGCCCCTCCTGTACCACCTTCTTGACGGTACAGCGCTCGATCGAGCGCAGGATGCCGCGGCGGTCGGCCTCGCTGATGTCGGCCGGCAGCTCGACCTGGATCTTGAAGGTCTGCTGGTAACGGTTTTCCGGATCGACGATGTTGTTCTGGGACAGGCGGATATTCTCGGTGGAAATATTGCGCGTATTGCAGTACAGCTTCACGAAGTACGCCGCGCACAGGGCCGAGGACGCCAGGAAGTAATCGAAGGGGCCCGGTGCCGAGCCATCCCCCTTGTAGCGGATGGGCTGGTCGGCGATGACGGTAAAGTCGTCGAACTTGGCTTCAAGACGCAGCTTGTCGAGGAAGTTGACTTTGATTTCCATGGCGGAATTCCGATAAAGAGCCGAAAAGCGGCTGAAACGAGAAACAAGAAACGGGAGAGGGCGCTATTATCCCCCATCCGGTGGTGATCCAAGGCGGACGCCGACGCTGCCGCAAAAAGCAGGTGAAGCAGCAGACTCGCTTGACCGCGCTATCAATGACAAATATGAAATAAAAATGCCGTTCAGTGCCTGACTGAACGGCATCAGCGGCTGGCGCCGGGGTCAGGTCAGCTTGTTCTTGGCCAGCGGCGGGTTCTTGGCGAAGTAGTTGCGGATGCCGGTCAGGATGGCGTCGGCCATCTGGTCCTGATAGCGCTCGTCGGTGAGCTTGGCTTCTTCTTCCGGGTTGGAGATGAAGGCGGTTTCGATCAGGATGCTGGGGATGTCCGGAGCCTTGAGCACGGCAAAGCCGGCCTGTTCCACCGCGCCCTTGTGTAACTTGTTGATGCCGCCGATTTCCTTCAACACCGCATTGCCCACGCGCAGGCTGTCGTTGATCTGGGCGGTGGTCGACAGGTCCAGCAGCACGCTGGCCAGCTGGCGGTCATGGGTCTTGATGTTGACGCCACCGATCAGGTCGGCCGAGTTTTCCTTGTTGGCCAGCCAGCGCGCCGCCGTCGAGCTGGCACCCTTCTCGGACAGGGCGAACACCGAAGAACCGCGTGCGGTGGGCTGTACGAAGGCATCGGCGTGGATCGACACGAACAGGTCGGCCTGCACCTTGCGCGCCTTGACCACGCGCTGGCCCAGTGGCACGAAGAAGTCGGCGTCGCGGGTCAGCATGACGCGCATGTTGGGGTATTGCTCGATCTTGCGTTTCAAGCGCTTGGCGATGGACAGCACCACGTCCTTCTCGCGGTTGCCCCGCGCGCCGGTGGCGCCGGGGTCTTCGCCGCCGTGGCCGGGGTCCAGCGCGATGGTGATCATGCGGGTGAGCTGCATGCGCGGCTCTTCCGGGACCACTCGCGGATTGCGATCGCTCTTGTCGTCCGGTTGTGGCTTGATTTCTGCCAGCGGTACCGGGTCCGGCTTGGGCGCCGGTGCCTGCGCCAGCGGCGGGGTGGCCGGGGCTTCCTTGTTCCAGTCGCCCTTCTGGATCAGGGCGGCGATCGGGTCCGGCGGGTTGGACGGATACAGGTCGATCACGAAGCGGTACTTGTATTCGCCCACCGGGGCCAGGGTGAACACCTGCGGCTTGATTTCATCCTTCAGGTCGAACACCAGGCGCACCACGCTGGGCCGGTTCTGGCCCACGCGTACCTGCTTGATATAGGGATCGTTGGGCTGGATCTTGGCGACCAGGTCCTTCAGGGTGGAATTGAGGTCGATGCCCTCGATATCCACCACCAGGCGCTCCGGGTTCTTGACCACGAAGTGGGTGACCTTCAGGTCGCTGTCGTTTTCCAGCGTGACGCGGGTGTAGTCGTCGGACGGCCAGACACGCACGGCCAGGATCTGGGAGGCCAGGGCGGGCAGGGGAGTGACGACGGAGACGAACAGCGCACCGCCGGCTTTGAGGATGGTGCGGCGGCTTTTGGACTTCACAGGTTGGGGGCGAATTTCAGTCGAGCGAGGCATTGATGACCCTTGTCGGACAACGCACGCAATTCTACATCACGACCGTTCCCTGCAAGAGACAGGTTGACGTGGATGTCCGGCGGCGGCAACACCGGATCGCCTTTTTCTGGCCATTCGACGATACAGACGGAGTTTTCGTTGAAATGTTCACGGAAACCGGCATCGAGGAATTCCTCCGGGCTGGCCATGCGGTACAGATCGAAGTGGATGACTGTTACCATGCGCCCTGCGAGTGTCACTTCATAGGGTTCGGCCAGGGTGTAGGTCGGGCTCTTGACCCGCCCCGAATAGCCCGCCGCATGCAGCAGCGCGCGTGTCAGCGCGGTCTTGCCGGCGCCCAGGTCGCCGTGCAGGTAGATCGCCAGGCCCGGTGCCAGCACCTGCGCCAGGTCGGCGCCCAGGCGTGCGGTGGCGGTTTCGTCGGGCAGGTGGAGGTGGAGTCGCTGCATATACATCCTGGTTTGTTACGTCATCCGAGATGACTTGTTCACTGGTTCAATCGCTTCATGTCCGCTCACGCCACCCCTGTCGATCTTGCCGACCCCGCCAGCCTGGCCGCCCTGGCCGCCGCCATCAAGGACTGGGGCCGGGCACTGGGCTTTGCCGAGGTGCGCATCGCCGATGTCGACCTGTCGCACCGGGAGGCGGGCTTCCAGGCCTGGCTGGACAAGGGTTACCACGGCGAGATGGATTATATGGCAAGCCACGGCCTGAAACGGGCGCGGCCGGCCGAACTGGTGCCGGGGACGGTGCGGGTGGTCAGCGTGCGCATGCCCTATCTGCCGGCCGCTAGCGACCCCGGCCAGGCCGACTGGCGAGCCCGGGAAGAGGCCCGCAGCGGCGACCCGTCGGCGGCTCAGGTCTCGATCTATGCACGTGGGCGCGACTACCACAAGGTCTTGCGCACCCGTCTGCAGCAACTGGCCACCCGCATCGAGGAGCGCATTGGTAGCTTCGGTTACCGCGTCTTCACCGATTCGGCACCGGTCATGGAAGTGGCCCTGGCCGAAAAGGCCGGGCTGGGCTGGCGCGGCAAGCACACCCTGTTGCTACACCGGGAGGCCGGTTCCATGTTCTTCCTGGGCGAGATGCTGACCGATCTGCCGCTGCCGGTCGATGACCCGGTCACCCCGCACTGCGGCCAGTGCAGCGCCTGCATCACGGTTTGCCCGACCGGGGCCATCGTCGCCCCGTATGAGCTGGATGCGCGGCGCTGCATCTCCTACCTCACCATCGAATTGAAGGGCAGCATCCCGTCCGACCTGCGGCCGCTGATCGGCAACCGCATCTACGGCTGCGACGACTGCCAGCTCTACTGCCCCTGGAACAAGTTCGCCCAGCGCGCCAGCCTGCCCGACTTCGACCCGCGCCATGGCCTGGACAGCGCCAGCCTGGTCGACCTGTTCGGCTGGAGCGAAGAGCAGTTCCTGAAGAACACCGAGGGCAGCGCGATCCGCCGCATCGGCCATGAACGCTGGCTGCGCAACCTGGCCGTGGGCCTGGGCAATGCCGCCGATTCGCCCTCGCACCGGGGCGATGCGGCCATTGTGGCGGCGCTGCGGGCAAGGCTTGTGCATCCGTCGGCGCTGGTGGTCGAGCATGTGCAGTGGGCACTGTCCCGCCACGGTGCGGGCGGCTAGGCCCCAGTGCGCGGTGCTCTGGGCGCAGTGTTCAATGCACCAGCGCCAGCCAGAATGGAATGGTCAGCGCCGAGAGCAGCGTGCCGAAGGAAATCAGGAAAGCCGTGAAGGGACCATTGCCGCCCATGCGCGCGGCCAGGATGTAGGCGCTGGAGGCGGTGGGCAGGCTGCAGAACAGCACCACGATGCGCAACTGCAGCGGGGGCAGTTGCAGATGGCGACCGATCAGGTAGGCCACCAGCGGTACGGCGAAGAGCTTGATCAGGATGAACCATCCCACCACCAGCTTGCTTTCCTTGAGCCCCGACAGGCGCAGGCCGGCACCCACCATCAGCAGGCCCAGCGCGATGGAAGCCGCGCCCAGGCGCGAGAGCACCACCGATGCCGCCTCCGGCAGGTGCAGCCCCAGTGCTGAAAACGTCAGTCCGCCGGCAGTGGCCACCAGCAGTGGATTCTTGGCCAGTTCGCGTAAGAGGTTGCTGTTCTTCGGTGCCAGCGCATGGACCGCCGCGATATTGCACAGCGGGACGCCAAAGCCCAGCAGGATGGCCATCAGGCCCGCCCCTTCCTCGCCGGCCATGCGGGTGGCCAGCGCCAGCGCGATGTAGGAGTTGAAGCGGTAGGCGCATTGCATGCCCGATTCGTAGGTCATCGGCGTGGCGCGCAGCAGGGGTTTGCCCAGCCAGGTCAGTACGATGCCGGCCAGCAGCGACAGCACCCCGGTCTGCACCAGGCCACCGGTGACCCCTAGGTCGACCTTCAGGCGTGCGGTGGAATAGAACAGCAGCGCTGGAAAGAGCAGGAAGTACACCAGCTTTTCCATGCCGGCCCAGAACTCGTCGCCCCAGTTGGAGATGCGATAGACCAGCACCCCCAGCACGATCAGGCTGAAGTCCGGCAGCAGGAGATTGAGGATTTCCACCTTACTTGAGCAGCCGCGCCAGTTCGACGGCGGTCTTGACATTCATCTTGTCGAAGATGTGGGCGCGGTGGACCTCGACGGTGCGCATGCTGATGCCCAGTTCATCGGCGATGACCTTGTTCATCTTGCCGGCCAGGATCAGGTCCAGCACCTCGCGTTCGCGTGCCGAGAGTGCCGCCAGGCGGCCCTGGACGGCATCCTCGGCGCCGCCGGCGCGCGAGCTGGCCAGGGCTTCCAGTACGCGGTCCATCAACTGGTTGTCGTTGAAGGGCTTCTCGAAGAAATCGAAGGCACCGTTCTTGAGCATGTCCACCGCCATGGGGACGTCGCCATGGCCGGTGAGGAAGATCACCGGGCGCCGGTGCAGCAGACCCTTGGTCTTGAGTTCATTGAACAGCGCCACACCGCTGGTGCCGGGCATGCGCACATCCAGTAGCAGGCATTCCCCTTCGGCATCGATACCGCCGGCCGCGCCGAGGGCGGTCAGGACCGCAGCACCACCTTCATAGGCGGTGGCGGCGATGTTGCGGGAACGCGCCAGCCAGGTCAGCGAATCGCGGATGATTTCTTCGTCGTCGACTATGTGCAGCATTGGTGTGCGGGGTGGGGCCAGATCAGTGGGGCCGTGGGGCGGCGGTCTCTTTATTGTGGCTGGCCGCTCTGGGCGGGCAGCGAAAACCGGAAGATTGTACCGCCTGCCGGGTTATCGGTGTAAGTCAGCGTCCCGCCGTGGAATTCGATGGTGGTGCGACAGATGTTGAGGCCCATGCCCATGCCCTCGGCCTTGGTCGAGAAGAAGGGCGAGAACAGGCGCGCCGCCACGTCCTCGGCAATGCCGTGGCCCTGGTCGATCACCGAGACGGTGACTGATTCCACCCCATCGTCGTTGCGGGTCAGCTCGGCCGTCACGCGCAGGATGCGGCGTGCCGAGGGCACGGCCGCCATGGACTGGATGCCGTTGCGGGTCAGGTTCAGGATCACCTGTTCCAGCAGTACCTGGTCGCCCAGGATAGGCGGCAGGGAACGGGGCACCTGCAACTGCAACACCACGAAGAACTGCTGGGCCTGCAGTTCGATCAGCGGTGTCACGTTGTCGATCAGCTGCCTCACCTGCAGGCGCTGCCGCGCCGGTTCGCGCTTCTTGACGAACTGGTGCACGCTGCGGATCACGTGGCCGGCGCGCTGCGCCTGGGCGTGGATCTTTTCCAGCGCCGGCTGCAGCGCCTTGGGGTCGGCCTGGCCCTGCTGCATCATGTTCAGCGCTCCGGTGGTGAAGCTGGAGATGGCCGCCAGCGGCTGGTTCAGCTCATGCGCCAGGGTGGAGGCGATCTCGCCCATGCTGGCCAGGCGGGCGCTGGCCTGCAGTTTCTCCTCCTGGGTGCGGTTAAGGTCTTCGGCGCGCTTGCGTTCGGAGATGTCGAGGATGGAGCCCATCCAGCCGGTCTGCTTGCCGTTTTGGTCCACCAGCGGAGACTCGAAGATCAGCACCGGGAAGCGCTCCCCGTCGCGGCGCTGGAAAATGGTCTCGAACTGTGGTGTGGCGCGTCCGGCCAGGACGTTGGAAAAACGCTCCTGGTATTCGTCCATGGCTTCCGGCGCCCAGTAGGGCATGGGCGGGATCTTGCCCACCAGTTCTTCGGCGGCGAAGCCGACCATCTTGCAGAAGGCCGGATTGACATAGGTGATGCGCCCCTCCAGGTCGCGTGCGCGCATGCCGGTGACCAGCGAGTTTTCCATCGCGGCGCGAAACACTGCCTCGTTCAGCAGGGCCTTCTCGGCCTTGGTGCGGCGGGTGATGTCCCGCCACAGCGCCCACAGGCTCCACAGCAGGCCCAGCGAGAGCACGATCACGGACCCCACCAGCAGGTTGGGCAAGAGCTTGGGCGCGCTCTTGGTGCTGTTGGTGTGCAGCACCAGGGTCAGGCCGGGCAGTTCCAGTTCGCGGCGATGGGTGTAGACATTCAGGCCGGGGCCGCCCGAGGTGCGGCGTGCCACCACGTTGTCGTCGGTGTCGGTGAGCGAAATCTCGTTGTCCTGGGCGAACCACCACGGCACCATTTCATTGAGGATACGCGCCACTGCATAGCTGGCCACCAGGCTGCCGACGTAATGATTGTCGCGGAACAGGGGCACGTGATAGTCCATCAGCATCGGTTCGGCGATCCCCGGTGGCACGGCAGGCGGGCTGTAGAGCGGGCGGTGCATCTGGCGCGCGCGGTCACCGGTCATCAGCGAGGACTGCGAGAGATCGTTGCGACTGATGGGGAAGTCGTCGGTGGAGGCCACCGGCCGCCCT
The DNA here is from genome assembly GCF_022627865.1 of Herbaspirillum sp. C7C2. NCBI lineage: Bacteria > Pseudomonadati > Pseudomonadota > Betaproteobacteria > Burkholderiales > Oxalobacteraceae > Herbaspirillum > Herbaspirillum sp. C7C2. Next base: position 469,380 of record NZ_JABXGI010000001.1, read on the forward strand.
TCGGCATTGAACCAGGTGACGCGATAGAACTCGCGGTTGTTGCGCAGCAGCGCATTGAGGCGGCTGCGGAAGTGGTCCTGGTGCAGGCGGCCGGTGATGATCTCGCGTCCGATGATGCGCATGCTTTCGTCGTCGCGGCTCAGCTGAAAACGGATCGCCTGTTCCACCCACAGCGAATCGGCGATCAACTGCTCCAGCCGTTCGCTTGCCTCCATCTGCTGGGCCTGGCGTGGCAACCAGATCAGGGTGGCCAGGAACAGGCACAGCAGCAGGAAAGGAATCAGCCAGCGCATGGTGGTCTTGCGCCCCGAGGCCTGCAATTGCGAGGCGGCGTTGGGCTGGGGCGAGATCGGCGGAGGCGGGATGGTTTTCATGTCGCCGCCAGTGTAGCTGCCGCCCGGGGCGAGCGCCAGCATCCCGGGCGGCGGGAAAATGCAGGAAGTGTGGTTCGGCGAGCATTGTGGTTATCCACACTTGCCCCATTTTGGTGACACCGAGCAAAATGCGCGGGCATAATCTGGCCCGCGCCAAGCAGAGCCACTACAAAAACAAGCACACCACCAAAACGATTCATACCTCACTGGGGAGACACGCATGAAACTGAAGTCCATCCTGCTGGCCATGTCGGCCGCTGCCATCGTCAACGCCGGCCTGACTGCGAGCGCCTTCGCACAGCAGCCCATCATCATCAAGTTCAGCCACGTGGTGGCCAACGACACACCCAAGGGCAAGGCCGCCGAGCGCTTCAAGGAGCTGGCCGAGAAGGCCACCAAGGGCCGCGTCAAGGTCGAGGTCTATCCCAACAGCACCCTGTACAAGGACAAGGAGGAACTGGAAGCCCTGCAACTGGGCGCCGTGCAGATGCTGGCCCCGTCGCTGGCCAAGTTCGGCCCGCTGGGCGTGAAGGAGTTCGAGGTGTTCGACCTGCCTTACATCTTCCCCAGCAAGGACGTGCTCTACCGCGTGACCGAAGGCCCCATCGGCAAGGATCTGTTCAAGAAGCTGGAGCCCAAGGGCATCACCGGCCTGGCCTACTGGGATAACGGTTTCAAGGTGATGTCGGCCAACAAGCCGCTGCATCATCCGGCCGACTTCCGCGGCCTGAAGATGCGCATCCAGTCCTCCAAGGTGCTGGACGCGCAGATGCGCGCACTGGGCGCCAACCCGCAGGTGCTGGCCTTCTCCGAGGTCTACCAGGCGCTGCAGACTGGCGTGGTGGATGGCACCGAGAACCCGCCTTCGAACCTCTATACCCAGAAGATGCACGAAGTGCAGAAGCACGTGACCGTGTCCAACCACGGCTATCTGGGCTATGCGGTGATCGTCAACAAGAAGTTCTGGGATGGCCTGCCGGCCGACGTTCGTACCCAGCTTGAAGGCGCCATGAAGGACGCGACCAAGTACGCCAATGCCATCGCCCAGCAGGAAAACGATGCCGCCCTGGCAGCCGTGGAAAAGACCGGCAAGACCACCGTCTACCGTCTCACCGATGCCGAGAAGGCTGAATGGCGCAAGGCCTTGCTGCCGGTGCAGCAGCAGATGGCCAGCCGTATCGGCAAGGAGCTGATCGACGCCGTCAACAAGGAATCGGCAGCGCTGGGCCAGAAGTAACCGGGCTCGGTACCTGTGCGCGGCGCGCCCGTCCGGCGTGCGCCGCGCCACCCTCTAAAACAATCAGAACAAGCTAAGCCAGCGGCCGCTACCAGCATGGGAGCGGCCTGCCGGCGCAAGGAGATTCCATGAAGTTACTCGACCATCTGGAAGAGTGGCTGATCGCGTTCCTCATGGCCGCGGCCACCTTCATCATCTTCGTGGCCGTGGTGCATCGTTACGCCTCCGGCCTCGACATTCCCTGGTTACAGGACCAGCTCATCCAGATCAACATGAGCTGGGCGCAGGAGCTGTGCATCTTCATGTTCGTGTGGATGGCCAAGTTCGGCGCCGCCTATGGCGTGCGTACCGGCATCCACGTCGGCGTCGATGTGCTCATCAATCGCCTCAACACTCCGTGGCGCAACAAGTTCGTGCTCTTCGGCCTGTTCGCTGGCGCCCTCTTCACCGGCATCGTCGGCACCTTCGGCGCCGAGTTCGTCTATGACATCGCCCAGCACGACAGCACCTCCGAAGTGCTGGAAGTGCCGATGTGGATCGTCTATCTGGCCGTGCCGCTGGGTTCCTATCTGATGTGCTTCCGTTTCCTCCAGGTCGCGTGGAATTTCCACCGGACCGGCGAATTGCCCAAGCATGACCATTCCCACGTGGAAGGTCTGGACGAAGAAACCAGCGGAGGTAAAGCATGAATGCATTGATCATTTTCGTCCTGCTGTTCGGGCTGATGCTGACCGGGATGCCGATCTCGATCTCGCTGGGCCTGACGGTACTGACCTTCCTCTTCACCATGACCGACGTGCCGATCCAGTCGGTGGCGCTGAAGTTGTTCACCGGCATCGAGAAGTTCGAGATCATGGCGATCCCCTTCTTCATCCTGGCCGGCAACTTCCTTACCCATGGCGGCGTGGCGCGGCGCATGATCAACTTCGCCACCTCCATGGTGGGGCACTGGCATGGAGGCCTGGCGCTGGCCGGCGTGCTGGCCTGCGCGCTGTTCGCGGCGGTCTCCGGTTCCTCGCCGGCCACCGTGGTGGCGATCGGCTCCATCATCCTGCCGGCGATGGTCAAGCAGGGCTTCCCCAACCGCTTCGGCGCGGGCGTGATCACCACTTCAGGTGCGCTGGGCATCCTGATCCCGCCTTCCATCGTGATGGTGATGTATTCGGTCTCGACCAATACGTCGGTGGGCAAGCTGTTCATGGCCGGCGTGGTGCCGGGTCTGCTGCTGGCCTTCCTGCTGGGGGTGACCACCTGGTACCTGGCGCGCAAGAACAATTACCCGCGCCTGAGGAAGGCCACCTGGGCCGAGCGGTTCGCGGCCTTCCGCAAGAGTGGCTGGGGCCTGTTCCTGATCGTCATCGTCATGGGCGGCATCTACAGCGGCGTGTTCACGCCCACGGAAGCGGCTGCCATGGCCGCGGTGTATGCCTTCTTCATCTCGGTGTTCGTCTACAAGGACCTGCGCCTGAGCCAGGTGCCCAAGGTCTTGCTGGACTCGGCCTCGATGTCGGCCATGCTGCTCTACATCATCACCAACGCGGTGCTGTTCTCGTTCCTCGTGACCAGCGAAAACATCCCGCAGGCGATGGCGGCATGGATCACCGACTCCGGCCTGGGTCCGATCACCTTCCTGCTGGTGGTCAATGTCCTGCTGCTGCTGGCCGGTAACGTGATGGAGCCGTCTTCGATCGTGCTGATCCTGGCGCCTATCCTGTTCCCCGTGGCCATGAAGCTGGGCATCGATCCGGTGCACTTCGGCATCCTCATCGTGGTCAACATGGAAGTGGGCATGTGCCATCCGCCGGTCGGTCTGAACCTGTACGTGGCCTCGGGCATCACCAAGATGGGCATTACCGAGCTGACCATCGCGGTCATGCCGTGGCTGCTGACCATGCTCGGTTTCCTGATGCTGGTGACCTACTGGCCGGCACTGTCGCTGTGGCTGCCAAACCTGATCTACAACTGACACAACAAATGTCTCTCATAATCGGCACCACGCACTACGATGGTGCCGATTTTGTCGGATGTCTGTTAAGTTGCTCGAAAGTATGTTGGTTTTGCCCTGAAAAAGTGCTTTGAAACCGCGCAGAGTGCTGCTAAAGTGCGGGCTTTGCTGAATCGGCACCGTGCATTTGCCGTCCTGGCAATCGAGTTTTGCAGTGATGTTTTTCTAGTGAGTTGTTGATGTACGCGCCTCACCGGCGACCCTGCCGACACATCGGCGCGGGCGCAGGCGGGCAGCACCGAATACAAAGCGGGTGGTGCATAACAAACGGTATCGATACCGGGAAACTGAGGAGACGTGCATTCGATTGAAGCCGTTCAAACGGCCGGGAATGCATCAGGAGTATTTTGAAGGCGCATCCGAGGATGCGCCTTTTTTCTTTGTGCCAGCCGTAAGCGGATAGTTCATACGGTTTGTACGGTTTATACGGTTTATATTTTTTCCACATCCCTTCCAGGGGCTCTCTTCAGGGGCTCTCTCAGCCCGGCAGCACCCGTTCCCCGTATGGCGTCGATATCACGGCCTCGATGGCGGTCTGCCTTCCTTCCTGCAGCACGATGCGTGCATCCTCCATCCCCACTGCCGCCAGGGCAGCGCCCAGTTCGGCCGGCGCCGGGTGGCTCAGCACCAGGCGTTGCAGGCGGCAGCCGAGGTCGGGCAGGGCGCTGGCCGGGTGAGGCTGGCTGTGCCACTGGATCAGCGAGGGCATCAGCCCCGCGCAGGGCAGGCGGCCGTCGGCGGCGATGGTGATCAGCCAGGCCAGGGTGCCGCGGCTCATGGGCGTGATCTCGCCGACGGCAATGGGACTGGCGGCCACCGCCGCTTCGATGTCGTCGGTGCGGACCACCCAGTGGGCCAGGCGCGGCGGCGCATCCGCGACCAGCTCGTCCATGCCGAACCAGCGCGGGCGAGCAGGAGTGCTGCCGGCGGGATCGATGGCGATCACCTCCAGATAGAAGCCCGCACCCAACGACAGCAGGGCATTGTGTGTGCCCAGTCGCTCATGTTGTCCGCCGATGCGCGGCGCCATCGAGACGCCCAGTTGCTGCTGTAGCCAGGCCATGCCGGCTTCAAGGCTGGGGGCGGTGACCACCAGGTGGTCCGGTTCGGTGTGGGGCGATGCCTGCGTCATGCGGTCTCCTGAAGTGTTGTCCTCTGTTTTGCCCGATGGTATCAAGCCCGGGCCTGAATTGCTTAAAATAGGCCTCCATCGCATTTGGCCCATTGTCCATGACCCAGCTCCAGACCGAATCGCCCCTGACCGCGCTGTTTTCCGCCGTGGTGCATACGCCCTTTGGCGGCATGGGCATCCGTACCCAGGCCGGGGCGCTGGTCGAGATGGTCTACCTGCCGGCGCATTACGCCGAGAAGGATGCCGCCGATCCGGTGGCGGCCAAGGCTGTACAGCAGATCCGGCGTTACCTGGCCGATCCGGGCTTTCGTTTCAAGCTGCCGCTGGCTCCGGTGGGCAGCGCCTTCCAGCAACGCGTCTGGCAGGCCATCGCCGCCATTCCCTGCGGCCAGGTCCAGACCTATGGCCAGGTTGCCAAGCACATCCAGTCCGCCCCGCGTGCGGTCGGGCAGGCCTGCGGCGCCAACTGGTATCCGCTGGTGATTCCTTGTCATCGGGTCACCGCAGCCGGCGGCCTGGGCGGGTTTTCGCATCATGACGACGTCGACGGCTTCCACCTGGAGGTCAAGCGCTGGTTGCTGCGCCACGAAGGCGTGCACGGATACTGACGGACTCGCATGGGACGCACGACACCGAAGATAGAAGCGCCCGCCGCCAGCCGCGAGGCCATCGACGAATTCTGCGACAGCCTGTGGCTGGAAGACGGCCTGTCCAAGAATACGCTGGAGGCCTACCGGCGCGACATGACCCTGTACGCCCACTGGCTGCATCATGAGCACGCCAAGTCGCTCTATGAGACCCAGGCCGATGACCTGCATGCCTATTTCGCGGCCCGTCACGACCAGACCAAGCCCAGTTCTTCCAATCGCCGGCTGGCGGTGTTGAAGCGGTTTTTCCAGCTGGCGCTGCGCCAGAACCGGGTGGCCGCCGATCCCTGCCTGAAGATGCGCTCGGCGCGCCAGCCGCAGCGTTTTCCCAAGACCCTGTCGGAAGGCCAGGTCGAGGCCCTGCTGGCCGCACCTGATGTGTCCACGCCCCTCGGGCTACGCGACCGCGCCATGATCGAGCTGATGTATGCCAGCGGCTTGCGGGTGTCGGAGCTGGTGCTGTTGAAGAGCATCGAAGTCGGTATGAACGAGGCCGTGCTGCGGGTCACTGGCAAGGGCGACAAGACCCGGCTGGTACCGTTCGGCGAGGAGGCCGGCGCCTGGATTGCCCGCTACCTGGCCGAGGGACGGCCGCAGATCCTGCAGGGCCAGGTCGACGATGCCCTGTTCGTCACCGCACGCGGCGGGCCGATGACGCGCCAGATGTTCTGGACCCTGATCAAGAAGCACGCACTGCAGGCCGGTATCACGGTGCGCCTGTCACCGCACACGCTGCGCCACGCCTTTGCCACCCACCTGCTCAACCATGGCGCCGACCTGCGCGTGGTACAGCTGCTGCTGGGCCATGCCGACATCTCCACCACCCAGATCTACACCCACGTGGCACGTGAGAGGCTCAAGCAACTGCATGCCGCACATCACCCCCGCGGCTGATCTTGCGGCATAATGTGCGCCCATGACGGCCCGGCCGGCCTGCTGGGCCGGTCAGGCAGCCGTCAGGAAGAACACCGATGAGCGCCAAGAAAGAACACATCTCCGAAACCCCCGCCACGCAATTCCTGCGCAAGCAGGGCGTGACCTTCACCGAGCATCCCTACGATTACGAGGAGCATGGCGGCACCTCGGTCTCCTCGCGCGAGCTGGGCGTGGACGAGCATGCCGTCATCAAGACCCTGGTGATGCAGGATGAGGTGGCCAAGCCGATGCTGGTGCTCATGCATGGCGACTGCAAGGTCTCCACCAAGAACCTGGCACGCCAGATCGGCTGCAAGTCGGTCGAGCCCTGCAAACCGGAGGTGGCCAATCGCCACTCGGGCTTCCTGATCGGTGGGACCTCGCCCTTCGGCACCCGCAAGAGCATGCCGGTCTACGTGGAAGCCAGCATCCTGGAACTCGACAAGATCTACATCAATGGCGGCCAGCGCGGCTTCCTGGTGGGCATCGACCCCGCCGTCCTCCTGAAGGTGTTGCCGGCCAAGGCGGTGCAGTGCGCCCTGGCTGATGCACCCTGACAAGAACCCAGAGACAAGAGAAAGAACGCATTCATGTACAACATCCTTTTCGCCATCGCGGCCTACCTGATCGGCTCGCTGTCCTTTGCGGTGGTGGTGTCCAAGGTCTTCGGACTGGCCGATCCGCGTACCTACGGTTCCAAGAATCCCGGTGCCACCAATGTGCTGCGCAGCGGCAACAAGAAGGCGGCGGCACTGACGCTGCTGGGCGATGGCTTCAAGGGTTGGCTGGCGGTCTGGCTGGCGCAGAAGTTCGGGCCGCAGTATGGCGTGGATGACACCGGTATCGCCCTGGTCACGCTGGCCGTCTTCCTGGGTCACCTGTGGCCGGTGTTCTTCCGCTTCGTGGGCGGCAAGGGCGTGGCCACCGCGCTGGGCATCCTGCTGGCGCTGGACCCCTGGCTGGGCCTGGCCACGCTGGGGACCTGGCTGGTGGTGGCCTTCGCTTTCCGCTATTCCTCACTGGCAGCGCTGGTGGCGGCCCTGTTCGCCCCGTTCTACTACGGCCTGCTGTTCGGTACCACCGACGGCATCCTGCTGGCCGTGGTCGCGATGGCGGCACTGCTGATCTATCGCCATCGCAAGAACATCGGCAACCTGCTGGCCGGCAAGGAAAGCAAGATCGGGAGCAAGAAGAAGGCCGGCAAGTAAGCTGGACAAGTAAGTTGGGCAAGGCTGCTTGCCACTTCCCGAAAACAGAAGGGCCGCAATGGAGATTGCGGCCCTTTTTGTTTATATCGTATAAATTATTTATGTGGATGGAGTCGTCGCACCTTGTGGCGGCCGCAGTTCATCCAGCGGCCAGCGCGGCCGCACGCCAAAACCATATTCCTTGCGCGCCGCATCGGGTTGCTCGCGCAGGCGCATGGCGCCGGCAAAGGCGATCATGGCGCCGTTGTCGGTGCAGAACTGCAGTTCCGGATAGAACACTTCGTAGCGGCGCTTGGCTGCAGCGGCATTGAGGGCAGCACGCAACTGGGCATTGGCACCCACACCGCCGGCAATCACCAGGCGCTTCAGGTTGGTCTGCTTCAACGCGGTCATGCACTTGGCCACCAGCACGTCGACGATGGCGTCCACGAAGCCGCGTGCGATGTTGGCCTTGTCCTGCTCGCAGATATTGGCGCTGTTGCTGCCGTGCTGTTTGACCACGGTCAGCACCGCAGTCTTCAGGCCGGAGAAGCTGAAGTCCAGATTCTTGGAATGCAGCATGGGGCGCGGCAGCTGGTACGCGGCCGGGTCACCGAACTCGGCCAGACGCGAGATGGCCGGTCCACCCGGATAGCCCAGGCCCAGCAGCTTGGCCGACTTGTCGAAGGCTTCGCCGGCAGCGTCGTCCAGGGTTTCGCCCAGCAGTTCATAGCGCCCCACGCCATCGACCCGCATCAATTGCGTATGGCCGCCCGAGACCAGCAGGGCGATGAAAGGAAAGCGCGGCGGCTTGCTGGCCAGCAGCGGGGAGAGCAGGTGCCCTTCCAGGTGATGGATGCCCAGTACCGGCTTGTCCAGTGCCAGGCCCAGTCCGCAGGCCACGGACGCGCCGACCAGCAGCGCGCCGGCCAGTCCCGGTCCCTGGGTGTAGGCGATGGCGTCGATCTCTTGCGCCTGCATATGGGCGTCCGCCAGGGTCTGCCGCAGCAGCGGAATGGCGCGCCGGATGTGGTCGCGCGAGGCCAGCTCGGGGACGACACCACCGTACTCCTGGTGCATGGCGATCTGCGAATGCAGGGCATGCGCCAGCAGGCCGCGCTCGGTGTCGTACAGAGCGAGGCCGGTTTCATCACAGGAGGATTCGACGCCGAGGACTAGCATGGGGATGGACTCAATGAAGCGGCCGGTCCCCGACGGGTGGGGTGCGCGGCAAAGGCGCTATTGTAATGGAAAGCCCGGCCGCTGGCCCTGCCGGCTGCGGCAGGCGCCGCTTTTGGTGTACCCTTCGGCCATGCAAAACGATGCCCACATTCCTGCTCCGGCTGCGGCCGTCGAGCCTGCCAGCGCTGCCCCGGGTATTGCCGCCGCGGTGGCCGCCCCGCTGGTCGCCACCCCCTTCGTTGCTGCGCCCTTCATCAAGGAGATCGGCCGCGGCAAGGATGGCGCGCGCAGCCTCTCCCGTGACGATGCCCAGGCCATGTACCAGGCCATGCTCGAGGGCCGCGTCAGCGACCTGGAGCTGGGCGCGATCCTCTTGGCCATGCGCATCAAGGGCGAGTCGGTCCAGGAAATCGCCGGTTTCCTGGCGGCCGCCGAAGCGTCCTTCACGCCGCTGCGCGCGCCCGCCGGCGATTACGCACCTGTGGTCCTGCCCAGCTACAACGGGTCGCGCAAGATGGCCAACCTTACGCCGCTGCTGTGCATGCTGCTGGTGCGCCGGGGCGTGCCAGTGCTCATGCACGGCGTGACCCGCGACCCACAGCGCCTGACCAGCGCCGAGATATTCAGTGCACTGGGCATTGCCCACGCAGCCTCCGGTGCCCAGGCTGAAGCGCTGATGGCCGCCGGACAACCGGCCTTCATCCCGATTGCTGCACTGGCTCCGTCCATCGCGCGACTGCTGGAGATGCGCCGTATCCTGGGGGTGCGCAACTCCACGCATACCCTGGTGAAGATCATGCAACCGTTTGCGCAGCCGGCCTTGCGTCTGACGTCGTACACCCATCCCGAGTATCTGGAGATGTTGAGCGACTATTTTGGCAACGCTGCACCGCATGATCGCGGCGATGCTTTCCTGATGCGCGGTACCGAGGGCGAGACCGTGGCCAATGCCCGGCGCGCCCAACGCATCGACTGGTTCAGCCATGGCACGCGCACCGTGCTGGTGGAAAAGCAGAGCGTGGCCGAGGACGTGCCGGAGTTGCCCGAAGGTAGCGATGCACTGGCCACGGCGCGCTGGATCAACGAGGTGCTTGATGGCCGCCGTCCTGTACCGCAGGCCATCGCCGAGCAGGTCGATCACTGTGTCGACGTGGCTGCGCGGGTACGCAAAAATATTTCCTGACATCGTCTGCGGCGTGGATGTTTCGCCACAGCGGCTCCTGCGGGGCGGGAAGCTGACGAATTGACAGCCCGTCGCCAGGACGCAAGCAAGGCGTGGCGGTCAGCAATGGTCAGGAAAAAATCGGGAAGAATTGCCGGCAATGCGGCCATGAGGGCAGGCTGGAAAAGACCCGGATGAAGATCCCTGGGGAGTCGGGATCGTGATTCGGAGGGACTTGGGAGAGCGCCTGGCTTAGTTGCGCGGACGGCGGCGGGCGGTGGTCTTGGCGGCTGCCACGAGCTTTTCCGGTGCGTGGGCGGCAATCTGGGCGAAGGCGAAGATCACTTCCTTGACGATCTTGCGCTGGGGCGCCGGCAGATTGATGAAGGCCTCGAAGGCTTCTCGTTCGCGGTAGCCGATGGCTTCTTCCCAGCGGGCGCGGCGCTTGTCGATGCGCTTGCCGATCTCTTCGCCGAAACGAAGGTGCTGGGGAGTGACGATGAGCCATTCGGCCAGCGTCTCCAGCTTGTCCTGCTTGGGCATCGACTCGCCCAGCAACCAGCGTCGTACGCCGTGCAGGGTCATCGGTTTGCCCCAGTACCGCAGATTGAATTCCCGTTCCAGAACGGCGGGCTTGGGTTCGTATCCAGCTTTTTCCATCGCGGTGCGCAAGCGCTTTGCGAATTTTTGATTGGCGGTTTCCATGGTTTCGAAGGTACTTTGACGTAGCGCTTTCCGGGGTACGTTTGCATTTGGGGTGAGTTACGCAGCAAACGTGATTTATGCTCACTGGTCAGGAAAGCCTCGCCATCGCCCTGCGCGAGATCCTCGCGGGATGCCGGAAAGGCAGATCGGTCGCGGCTTTGCGCCGAACGGGAAGGGGGCCATGCGCAGGTCTCCGATGCGATGGTGGGACAACCGTTTCGTCGATCACGGCGCGCTGCGGGCATGTGGATGTCAGGTCATCAGGCCACTTTAGGTACGTGCCTGGGACTGTCTTCCGGACGCTCTCGCGGTGCATGTCACCGCAATGGCGCCCTGGTCAACCATGCTGCGCGCCGGTGATCTACGGCGCTTATTGTCAGTCCAGATGCATCGCATGTGAGCCGCGCAGCCAGATTTTTTCAGGGGATGTATCCGCCGCGAGACAGCACATCCGACGCGCCATGCATGCCGCAGCGCGGCACATCGGCGCAGAAGCGCGCTAGAATAGCGCCTCACCGAAAAACAAATTCAATGCGGTGGTGAATAACCGATTAACTTCCCACCTGGTGGGGATGGGGAAGCAGGTTGAAAATACGCTCCTTCCCATGGGGCGTGGCATGGACCCGGTAGCGCCGGGCAGACAAGCAGCACGCTGGTTGAAACAAGACGAATAAATCAAAGAAGTCAGCAGCATCCCTGTGGTACGTTCTGGTTACGTAACTTTTTGAGGTTTCCCGGGTCGGTTCCTGCCGCCTTGCCGGCGCCCTTGCGGCGCCTCCAGGCAAGCTCAGGAACTGCTCCGGAAAGGACCGCGGCGACCCGTTGGCATGCAACGGTGGATCGACTGACGCTCCGCCGCCCGCCGTGCGCTTTGCACCGGCGGCTGCAGTGGCGGGCGGAATGGCCGCGATACCGTGCAGGCGCAGATGCTTGCGGGCTCCCAGCGATCGCCCGCATGGAAGACGCGCAACCTAGCCCAGGTTCGACGATGTCAGGTTCCTTTCATTTCCTGCTGCTGGCCTTTGCCTTGCTGGTCGCCAGCCTTTCCGCCTATGCCGCGCTGGAGGTCTCCGAGCGCATCGTGCTGCAGGAGGCGCAGCACCGGCGGCTGTGGCTGTCGGTCGGGGCGGCCGTGTTCGGCGTGGGCGTCTGGGGCGCCATGCTACTCACGGTGGCGTCGCTGCAGATCAGCATCGCGGTCAACTTCGATGCCCGGCTGGTGGCGCTGTCCTTGCTGCTGTGCATGGGTAGCGCCTTCTATCTGATGCACCTGACGGGGCTGCGGCGTCCGCACCCGACCCGCCTGGTCATCGGCGGTCTCGCCATGGGTGCGGCCTTCAATGCGGCCTTCCATATCGCGCTCAAGGCCATGACGCTGCAACCGCCGCTGCTGTATCACACGATCCTGCTGGTCGTGGCGCTGGTGGTGACCGAGGTGGTGGCAGTGTTCATCGTGACCCTGTTTTCGGCCAGCAATGGTCGCAAGCCCATGACCGGCTCACTCAATTCGCAGCAGACGCGGCGGGTACTGGCCGCGCTGCTGGTCGGGGCCGGACTGGTGTCCTCGGCTGCGGCCGGGCTGCGCGCGGTGATGATCGGCCCGCAGGCACAGAGCCAGGTGCTGGAGGGTATTACCCGCGAGCACCTGGTCAATGGCCTGGTGTTCCTGGCCTTCCTGGCCATGGCCATGGCGCTGGTGGTCAGCGGGGTGCAACGCAACCAGGTCCTGAAGAAGATCGTCGGCCGTACCAATGACAAGCTGCTGCACTTCGCCACCCACGACGTGTTGACCGGCCTGCCCAATCGGGCCCTGCTGGCCGATCGCATCCAGCACGCGGTGGAGGTGGCGCGGCGCAATGGCCGGCCCTTTGCGGTGCTGTTCATGGACCTGGATGGTTTCAAGGCCATCAATGATTCACTCGGCCATGCGGTGGGCGATGGCCTGTTGGTGGCGGTGGCCCAGCGTATTCGCGCCTGCATCCGCGGCGAGGACATGGTGGCGCGCATCGGTGGTGACGAGTTCGTGGTGGTGATGAGCAATCTGGCCTCGCCGGAGGTGGTGGAGCAGCTGTCGGAAAACATCCTGGCCGCGCTGCGCCTGGATTTCCAGATCGAGGATGCGACCCTGCGCGTGACCTCCAGCATCGGCATCGCGGTCTATCCCAATAGCGGCGAATCGGCCGATGCCCTGATGAAGAATGCCGATGCCGCCATGTACGAGGCCAAGCAGAGCGGGCGCAATACCTATCGCTTCTTCGAACCGGCCATGCATGCCAGCGCGATGCGTCACCTGCAGGTGCGCCAGGCCTTGCAGCAGGCCATCGAACAGCAGCAGTTCCGCCTGCATTTCCAGCCCAAGTATCGCGGTGCCAGCAAGGAGTTGACCGGCCTGGAGGCTCTGCTGCGCTGGAACCACCCGGAGCTGGGCGAGATGGCGCCCGCGGAATTCATCCCCATCGCCGAGCGCTCGGGCCAGATCATCGCCATCGGCGACTGGGTGCTGCAGGCGGTGTGTTGCCAGATCGCGCGCTGGGACGGGGCGGGCATGAAGCCGGTCAAGGTGGCACTGAACCTGTCGCCGCTGCAGATGCGCGCCGATCTGGTGGAGCGCATCATCGCCATGGTCGGCGCGGCCGGCATCGCACCGCAGCGGCTGATGTTCGAGATCACCGAGACCGCCGCCATGAAGGATGTGGAACGCACCACACAAGTGGTGCGCGAGCTGCAATCGCTGGGCTTTGACATCGCCATCGATGACTTCGGCACCGGTTATTCCAGCCTGGCCTACCTGGCGCAGTTCCACTGCCGCCAGGTCAAGATCGATCGCTTCTTTACCTCGCGCCTGGACCTGGAAGATCACTCCGGGCGCGCCATCGTCGCTGCCATCATCGCGCTGGCACATGCGCTGCAGATGGAGGTGGTGGCCGAAGGGGTGGAGACGGAAGGGCAATTGCGCGAGCTGCAGTTGCTGCATTGCGACCAGGTGCAGGGCTTCCTGCTGGGACGCCCGGCGGAGGCGCCCACGGTGCCAGGGCTGGTCAACGCCAGCAACGACGATCTGTTTGCCGGCGGCGCGTTCAGATCCTGAGTTCGCCCCTGGCAGCGCGTCGCTGGATCACGCGCAGGTAGGCCAGCAGGCCCACCGCCACGAGACCCAGGCTGAGGCTGTTGGCAGCCCAGAAGCCGGCCGGTCCGCGCAGCGCGGCCGGGGTCCAGCCCAGCGGGTCGAGACCCAGCAGGTAGCCTCCGCCCAGGCCTACGCCCCACAAGGTCAGCGCATAGATCACGGTGGGCACCACGGCGACCTTGTAGGCGCGCAGTACGAAGGCGGTGGTCACCTGCATCGCATCGAAGAACTGGTAGAAAGCGATGTAGAGGAACAGCGGCAGCGCCGCGCCGATGATCACCGGATCGGGCGTGTAGGCGTGGATGATGTGCTCGCGCAGGAACCAGACGACCATCCCGATCACCACCGACAGCGAGACCGCCAGGCGGATGCCGGCGCGTCCGATTTTCTTCGCCTCCTGCATGTTGTTGCCGCCGATGGCCTGGGCTACCAGGGTGCTGGTGGCGCTGGCGATGGACAGCGGCAGCATGTAGAGCACGGTCCCGACGTTGCCTACGATCTGGTGGCCGGCCACCGGCACGGCGCCCAGGCGCGCGATGAAGACCGCCATCAGCGTGAAGGCGGTGACTTCGATGAAGTAGGACATGCCGATCGGAACACCCAGGCGCAGCAGCTTGCCCTGGGCCTTCCAGGAGGGGGCGACGAAGCCGCTGCCGAACAGCTTGAGTGGCCGATAGTAGGGCAGTCGCGCCACCAGCAACCAGGCGGCGATCATCATCAGCCAGGCGATCAGGGTAGTGGCGATGGCGCAGCCGGGGCCGCCGAAGGCGGGCAGGCCCAGGCCGCCGAAGATGAGCAGGGCGTTTAGCGGCAGCTTGAGCAACAGGCCGCAGAGCTGGATGGCCATGACCATCTTGGGTCGCGCCAGCGCAGTGTTGAGCGCCGAATAGACGCGGAAGAACAGCGTCGCCGGCAGCGCCAGCGCCTCGATGCGCAGATACAGGGTGGCCTTTTCCACCAGTTCCGGCGAGGCCTTGGCGAAGGCCAGGAATACCGGCGAGAACATCAGCACCAGCGACCCCACGATGGATAGCAGTACCGCCAGCCACATGCCCTGCTTGACCTCGTTGCCGATCTCGTCCAGCCGGCCGGCGCCGAACAGTTGGCCGATGGTCGGTTGCAGGGCCTGCAGCACGCCCGACAGACCCACGAACACGCTCACATAGATCGATACCCCCAGTGCCAGCGCACCCAGATCCAGCGCCGAGAAGCGCGACACCATCACGGTATCGATCACGCCATTGGCGATCAGGGCCAGTTGGCCGACCAGCAGTGGCCAGGCCAGCCGCGCGATGCGGCCGACGTGATGGCGGGAGGAGAGGGCGGGCAGTTCGGTGGTCACGCGGGGGCTAGGGGCAGATGTGCAAGGTGTGCTGTGTCGGCGATATCCGCAATATCATCGATATCAGGCCGGTGTTCAGCGACCGGCGCGACGATAGAGACGGAAGCGTTCATCGCGGTCCGACGGGCGGCGACCTTCCCACACCATGCGCCATGATCCGGGGTACTGGCGCAGCATGAGCGAGGCATCCTGATTGCTGATGTCATCCTGCAGCAGCAGGTAATCACAGCTCTGGTCACGTTCGTCGGCGAAGCGCACGTTGCCGAAGTAGGCGAAGGAGGCGCGCTGCGCCGGGCCGACATTGGTCTGCACGCATTGCTTGACCGAGCCCAGCCTGGATTCGATCTGCTCGGCCACGCCCGCATAGCTCTTGCCATAGTTGACCCAGGGCAGCCACAGCGTCATCAGCAGCACCCAGCACAGGATCACCCCGCCCGAAGACAGCACGACGGCACGCCACAGTACCGAGGGGCGGCGCGAGATGCGCCAGTGCACCACCACGATCCAGGCGATGGTGGCGGCGATGGCGATGGCCAGCGAGATCCAGGCGAAGCCGGGTTTGAAGCCAGGCGCCAGCTTGTAGGCATTGCGCGCGATCTGCGCCGGCCAGCCGGTTTCCTTGGCGATCCAGCCGATCCAGATGAAGGCGGCCGAGGTGGTCAGCGTCATCACCGAGAACCAGTCCACCGCATTGATGGCGCCACGCTTCATGGTCGGCAGGCCGAAGGCGGCCAGGATGGCCAGCGCCGGCAGCAGCGGCAGCAACATGCCTTCTTCGTGATGCACGTTCATCAGCACCAGCAGCGTGATCGGGATCAGGAAGGCCAGCGGCAGCGCGATGTGCAGCGAACCCAGCTGGCGGCGCCAGGCATACAGCGCCCAGCCGGCGAAGGGCCAGGCCGGCCAGGCGAACCAGACACCGTACTTGCCCAGGAAGGCGAGGGTGGCCAGGGTGGGGCGATTCAACTGGTAGATGTTCCAGCTCATCCAGAGATCGAACTGGCCGGCAGCGTCGTCGCCGATGAGCCGGCGCAGCGCCAATACCCAGGCAGCGCTGATGAGCAGGGCCAGCGGCAGCGATACCAGTGCCGCCAGGCGCAGTGCGCGGCCATCCTTGCGAACC
This sequence comes from Herbaspirillum sp. C7C2, assembly GCF_022627865.1. NCBI lineage: Bacteria > Pseudomonadati > Pseudomonadota > Betaproteobacteria > Burkholderiales > Oxalobacteraceae > Herbaspirillum > Herbaspirillum sp. C7C2. The sequence goes on from NZ_JABXGI010000001.1 coordinate 485,518, forward strand.
AGCGCCAGCACCAGCAGCGCGATCAGCACGCCGGCCGGCAGCAGCCAGCCATAGGTCAGCACCAGCATGCCCAGCGCCAGGCCCAGCCAGAAGGCGTGGCGCAGCTTGCCGGCATCGAACACGCGGGCTGCGCCGTACATGGCATAGGCCACCAGCGCGATCTGCAGGGTCTTGGGGCTGGTTTCGTGGCTATGCAACAGCAGGCCGAGGAAACCCAGATAGATCAGGAAGGCGCCATCGGCCAGCGTGCGGCCGAAGTCCTTGGGTTCGGGCTGGCCACCGAAGGCCAGCTTCAGCGGCTGTGCCTCGGGACGACGGCCCAGCAGGTAGGTGGTGTACCAGATCGAGAGCGAACCGACCAGGAAGCAGCCGATCGTGGAAATGCGTGCCGCCAGCGGGTCACCGAGCAGCCAGCCGAACAGCTTGATGCAGATTGCCCCGAACCAGTAGGCCAGTGGACTTTCCGCCGGTAGCGGCAGGCCGGCCACATTGGGCGTGAGCCAGTCGGCCAGCACACCGTGCGCCATGGTCCACATGATGCCGAAGCTGGTGGCATCCTCGTTCTTCCAGGGGTCGCGGCCGATCAGGCCGGGCAGGATATACAGGAGGGCGAGCGCAAGCAGTGCCATGCGCGGAAGCGCATGGGTGGCTGCTGCTGGAAGACGGACGGGCTTCATCAAGATGTTGTTGCTCTTGTTCTGTGCTGCGATATTGGGGTGGGCACAGGCCTTTGCTGTGCGCTCGCCGCTGCATGGGGCGGCGGATATTTTTTGCAGGCCCTATTGTGCAGGAAATCACAGTAAATAGTTGTTTCTGACTGCTACATCCTGGTGCATGCGGTGTTGCTCTGTTGCTCTGTTGCTCTGTTGCTGTGGTGCTGTGGTGCTGTGGCGTGGAATTCGCCCATTGCATCGTGCCGGCACCACGACCATGCAAAACAAAAAAGGCAGCCGGAGCTGCCTTTTCTGAGGGAAGTACTGATTACGCCTTCGAGACAGCAGTCTTCGAACCGACGGAACCGAACTTCTGGCGGAACTTCTCGACGCGGCCAGCGGTGTCGACGATCTTGTGCTTGCCGGTGTAGAACGGGTGCGATTCAGCCGAAACTTCGATCTTCACCAGGGGATATTGCTTGCCTTCGAACTCAGCGGTTTCGCGGGTGCCGATGGTGGAGCGGGTGATGAACTTGAAGTCGTTCGACACGTCGTGGAACAGGACTTCGCGGTAATCCGGGTGGATGCCTTCTTTCATGATTGCCTCAAGAGTAGTTTGGTAGCCAATCGCCACTTCGTCGGTCGCCCTGCTTCTTGACCCGATTGATGATCACTTGCCGGTTTGGAAAAGTCCGAAATTATACAATCAAATCAGGAGCTTGGGGCAAGGTGCGCAATGCTCTGGCCAGTCCGGGCGTGGTTTTTCGGGTTCATGGACGCGGATCGTATTGCGATTGTATTGCTCCTGATGCAATGAAAAACGGCATGTCTGCAAGCAGGCATGCCGTTTCACCGGTGGATGACCGGATGATGCAGTGATACGCTTAGTTGCCGCGACGCATCATGTCGAAGAACTCGGCGTTGTTCTTGGTGGACTTCATCTTGTCGAGGATGAATTCCATCGCCTCGATCTCGTCCATGTCGTACATCAGCTTGCGCAGCACCCAGATCTTCTGCAGCTGGTCGGGCTTGATCAGCAGCTCTTCACGGCGGGTGCCGGACTTGGAGAGGTTGATGGCCGGGTACACGCGCTTCTCGGCCAGGCGACGCTCCAGGTGGACTTCCATGTTGCCGGTACCCTTGAATTCTTCAAAGATCACGTCGTCCATGCGCGAGCCGGTTTCGATCAGGGCAGTAGCGATGATGGTCAGAGAGCCGCCTTCTTCCACATTGCGCGCCGCGCCGAAGAAACGCTTCGGGCGCTGCAGGGCGTTGGCGTCCACACCGCCGGTGAGCACCTTGCCGGAGGCCGGGATGACGGTGTTGTAGGCGCGTGCCAGGCGGGTGATCGAGTCCAGCAGGATGACCACGTCCTTCTTCATTTCGACCAGGCGCTTGGCCTTTTCCAGCACCATTTCGGCGACCTGCACGTGACGCGTGGCCGGTTCGTCGAAGGTGGAGGCGACCACTTCACCGCGCACCGAGCGCTGCATTTCGGTCACTTCTTCCGGGCGTTCGTCGATCAGCAGCACGATCATCACGGTGTCCGGATGATTGGTGGTGATGGCGTGGGCGATGTGTTGCAGCATCACCGACTTGCCCGACTTGGGCGAGGCCACCAGCAGGCCGCGCTGGCCGCGACCGACCGGGGCGATCAGGTCGATGATGCGGCCGGTGATGTTTTCCTCGCCGCGCATCTCGCGCTCAAGCTGCAGCAGCTTGTTGGGGTGCAGCGGTGTGAGGTTTTCGAACAGGATGCGGTGCTTGGAGGCTTCCGGCGGTTCGCCGTTGACCTTGTCGACCTTGACCAGGGCGAAATAGCGCTCGCCGTCCTTGGGCGTGCGCACTTCACCTTCGATGGAGTCGCCGGTGTGCAGGTTGAAACGGCGGATCTGCGAAGGCGAGATATAGATGTCGTCGGTGGACGCCATGTAGCTGGCGTCGGGCGAGCGCAGGAAGCCGAAGCCGTCAGGCAGCACTTCCAGGGCGCCATCGCCAAAAATCTGTTCTCCTGATTTTGCGCGCTTCTTCAGGATGGCAAACATCAACTCCTGTTTGCGCAGGCGCGCAGCGTTCTCGATGTCCAGGCTGATTGCCATTTCCAGCAAGGCAGAGACGTGCATCGCTTTTAGTTCTGATAAGTGCATATGAGTGTCCCGGGACGGGATAAGTAAAGGTGGGGGAGGGAATTGCGTGGTGTGAGTCTGGGGTCAAGCCCGGCCTGTTGTGCCGGACAGACGGCAGCGCGAGCGCGCCGCCGTCGGATATTACATCAGATGTTGCTGTCGATGAACGAAACCAGCTGGCCCTTGGCCAGTGCGCCGACCTTCTGGGCTGCGGCTGCACCGTTCTTGAACAGGATCAGGGTCGGGATGCCGCGGATGCCGAACTTGGCCGGGATGGCCTGGTTGGAATCCACATCCAGCTTGGCGATCTGCAGCTTGCCGTCGTATTCCTTGGCGACTTCTTCCAGGATCGGGGCGATGGCCTTGCAGGGACCGCACCATTCGGCCCAGAAATCAACCAGCACGGGCTTGTCGGACTTCAGCACGTCAGCTTCGAAGGAGGCGTCGGTAATATGTTTGATATGTTCGCTCATGGCATTTCCTCGGTATGAGGGAGGTCTAGTAAGTAGTCAATTAGCGCCGGTGGACACATACCATCATGCCTGGCGTGAGCCATCAACGCTTCCGGAGTTGCTTGGTCTACGTGGAGTCGTTGCGCGCCGATTCAAGTTGTATTTGAAGCGCGGCAGGGGTAAGCGGCGGGGTACAGGAACAATCATAACCCATTTTGAGGGAATGTGTAGACGCAGCGGCCCGGGCTTGTTGTGTCTCGTCCTCACGCCGGCTGCAGGCTGGCCGACGAGTGCCGACGCGGCTTTGCAGGCGATCTGCCGGCAAAAAATGCGCAAGCGCCAGGACCTGCTGGCATACAATGCGCAGCAGTCCGGGGCGCACTGCGATTGAAAATATCTCTTGCTTCGAGAGAAAAATACAATCGCCGCCAGCCCTGGAAGGGGCCTTGTGCTCGCCCGATGTGGCGCTGACCTGGCGCCCTGGTTTCCTCAATCGCCCTGATTCAATCCCGAGAACGCATGCTGTCAGCCACCGTCCCGATCGCTCCCACTCCCGACTTCTGGCAACAGGCCGTGCGTCTGTTGCTGCGCGAAGGCCAGCCACTGGGCCAGGCCCTGCACAGCGAGACGCAGGCCGCCGCAGCGCTGGATTTCTCGGGCGTGCAGCTGATGGTGCCGGCCTTCTCCCACGCGCAGAACTTCAAGGCGGCGCTGGCGCGCGAACTGCGCCGGCCCTTCATCGCACCGCGCATCAATACCCTCTCGGGCTTGCTGGCCATGCAGGTCCCGGGCGAGAGCGCACCGCCGTCCGAGAGCGAACGCCTGATGCAGCTCTACGCCCAGTTGCGCGAGCACGGCTGGTTGAAGAATATGTTTTCCGCGCGTCGCAATGCCGATCTCCTGCCCTTGGCACACACCCTGCTGGCGTTGTCGGACGAGCTGACGCTGGCGCTCTTGCCCGAGATCCGTGCCAGCGCCGAGGGTGAGCAGGCCGCTGTCGGCCGCTGGGCGCAGGCCCTGGCCCAACTACTGGAACCGCTGGCGCCGTCGGCGCATGGCATGTTGTCCGACGAGGCCGCGCTGGTGTGGCAGGTCTGGAAGACCCAGCTGGATGCCAACGACCGCATCGTGCAGCGCTTTGACGCCATGCTGGCCTTGGCCGAACGCGCCAGCCTGCCGCTGGTGTGGGTCAGCCCCACTGCCCCGGAACCGCTGGACGCGGCCTTCCTGGCCACCTATGCCAGGCATCAGCCGGTACGCATCGTCACCCTCGACTGGAGCCGCCAGGCCATCGCGCCATTGCATCCCGTCTATCTGGCGGCATGGGAAGAACTGGTGGCCGAGGATGAAGGCGTACCGCCGGCCTTCCTCGAACCGGCCTCCCTGCCGGACCCGGCCACGGTCAAGGCTCCCGCGCTGCCGCTCCCGCTGCTCTGTCCGGCGCCGGACCTGGAGAGCGCGGCCGTGCAGAGCGCACAGATCGTGCTGCGCTGGCTGGAGCAGGGCAAGGGCGAGATCGCCATCGTCGCCCAGGATCGGGTCACCGCACGCCGTCTGCGAGCCCTGCTGGAACGCGCCGAAGTGGCCGTGGCCGACGAGACCGGCTGGAAGCTCTCCACCACCCGCGCCGCTGCCGCGCTGGCGGCCTGGAACGATCTGGTGTCGGCCCGTGGCGAGACCAATGCCCTGTTGGACCTGCTGAAGTCGCCCTTCGTCTTTCCCGATGACCCGGACCGCGCCGATCGCGTCATGCGCATCGAAGCCCGCCTGCGTCGCGCCAATATCGCCGGTGACTGGCAAGCCCTGCAATCGGCCTTCGCGCAGGCGGAGGATGGCGCCGACCTCGCCTGCATCACCTTGCTGGCCCGCCAGGCCGCCCGTTTCGGCGGTCGCAAGACCCTGGCGCAATGGTGTGACACCCAGCGCGCCCTGTGTCAGGCCCTGGGCATGGAGAACGCACTGCGCGACGATGGCGCGGGCGAACAATGCCTCCTGATGCTGGACGACATCGCCGCCGGGCAAGGTGGCCTGGAAGACAGTTTCTCCTTTGCCGAGTGGCGTGCACTGCTGAACCTGCGCCTCGATGCCACTTCCTACATGCCGCCCATCAAGGATCGGCGGGTGGTGATGCTGCCGCTCAATGGCGCCCGCCTGCGTCGCTTCGATGCGGTACTCGTGATCGGTGCCGATGCCGCGCACCTGCCATCGCCACCGCAGGAAACGCTGTTCTTTTCCAATGCCGTACGGCGCGAACTGAACCTGGTCACGCGCGGCGAACGCCAGCGCCAGCAACTGCGCGACCTGACCGAACTGCTGTGCGTGAATCCCGAGGTGGTGCTGTGCTGGCAGACCCATCAGGACGGAGAACCCAACCCGGTCAGCCCCTGGATACAGCGCCTGGAACTGAAGCTGGCGCAGCAGGGCATGGCGCCGTTGCGCAATGTGCATTGGCAGGCGCCGCTGCGCAAGCTGCAGGCGCAGCGTTCATCCATGCCGGCACCGAGCGCCCCGGAGCTGTTGCCGTCCAGCCTGTCGGCCAGCGGCTTCGGCAGTTTCCTGGCCTGCCCCTACCAGTTCTTCGCGGCGCGCATGTTGCGCGTGGCCGTGATGGACGAGCTCTCCGACCTGCCCGAAAAGCGCGACTACGGCAGTTGGTTGCATGAAATCCTGCATCGCTACCACGCCCACCTGCGTGAGCAGGCCACGCCGCTGGCGGCACGTCCCGCTCTGCTGGCCGGCATCTCGGAAGAGGTGTTCCAGCGCGAGATGCAGCGTCATCCTGCGGCGCTGGCCTTCCACGCCCGCTGGCAGAAGGTGATGCCAGCCTACCTGCTCTGGGCCAATGAACGCGAGGCCGATGGCTGGCAGTTCGTCTTCGGTGAGCAGTCGCAGTCGCAAGCGCTGTCCTGGCAGGATGGCGGCATCGAACTGTATGGTCGCCTGGATCGGGTGGATCAGAATGCGCAGGGCGAGCGCGCCCTGCTGGACTACAAGACCCGCAGCGTCGCCAGCCTCAGGCAGAAGGTCAAGGAAGAGGATGATCATCAACTGGCCTTCTATGGCCTGCTGGCCGGTGGTGCGATAGAGCACGCCCATTACGTGGCCCTCGAACTGGGCAGCGACAAGAAGACCGGCGACGCCGCCGCCCCTGATTTCCTCCGCAAGCAAGACATGCTCAAGCAACAGATCACCACCACCCTGCATCAGGTGGCGCAGGGCGCGCCGCTACCGGCCAATGGCATCGAATCGGTATGCCAGTACTGCGATATGCGCGGCCTCTGCCGCAAGGGAGCCTGGCTGTGAGCACCGGCGAGATGAAGAAACCCGCTCCGGCGGCCTACGAGATCGACGGCACTGCCGTCGAGGCCGCCCAGTTCACCCGCGCCGCCTGCGATCCGCGCCACTCGGTGGTGGTGGAAGCCTGCGCCGGCAGCGGCAAGACCTGGCTGCTGGTGGCACGCATGCTGCGCCTGTTGCTCGCGGGCGCCCAGGCGCCTGAACTGCTGGCCATCACCTTCACCCGCAAGGCCGCGCAGGAGATGCGCGAGCGCCTGATGGAGCTCTTGCATGAACTGGCGCTGGCCGATGAGGCCGGGGCCGCCGCACTGCTGCGCGAGCGCGGCGTGGCCGAGGCCGATCTGTCGCGGTTGCTGCCGGTGGCGCGCGGCCTGTATGAGCGCATCCTGTCGTCCGAACAGAGCCTGTCCATCGACACCTTCCATAGCTGGTTTGCGCGCCTGCTGCAGATCGCGCCGCTGGCCTCGGGCGTGCCGCATGGCTATACCCTGACCGAGAAGAATGGCGAGCTGCTGGACGAGGCCTATCGCCGCTTCATGCAGAAGCTGCGCAACCCCGAGGGCGAGCGCATCAAGGCTGCCTTGCTGGAACTGTATGAATTGGCCGGCGACTTCAATTCCCGCCAGTTGCTGGACGCCTTCATCGACAAGCGTGCCGAATGGTGGGCCGCGACCCAGCACGATGGCGACGACGGTGAAGAGATCGATGCGCCGACCCCGCTGCTGTGGCTGCAAGCCCTCTGCGGCGAGGATGCGCTGCGCGACGCACGACTGTCGTTGTGGGATGACGCTGCCCTGGTGGACCGCGCCAGTCGCATCGCCATCCTGCTGGGGCGGGGCGGTGCCGCCAACAAGACCCGGGCCGTGGCCATCGAATCGGCGTTGACTGCCGGGCCGGCGCTGGCGCACTTCGACGCGCTGTACAGCCAGTTCTTCGACGACAAGGACAAGTCGCGCAAGAACGGCAAGGTGAAATCCCTGCTGGCGGCAGTGGTGCAGCATTTCCAGGTGAGCGAGGATGCCGCGCTGGAGGCCTTCGACAGCGAATTCAATGCCGTCGGCACCGAGTTGCGCAAGTTGCAGGGACGCAGCAAGGAAAAACAGGTACTGCAGCTCAATGGCGCCCTCTTCATCGCCGGCCGCGCCTATCTCGACAGCTATCAGGAAGTGAAATCGGAACAGCGCGTGCTGGACTTCGCCGACCTCGAATGGCAGGCCTATCGCCTGCTCAACGACGAGGCCAGCGCCGCCTACCTGCAGACCCGGCTGGATGCCCGCTACAAGCACATCCTGCTGGACGAATTCCAGGACACCAACCCGCTGCAATGGAGCATCGTGCGTTCCTGGCTGCGTGCCTATGGTGGCGATGCGGCGCAACCGAGCGTGTTCGTGGTGGGGGACCCCAAGCAATCGATCTATCGCTTCCGGCGCGCCGAGCCCCGGGTGTTCGTGGCGGCGCGTGACCTGTTGCGCGCGCAGGGCGCGGCCGTGCTGCGCGCCAACCAGACGCGGCGCAATGCCAGCGCCGTGGTCGAGGTGCTCAATCGCTCATTCGTGCGCGGCGGCAATCCGCTGTTCGCCCAGCAGACCACGCTGGGCCTGGAGGGAGGCGAGGTGTGGCGCCTGCCGCTGGTGCGGCAGGAGGAAGGTGCAGAAAACGTCAACGACGAGGACGCCGACGCCAGTGACCCGGCGCCCGCGATCGCCTGGCGCAATCCACTGACCACGGCACGCGGCGAGGAAGACGATGCCCGTCGCCTGCTGGAGGGGCAGGCGCTGGCGCAGGCGCTGCTCAAGGCCAGCCGCGAAGTGCCGGTGGTGGAGGGCAAGTCGACCCGGCCCATGCGCTGGAGCGACATCATGCTGCTGGTGCGCAAGCGCAGCCACCTGGCGGCCTATGAAAGTGCCTTGCGCGCAGCCGGCATCCCCTTCATCTCGGACAAGCGCGGTGGTCTGCTGGAGTCGCTGGAGATCGCCGACCTGATCGCGCTGCTGACCTTCCTCATCACCCCCAACGACACGCGGGCGCTGGCGCACGTCCTCAAGAGTCCCATCATCGGCGCGGCCGACGACGATCTGGTACAGATCGCCCGCCGTGCCGCACAGGCCGATGGCGGTCACTGGTGGCAGCACATGCTGGCCATGCAGCAGGAAGGTGTGGCCTCGGCCGCGCTGGTGCGCGCGACGGGCATGTTGCAACGCTGGCTGCAGGCGGCACCGCACCTGCCGGTGCATGATCTGCTGGACATGATCCTGCACCAGGGCGACCTGGTTGCGCGCTATGCCCAGTACGCCTCGCCGCTGACGCGCAGCCAGACCCTGGGCAATATCGCCGCCTTCGTCGAGCTGTCGTTGAACATGGATGCCGGACGTTATCCCAGCCTGCCCAAGTTCATCGACGCGCTGCGCGTGTTGCAGCGCAGTGCCGGTGGCGATGCGCCCGACGAGGCCAGCGTGGATGCCAGTGCCGATGCCGTGCGCATCCTCACCGTACACAGCGCCAAGGGGCTGGAGGCGCCGGTGGTGGCGATCCTGGATGCCAATCACAGCGAATCGGTGGAAGACAACCTGGGCATCATCTGCGAATGGCCGCAGGACCAGGATGCGCCGACGCATTTCTCCGCCTTCGGCCGTCGTAGCGAACGTGGCGCGGCGCGTCAGCGCCTGTTCGACGAAGAGGATGCCCTGCGTCAGCAGGAAGACTGGAACCTGCTCTACGTCGCCGTCACCCGCGCCAAGCAATTGCTGTTGGTGTCAGGCGTGGCCGGCACCCGTGGCGCGGGGGAGGGCGGTATGGTGGCCGGCAGCTGGTACGAGCGCCTCTTCGCCAGCGATGCCCCGGTGCGCGAGATCAGCGAGGAGGCGGTGCAGGGCGCGCAGGCGGCAGTGCTGGAAGAGCGCTTCGAGCTGTCGCTGTTCGAGCCGCGGCCGGTCCCGTTGTCGCTGTTCGGTGCGGGCACTGGCTCTGGCTCTGGCCCTGGCGAGGCCGAAACGCCGACCGTCGTTGCCGAAGACGGCACCCTGGTCGCCAGCGAAGCCATCGATGAAGGCGTGGCCCTGCACGCGCTGCTGGAACGCCTGACCCATGCCCAGGCCTGGCCCTTGGTGCTGCCCGCGCCACCGGTGCTGGTGCGCTGGCTGGGTGTGTCGGCGGAGATGGCGCAGGTGGTGCATGCGCAGGCGCGCCAGATGCTGGCGCAGCCGCAACTGGAACGCTTCTTCAATCCGGCCCTGCACCGCTGGGCGCGCAACGAGATGGAGATCGTTTCCACCAGCGGTGTGATGCGCCTGGACCGGGTCGTGATGTTCGAGGATGAAGTCTGGGTGCTCGACTACAAGCGGCGCCTGCTCGATAGCGAACGCGCCGATTACGCCGCACAGCTGGCGCGCTATCGCAGCGCGCTCGTGTCGGTCTTTTCTGACATGCGAATCAGGTCTGCGCTGATTACCGCAGATGGCACACTGGTGGAACATTGAGGCTCCCCCAACTACCGTCATCCACTCCATGCGCTTCGGATAAGTTCCAGAAATTCAATAAACATCAAATCAGGAAGTTTAAATTTTCCGTTGTAAGATAAAAAAGATCATCGCAGAGGGCAAGAGTGATATCTTCGGTGCTCCGTGATTGTTGGCAACGTGGTTTTGTTAGTAAATCCGCGTTGATCAATCCGGGACCGATCGCATCGGGTAGTCATGCATCGCCAGGCCGATCCGGCTATCCACGCTCGCACGCTTGCACGCTCATGCGATCCACGCATGGTCCCCGTCCGGTCCCCGCACCGGGCGCGGTTCCAACAACCTAATCGTTCTACAGGAGGAGATATGGAGTGGGCTCTTCCGTCTTTCACCCTCGCACAGACGCTGCAATGGAATGCCTTGCTGGTATTCGGCGGTCTGCTGCTGTTCGGGCTGATCGCGGGCTACGTAGTTTCCAAGTCCCCATGGGTGCCACGCATCACGGGTTATCTGCTGGTCGGTTTCCTGCTCGGTGCGGGCGGCTTCAACCTGCTTTCGGGCGAAGTGCTCAAGGTCACCAACATCTTTGCCGACATCGCCGTGGCACTGGTGGTGTATCAGCTGGGTCGCTATGTCGATATCGGCTGGCTGCGTCGCGAGAAGTGGCTGATGATCACCGTGGCCGTGTCGGCGGTGCTGTGCTTCGGCTTCGTCAGCATTGCGCTGACCTGGTTCGGTACCGATTCGGTGATGGCGCTGCTGGGTGGCGTGATGGCCATCGCTACGGCTCCGGCCGTGGTGCTGGTGGTATTGCGCGACCTCAAGGCCGAAGGCCAGGTCACGCGCCGGCTCGCCGCCATGACGGCCTTGAACAACTTCGTCGCCGTGCTGGCCGCCTATGCGCTCTTGCCGGTGATTGCGCACGAGGCCGGCACGCCGGTGGCCACGCTGATCCAGCACACCCTGTATTCGCTGGTGGGCTCGGCGGTCCTGGCCTACCTGACCTATTGGCTGATGATGCCGCTGGCACGCCTGCTGGGTCGCGAGAACAGCTCGCAGTTCGTGCTGGTGATCTCGGTGATCGCGCTGGCCATCGGTGTGGCGCATGCGCTGCACCTGCCGGTGATGCTGACCATGCTGATCTTCGCCATCCTCTCCAAGAACCTGGATCGCCAGTTCGATCTGATGGAGCTGGAATTCGGCGTCGCCAATGAATTGTTCGTGGTGATGCTATTCGTCACCGTGGGGGCCTCGATGAAGCTGTCGGACCTGGGCCTGCTGGGTTTCTCGGTGCTGATCCTGATCGCAGCCCGCTTCCTGGCGATGGGGCTGGGCATCTTCCTGTTCGCCCGCTTTGCACGCATGAACTGGCGCCAGGCCGGCCTGCTCACGCTGGGTACCCTGCCCATGACCGAGGTCGGCGTGGGCCTGATGCAGACGGTGTCTTCGCTGTACCCGCACACCACGGCCAATGTGCTGCCGCTGCTGGCGGGCAGCATGGTGGTCCTGGAATTCCTGGGGCCGGTGGCGACACAGTTTGCCCTGATCAAATCTGGAGAGAGTGGACGCGAATGAATACCGAGACACTGATCCGCAATGAACAAGACGCCGCTGCGAGCCAGGCCCACGTGGCCGGTCCGCAGGGCAGCGCCGGCATCCTGCCGTTCGGTTCTTCCACGCCCTTTACCATGGGCATCGAGCTGGAACTGCAACTGGTCAACCGCCGCAACTACAACCTGGCCAGCGATGCGGTCGATCTGCTGAACTGGATCGAGCCGCGCGACCTGCAAAAGCAGATCAAGCTGGAAATGACGCAAGGCATGATCGAGCTCAATTCGGGCATCCATACCCGCGTCGATGAACTGATCGAAGAGCTCAAGGGCTTGCGCGCCGCCTTGAACAAGGGCGCGCAATACCTCAACATCGACGTCTCCGGCGGTGGCGCGCATCCCTTCCAGCACTGGAATGAACAGCGCATCACGCCCAGCGAGCGTTTCCATTACCTGCACGAGAAATACGGCTACCTGGCCAAGACCTTCACGGTGTTCGGCCAGCACATCCACATCGGGGTGGAGAATGGCGACGATGCGCTGTACCTCACGCACGGCTTCTCGCGTTACGTGCCGCATTTCATCGCACTCTCGGCGGCGTCGCCGTTCTATCAGGGGGCCGACACCAAGTTCGATTCCTCGCGCAGCAATGTGGTACGCGCCTTCCCGTTGTCGGGCACGGCCCCGGTCCACACCCGCTGGGCCGAGTTCGAGACCTACTACGATGAATTGCACCAGATGGGCATCATCGCCAGCATGAAGGATTTCTACTGGGACATCCGTCCCAAGCCGGAATACGGCACCGTGGAAATCCGCGTCTGCGATACGCCCCTGACCATCGAGCATGCGGCACACCTGGGCGCCTATGCCCAGCTGCTGGCACGCTGGATCCTGACTGAACGGCCCTTCGTGGTGGGTGACGATTTCTACCTGCTGTACCAGTTCAACCGGTTCGAGGCCAGCCGTTTTGGCCTGAACGGTCAGCTGGCATTGCATGGCGCCACGCCTTCGCAGTCGCGCAAGCTGCCCATCTTCGAACATCTGCTGCAGCAGCTGCAGTTGCTGGAACCCTACGTGGCCAACGAGGCCGAGCATCAGACCATCGTGCGCCTGCGTCGCATTGCGCATGACCGGCTCTCGGACGCCAACTGGCTGCGCCAGATGTTCGCCCAGCGCGGATCGCTCAATGACATGATGCGGCTGTCCTCGGAGTTGTGGATGGGCGTGGAGCCGCCGCCGTATTTCCAGTAACCGATATGTCGCTATCCATGATTTCCACCGCAAGGCGGTGAGCTGGAGTTGAGGTGTCCGCCCGCCCGGGTGATTGCAGAGCACAGGGGACGGCGGCGAGAAGGCAGGGGGCCGGTGTCGCAAGATGCCGGCCCCTTGTCTTTGTGATCGTTGTTTCCTGGCTCTTGTGCGCAAGGGCCGGGATCGCCGACAATCACGGCTTTTGAAGCGACCTCGGGCTGCACCGAGATGCGTGCCGGAGCCAGCATGAACCACCATTCCCCCAAGCATTTTGATGTCGCCGTCATCGGCGCCGGCGCGGCCGGCATGATGTGCGCCGCCGTGGCCGGCCAGCGTGGCCGGCGCGTGGTCCTGATCGACCATGCCGGCAAGCTGGCCGAGAAGATCCGCATCTCCGGGGGCGGTCGCTGCAATTTCACCAATGTGGGCGCCGGGCCACAGCATTATCTTTCGCAGAATCCGCATTTCTGCCGCAGCGCCCTGTCGCGCTATACCCCACAGGACTTCATCGGACTGGTCAAGCGCCACCGCATCGGCTTTCACGAAAAGCACAAGGGTCAGCTGTTCTGCGACGATTCAGCCGAGGACATCATTGCCATGCTCAAGGCCGAATGCGAGACCGGCAACGTCAGCTGGCGCATGCCCTGCACCGTGCATGAGGTCGGCAAGAGCGGAGAGCTGTTCCGCATCGCCACCAGTGCCGGCGAAATCCAGGCGGCGAGCCTGGTGATCGCCACCGGCGGACTGTCCATTCCCAAGATCGGCGCCACCGATTTCGCCTACCGCATCGCCCGCCAGTTCGATCTCAAGCTGATCGAACCGCGCCCGGGGCTGGTGCCGCTGACCTTCGATGGCAAGGGCTGGCAATCGCTGGTGGAGCTGGCCGGCATCGCCCTGGAGGTGGAAGTGGAAACCGGAGTGAAGAAGGAGCGGGGTTATTTCCTGGAAGACCTGCTGTTTACCCACCGTGGCCTGTCCGGCCCGGCCATCCTGCAGATTTCCAGCTTCTGGAAGCCGGGCGCGCCGCTGAGCCTGAACCTGCTGCCGCAACTGGATGTGGCCGAGACACTGATCGAGGGCAAGGGGACGCTCAAGAAGAACCTGGGCAACCTGCTCGCGCAATGGCTGCCCAACCGCCTGGCCGAGGGCTGGCTCCAGATCCATGGCTTCGATGCCGGCGCGCGCATTGCCGACATGCCGGACAAGGCACTCAAGAAGCTGGGCGACTCCCTGAACCGCTGGGTGATCGTCCCCAGCGGCTCGGAAGGCTATCGCAAGGCCGAGGTCACCCTGGGTGGCGTCGATACCCGCGAGCTGTCACAACAGACCATGATGGCCAACAAGGTGCCGGGCCTGCATTTCATCGGCGAGGCCACCGATGTCACCGGCTGGCTGGGTGGCTACAACTTCCAGTGGGCCTGGGCCTCGGGTGTGGCGGCCGGTTCGGCGGTGTGAGGCGAAGTTGGTGGTGAGGTTGCTGACGTTGTAGATGGCAAGGGCGGAATTTTTCGTCCGCTTCCCTTGACTTCAGGTGAAGCATCATCTTGACTGTGATAAGTGACTGATTCTTATCCGTTTTTTACTGGCGGGGTGGAAAAAATGCCACGTTTGGCCTTCCAATCGGGTATCAGTACTGCTACAATCGCTTTCTTTGCTATCCAACCTAACCTTTTTGGTTTGAATTTACATGACCACTATTCGCGTTAAAGAGAACGAGCCGTTCGAAGTTGCAATGCGTCGCTTCAAGCGCACCATCGAGAAGACCGGTCTGCTGACCGAACTGCGCGCACGCGAGTTCTACGAAAAGCCGACCGCTGAGCGCAAGCGCAAGCTGGCTGCTGCCGTGAAGCGTCATTACAAGCGCATCCGCAGCCAACAGCTGCCGAAGAAGCTGTACTAAGAATTTTCTGCCGCGCCCAGGTGCGGCCGATGTGTAAACCCGCTCCGGTGTTGGTCCGCAGCGGGTTTTCGCTTTTTTCCTCATTTGTTCGCTGGTTCGTCACCTTGAGCCTGCCCGTCCTGGATTTTCTTCTCTGAAACCCCAGATATGAAGCAAAGGCAGCGATTCGGGCTGGCGATAAGCCCATCCATGTTCTACGATCCTATGACAGGCGGCCACCTTGCCGCCTGGAACACTGGATGCGGGATGGCGCCAGATTGCAGAATACTCATCCACCTCATCTTCGGAGTACCCCATGGGTTTGAAAGAGCAGATCACGGAAGACATGAAGGCGGCCATGCGCGCCAAGGAAATGGGCAAGCTGGGCACCATCCGCCTCTTGACCGCCGCGATGAAGCAGAAGGAAGTCGATGAACGCGTCGAACTGACCGACGCCCACGTGCTGGCCATCATCGACAAGATGGTCAAGCAGCGCAAGGATTCCATCTCCCAGTTCGAAGCCGGTGGTCGCCAGGATCTGGCCGACATCGAAAAGGCCGAGCTGGCGGTGCTGGCGGCCTACATGCCGGCCAGCCTGTCGGATGACGAGATCAAGGCCGAGGTACAGGCTGCCGTGGCCGCCACGGGTGCCGCCGGTCCGCAGGACATGGGCAAGGTCATGGGCGTGTTGAAGCCCAGGCTGGCCGGTCGTGCCGACATGACGGCCGTGTCCGCGCTGGTCAAGGCCGCGCTGGCGTCCTGATCGGGCTGCCGCCCTTCTTGCCACTGGCTCCGTCCATTCGTCCGCAACCCAGGTGATTCCACAGTCGTTCATCCAGGACCTGCTCAACCGCGTCGACATCGTCGACGTGGTGGGACGTTACGTGCAGCTGAAGAAGGGTGGCGCCAACTTCATGGGCCTGTGCCCCTTCCACAACGAGAAATCCCCCAGCTTCACCGTCAGCCCGACCAAGCAGTTCTATCACTGCTTCGGCTGTGGCGCGCACGGTACCGCGATCAGTTTCCTGATCGAGTATTCCGGCATGGGTTTCGTGGAAGCGGTCAAGGATCTGGCCCAGAACGTGGGCATGGTGGTGCCCGAGCGCGAAGACAGCATCCCCCTGGCCCAGCGCCAGGAAAAGCAGGCCAAGAGCATGGCCTTGTCGGATGTGATGACGCGCGCCAATGACTTTTACCGGCACCAGCTGCGTGGCGCCCAGATTGCCATCGACTATCTCAAGGGGCGAGGCCTGACCGGCGAGATCGCCGCCCGCTTCGGCCTGGGCTATTCGCCCGACGAGTGGGACAGCCTGCGTCAGGTCTTCCCCGATTACGAGAACGAGGCCCTGGTCGAATCGGGCCTGGTGATCGACAAGAGCGAAGAGGGCGGCGCCCACCGCAAGCGTTATGACCGCTTCCGGGGCCGCGTCATGTTCCCCATCCGCAATACCAAGGGCCAGGTGATCGGCTTTGGCGGTCGCGTGATGGATGGGGGTGAACCCAAGTACCTGAACTCGCCCGAAACCCCGCTGTTCCAGAAGGGCAGCGAGTTGTACGGCCTGTTCGAGGCGCGCCAGGCGATTCGCGAGGCCGGCTATGCGCTGGTGACCGAAGGTTATATGGATGTGGTGGCGCTGGCCCAGTTGGGCTTCCCGCAAGCGGTGGCCACGCTGGGAACGGCCTGCACCCCGATCCATGTGCAAAAGCTGTTGCGCCAGACCGACCAGGTGATCTTCAGCTTCGACGGCGACAACGCCGGCCGCCGTGCCGCGCGCCGCGCGCTGGAGGCCTGCCTGCCGTATGCCTCGGACAACAAGACCATCAAGTTCCTGTTCCTGCCCAAGGAACATGACCCCGATAGTTACGTGCGCGAGATGGGTGCCCCGGCCTTCGAGGAACAGATTCGCGAAGCGCTGCCGTTGTCGCAGTTCCTGCTGCGGGAAATCATCGGCGAGAACGACCTGCGCTCCCCGGAAGGCCGCGCCCATGCACAGTTTGCGGCCAAGCCCATGCTGCAGGCCCTGCCGGCATCGGCCTTGCGCTTGCAGATCGTGCGCAGCATCGCCCAGGCCACGCAGTCAACCGCGGCCGAGCTTGAGGCATTGTTTGAACTGGAAAAACCGGTCGCCCGCGTACGCGCCGCACCGCCGCGCAGCAAGCGTACCGCGCCGGTTGGCCTGGCGCGCCAGATCATGCGCCTGCTGGTGGCGCATCCGCAGTTGTCGGCCGACCTTGATGCCGGCGCGCTGGAAGCCATCGCCCGTATCGCTCCGGACCAGGCCGAGATGCTCGGACAACTGGTCGGCGCCGCCCAGAGCATGGGCGAGCAGGCCAATTTCGCCGCCCTGGTCGAGCATCTGCGCGAGGGTGGCCCCGAGTTCGATTCGATGATCGCGGAAATCGCGGCCGAATCGGAATCCGAATTCGATGTGGTGCGGGCCGAGATGGCCGGCGCCATCCGCCAGGCCAGGATCCGCGCCCTCGACGAGGAGATGCAGATGCTGGTGACCTCGAACCTGCGCACCGAGGAAGAGCGCAACCGCTATCGCGAGCTGATGCAACGCAAGGAATGGCTCAAGCGCCAGACCGGCGGTGCCGCCGTGGCGGGATGAGGATGGGCCGCCGTCGCCAGGGGCTGATGAGTAGCTGCTGGGGAGTGGGGCGACGCGCTTGAAACAGGAGGATGGACATCGGTGACCCAGGTCATCGATGGCAGGGTCGCAGGAGCTGGCAGGGCAGGTTTCCGGAAAACACGGTAAAGCCATGCAAATTGCCGTGATTTGTCCGCCGGATCGCTGGCGAATGGCCGAATATCGCGGCTTGATCCCGGAGAAAAGAGCCCCATCTGTGCTATACTATAGGGCTTTAGTTCCGCCGGATGGCTCTTGCATCCCCACCCTGCGGCACCATGTCTTCACCCCGGCGCATCGGGATGAAGGCCGGCAGACAGCGGTATCGCCTGCCGGATCGGGAATGGCACGACTGCCTGCTTTCCAGATCGATGGCCCGCCGGTAAAAAGGAACGTTGCGCGTGCAGCCGGAGTCTACCGGGAAATCGGTACCGGAGTTGCATCATTAGCATGACTTGATTGGCGCAATGAGTGAATTCTCAATTGGCAGTTGATTCTATGGCAAATGCAATGAAGAAACCCGCGAAAACTCCAGCAGCGTCGACAAAGAGCAGCAAGCCGGCAACGGCGGTAAAATCCACCGCCGCTACCAAGCCCACCAAGGCGGTGGCCGCCAAATCGCCAGTCAAGGGGACTGCGACGGCAGCCAGCACCGTAAAACCCACGGCAAAGACTGCAGCAGCAGCGACGCCGAAAAAGACGACAGTCAAGACAACTGCCGCCAAGCCGGCCCGCGCCGCAGCGCCCAAGGGTACTGCAACGCCAGCCAACAAGTTACCTCAAGCCGCCGAACAAGCGGTTTCTGTGAAAGCGACGAAGACTTCCGTGACCACCAAGAAACCCGAAACCAAGACCGCCAAGACCACCAAAGCCGCACAGGTCGAAGGCAAAGACGTCAGCGCGACTGCCGCGTCGAGCGTAAGTCAAACCACTGATGCTGCCGCCCTGGCAGCCATCGACACGTCCGGCTATGTGCTGCCGAGCGTCAAGGTGCCGGGCCGTCGTGGCCGCAAGCCCAAGGAATTCCAGCCCGAGAGCGACGAAGTCGCCGCGCTCAACACCATCGAGCGTACTGAACTGAAGGCTGCCGACAAGGCCAAGGCCAAGGACCGCAAGGCCAAGGAAAAGGCCCTGTTGAAGGACGCCTTCTCTTCCGACACCGAAGCCAGCGAAGAAGAGCTGGAGCGCCGTCGCCAGAAGTTGAAGACCCTGATCAAGCTCGGCAAGGAGCGTGGTTTCCTGACCTTCTCGGAAATCAACGACCACCTGCCCGAGAACATCGTCGATCCGGAAGCCATCGAAGGCATCATCGGCACCTTCAGCGACATGGGCATCTCGGTCTACGAGCACGCCCCTGACGCCGAAACCCTGCTGCTGTCGGACAACGTGGCCAACGTCGCCAGCGATGACGACGCCGAAGCCGCCGCCGAAGCCGCCCTGTCGACCGTCGATTCCGACTTCGGCCGTACCACCGACCCGGTGCGCATGTACATGCGTGAAATGGGTTCGGTCGAGCTGCTGACCCGCGAAGGCGAAATCGAGATCGCCAAGCGCATCGAAGACGGCCTGAAGGACATGATCCAGGCCATCTCCGCCTGCCCGACCACGATCGCCGAGATCCTGGCTGCCGCTGACCGCATCTCCAAGGATGAGATCAAGGTCGACGAAATCGTCGATGGCCTGGTCGATCCCAACGAAAGCGAACAGCAGGTCGACGCCGCCGCTTCCGACTCCGACGAGGACGACGAAGAAGCGGAAGAAGACGAGGAAGAAGACGAAGAAGAGGAAAGCGAGAACAGCGGTTCCGGCGCTGCCGGCTTCTCCGCCGAACAGCTGGAACAGTTGAAGCGCGACGCGCTGGGCAAGTTCGCCGTCATCGGCACCCAGTTCGAGAACATGCGCAAGGCTTTCGAAAAGGAGGGCTACAACTCCAAGCCCTACGTCAAGGCGCAGGAAATCATTTCCAACGAGCTGCTGGGCATCCGCTTCACCGCCAAGATCGTCGAGAAGCTGTGCGACACCCTGCGCGCGCAGGTGGATGAAGTCCGCACCGTCGAACGCCAGATCCTGGACGTGGCCGTCAACAAGTGCAACATGCCGCGCGCCCACTTCATCAAGGTCTTCCCCGGCAATGAAGTGAACCTCGACTGGGTGGACGGCGAAGTCGCCGCCAACCACGACTACAGCACCGTGCTCAGCCGTAACGTCCCGGCCATCAAGGAACTGCAGCAGAAGCTGATCGACCTGCAAGCCCGCGTGGTACTGCCGCTGCCTGACCTGCGCGCCATCAACAAGAAGATGGGCGCTGGTGAGAAGAAGGCACGCATGGCCAAGCGTGAAATGACCGAGGCCAACCTGCGTCTGGTGATCTCGATCGCCAAGAAGTACACCAACCGTGGCCTGCAGTTCCTGGACCTGATCCAGGAAGGCAACATCGGTCTGATGAAGGCAGTGGACAAGTTCGAATATCGTCGCGGCTACAAGTTCTCGACCTATGCGACCTGGTGGATCCGTCAGGCCATCACCCGCTCCATCGCCGACCAGGCGCGCACCATCCGTATTCCGGTGCACATGATCGAGACGATCAACAAGATGAACCGCATCTCGCGTCAGATCCTGCAGGAAACCGGTGCCGAGCCGGATCCCGCAACCCTGGCGATCAAGATGGAAATGCCGGAAGACAAGATCCGCAAGATCATGAAGATCGCCAAGGAACCGATCTCCATGGAAACGCCGATCGGTGACGACGACGATTCCCATCTGGGCGACTTCATCGAGGACAACAACACGCTGGCCCCGGCCGATGCGGCGCTGCATGCCTCGATGCGCAACGTGGTCAAGGACATCCTGGACTCGCTGACCCCGCGCGAAGCCAAGGTCCTGCGCATGCGTTTCGGCATCGAGATGTCGACCGACCATACGCTGGAAGAAGTGGGCAAGCAGTTCGACGTGACCCGCGAGCGTATCCGCCAGATCGAAGCCAAGGCACTGCGCAAGCTGCGTCACCCCTCCCGTTCGGACAAGCTGAAGAGCTTCCTGGAAGGGAATTGATATTAGGGTGTCAGAATTGGCCGGCGAAGATGTTAAAATCGCCGGCTGATTTTTTGGCCCCCTAGCTCATGCTTGGTTAGAGCAGCGGACTCATAATCCGTTGGTGCCGTGTTCGACTCACGGGGGGGCCACCAGTACCTGAAAGGGATTTCGAGAAATCGAAGTCCCTTTTTCTTTTGAGGCTACAGGCAATTGTCATGACTTTGCGGATCCAGCTCACGCAAAGCCGCCCAAGCCAACGCTCACCCCCTCCCAGGCAAGATCACGCACACAGGTATACGATGGTGACCCATCCACGGACCCCATCAGGAGCAAGGCATGCCAAACCTTCATGACCCGCAACAACCCCAGTTTCCGTGGGACGCCGCCCAGTATCTGCGCTTCGGCGGTGAACGCCTGCGTCCGGCGCTGGACCTGATGTTGCATCTGCCCTTGCAGGCAGCCGCCCGTATTCTCGATTTCGGTTGCGGTGCGGGTAACCTGACGGCCTTGCTGCAGCAGCGCTGGCCAGAGGCTGAAGTGCTGGGCGTGGATGGCTCGGAGGACATGCTGGCCAAGGCGCGCGCGACCGTTCCGCATGGTCGCTTCATCCAGGCCGATCTGAACCACTGGACGCCGGAGCACAAGCTTGACCTGATCTACACCAACGCGACCCTCCAATGGCTTCCCGATCACGCACAGCTGTTCCCACGGCTGTTGTCCTTCCTTAATCCCGGTGGTTGCCTGGC
This sequence comes from Herbaspirillum sp. C7C2, assembly GCF_022627865.1. Taxonomy (NCBI): domain Bacteria; kingdom Pseudomonadati; phylum Pseudomonadota; class Betaproteobacteria; order Burkholderiales; family Oxalobacteraceae; genus Herbaspirillum; species Herbaspirillum sp. C7C2. The sequence continues at coordinate 506,590 of NZ_JABXGI010000001.1, forward strand.
GGTGCAGATGCCGGTCATGCACGATGCGCCGTTGAGACTGGCGCAGGTGGAACTGGCGCGCTCGCCGGCCTATGCAGAGGTTCTGGGTGACGTGTCGGAACGGCGCAATGTGCTGGATATGGGCGGCTATCACGACCTGCTGCGACCACGGGTGGCGAGCCTGGATATCTGGCAGACCACCTATCTCCATGTGCTCAAGGGCGAGGACCCGGTGCTGGAGTGGGCCAGCGGCAGCAGCCTGCGGCCCCACCTTGAAAAGATGAAGGGCGAACAGCTGCAGGCCTTCCGCGCCGATTATGCGCGCAGGATGCATCTGGCCTATCCGCCTCGCAGTGACGGCAGTACCTTGTTGCCGTTCCAGCGCATGTTCATCATGGCGACCTTGCCGGGCTGAACCTTGCGCGTTGTGAACAGGCCTTAGCGAGCCAGCCTGTCGGCCCAGTCCACAATCTCCCTGGCAACCGCCTGTGGCTGTTCCGGAAACAGCGCATGACTGGCATCAGGAATCACCCGCACCTCCACCCTGCCGGGCAGGGCGTCGCGCAGTTCATCGCGGGTGGCCGCAGGGCGCCAGGGGTCGTGCTGCGCTTGCAGGTCGAGGATGGGTACGGTCGAATACGGCCACCACGTCGACTGTGGTGTCGTCCGGCTGGCCTGCCGATAGGCCGAAGCGAGTTCTGGATGCCATCCCTCCAGCCAGGACTGCGACACGAACGGTCCGTAGAAGAAGGCATCTCTGAGCGCCGCAATCCGCTGCGCGGTTGAGTTGCGCTGGTCTGCAGCGATATCCAGCGCCGCGCTCAATTGCGCCGGGAGCCGTCCTTTGGCTGCCGCAGCTGCCACGACCACGCCGCGTACCAGTGCGGGATAATCCTGCGCCGTGACCCGGGCCACGTAATGTCCGTACGCATGGCCCACCACGATGGCGCGACCTTGGCCCAGCAGCCGGATCGCCAGCGCCACATCACCGGCCAGGGTGTGCAGGCTCATCCCTTCCAGTGCTCCCCGGCTGGCACCGATGCCACGCGGTTGCGGCCGCAGCACACGGTAACCGGCCTGGGACAGGAGTTCGGCGACGGTGTCGAAATCCTCGCTGCCGCGTTGCGAGGAAGGCAGCAGCACGATCACTCCCTTGCGCTCCCGGGCATCGGGGCCTGAGGCTTCATCGACGATGACCTCGATCGACGTTTCACCCTCTTGAACAATGGCATGGTTGCGTACATTGGCTGCCGCCAGTGGCGCGCTCCACGCCAGCCATGCCGTTACGGCGGCCAGCAACATCGCAATCTTCATGGGGTCTCCTTTTTCTTGTCACGATCTTGGCGCGGGCGGCACGGCAGGTCGGAGCCTGCCGTGCCGCCCACCCGTATCCATGCATGGGCTCAGGCAAGTGCTGCTCAGAACGTATGCCTGATCCCGGCATTCCAGGCCATGTCGCCCGAGCCGGTCTCGATGGCGCTGCCCACTGTGTAGCCGGCGCCGTTCTTGTTCCAGACCCTGGCCACCGTTGTGTACAGTTCGGTACGTCGGGAGAGCGCATACAGATAGCCCAGTCCCAGTTGTGAAGCATCCTGGTTGAAGCGGGTGCGGTCATCCTTGCGGATGTAGGAGGCGATCAGCTTGTGCCGTCCCACGGGCAGGGTCACGCCGAGGATCATGTCGCGGCTGTCGGTGGTCGGGGTTGGGGCGACCGCCAGGCCGTAGGCATTGGCATTGTTGAGTGCCGAGCTGCCATAGCCCTTGTTGATGCCGTAGCCGAAGTTGAACTTGACCACCTTCAGGTCATAACTGCCGGAGAGCAGCGTGTTCTTGGCGTTCTCGCTGCGCTGGACGGTGGGCGTATCCATGTTGCGGTTGTGGTGCGCCAGGCGTAGCGAAAGGCCGCCATTGGCATAGGCCAGGGCGCCGCCCCAGGCGCGGCCCATGGCATTGGAACCGGCGTTTTCGCCGAAGCCGTAGACCGCTTCGGCGGAGACGCCGCCGAAGGAAGGTGACACGTACTTGACCGTGTTGTCCATGCGACTGCCCGAATTCGCCGCCAGGTTCGCAGCGTTACCGGCAAAGCCTGCCGCAAACGGATCGGCCAGCACGAAGCCGGTGTAGTGCGGTGTGTACTGGCGGCCCACCGTGAGCGTGCCTTGCGAACCCGACAGGCCCACATAGGACTGGCGCCCGAAGAGCAAGCCGCCCTGGCCCATCGCCCCGGTGTCGCTCTGGAATCCGGACTCCAGTACAAACAGCGCCGCCATGCCGCCACCGAGATCTTCAGTCCCCTTGAAGCCGAGTCGGGAACCCGATCCTATCCCGCCGGTGATCTTGTTGACCGAGCCGTTGCGGCCACCGGATTCGTGCACGAAGCCGGTATCGACAATACCGTAGATGGTCACGCCGGACTGCGCCAACGCGGCGTGGGTCGACAGCAGCAGGGCGGCGCCCAGGGCCAGCTGGCGGGCATATGTGCGGGTGTCAGGCTGCCTTGTCGACCGGGAAAACTGTGATGGCAATGGGTAAGACATGGATGCTCCTCCTTGTGGTTGATATGTGTCTGCTGCCCGGCCCGATGCCGGGCGCAGGCGAGACGTGTCCCTTCCACTGCGACGGCGAGGTCGCAGCGGTGGAATCTTGTGAAGGTGTTCCGGGCCGGCCGCTAAGTTCGTGCGTAGCGGTGGGACGGCACCGGTAGAGGTCAGCGGCCGGTGAAGACCGGTGCGCGCTTTTCCTTGAACGCCAGCTGCGCTTCGCGCGCATCCTCGGTCTTGCCGATGGCGGCGGTCATGTCCTGTTCGTAGCGATAGCCGTCGCGCAGGCTCAGGTCTTCGATGACGTTCATGGTGTGCTTGCCCATGCGCGTGGAGACCGGGCTTTTGGAAGCGATCACATGGGCGATCTCCAGTGCTGTCTCCAGCAGGGCCTCGGGCGCCACGCAGGCTTCCACGATGCCCAGTCGGTACAGCTCCTGGCCGCCGACCCGGTAGCCGGTGAGGGCCATGCGGCGCAGGCGGGAATGCGGGAACAGGCGCATGGCATGACGGCAACCACCGAGCAGGCCGACATCGACCTCCGGCAAGCCCAGGCTGGCCTGCTCGGACGCCACCAGGATGTCCGAGGAGGCCACCAGTGCCAGCCCCGAGCCCAGTGCGGCGCCGTTGATGGCGGCCACCACAGGCTTGGCGCATTCACGCACGGCATGGAAGCATTCCCGGGTGCGCCGCGAGTGCGCCATGAAGTCGCCCGGCTGGCGGATGTTCTCGGCACGGCCCTTGAGGTCGGCGCCGGCGCAGAACACCTTGCCGGCACCCGTCAGCACGACGGCGCGAATGTCATCGGTCTCGGAGATGGCGTCCAGTGCCATCGTCAGTTCATCGTTGAGCGTGCGGGTCAGCGCATTGACCGGCGGCGCATTCAGGGTCAGCGTGGCGACATGGCCATCGAGTCTGACATTGAGCTGGGTGAAGTCGAACATGGAATCCCTCGTCATGAATTTAACGGCCGGCCTGGTCAAAGCCATACAGTGTCTGCGGGTTGTCCACCAGGATCTGCTGCCGCACCGCGGCGTCCGGCACCCACTGGTGGAACAGGTCGATGAGTGCGCCCACATCCGGTGCCTTCTCCCCCATGCGGACATGGGGCCAGTCCGAGCCCCACAGCAGGCGCGCCGGATTGGCCGCCACCAGGGCGTCGTGGAAGGGTTTGAGATCGGCATAGGCGGGGGCCGCACCGGAGACCCGGCAGACCGACAGCTTGATCCATACGTCACCGTCCCGAAGCGCGGCCAGCACCGTCTGGAAGGCAGGATCATCGACGCCGCGCTCGACCTTCAGGCAAGCCATGTGGTCCAGCACCAGTGTCAGCCCGGTCGCACGCAGCTGCGGCAACAGCTGCGCATAGGCCTCGCAGGGCGCCCACAGTTGCGCGTGCAGGCCTGCTTCGCGCATGGCCGGTGCCAGCTGCAGCAGATCGTCCACGCCCACGCTGCCGGCAAACCTGTCACCGGCAGGGGTGAGCATCTCCACGAAACGCAGACCACGGATGCCGCCGGCATGCCAGGCCTGCAGAGTGGCCAGCGGCGTGTCGGCGCTGGCCACGGCGATGCCGCGTACCTGTCCGGCGCTGGCGGCGATGGCTGCCAGCATGCAGGCCGGATCGCTACCGTAAGGAGCGGGTTGCACCAGCACGCCGCGACTTGCACCTACCGTGGCCAGCATCTGCGCATGGAGTTCGGCAGGGGCCAGCGGCGGCGGATAGTTCGATGCCGTGGATAACGGAAATGCCGCATACGGACCGAAGACATGGGCGTGGCTGTCGCAAGCCTGGGCCGGCAGGGAGGTACGCGGCGCCGTAGGCATGCGCGGTGTCTCAGTCTCGGTGGGGATGAAGCCGGAGGTCGTCACGATAGCGGCTCCTTGACCGGGCTCAGCTGGCCGGGCGGCAAGTCGGCCAACTGCGGCCGGCCCTGTTGCGTGGCGACCTGCAGGCGCGGTTCTGCATATTCCTCCGGCACCGGAATCTGGTGCACGTTGAGCGTCATGGCCACCATCGTGTAGTAGCCCAGGATGGCGCCCAGTTCGACGATGCCGGCCTCGCCGTAGAGACCCAGCACGTGTTGATACACCTCCTCATCGACGTTGCCGTGCTGCTGCAGTTGCCGGGCATATTCGTAGACGTGGGCATCGGCGGCGTCGGCAAACATGGGGGCCTGGCATGCGCACAGCGCATCGATCACCGTTTGCGGCAGGCCGGCGGCCTGCGCTGCCTGCGCATGGATGGCCCATTCGAGCTGGCTGTTCCAGCGCCGCGCTGCCACCAGGATCACCAGTTCGCTATGACGCGGCGGAATACTGGTGCCGAAGCGCAGCAGGGCCCCCATCTTTTGCCAGCGGTCAGCCAGTGCCGGGTTGTGCAGGGCGGCTTTCAAGGGGCCGACCAGGCGCGCGCGCGGGCCGCTGACGATATCGTCGTAGACCGCACGCTGTTCGGCGTTCATGGTCTCCGGGGAGGGGAAGGAAATTCTTGGCATGGCGTTTCGGTCAGGTTCTTGTCGTGGTTCGATTTCAGATCACGCCAGCGTCATTCCACGCGGCGATCTGGGCGGCATCAAAGCCGAGTTCGGTCAGCACCTCATCGGTATGCTGGCCCAGCAGAGGAGGCGCCTTGTCGAAGCGCAAGGCGGCATCGGCAAAGCGCATCGGGCTGCGGATCTGCGGCACCGACCCGGCAGTAGGGTGGGGGATCTGGATCAGCATTTCGCGGTGCTTCACCTGTTCGTCCTCGAACACCTGCGGGATGGTGTTGATCGGGCTGCACGGGACCCCGGCGGCATCCAGCAGCGCGGCCCATTCCTGCATGCCACGGGTCTTCAATACCTCAGTGATCATGGGCAGCAGCACATCCTTGTTGCGCACCCGATTGCCGTTGGTGGCGAAGCGCTCGTCGGCCGGCCATCCGGCCTGGCCGATCACCTGGCAGAACTTGGCGAACTGGCCATCGTTGCCGACCACCAGGACGATGTAACCATCGGCGCAGGCGAACACGTCCTGGGGCTGGATGTTGGGGTGCTTGTTGCCGGCGCGTTGCGGGGTCTTGCCGGAGATCAGGTAGTTCATCCCCTGATTGGCGACCGAACCCACCATGACGTCGAGCATGCCGATATCGATGTAGTCGCCCAGGCCGGTCTCTGCCCGTCGCGCCAGCGCCGCCAGTACCGACACCGAGGTGTACATGCCGGTCATCAGGTCGACGATGGGCACGCCCACTTTCTGCGGGCCGCCGCCTGGCAGGTCGTCCCGTTCACCGGTGACGCTCATGAGGCCGCCCATGGCCTGGATCATGAAGTCATAGGCGGCGTTGTCGGCCTTGGGGCCGGTCTGGCCGAAGCCGGTCACCGAGCAGTAGATCAGGCCGGGGTTGATCTGCTTGAGGCTGGCGTAGTCCAGGCCGAACTTGGCCAGGGTGCCGACCTTGTAGTTTTCCAGGAGGATATCCGAGCGCGCCGCCAGATCGCGGATGATGCGCTGGCCCTCGGCCGTGTTCAGATCCACCGTGATGGACCGCTTGCCGCGGTTGCAGGCCAGGTAGTAGCCGGCTTCGCGGGTTTCGTTGCCCTCTGCGTCACGCAGGAAGGGCGGGCCCCAGCTGCGGGTGTCATCGCCCACGCGCGGGCGCTCCACCTTGATGACGTCGGCGCCGAGATCGGCCAGGATCTGGCCCGACCAGGGACCAGCGAGGATGCGCGAAAGATCGAGCACCTTGATGTGGGAAAGCGGACCTGCCATGAGAACTCCGATATCAAACCAAAAAGCAGAAAAAGAAGGGCAGCCGTGTTCAGGCTGCAGCGTCGTCCGGCACCGTCGCCTGTGCCGAGGGACGCAGGCAGAATCCCGCGTGCCAGCTCGCCAGTTGCGGGCGGCCGGCACGCCAGTCGAGATCGGCGAAGCGGTAATCGAGATAGGACAGCGTGCAGCCGAGGGTGAGGTGACCGATGTCGAAGCCACTGTCGGCCAGGGCCGGGGCCTCGTCTTCGAGACGGTCAAGCGCAGTGCCGATCTTGAGCGCAAATGCCTGCAGCCAGCTATCCAGTTGCTGGGCGGGCGTCTTCATGCGTTCCTGGCGCCAGATCAGCAATACCGACAGCATGCCGTCGCCCAGTGCCTGGCGGCGCAGCGCAGTCCAGCGTGCCGGGCCGGCCGCCGGGAAGAACCGTGGGCCGTCGTGCAGGCTGTCGAGGTATTCGCAGATCACCGGCGAGTCGTACAGCGGCTCACCGCCGGGCAGAACCAGCGCGGGAATCTGCGAGAGGGGATTGTCGGCCATGATGGCCGGATTGGGCGTGGCGATGGCGGCCACCGAACGCACCAGCTGCACGCGCGATTCGAGACCCGTTTCCTTGAGCAGGATGACCACCTTGCGCACGAAGGGCGAGCGTGGCGACCAATGGAGTTTCATGCCGTTTCCTCATCTGTCGATGACTGGCAACGGCAATCGGTGCACCGTTACTTCAGTCGTATGTCGAGGCGAATCACATCGCCCCGGTAAATGCCCCGGCCCACGAACACGACGCGGCCGGCCTGGTCTACCGCCGAGCGCGTCACATACGCGATCGGCGCATTGAGCGGGATCTGCAGCAGTTCCGCAATGAGCGGATCGGCCGAGCCCAGCGTCAGCGTCTGGTGTGCCTCCTTGATCTCCAGCCCCGGCAGATCGCGCAAGATGCGCATCGAGGTCTTGGTCTCGAAGGACTTCTTCGGGATGCGGGCGCAGACGCGCGCATCGATATACACATCGCCGAGGTAATACGGCTTGCCATTGCGCCAGTGGCGGCGCCGCCAGTGCTCGTAGGCCTCGGCCATCTGGCCCAGCGACGGCTCCACCGGCGCAGGCGCCAGCCGCTCGCGCTCGGTCAGCACTTCGATGGTGGCACCTTCCGGTGCCAGCAACTGGCCTGACCAGTCGGTGGCCACCTCGCACCAGAACTGCTCCTGCGGTTTGCCGATCACGAACGTGCCCTTGGCACGGTAGCGCGCGATCAGCTTTTCCTCTTCCAGCATGTCCAGCGCCTGGCGTACCGTGGCGCGGGCCACCTGGCATTCCTCGGCCAGTTCATCGACCGTGGGAATCTGCGTGCCGACTGCCCAATCACCCGATTCCACCCGATTGCGGAACAGACTGGCCAGCTGGACGTAGCGCGGTACGGCGCTACGGCTGAAATCGATGGCCAGCTTGCGCGGGTCGGCCAGGTCAGGGAGGGAGGGGCGGGAGGGCGGGTTTTTCATCAAAAGCTTTCGGGAGCTTGGCGGCCGCCGGGAGGGGCGGTGCACTGGGCGATAATTCGGCCGTTTATTGACGAATTATCCCCGAATTATCCGTTAGCTCAAACTTTTGACTGATACCCTTCCATACTGCCTTTGCCCGCTGCCTGGCGGCTCAGTGCCCCTGATAGCGCGCTGCTCTCTTTTCCAGGAACGCCTGCATGCCCTCCTTCTGGTCCTGCGTGTCGAACAGCATCTGGAAGGCGCGCCGTTCCAGCGCCAGCGCACTGTCCAGCGCCATATCCTGACCCTGCTGCATGACCTCCCGGATCGCCCGCACCGCCAGCGGCGGCATGGCCGCAATGGTGCTTGCCAGTTCGCGCGAGCGCGCCAGCGCCTGGCCGTCGTCGCAGACTTCCGAGACCATGCCCATGGTCAGGGCTTCGCGTGCGCTGACCGCTTCGCCGGTCAATACCAGCTTCATGGCCTGGTACTTGCCGATGGTGCGCACCAGCCGTTGCGTGCCGCCGGCACCCGGCATGATGCCCACGCGGATTTCCGGCTGGCCCAGCCTGGCAGTCTCGCCGGCGACGATGAGGTCGCAGCACAGCGCCAGCTCGCAGCCGCCGCCCAGTGCATAGCCTTCCACTGCCGCAATCAGCACCTTGTCTACGCGACGCAGCACATTGAAGACGCGGTCGGTGGCTTGCAGGGTATGCGAGGTCGGCGTCATCGTCGCCATCTCGCCGATATCGGTCCCGGCGACGAAATAGCGGTCCGAGCCGGTGAGGATGATCACGCGTACCGTCGGGTCCGCCGCCGCCGCGTCGATCAGCTCGGCCAGGGCCTGCTTGACCTCCAGATTGAGGGCATTGCGGCGTTCCGGCCGGTCGATGGTGATGACGGCCACCGCGCCGGAGATTTCGCAGCGGACGGGCGCTGTCCTGTCGGCAGCCTGGCTCATGCGCTGGCCCTCTCGGAAAAGAAGGCGCGATTCGTCAATGCCATGCGCGCCAGCAGCGGCGAGAGACGGTAGCGGTCCTCGCCATAGCTCAGTGACAGATGGCGGATCACGCGCGCCACATGGGCAATGCCGATGCGGTCGGCCCAGGCCAGCGGCCCACGCGGATAGTTCACGCCATTGAGCATCGCCAGATCCACATCGGCGGCCGTGGCAATCGTCTGCTGCACGGCGTCCGCGCCTTCGTTGGCCAGCATCGCCACGGTGCGCATGACCACCAGCCCCGGGCAGTCATCCAGCACGACGACCGACTTGCCGATACCGGCGAAGAAGGCCTGGGCGACGGTGAGTGCATGGCGATCCGTCTGGTCGGCCGCCGCCAGGGCAATGCTGCGCGCCTGACGATAGTCCAGGGCCAGGTCGAAGACCACTTGCACGCCATCCCGGGCAAAGCGCTCGCTGGCACTGCGGCCGTCGCTCAGGGCCAGCGTCACGCCATCGATGTGCAACACACCCGCGCCGTCGGTCACGCGCACTGGCAGGCCGTGTTCGTGCGCTAGGTCGATGAGTGCGGCGGCGGGGCCCAGGTCGCCTTCGGCGATGACACTGCCTATGGTGTAGCCGGCAGGGGTGTCGGCGCTGGAGGTGATCGCGTCGCCTGTCTGCGGCTCCACGTCATAACGGTAGAAGCCGCGCCCGCTCTTGCGCCCCAGCCAGCCGGCGTCGACCAGTTCCTTCTGCAGCAACGATGGTTTGTAGCGTGGGTCCTGGTAGAGCGCGTCGTAGACCGATTGGGTGACGGCGTAATTGACGTCGTGGCCGATCATGTCCATCAGCTCGAAGGCGCCCATGCGGAAGCCGCCCGTCTCGCGCAGCACCCGATCCAGGGTGGCGGCATCGGCAGCGCCCTCGGCCAGCAGGCGCAGTGCCTCGCCATAGTAGGGGCGGGCGATGCGATTGACGATGAAGCCCGGCGTGGAGCGGCAATGCACCGGGACTTTTTTCCAGGCCAGGGCGGTCTCGAAGATGGTCTGCACCACTGCCTCGGCACTGGCCTTGCCGCTGACCACCTCGACCAGCGGCAGCAGCGGTGCCGGGTTGAAGAAGTGCATGCCCACTACCTGCTGCGGCCGCGCCAGTCCGGCGGCGATGGCGGTGATCGACAGGGAGGACGTATTGCTGGCGATGATGGCGTCCGGGCGCAGCAGTTGCTCCAGTTGCGACAGCACGGCGATCTTCACGTCCAGTCGTTCGACGATGGCTTCGATCACCAGTGCGGCGCCGGCCAGCTCCTGCAGGCTGCCGCCGCGCAGGCGGGCCAGGCAGGCATCGTGATGGGCCTGGTCTATCTTGCCCTTGGCCAGTAGCCGGGCGTAGCGGCTGCGGATGCCATCGAGGCCACGTTCCAGTGCGCCCGCTGCGGCATCGTGCAAGACCACCGGGTGACCGGCGTCCAGAGCCACCTGGGCGATGCCGCTGCCCATGGCGCCGGCGCCGATGATGCCGATGAGGGTGTCTGGTTTCAAGGCGTTCATGTGGGTATGCAAAGAGGTCATGGCGTGGTCAGGCTGCGGCGGTGCGGGGCTTCGGTTTGACGCCCAGCAGAAGGGTGAACGCACCCACCAGCATCCAAGCGCCGAAGTAGTACTGGCCGGTGGCGAGGCTGCCGGTGGTGCTGGAGAGCCAGCCCACCAGCATCGGGCTGAACACGCTGCCGATACCGGCCAGGGTGCTGAGCAGGGCGATGCCGGCCGCCAGTGCGGTGCCGGAAAGGAATTGCGCCGGCAGGATCCAGAACGGTCCGGTCAGGCTGAAGGTGCCCGCGGTCACCAGGGTCAGCATCGCCAGCGACATGGGAATGCTGTTCTGCACCGAAGGCAGAGCGATCCAGCCGATGCCGGCGATGATGGCCGGGATGGCCACGTGCCAGCGGCGCTCGCCGGTGCGATCGGAGTGACGGGCATTGAGATACTGGATGACGATGGCTGCAGCAAAGGGAATGGCCGAGAGCAGGCCCACCGTGGCGATGTCATGCACGCCCGCCTTGCGGATGATGGTGGGCAGCCAGAAGAACACCCCACCGGTGCCGACCAGCACGGCCACGCCCATGCCGGCCAGCCAGTACAGCTGAGGATTACGCAGCGCGTCGCCGAAGGAATGCCCGCCGCCCTTGGGCTTGGCGGCCTGGTCGGCCTGCATGTCGGCCGTCACCAGGGCGCGTTCTTCGGGAGTGAGCCAGCGGCAATGATCCGGCTTGTCATTCAGGTAGAAATAGGCCACCACGCCCAGCACGCAGGCTGGCAGGCCTTCGATGATGAACAGCCATTGCCAGCCGCGCATGCCCGCCACGCCCTCGAAGGCGTGCATCAGCCAGCCCGAGAGCGGGCCGCCGATCAGTCCGGCCAGCGGGATGGAGGCGGTGAACAGGGCCGTGAAGCGTGCACGGCGCGACAGTGGAACCCAATAGGTGAGATAGAGCAGCATGCCCGGAAACAGTCCTGCCTCGGCGGCACCCAGCAGCAGGCGCATCAGGTAGAAATGCGTGGCGGTCTGCATGAACGCCAGGGCGGCACAGAACAGCCCCCACAGCACCATGATGCGCAGCAGGGTCTTGCGCGCACCGATCTTTTGCAGCCACAGGTTGCTGGGGACTTCGAAGAGGATGTAGCCCACATAGAAGATGCCGGCGCCGATGCCATAGATGGCATCGGTGAAATTGAGATCGGCCAGGAAGTGCAGCTTGGCAAAGCCGACGTTGGAGCGGTCGATGAAGGAGACCACGTACACCAGCATCAGGAAGGGCATGATGCGCCACAGGATCTTGCGGTAGGTGGCATCGGCCAGCGTGGCGCGGTCCGGCGCCATGGACTGGTGGCCGGCCTGCCCCAGGGATGGGGAATCAGCGTTGCTCATCGGGTCTCCTCGTTCATTGTTCTTTATCGATGCTGTTGGATGCGCCGGCCTCCTGCCTCGTATCTCATGTAAGGGGAGGGGGAAGGGGGAACGGATCATTAAAATCATTAGGTCATACTTATGACCTTTTGACGAGAATACCGTGCCGATGCCTTGCTGTCAAATCCGGGATGGGGAGGTGGTCCGGTGCGGCGGCCTTGCATGCCCGGACCGCGATGCGCTCGGTCGCGCAGCTTATTCCAGCCCCAGCTTCTCCCAGCGGTAGGAAAACTGTCTTGGCGTGAGGCCCAGTAGTTGCGCGGCGCGCGACTTGTTGCCGGCGCTTTGCGTCAGCGCCGCCGTCAGTTGCGCTGCGGAGTGCGAGGCCACTGGGGCATACGGCCTGACCGCAACAGCAGTCGATGCCACGTCCTGGCCCCAGGAGGCACTGTCCATCGGCCGCATCGCCGCCTCCTGATGCTGTGGCGGCAATGGCTGCGCCATGCCAGAGCTTTTGCGCTTGTCCGGCAGGAAGCGCGCAATGTCGCGGGCATCGAGGATAGGGCGCTCAGCCAGCAGGATCGCGCGCTCGATGAGATTGGAGAGCTCGCGGATATTGCCAGGCCACTCCTGCTGCTGGAGCAGGTCCAGCGCATCCTGGGAGAGATTGACATTGCGCTGGTGCGCCTGGTTGATGTGATTGAGGAAATGCAGGACCAGCGCTGGAATATCCTCGCGCCGTTCGGCCAGCGAGGGAAGATGGATGGGGATCACATTGAGCCGGTAGTACAGATCCTGCCGGAATGCGCCGACCTCGACCTCATGCGCCAGGTCCCTGTTGGTGGCGGCGACCAGCCGCACATCGATGGCAATTTCCTTTTTGCCCCCCAGGCGCGTAATGGTGCCTTCCTGCAAGGTACGCAGCAGCTTGGTTTGCATTGCCAGCGGCATCTCACCGATCTCATCGAGAAAGATGCTGCCTGCATTGGCCTGCTCGAACCATCCAGCACGTGCAGTAGCTGCGCCGGTAAAGGCGCCGCGCTCATGCCCGAACAGTTCCGATTCGAACAGCGTGTCGGGGATGGCAGCGCAATTGATCTTGATGAAGGGCTTGTCGCGCCGCGGGCTGGCCAGGTGCAGTGCGCGTGCGAAGAGTTCCTTGCCGGTCCCGGATTCGCCCATCAGCAGGACACTGGCTGTAGCGTCGGAAACCCGCTCAAGCTCAGAAATTGCCTTCAGCAGCGAAGGGGCGGTACCGACGATCCCATAGCGGGTGGCCTCGGCTTGCAACGCCTTGGTCAGGATTTCATTGCGCTGTTCCAGCACCTTGGTCTTGGCCAGAAGACTCTGTTGCAGTTGCAGCAACTGGCCCGCCAGCGTACTGAGGATGCGCAGCACCGTGAGGTCGTCACTGAGCGTGCGCATCCGGCTGCGGATGCGGTGACAGGCCATCACGCCCACGGTCTGGCGGTCGATCTTGATCGGCATGGCGATGAAGGAAACCGGGCCGGAGGGAAGGTCCTCCCGCCGCACCGTACGCAGCAGGAAGCGCGGTTCCTGGTCAATATCCTGGACGATGGTCAACTGCCCGGTCGCCAGCACGCGCCCGGTCACGCCATCGCCAGGCTGGTACACCCCGCGTGCCATCTCCTGGCGCGTCATGCCATATGCGTAATGGATGCGCGCCGTCTCGCTACCCTCATCGCGCAGGACCACGCGGCCCCGGTTCAGTCCCAGTAGTTCGGAGAGCAGATGCAGCATCTCGCGCAGGACCACTTCGGGAGAAAGGCTCTTGCCGACCAGGGACATCACCTGTTCAAACAACAGCATTTCCTGTTGGCGCCAAAACGACGGCGAGCTATCGGAATCGATGTCGATTTCGGGGTCAGGGGTCATGGAGGCCGGTGGTGGTGAGCAAAAGAATGGACCGGTCAATTATCGCCATGAAGATTAACAATGTCTACAAATTGTAAACATTGTCTGACATTTGGTGGGTGGATAAAATTGTCACTGAAAATAGTTTTTATGATTTAAATCAATGACTTACCGTGATAAATCGTCTTGGCACAGCTTTTGCCATTAGGGAAGGGCCGGAGAAAGATCTTCTGGCTGGCACGGCGCCAAAAGCCGTTATTTCCCAAGGAGCGTTCCGTGACTACCGCCACCCCCCAGACCGTCCAGACCTATCTGCGTCCGATTGATCGCGACGGACTGATGAAATTCGCCGAACAGGGCCGTGACAACCCCGCGCGTCGCGGCACGAACAAGGTCCATACCGTTGTCGAGGGTCAGTACCGCACTCTCAGCTATGTCGGTGACCACGCCGCCGTGGTGGTGGATGAGCCGCTACATCTGTTCGGAGAAGACACCGCGCCAGCCCCGGGCGAGATCGTGCTGTCTGCGCTGGGCGGCTGCCTGGCGGTGGGCATCACCGCCGTGGCGACCTGGAAGCAGGTCAAGCTGTCGCGTCTGGAATTGTTCGTGGAGGGCGATATCGGCAACCCCGCTGCCTGGGGTGCCGGTGGCGCGCAGATGCAGCCTTCCGAGATGGGCTTCCAGGCAATCCGCGTCAAGGTGCTGGTGGAAGGCGATGCCAGTCGCGAAGAACTTGACGAGATCGTCAAACAGGCCAACTTCTACTCGCCAGTGGCCAACACCATGCGTAACCCCATCCCCTTCAGCATCGGCCTGGCCGACTGATTTCGTCGCGCCAGTCCCCGCCATCAGCTTGTTGAGGAGAACGTCATGACCACCATAGATATCCGTAGTGCACAACTCGATCCGGCCCTTGGCGATGCCGCCGTGGTGGCCGCCGTGGCCGGTGTTGCGGTCGACCAGTTGGCGCCGCTGGCGACCAGGATCGACCATGAGGGCCACTATCCGCTGGAGGTCATGGCGTCGCTGGCGCGCGCGGGGGCCTTTGCCGGCCATTTGCGGCGCAACGGCGAGCGTTATGGGCTGGCGCTGGGCGCCATGCATGAAATCAGCAGGCAGTGTGGCTCGACCGGTTTCCTGACCTGGGCGCATGACGTCTGCGCGCTGTACCTTGAACAATCCGGCAACCCCGCCCTCGACGGCCAGTTGCTGGACGACCATGTGGCAGGGCGCAGCTTCGGAGGCACCGGCCTGTCCAATCCCATGAAGGCCTTCGCCGGGATCGAACGAATGTTGCTGCGCGCGCGCCGGGTAGCGGGCGGTTACCGGGTCAGCGGTGCCTTGCCCTGGGTCAGCCATATCGGGCCGGGTCAGTACTTCGGCGCGATTGCCTCGGTCTATCGCGATGACCAGTCGCATTCGCATGACATCATCTTTCTGGTTCGCTGTGACCAACAGGTGGTGCTGCGTCAATGTCCGGAGTTTTCCGGGATGGAAGGCACCAGTACCTGGGGTGTGCGTCTGGAGGATTACTTCGTCGGCGAAGACAATATGATCGCCGATCCGGCCCGGCCTTTTATCGAAAAGATCCGCGCTGCCTTCATCCTGCTGCAGATAGGAATGGCCACCGGGCTGATCCAGGGAGCGCTCGATTCCATGCGCGACGTGGAACCGCTGCTGGGGCATGTGAACCAGTTCCTGGACGACCGCCCGGATGAACTGGAAGCCGAATATCTCGAACTGGCTGGCCGCGTCGCCAGGCTTGTCGGCTCGCCCTTCGACGGCAGCAAGGATTATATGCTGGACGTGCTCGACGCCCGCGCCCAGGGGGCCGAGCTGGCGCTGCGAGCGACCCAGTCGGCATTGTTGCATCAGGGCGCGCGCGGCTACCTGATCAACTCGGCCCCGCAACGGCGCGTACGCGAGGCGCATTTCGCAGCCATTGTCACACCCGCCATCAAGCATCTGCGCTCGGAAATGGCGCGCCTGTCCCGCGAAGAGGTGCCGGCATGAGCCTCGCTGTCGTGAAGTGGCGCCAATACCTGTGCCGCGCCTGCGGCCTGATCTACGACGAACAGGAAGGCGATCCCGATAGCGGCCTGCCGCCGGGAACACGCTTTGAAGACATACCCGACGATTGGGTTTGCCCCCTGTGCGGTGTGGTCAAGGCGGACTTCGAGCCCTATGCACCGCAGTCGGAGGCGCCGCCGCCGCCGTCGGGCGCAACGATGCAGGCTTCGACGCACCGCCGCGGGGTCATCGTCGTCGGTGCCGGCATCGCTGGCTGGTCGGTGGTCGAGGCGCTTCGCAAGCTGGATGCCGATGTTCCCATCACCCTGGTGACTGCCTGCGCCGGGGACCGGTATCACAAACCGGAGTTGTCGATCGCACTCAGCCGCAAGCTCGACCCCGCTGCCCTGGTACGCGAATCGGCAGCCGAATCGTCCCGACGTCTTCGGGTGCGTCTGCTCAACGGGACCTATGCCATCGGCATTGCTCCTGGCCTGCGACAACTGCGTACCACGCGCGGCACCCTGCGTTATACCGACCTCGTGCTGGCCCAGGGAGCCAAGCCCTACCTGCCGGACGAGGTGCCGCCTGCGTTGTGCTGGCGCGTCAACGATCTGGCAGGTTGGAGTGGCCTGCAAGCAGGTCTTGCAGGGGCTGCAAGGCGCGTGGCCATCATTGGCGCCGGCATGGTGGGGTGCGAGCTGGCCGAGGATTTTGCGCGCGCAGGGCATCAGGTCAGCTTGCTTGACGTAGCAGCGCTGCCACTGGCGCAACTGCTGCCGCCGCAAGCCGCTGAGCGCATGCGTGCCAGTTTCCAGTCCCAGGGCATTGCCTTCTACGGGCAGACCCGGATCAGCCACATCGCTGGCAGCGCGCAAGGCATCAAGGAAATCCGCGGTGCCGACGGCCTTAGCCTCAGTTGCGACCAGATCGTGGTCGCCACCGGCCTGCATACCGAGAGCCGCCTGGCCCGCGGTGCGGGGCTGGCGTTCGATCGAGGTATTACGGTCGATGCCGCTACCTTGCGCACCAGCGCCGAGCACATCTATGCGCTGGGCGATTGCATCAGCATCGCCGGCACACCCTGTCGCTTCATCGAACCATTGGCGCGTCAGGCAGCCGTGATCGCCGCCCAGTTGCTCGGCCTGGCCGGGCCGCAATACGAGCACCGGCCGCCGGTCATCCGCCTCAAGACCAAATCGCTTTCGGTGGTACTGCATGGCCAGTCCTGCGCCAATGGCCAATGGCTGGTTCTGGAGGACAGCCCGGAGGTCCTCCGAATGCATCAGCTCTACCAGGACAAGATCGTTGCCGCGCTGGACATGAGTGTCCCGCGACAACGCCTGGCCGCCTGATATCGCCGCATCTCTGTTGATATTTCACCCATCCACTCCCAACCAGGGGCCTTGCATGACCGATAAAAATCTCTATCGTCCGTATTCCCTCGACACCTCGTTGGCGGCCTGTTCATGCGGCCAGCATGCCTCCGAGGAGGAGCATGCGAACCAGGCCGCAGCGGCCAGCGCGACCCGATTGGCCCGCGCTGGAGACGTCGAGGCGCTGTCATGCGACTTCGTCGAAGCGGCCGCCGTGCGCGCGCTGTTTCCTCACGATGCCACGCGCCGCAACCTGATCAAGGCGATCGGTTCCCATGCACTGATGGCTGCAGTGGCGTCAGTGCTGCCGTTGGGCAGCCTGCAGGCGCAAGCGCTGGAAAAACAGGGCAGTCTGGAAAAGAAGAGCCTCAGGATCGGCTTCATTCCCATCAATTGCGCGACGCCACTGATCATGGCCGACCCGATGGGCATGTACCGGGAGCAGGGCCTGGATGTGACCCTCAGCAAGACCGCAGGCTGGGCGCTGGTACGCGACCAGATGATCAATGGCGAACTGGATGCCTCGCATTTCCTGGCGCCCATGCCGCTGGCAATCTCCGCCGGCCTTGGCGCGGCCGCGCAACCGATGCGGGTCGCCATGATCCAGAACATCAATGGTCAGGCCATCACGCTGGCGCTGCGGCACAAGGACAACCGTGATCCGCGTCGTTGGAAGGGATTCAAGTTCGCCATTCCCTTCGAGTATTCGATGCACAACTTCCTGTTGCGCTATTACCTGGCCGAGCATGGCATCGATCCCGACCGCGATGTGCAACTGCGGGTGACGCCACCGGCGGAAATGATCGCCAACCTGCGCGCCGGCAATATCGACGGCTTTCTCGGTCCCGATCCCTTCAACCAGCGTGCGGTATACGACCAGATCGGTTTCATCCATCTGCTGACCAAGGATATCTGGAACGGCCATCCCTGCTGTGCCTTTGGCACCACGCAGGCCTTCATCGACCGCAACCCCAATACCTTCGCGGCGCTCTACCGGGCCATTCTCAACGCCAGCGCCATGGCGCACAAGGCGGAGAACCGGGCGGCCATCGCGCGGGCTATTTGCACCCCGGGCTATCTGAATCAGCCCGAGACAGTGGTACTGCAAGCCCTCAGCGGTCGTTATGCCGACGGGCTGGGTAATGTGCGCAACGAACCGGATCGCGCGGATTTCGATGCCATGCCCTGGTACTCGATGGCGACCTGGATGCTGACCCAGATGAAACGATGGGGCTACATCAAGGGGGATATGAACTACCAGGCGCTGGCGGAAAAGGTGTTCCTGCTCACTGACGCGCGTCGCCAGATGACAGCACTGGGCATGCAGGTGCCGGCGGCGGCCAGCAATGGCTACCGTTCGTTCAGCATCATGGGCAAGACATTTGATCCGACCAATCCGCAGGGCTACCTGAACAGCTTCGCCATCAAGCGAACCTGACCGCAGCGAGGAAAGAACATGAACCATCAACTCAAACTGCGTGCGGCTTTGTTGTCGGTGTTGCTGCTGTTGCTTCTGCTGGGTATCTGGCAACTGGCAACGATGCCGCGTGCCTCGGCCCCCACCGCGGTCAGCGCCAAGGATGCCGAATACGCAGCCCTCATGGGGCAGGCCCCGTCTGCCGCCGGAGAGACGCCGGCGAAGGTCGACGGCTTTCCTACGCCCGGGCAGTTCCTGCATATCGCGGCACGGCACCTGAGCGATCCTTTCTACGATCATGGCCCCAACGACAAGGGCATCGGCATCCAGTTGGCGCATTCCCTGCTGCGCGTGGCACTCGGGTATCTGCTGGCCATGCTGGTCGCCATTCCGCTGGGCTTTGCTATTGGCATGTCCCCACTTCTGTATCGAGCCATCGACCCTTTCATCCAGGTGCTAAAGCCCATCTCGCCGCTGGCCTGGATGCCCATTGCGCTCTACACCATCAAGGATTCTTCGGTCTCGGGCATCTTCGTCATCTTCATCTGCTCGGTATGGCCGATGCTCATCAATACCGCCTTCGGCGTAGCCGGTGTACGCCGTGACTGGCTCAACGTGGCACGTACCCTGGAAGTCTCACCGCTACGCAAGGCCTTTTTGGTGATCCTGCCGGCTGCCGCTCCCACCATCATCACCGGCATGCGCATCTCCATGGGGATCGCCTGGCTGGTCATCGTTGCCGCCGAGATGCTCATCGGCGGCAACGGGGTCGGCTATTTCCTGTGGAACGAATGGAACAACCTCTCGCTGTCGAACGTGATCTTTGCCGTCCTCGTCATTGGCGTCGTCGGTATGCTGCTCGACATCCTCTTCGCCGCCCTGCAAAAGAAGGTGACCTATGCTGAATGATCGCACCCGGGATACTTCCCGGTCCCCCGCCGGCCGACCCTTCGTCCAGGTCGACGGCCTGTCCAAGCAGTACCGGCACGACCTGCCGCCGGTATTCAATCAGGTACAGTTCGGCATCGAGCGTGGCGAGTTCATCTGCATCATCGGCCACTCCGGATGCGGCAAGAGCACCATCCTGAATGTGTTGGCCGGGCTGGAGGCGGCCACCACCGGCACCGTCATCATGGACAACCGCGAGGTGGCCGGACCTGGCCTGGATAGGGGCGTCGTGTTCCAGAGCCACGCCCTGTTGCCCTGGCTGAGCGTGGAAGAGAACATCGCCTTCGCAGTGCGTTCGCGCTACGCCGACTGGAGCCGCGACAAGGTGGCGGCCCACGCTGCGCGTTTCATCGAGATGGTCGGCCTGTCGGCCGCAGCCAAAAAGAAGCCTGCCGAGCTTTCCGGCGGCATGAAGCAGCGCGTCGGCATTGCCCGTGCCTTCGCCATCGAGCCCAAGATGCTGCTCATGGATGAGCCCTTCGGCGCGCTTGACGCCCTCACGCGCGGCGTCATCCAGGACGAGTTGCTCAACATCTGCGAGGCGACGCAACAGACCGTCTTCATGATCACCCACGACGTGGACGAAGCCATCCTGCTGGCCGATCGCATCTTCCTGATGAGTAACGGCCCCAAGGCGCGCATCGCCGAGATCGTGATCAACACACTCTCGCCGCAGCGCACCCGGGCCACCATTCATCGTGATCCCCAGTTCTACCGGATACGCAACCACCTCGTCGATTTCCTGGTGCACCGATCCAGGACATTCCAGATGTCGGGCGAGGTGGCCGAGCTGGCCGTCACGCGCATCGTACGGCCCGGCCTGGAGTCCGACGCCGTGCCTGACATCTCCTCTGTGCTGGATATACGCGCTTCGGCGTGAGTCCGCGCACCGCTTTTTTTCAACCCGTCAATTCGGAGCTATCAAATGATTTCCAGTCGTGAAGAAGTAACCAAGATGATCCTTTCTGCCAAGGTAATGAAGGGCATCAAGTGGAGTCAGGTCACCGCGGCTACCGGCCTTTCCAAGGAATGGAGCACGGCGGCCTGCCTGGGCCAGATGACCCTCGACAAGAGCCAGGCGGAAGCCGTCGGCCGGCTCTTCGACCTGAGTGACGAAGCCGTCGCGTGGTTGCAGATCGTTCCGTACAAGGGCTCCCTGCCTACGGCCGTGCCGACCGATCCGCTCATCTATCGCTGGTACGAGATGGTCAATGTCTATGGCACCACCATCAAGGAGCTGATCCACGAGGAGTTTGGCGACGGCATCATGAGTGCCATCGATTTCAAGATGGATATCCAGCGCCAGGCCGATCCGAATGGCGATCGCGTCAATGTACTGCTTTCCGGGAAGTACTTGCCGTACAAGACCTATTGAAATTGAAGGGCCGGGGCCGGTAAAGGACATGACCGCGCTGACGACGCGGCGTGTATTTGCTTGAGGACCTGGCGTTCAGGGCCAATGAGATGACACCACGGATAGAAGCTTTCTTCGATGCCACCACCGGGACCTTCAGCTATGTCATCCACGAAGAGGGTGGCGTAGCATGCGCCATCATCGATTCAGTGCTCGGCTACGATCAACGCTCCGGCCGCATCTCTGCTGCCGGCGCCGATCAGATCGCTGACTACGTCAGGCAAGGCGGCTTGCAGGTGCAATGGCATCTGGAGACCCATGTGCATGCCGATCACCTCTCTGCTGCCGCCTACCTGCGCCAGTCCCTGGGCGGGAAGATTGCCATGAGTGCTCGCATCGCCGATGTCAGGCAGACGTTTTCGCACGCCTTCGATCTGGCGCCGGCATCCTTGCAGGCGACGGACTTCGATCACCTCTTCGAGGACGGGGAGCGTTTTCTGATCGGACGGCTGAACGCCGAGGTCATATCGGTGCCAGGTCATACGCCAGCCGACCTGGCCTACCGCATTGGCGAGCAGGCCGTTTTCGTGGGCGATACCCTGTTCATGCCCGACATCGGTTCGGCGCGTTGTGATTTCCCTGGAGGAGACGCGCAGCTACTGTATCGCTCGGTGCGCAAGCTGCTGGCACTGCCACCGCAGACTGTGCTTTACATGTGCCATGACTATCCGCCTGATGGACGTGCGCCGGTCTGGCATACCACCGTGCAGGAGCAGCGTGAACGCAATATCCACCTGCGTGATGGTGTCGAACTGGCCGACTTTGTGCGCATGCGAACCCGGCGCGATGCCACGTTGTCCCTCCCGCAACTGATCATCCCCGCGCTGCAGGTCAATATGCATGCCGGCGAGCTACCGGCTGCAGGCGACAACGGCATCCGTTACCTGAAGATTCCGCTTAACACTTTCTGAACTGCTACTTATGAATGCCCGACTCGAGGGGGTGTGCTACGCCCCGGCCAACGTATTGTCGATCCGCAGCCGGCTGGATTTCAAGAAAACCCATGGCCTGCTGATCTCATTGCTGCGTGATCGCGGCCTCACGCTCTTTGCCGATATCGACCAGCAAGCCGCTGCTGCGCACAAGGGCCTGTCCTTGCGTCCCACCCGCGTACTGTTGTTCGGCAATCCAGCGCTGGGAACACCCATCATGCTCAGTAACCCGCGTGCTGCACTGGAATTGCCATTGAAAGTGGTGATCTGGGAAGCCGCCGATGGTCGCACCTACCTTGATTATGCCGATCCCAGTGAGGCATTGCGAGCCGACTACGAAATCAGCGATGCCCTGCTGGCGCCTCTGATGGCGGTGCGCAAGCTGCTGTGCGCATTCTCCGATATCCAGTAAGAGCTAACCGGGGCGATCACACAGACCGGGCAGTTGGCCGATCGATGACCACATGCGACGGTCCCGCCCTTTCACGCAAAGGTAGAGATGAGATTAAGATTCCAGACCCAATTGATGCTGGTGGTGCTTTCGGTGGCGCTGGCCTCCACCCTTGTAATCGGAGCGGTTGCAGCTTTCCAGGTCGACTCGGCCGAGAGTGGCAAGGCATTGCAAGGGGCGGGCCAGCAACAGGAAATGCTGGTGGAAGCGGCGCGCAGCGCGATGGCGCAGATTGCCTCTGATGCCCGCTTTGTGGTGATGACCCCGCCTTTCCAGGGCGCACTCAGGGCATTGGCCAACGAGGGTATCGATCCCGCCGATCAGAGCACCCAGGCCCAGTGGGCGGCGCGCGGTGAGACCAATCTGCGTGGGTTGATGCGGGTGCGCCCGGCTTACGACAGCGCCATCTTCATGGCTTCCGACGGACGCGTGCTTTTCGCCGCCGCCCGTGATGCCGGGACCAAGGTGGCTGCTCCCCCGGCACCGGCGATACGACAACAGTTCCTCAGTGCCGATGACGTGCGCTTCTATGGTCGACTACAAGACGGACAGGTCGATGCGGCAGTACCGGTCATCAGAGACGGCAAGCATCTGGGTACGTTGGTGCTGAGTATGAAGTCGGCGGTGATCCTGCGCCCCACCACGGATGTGAGCGCAGCGCTCTATGATGGCGCAGGTGCCGCAGTGGCGCGCATGGGCGCCACTACCGCAAACGTGCAGCATCCTGCCGGTGGTGCCGCTTCCTATCTGCATGTGGGCGCCGATCTGGGGCGCTTCCAGGCCGCCAGCCGTTTTGATCACACAGGACCCGCCGGCAAGGGATGGTGGCTGGTGTCGGATCTGCCGCATCCGCCTCCTTCGCAGGCCTTGAACGAATTGCTGCTATGGCTGATCTGCAGCACCGTGGTCATCGTCGTACTGGCATTTGCCGTCACCCGTATCGTCATGGGGCGGTTGGTGCAACGCTTCCTGGGGGCCGAACCCGAGGCCTTGGCGGCAATCGCAGAAGCCGTCGCCAATGGTGACCTGAGCCAGGCAGGGCAGGTCGGGAAGATTACCAACGGAAGCGTTCTGTTCTCGCTGTTTGCCATGCGGAGCCAACTGGCGACCATCGTGCAGCGGTTGCGTGGCATGGCCAACGACATTGACCATGTTTCGCAAGAGATTGCCAATGGCAATGACGAACTGTCGCGTCGTACTGAGCTCACCGCCGAGCGGCTGCAACAGACTGCCGCAGCCATGGAGCAGGTGACCGTCGCCGTGAGTCAAAGTACCCAGGCTGCATCGCGGGCGCACTCGCTGGTGTCCGCTGCCAGTGGCGTGGCGCAGCAAGGCGGTACCGTGGTGGGGGAAGTGGTTCATACCATGGATGCCATCAATCAGAATTCCAAGCAGATCGCAGAGATCATTGGACTCATTGACGGTATTGCTTTCCAGACCAATATCCTCGCACTCAACGCCGCAGTGGAGGCAGCGCGGGCCGGTGAGCAGGGGCGCGGGTTTGCAGTGGTGGCGTCGGAAGTGCGTTCGCTGGCACGTCGTTCCGCCGATGCTGCCAAGGAGATCAAGGTACTCATCGTCAATTCGGTCGACATGATCGAAAACGGCGCCCGGCTGGCGCAGAACGCCGGATCGACCATGACCGAGATCGTGGCCGAGGTACGGCGCGTGAGCGAGATCACCGAAGAAATCCTGCGTTCCTCGCGCGAGCAGGACATGGCCATTGCCGATATCAGCCAGGCGGTCCAGGAGATCGATCACTCGACCCAGCAGAACGTGGCCCTGGTGGAAGAGTCCTCAGCCACATCCATCTCCCTCAAGCAACAGTCGCAGCAGCTGGCCGGCGCGGTGGCGGGTTTCGTGCTGGAGGCCAACGCCGAGCTGCGGAGTTTGCCATTGATCGGATAGCCAGGTAAGGGGACGTGGGTAGTCCCTTTCAGGAAGGTGGATTGCCATCATGGCAATCTACTTTCCTCTTTTTCATCTGTATCGGCCCTTAGTGCCATCACAGCGTAGGAGTCATTCCATGAGCGCCAGGCATACGTCGGTAGAACACTTCGAGCGGGATGTACTGCATAGCGGCAGACCGGTCCTGGTCGGCTTCTGGGCGCCGTGGTGTGCGCCATGTCGCAGCATTGCGCCGAATCTGGACGCCATTGCGGGGGAGCATCAGGAAAAACTGGTGGTCTACAAGGTCGACGTCGATCAATGCCCTGCTCTCGCACAACGTTATGGCGTCACGGCGATTCCTGAGTTGAAGGTGTTCGTCGAAGGCAACGTGGTCAAGTCCTTCGGCGGCGCCATGTCAAAACGCTCGCTGGAGGTACAACTGGCGTCCTGGCTCTGGTAGGACGCTGCGCCCAGGTTGACGCTGCCACTTCAGGCGGGCGTCCATTACCTGAAAATACCTGTCTTGCCAAACTGGAAATTAAACCATTTCTTGCGCCCAGCTTCCAAGTTGTATGACTTCCGGGAGCGGCTATAGTCGGTCCCGACAATAGGTCATCGGCCAGTAGTGCCCGGACCCGGAACCGACATACGACAACGACAGCGCAAGATGAAAAACAACGCGATGGACTACCTGCCGCGCATGGTGATCTTTTCCCGGGTGGTGGAGCTGGGCGCCTTTTCCAAGGCGGCCCGCGAGCTGGGGCTGACCTCGTCTTCGGTGAGCCAGCACATCAGTGCGCTGGAGGCCATCCTCGGTACCACCCTGCTGCATCGGACCACCCGCAAGCTCAGCCTGACCGAGGCGGGGCAAGCCTTCTACGCCAATTGCGCGCGCATCGTGGCCCTGGCGGACGAGGCCAGGCTCAATACCGAGAGCCTGCACAATGAACTTGTCGGGGAGTTGCGTATCGCTGCTTCCAGCTTCATGGCTTCCGAGTACCTGGTCCCGGCCCTGGAGAGTTTCATCCACGAGCATCCCCGGCTGCGCATCCACATCGACGTCGATGACCATAACGTCGATCTCATGGACAAGAGCGTGGATCTGGCGTTGCGCGTAGGCAAGGCGCCCGGCGCCGAGGATGTCTACCTCACGCAGCTGGAGGCGGTCCTTTGCGCCGCACCGTCCTATCTCCAGGCGCGCGCACCGATCTGGAGGCCTGAAGATCTGGTGCACCAGCAATTCCTCTTCTTCACGCCGCACGGCGCCAGCGTGGAAGTTGCCCTGCGCGATCGCGGCGGGCAGTGCATGCAGATGCGCCTGACACCGCACATTACGGCCAATCATGCGCGCTCGCTGCGACGTCTGGCCTTGCAAGGCCATGGCGTGGCGCGCCTGCTGCGCAGCAAGGTGCAGGAGGATCTCGATGCCGGGCGGCTGGTGGTGGTGCTGCCGGATTGGTCACTGGAAAGTTACAGTGCCTTCCTCACCACCAAGCACCGGGCGCCTGTCCCGCAGAAGATCCTCGCCTGCATCGAGCAGATCCGCGCCTATTTCAGGCGGCGCCATCCGGTCGATGCGGGCAAGTCCGGCCCTGGCTGACCTGCCGCGTCATTGGTCGCCTGTGTAGACGCCGCGGCGTCCGATACCGCCAGCATGGCCTGGAGTGAACCGATGGCCAGGCCGTGGCTCCTGAGCCAGTCCTGGCCGCTGCGTTCGACGATGGTGTCGGTCTGGCCAGCGGCAGACAGATCGATGATCTCGTGTTCCAGCACTTCCATCGTGCTGGTGGTGCTGAAGGCCTTGACCACCGGGCGTGTCAGGTCTCGGCGATTCTGGCGGATCACCAGTCCCGTGCGCCCCGATTGCAGGGTGACGATGGAGCCCAGCGGGTAGATACCCAGCGTCTTGACGAAGGCCAGGAAAATGGTGCGGTCGAAATGTCCCTGCCACGAGGCCATGCGCGAGAGCGATTCGGCCGGGTCCCAGGCGCTCTTGTAGGGACGATGCGAGGTCACCGCGTCATACACATCGCAGACTGCGGCCATGCGCGCATACAGGCTGATCTGCGGGCCCTGCCGACGATCGGGGTAGCCGGAGCCATCGACCTTCTCGTGGTGATGCAGACAGACATCGAGCACGTCATCCGGTATGCCCACCAGACCGCTCAGGTAGGCGTGGCCCAGCGCCGGGTGACGCTGGATGGCCTTGTATTCCTGGTCGGTCAGGCGATCGGGTTTGTTGAGCAGTTCGAGCGGAATGAAGGCCTTGCCGATGTCGTGCAGGTAGCCCGCCAGGCCGGCCTGGCGGCAGGCCGTGTCGTCCAGGCCCAGCGTGCGTGCCAGGGCCACCATCATGGTGCAGACCGCGATCGAGTGCAGGTAGGTGTACTCGTCAGCGCGTTTCAGACGGATGATGCCCAGCAAGGCATCGCCGTGGTGGGCCACCGAGACGGCGATCTGTTCCACCAGTTCCTTGCATTTCTGCACGTCGAGTGACTTGCCCAGGCGCGCCTGGTTGAAGACCTCCTGCGTGATCTGCCTTGCCTTTTCGTAGAGCTGCAAGGCATCGGCCAGGTCCGGATCGATACCGGCTTCCTCGGGCGGGGCTGCGCTGGCGGGTGTCTGCGCGCAGGGCTCCTGTGAGGTAGGTTCGGGCGGCGGCTGGCCGCCTTTCTCGGTGTCGATCCAGCAATACTCCTGCCCGGTCTGCTGCGCCAGATGCACTTCGCCAGCAGTGCGGATCAGGAAACTGGCGCGCCAGAAGGGGGAGGTGATCCATGCACCGTCAAAACCTGAGAAATACATTCCGGGGCTGAGCTGCTTGACATGGATTTTCTTCAGGTGGGTCATCGATTGGCTGCGGGTGATGAAAAGCGGTGGGGCGGTGAGGGGCCGGCAGGCCGGGTAAGCCGGGCTGCCGGAACCTCTGCAGGCAGCGACCGGACGATTACTTGCGGGCCGGCAAGTGAGCCGTGCGAGGCGCCAATGTATTACATCCCGGGAAAATTGATTAGAGGTCCATCACTAAAGAGTGTGCTCAATGATTTGGCCCAATCCCTGCGGACCGCTGCCAGAGCCGCACTGCGCCGCAATTGTTAAGCTGTGTTAATGAGTTCCTTCGTAAAACGACGGCTAATCAAATCGCCTCGCTTGTAATACATTAGGCCTGCCGTTTCCCGTCGGTGCCGTGTCGGGGGGCACGGCGGGCGCAAGCCCGCGCCGGCGCCGTGCAGTCATGGAGGGGTTTTCCGGCTGCACGTAGAACAGGTCAAAGGAAAGGAACGATGCCGACAATCGCAGGATGCACCGTGACTTTGACTTGCGGGACGGTCGTCAATGGACAGGTCAGGCATCTGCTCGGCATCGTGATCGACATTGGCATGTTTTCTCCGGCACTGCCCGGCTGCTATAAACCGTTTGCATGAGAAAAAAGCGGGCATACCTCAGAAATTATCGTTTTATTCCTTCCCTGCGCTGCCGTTACCATGAGGCTATCTCATTGTCCCATGGTCAAAGGCAAGCAAATGACGACTTCCGCGCAAGACAGCAACCTCTACCAACTCCTGCTTTCCCATTACGGTGATCAAGCCATTGTCGAGCGCCAGTTCGTGCGGCTGGAGGTCCCGGTATCCACCCTGAAGCCAGCCGGGCAGGAGGTGTCGCGCCTGGAGCTGGCGCAGGCACTGAACATGCTGCTCTTCGAACAATTGCTGCAGCAGGTCGCCAGCGGCCGCGACTATGTGGACGACGCCGAGCGCGACGGTGTGAAGATCTGTTTCGACCACGGTGCCGTGCGCACCGTACGGCGTGGTCGCGACAGCGGCTTCCCCGATGGCGAGACCCTGTTCACCAAGGTCTTGCTGCCGCTGGGTTACCAGCAGAGCGGTACCTATCCGCTGGCCCGCATCAAGATGACCGGCCGTGTCTATACCCACGCCGATGACGCCGAGAACATCGCCCAGTTCTTCGTCAGCGAACTGCATCCCGAGCAGTTCTCGCCGCAGTTCCAGCAGACCGTAGAGGCAGTGCTGGCCAGCTCGCGCAACCCGCTCTCCGATGAGGTGCTGGCGCTGCTGGCGCAGCTGGAAGCGCAGGGCAAGCTGGCCCTGGACCAGGCCAAGCGCCTGCTTCCCGCCATGCTGGCCTGCTTCGCCCGTCACCATGACCTGCCCACCGTGGCGCAATACGAAACCCTCAAGGCCGAGTCCGCCGAGATGGCCTGGATCTCCACCGAAGGCAATGCCTTCAACCACGCCACCGACCGCGTGGGCGACGTAGTCGCCACGGCCGAGCGCCAGCGCCAGCTGGGTCGGCCGATCAAGGATCAGGTCGAGGTCTCGCGCAATGGCCGCGTGCGCCAGACCGCCTTCCGCGCCGTCAAGGTCGATTACCAGATGCAAGGCGACGATGGCCAGCCGGTTGCCATGACGGTGCCCGGTTCCTTCTACGAATTCATCTCGCGCGACCACTACCTGGACGAGGCCGGCCAGCGCAAGCTGGACCTGAGCTTCGACAGCGGCAACGCCCAGGGCATCTTCAAGATGACCGCAGCCGTACCGGCCGGCGACGAGGCAGGCAGTGTCTGCTGAACGGGCGCTGCAGCAGCTGCAGTCGCTGCTGGGCAGCAGCGGCCTGATCACTGCCGCCGCCGAACGTACGCCCTATGAACATGGCCCGCGCTATGGCGCCGGCCAGGCCCTGTGCGTGGCGCGTCCCGCCGATGTGGCCCAGGCCGCCGAGCTGATGCGCCTGTGCGCCGCCGAGGGTGTGCGGCTGGTGCCGCAGGGTGCCAATACCGGGCTGGTCGGCGCGGCTTCCCCGGATGATTCCGGCCTGCAAGTGATCCTCAGCATGGAGCGCATCCGCGGCGTGATCGATATCGATCCCGTCGATGGCGTGATCCAGGCCTGGGCCGGTACCCGGCTGTCGGACCTGAACCAGGCGCTGGCGCCGCATGGGCTGTGCTTTCCCATCGATCTCGGCGCGGACCCGTCGGTGGGCGGCATGCTGGCTGCCAATACCGGTGGCGCGCGCCTGATCCGCTACGGCGATGTGCGCCACAACACACTGGGCCTGCAGGCCCTGCTGATGCAGCCGCCCGGCGAACTGCTGGAAATGGGCAATCGCCTGCACAAGAACAATACCGGCCCCGACTGGAAGCAACTGTTCATCGGTACCGCCGGCAGCTACGGCATCGTCACCCAGGCGGTGTTGCGCGCCCATCCGCTGCCGCGCCAGCGTGCCACGGCACTGGTGGTGCCTGCGTCGCTGGAGGCCGGTCTGCGCCTGCTGCAGGATGCCCAGGCGCAGTTCGCCGATTTCCTGACCGCCTTCGAAGGCATTTCCCGCAATGCGCTGGCCTCGGTGCTGCGCCATCTGCCGCAGATCGTCGCACCTTTCGATCCGTTGCCGGACTATGCCTTGCTGGTCGAAGTCAGTTCATCGGCTGAAGCAGGCGAGCACTTCGATCTGGACAAGCTCTTCATGGCCTGGCTGGAGCGCCATTTCGACGACGCCATCGTCGATGCCGTGGTCGACAAGCCCGATACCCTCTGGCGCCTGCGCCACGCCATCAGCGACAGCGTCAAGCAGGAGGGCAAGATCGTGGCCTTCGATATCTCGGTCTCGCGCTCGCGCCTGCCGGCCTTCCGTGCCGAGGCGCTGGCGCTGGTGGAGCGGGATTTCGCGGGTGCCGACGTGTATGACTTCGGTCACTGGGGTGACGGTGGCGTGCACTTCAACCTGGCCATCGCCCCCGCCGCACAGCCGCAATTCCCGGCTGAACGCATCGAGGCCCTGCGCACCGCCCTGTATGACCTGGTGGTGCAGCGCTACCAGGGCAGCTTCAGTGCGGAGCATGGCATCGGGCCGTTCAACCAGCACTACTACCAGCGCTATACCCAGCCCGCGCAACGCGCGCTGGCGGCGCGGGTGCAGCCGGTGTTCGATCCGGACTGCCTGCTGGGCAATACGCGTTTTGCATGAGTCCGTCCCGCCCGGCGGCGCTGCAGCCAGCGCTGCTGCCACTGGCATGAGCGGGGCCGGTCACGCTGGAGGGGAGGGGGCGGCTTTTGCTATAGTGCGGGGTCATTTACCCAGCGGAACCCGTCCCATGCGCCGTTTCATCCCGTCAACGTCATGCCTGATCGCCTTTGATACCTCGGCGCGGCACATGTCGTTTACCAAGGCGGCCAACGAGTTGCACATGACGCAGGGGGCGGTGAGCCGGCAGGTGGCGATCCTGGAGGACTACCTCAACGTCAAGCTCTTCGAGCGCATCAACCGCCGACTCATCCTTACCGAGGCCGGGCGCGACTACGCGGCCCAGGTCTCCACCATCCTCAAGCAGATCGAGATGGCGACCTTCCAGGTGATGACCTACAACAGCCTGGCCAGCGTGCTGAACCTGGCCATCCTGCCGACCTTCGGCGTGAAGTGGCTGATCCCGCGCCTGGCCAAGTTTTCCGCCGCCCATCCGGATGTGCTGCTCAACCTCAGTACCGAGGTCTTGCCCTTCGATTTCAGTACCCGCCAGGTGGATGCCGCCATCCACTTCGGCGAACCCGACTGGCCCGATACGGTGATGGTGCGTCTGATGGGCGAAGAGGTGGTGCCGGTGTGCAGCAAGGCCCTGAGCGAACGCATCCACGCGGTCGAAGACCTGGCCAACGTCACCCTGCTGCAGCACACGACACGCCCGCAGGCCTGGCAGGACTGGTTCCGCCATGTCGGCGTGGACTGCCCCAATGCCTTGTCGGGGCCGCGTTTCGAGCAACTGGCGATGGTCATCCAGGCGGCTGTCGCCGGTATGGGCGTGGCCTTGATGCCCAAGTTCATGGTCGAGACCGAGATCAGCCTGGGCCAGTTGCATGTGCCGTTCCCCTTCGCGGTCAAGAGTCCGCAATCCTACTACCTCGTCTATCCCGAGAAAAACGCCGGCAAGGCCGCCATCCTGAAATTCCGCGAATGGCTGCTGGGCGAAGCCCAGGGCGGTTGAGTCCTGAGGCCGGTACGGCGCTGCATTGCTTCGGTGCGCATGGCTGCGGGCCATTTGATCTCCAGGCTGACTAAAACTCATGGCCGACGGTCGCAAGGCCTGGGCCGGGAGAGAGGGCGCCCAGGTTGCGCAGGGCGCCCGGGCAGCGCTGGCCGGGTTCTGGTCGGCAGGGCGCTATCCCTCTATCAGAAAGGCTCTCGGCGTAAATGCCCGTGATGCGCCGCACCATCCTCGCGCATCCTCGCGGATTATCGCGCGCCACGACGGTGCATTCCAAAAACTCATGATGTCGTGAAATTTTTTGGTTTTAAGAATTGTCCTGGCTGTCCTTATACTCCACCGTTCCAGACCCATCCCACTCCACTTTTCAAGGGAATTCCATGTCTTCTCCACGCATCTTCTCCACTCTGGGTGCTGACCTCGCGGCCTATGCCGGCAACGATCTGGTGATCCGTTCGCCGCGTGATGGCGAGATCATCGCGCAACTCAAGGCGCAGACGCCGGCCGACGCCGAGGCCGCCATCGCCGGCGCGCACAAGGCCTTCCTGGCCTGGCGCGAAGTACCGGCCCCGGTGCGTGGCGAACTGGTGCGCGTGCTGGGTGAAGTGCTGCGCGAGCACCGCGAGGAACTGGGCGCACTGGTGACCCAGGAGGCGGGCAAGATCCTCTCCGAAGGACTGGGCGAGGTGCAGGAAATGATCGATATCTGCGACTTCGCCGTGGGCCTGTCGCGCCAGCTGCATGGCCTGACCATCGCCTCCGAGCGTCCCGGTCACCGCATGATGGAAACCTGGCATCCGCTGGGTGTGGTGGGCGTGATCACCGCCTTCAACTTCCCGGTCGCGGTGTGGGCCTGGAATGCCGCGCTGGCCCTGGTCGCCGGCAATGCCGTGGTGTGGAAGCCGTCGGAAAAGACGCCCGTCACCGCGCTGGCGGTACAGGCCATCTTCGAGAAGGCGGTCGCGCGCTTTTCGGCACAGCGTCCCAACCTGGTTCCGGCCGGCCTGTGCCCCTTGCTGATCGGCGGCGCCGACCTGGGCGAGAGCCTGTCGCGTTCGGCGCTGGTGCCGCTGGTGAGCGCCACCGGAAGCGTGCGCATGGGCCGCAAGGTCGCCACCGTGGTGGCCGAGCGCCTGGGTCGCAGCCTGCTGGAACTGGGCGGCAACAATGCCATGATCGTCGCGCCCTCGGCCGACCTCAACCTGGCGCTGCGCGCCATCACTTTCTCCGCCGTGGGCACGGCCGGACAGCGTTGCACCAGCCTGCGCCGCCTGTTTGTCCACAGCAGCATCCATGACCAGGTGGTGGCGCAGATCAAGCGTATCTACGCCAGCGTCAAGGTCGGCGATCCGCTGCAGGGTGACACCCTGGTCGGCCCGCTGATCGACAAGGGCGCCTTCGATGCCATGCAGGCTGCGTTGCAGCAGGCGCGCGCCCAGGGTGGCGAAGTCACCGGCGGCGAACGCGTGACGGTGATGGGCGAGCAATCCTGGTACGTGCGTCCGGCCGTGGTGGTCATGCCCGGCCAGACCGCCATCATGCATCACGAGACCTTCGCGCCCATCCTCTACATCGTCAAGTACGAAGAGCTGGCCGACGCCATCGCGCTCAACAACGCCGTGCCGCAGGGCCTGTCCTCGGCCATCTTCACCAACGACATGCGCGAGGCCGAGCTGTTCGTCTCCGCAGTCGGTAGCGACTGCGGCCTGGCCAACGTCAACATCGGCACCAGCGGTGCCGAGATCGGTGGCGCCTTCGGTGGCGAGAAGGAAACCGGCGGCGGCCGCGAATCGGGCTCGGACGCCTGGAAGAACTACATGCGTCGTGCCACCAATACCATCAACTACAGCAAGACCCTGCCGCTGGCGCAGGGCGTGAAGTTCGATATCGACTGAGTCACCGGCGGCCGCCCTCCACGGCGGCCCGCGCAGGGCCTGAAGCGATAACAGCAATAACAGCAACAGCGTCAACAGCAGCAATAGCGACAGCAGCAACCACGCCGGCCCGGCAAGGGACCGGCGCGGCATCCCACGTACCCACACCCGCGCAAGCGGGACCCACATCGGCAAACCGGCAAGGAGTGCAGTAATGAAGATGAAGACCCTGGCAGTGACCTGTGCAATCGGCGCGACCCTGATGGCCGCCTCCGGCGCGCAGGCGCAAAGCAAGACCATTTACGTCGGCATGAACGGCGGCACGATGGAAAAGAACTACACCGCCTCGATCTTCCCGGACTTCGAGAAGGCCAACAACGTCAAGGTGGTGGTGGTGCCCGGCACTTCCTCGGACATCATCGCCAAGATGCAGGCGCAGCGCGACAAGCCGCAGATGCACGTGGCCTTCCTGGACGACGGCATCATGTACCGTGCCATCAACATGAGCCTGTGCGAAAAGGTCAAGGACGCCGCCGTGCTCAAGGATGTCTACCCCTTCGCACGCCTGGCCAATGACCAGGCCGTGGCCATCGAGATGGGCGTACTGGGCATCGGCTACAACAAGAAGCTGTTCGCCGAAAAGGGCTGGCCGGCACCGACCTCGTGGATGGACTTCGCCGATCCCAAGTACAAGCAGAAGGTGGTGTTCCAGTCCATCTCTGCGAGCACCTTCGGCCTGTATGGCTTCATGATGTTCAACCGTCTGGTGGGCGGCACCGACAAGAACGTCGACCCCGGCTTCAAGAAGTGGGGCAGCACGGTCGGCCCCAACGTGGTCGAATACCTGTCCAGCTCGGCCAAGATTTCCGAGATGGTGCAGACCAACGAAGCGGCGATCTTCCCGCTGACCGTGACCGGCATTGCCAACCTGAAGGACAAGGGCATCCCCGCCGAATTCGCCACACCCAAGGAAGGTGGCGTGCTGCTGATGACCGGCGCCTGCCCCATCAAGGGCAACAGCGAGCCGGAACTGGCGCAGAAGCTGCTGGAATACCTGCTGACCCCGGCCGTGCAAGCCAAGAGCATGGCGCTGGCCAATTCCATCCCGGTCAACCGCAACGTGCCGCTGTCGGAAGCCGCACAGGCCAAGCTGGGCAAGAGCGAGGTGCTGACCAAGAACCTCAATACCGTGGACTGGGATGTGGTCAACGAAAAGCGTTCCGAATGGAACAACCGCTGGAACCGCATGATCGAGCAGTGATCGGCTGACGCGACGGGGCTCCGCCTGGAGCCCCCGCTGGCCTGTTCTCTTCTTTGCTGCTCTTTTCCCCTTGGGCTGCAGCTGCAGCCACCGTAGAAGCTTTATTCATATTCCTGAAGAACTACGCGGCGCCGCACATCCCGCGCTGGCCGCGCTCGTCCTTTTTTCTTCACATTTTGCTGCGCACATCATGACAGCTGCCTACCGCTTCAATCCCGCCTTCGAGGCGCCGCAGGGTTCGCCTATCCGCGAGTTGTTCAAGTACACCCAGCAGCCCGGCATGATTTCCTTTGCCGGTGGCTATCCCGCACCGTCCCTGTTCGATGCCGCCGGACTTGCGCGCAGTGCTGCCACCTTGCTCGATAGCGCCGCTGCGGCCTGCCTGCAATATGGTGCTACCGAAGGCACGGCGGTGTTGACGCAGACGCTGAAGCAGCTCACCCGCGAGCGCATCGGCGGCGCCGATCCGGGCGAGCTGATCGTGACCACTGGCTCCCAGCAGGGTTTCGAACTGCTGCTGCGCATCCTGCTGCAGGCAGGTGACTGCGTGGCCATCGAACGTCCCTGCTATCCGGCCGCGATCCAGGCCTTGCGACTGGCGCATGCCGACCTGCTGGAAATTCCCGGCGACGCCCAGGGGATGGACACCGATGCCCTGGAAGCCGCGCTGCAGGCCGGCGCCCGGCCGAAGATGCTGTATTTGGTGCCGACCTTCGCCAATCCCACCGGTGCGACCTTGCCGCTGGCGCGCCGGCGGCATCTGCTGTCACTGGCGGTGCGCTACCAGTTCATCGTGGTGGAAGACGATCCCTACGGAGAACTCCGTTTCTCCGGCCAGGCCGAACCGCCGCTGCTGCAGGTGGCGCAGGAGATCGACGGCGCCAGCGACTGGCTGGTCTATCTGTCCAGCCTGTCCAAGACGGTGGCACCGGGTCTGCGCATCGGCTGGATGTGCGGCCCGGCGGAAATCCTGCGCCGCGCCGTCATCGCCAAGCAGACCGGCGACCTGTGCACCGCGCCGTGGATGCAGATGGTCGCGGCCCGTTACCTGCAGGCCGGTTGCCTGCAGGCGCATCTGCCCACCATCATCGCCACCTATCGCGAACGTTGCCGGATCATGCTGGCCTCGCTGAAAGAGGCGTTCGGCGACAGCCTGGACCTGATCGCGCCGGAAGGCGGCATGTTCATCTGGGCCAGCTGGAAGGATGGCACCGATGCCACGGCCCTGCTGCAGCAGGCGGTCAGGCACAACGTGATGTATGTGCCGGGCTCGGCCTTCTACGCCAGCGCAGCGGACGCTGGACACTGGCGATTGTCGTTCGCCAATGCCCAGCCCGAGGACATCGTGGAGGGCGTGGCGCGACTGAAGAAGGCGCAGCAGGAATGGAAGGCGGCGAAATCCGCTGCTTAGCTGGCACAGATCAATTCATCGGCAATGAGCGGACCAGCCCGGGCGGTCGCGTGACTATACTGGCGCCACGATGGTCGCCACGGTGATGCCGCGCGGCCATCCTGCTTTTCCACTCCAGGGATGACGCGATGTTTGCCAGACTCAAAGCCACTTTCAACTACTTCAACGAGGCCGTGCCGTTCCGGCTGGTCCCCGCCCTGATCACCACGGCCGTGCTGATCCTGCTGTTGCTGCTGCCTTGTCCGCAGGGTCTTGCGCCCAAGGCCTGGGCGCTGGTGGCGATCTTCCTCACCACCATCGTGGCCATCATTCTCAAGGTCATGCCCATCGGCGTGATGGCGATGATGGCCATCGTCATCGTCTCGCTCTCGCAGGTCACCTCGACCTCATCCAAGGGCGCCATTGCGGATGCGCTGGCCAGCTTTTCCAATCCGCTGATCTGGCTCATCGTGGTGGCGATCCTGATCTCGCGTGGCCTGAAGAAGACCGGGCTGGGACGGCGCGTGGGCCTGATGTTCATCGCCCTGCTGGGCCGGCGCACCATCGGCATCGGCTACGGGCTGGCGGTCTGCGAACTGGTGCTGGCGCCCTTCACCCCCAGCAATACCGCGCGTGGCGGCGGCATCGTCCACCCCATCATGAAGTCGATCGCCAATGCCTTTGACTCCGACCCGGCCAAGGGCACACAGAACAAGGTCGGCAGCTACCTGGCCCTGGTCAACTATCACGCCAATCCGATCACCTCGGCCATGTTCCTTACCGCCACCGCGCCCAATCCGCTGGTGGTCAACTACGTCGCCAAGGCGACCGGCCAGGCGCTGCAACTGTCCTGGACCACCTGGGCGCTGTGCATGCTGCTGCCCGGTCTGGTGTGCCTGCTGATCATGCCCATGGTGATCTACCTGGTCTCGCCGCCGGAGCTGAAGTCCACGCCCAATGCGGTGGACTACGCCCGCAGCGAGCTGGACAAGATGGGCCGCCTGGGTGCCAGTGAAAAGGTCATGCTGGGGACCTTCGCCCTGTTGCTGCTGCTGTGGGCCAATGTGCCGGCCATGCTGCTGGGTGCGGCCTTCACGCTGGACCCGACGGTGGTGGCCTTTGTCGGCCTGTTCGTGCTGATCATCACCGGTACCATCGACTGGGATGATGTGCTTTCCGAAAAGAGCGCCTGGGACACCCTGGTCTGGTTCGGTGCGCTGGTGATGCTGGCCGAGCAGTTGAACAAGACCGGCGTGGTGGCCTGGTTCTCGGAGGGCATGAAGGCGGCCATCGTCGCCAGCGGCATGGGCTGGTTCGCGGTCGCGGCGGTGTTGCTGCTGGTGTTCGTGCTGTCGCACTATTTCTTTGCCAGTACCACCGCCCACATCAGCGCCATGCTGCTGGCCTTCCTGATGGTGGGAGCGCAACTGCTGCCGCAGCAGTACGTGCTGCCCTTCATGCTGATGATGACCGCCGGCTCGGCCATCATGATGACGCTGACGCACTACGCCACCGGCACCTCGCCCATCATCTTCGGTAGCGGCTACGTCTCCATGGGCAAGTGGTGGGGCGTGGGGCTGGTGATGGCGGTGGTGGAACTGCTGGTGTTCGCGACCGTCGGGACGGCGTGGTGGAAGGTGTTGGGGTATTGGTAGGATAGCGGCATGCCGGCATTTGGCAGTGGCAGCCCTGGGAAGAACCCTCCGCCTGAATCTGGAGAGGGCCCATGAAAATGGCGACGCACTGATGTGTGTCGCCATTTTCCTGTCTGCCACGTATGTGGCTACTTCAGGTCCAGCACGATGCGCCCATCGATCTTGCCTTCTTCCATGCGGGCGAAGATGGCATTGATGTTATCCAGCTTGTCCCAGGTGAAGTGCGCCGCGACCTTGCCTTCGGCGGCGAAGACCAGTGACTCTTCCAGATCCTGGCGGGTGCCGACGATGGAGCCCCGCACGGTGATGCGCTTCAAGACCGTGTTGAACACCGGCAGGCTGATGTCGCCCGGCGGCAGACCGACCAGGGCCATGGTGCCGCGTGCGCGCAGGAAGCCGAAGGCCTGTTCCATCGCCTTGGGCGAGACCGCCGTCACCAGCGCACCATGGGCACCGCCGATGATGCGCTGGACGTCGGCCACGGCATTGATGTCGCGCCCATCGACGGTGAGGTCCGCGCCCAGCTTCTTGGCCAGCGCCAGCTTGTCTTCGTGGATGTCGGCGGCGACCACGTGCATGCCCATGGCCTTGGCGTATTGCACCGCCATGTGGCCCAGGCCGCCGATGCCGGAGATCACCACCCATTCACCGGGGCGCACCTCGGTTTCCTTCAAGCCCTTGTAGACGGTCACGCCCGCGCACAGCACCGGAGCGGCCGGGCCAAACTCCAGGCCGGCCGGCAGATGGCCGACGAAATCGGGATCGGCCAGGCCATATTGCGCGAAGCTGCCATTGACGGAATAGCCGGTGTTCTGCTGTTCGGCGCACAGGGTTTCCCAGCCGGTGCGGCAGGGTGAGCAGCAGCCGCAGGCCGTATGCAGCCAGGGCACGCCGACGCGGTCACCTTCCTTGACGCGCTTGACGCCAGCGCCCAGCGCGGCGACATAGCCGGTACCTTCGTGGCCGGGGATGAAGGGTGGGGTGGGCTTGACGGGCCAGTCGCCATGGGCGGCGTGCAGGTCGGTGTGGCAGACGCCGCTGGCCTCGAACTTGACCAGGATCTGGCCTGGGCCGGGTGTGGGAACGGGGACTTCCTCGATGGACAGGGGCTTGCCGAATTCGCGGACGACGGCCGCTTTCATCATTTGCGTCATATGCACTCCTCGGGGGGATCAACGGGATGCGAGGGCAGGGTGATGACCGTTTTGCTGCGTTGGCCAACTGTTGTGCCTGCCTGCATAGCCCACTATCCTCCGCGCGCACAGGGACGACAATCAATGATTGGACATGGGTTGATCCATGTCGCTCATCGTTGAAAAACTTGGACGTTCATTCAAGAAATACGCAGGACGGGCGGTGCGCAGGCCCTGCTCCCATGACCCTCCCCAGGGCAGGGTGTTTGCTATTTCGCGATCACCACTTCCACATCGGTCTCGGCCAGCAACTTGGCCAGTTCCGGCGGTGGAGAGGCATCGGTGAAGAGCACATCGATCTGCGACAGGTGCGCCATCTTCACCAGCGCCTGCCGGCCGAACTTGCTGGCGTCGGCCACCAGCCAGACCTGGCGTGACTGTTCGATGATGGTCTGGGCCACCTTGACCTCGCGGGCGTCGAAGTCGCGCAGCACGCCGTCCATCTCGATACTGGAAATGCCGATGATGCCGATGTCCACCTTGAACTGGCGGATGAAATCGATGGTCGCCTCGCCAACGATGCCACGGTCACGGGCGCGCACCACGCCGCCGGCGATGATCACTTCCAGTTCGGGATTGCTGGCCAGTGAATTGGCCACGTTCAGGTTGTTGGTCACCACGTGCAGGTTCCGATGCTGTTGCAGGGCGCGCGCAACCTCTTCCGTGGTGGTGCCCAGGTTCAGGATCAGGGAGCAACCGTCGGGCACGCGGGCAGCCACGGTACGACCGATGCGGCGCTTGGCTTCGGCATGCAGGACCTGGCGCTCCGGATAGGCGATGTTCTCGGTCGAGGACAGCAGGCCGACGCCGCCGTGGTAGCGCGCCAGCAGGCTGGCATCGACCATCGCCTTGACGTCGCGGCGCACGGTCTGGGTGGTCACGCCCAGCTGTTGAGCCAACTCTTCGACCGAGATCGTGCCGTGCTTGCGCACGCATTCCAGCAGCGTCTGTTGCCTGGGATTGAGCATGGTGTGCTTGAAAAAGGATTAACGGTTGCGATCAGAGATGAACATTAAAAAACATAAACGAACTTAAAACAACAAATAATTGTTGATTTACGTTCGGGATGTCGCTTATCTTACTGGGCATTGCCAACTCCCGGGAAATGGGTGAGTTGGGTGCAGCGAACGAAGCGAAAAGCGAACAAGCGGAAAGTGGAGAACAGGCCAATGGCGCTCGAATACGATCTCTTGGTGGTAGGCGGTGGCATCAACGGTGCAGGCATTGCACGTGATGCGGCCGGCCGCGGGCTGCGGGTGCTGCTGTGCGAACAGCATGACCTGGCCCAGCACACCTCTTCGGCCAGCACCAAGCTCATCCATGGCGGCCTGCGTTATCTCGAATACTACGAATTCAAGCTGG
The DNA here is from genome assembly GCF_022627865.1 of Herbaspirillum sp. C7C2. Taxonomy (NCBI): domain Bacteria; kingdom Pseudomonadati; phylum Pseudomonadota; class Betaproteobacteria; order Burkholderiales; family Oxalobacteraceae; genus Herbaspirillum; species Herbaspirillum sp. C7C2. Next base: position 546,233 of record NZ_JABXGI010000001.1, read on the forward strand.
TGCGCAAGGCGCTCCAGGAGCGCGAAGTGCTGCTGCGCTCGGCGCCGCACATCATCTGGCCCTTGCGCTTCGTCATGCCGCACGATGCCAACCAGCGTCCGGCCTGGATGATCCGCGCCGGCCTGTTCATGTATGACTACCTGGCCAAGCGCGAGATATTGCCAGCCTCCGAAGGTGCCAACCTGACCCGGCACGTCGCGGGCCAACCCTTGAAGGGCGACTATCGTCGTGGCTTCGTCTATTCCGATGGCTGGGTCGACGATGCGCGCCTGGTGGTCCTGAATGCGATGGACGCGCAGGAGCGCGGCGCCCGTATCCTCACCCGTACCAAGTGCATCAGCGCCCGCCGCGAGGGCGATGCCTGGCATGCGGTGCTGGAACATCAGCATGCCAATGGCGTGCAACAGGAAGAAGTGCGCGCCCGCGCCATCGTCAACGCTGCCGGCCCCTGGGCCGCACGCTTCGCGCAGGCGGTGCCGCAGGCCAGGACCGGGCGCAGCCTGCGCCTGATCAAAGGCAGCCACATCGTGGTCAAGCGCCTGTTCGACCATCCCTACGCCTACATCTTCCAGAACCCGGACAAGCGCATCATCTTCGCCATTCCCTACCAGGAAGAATTCACTCTCATCGGTACCACCGACCTTGAATACCACGGCGATGCCGGCAAGGTCGAGATCGATGCCGAGGAGATCGATTACCTCTGCGAGATGGCCAACCGCTACTTCAAGCGCCAGATCGGCCGTGAAGACGTGGTCTGGACCTATTCCGGCGTGCGTCCGCTGTTGGACGACAGTGCCGAGAATGCCTCGGCCATCACCCGCGACTACCTGCTCGAATGCGACGACGCCGGTGCGCCCATGTTGAATGTCTGGGGCGGCAAGATCACCACCTATCGCAAGCTGGCCGAAGAGGCGCTGGCCATGCTGGCGCCGCATCTGGGTGCCTCCAGCCAGCCGTGGACGGCCGCGGCGCCCCTGCCCGGCGGCGACCTGGAACAGCCCGGCAAGACCGTGGCGCGCTACGACTTCGACGCCTTCCTGCGCCAGTTCCAGGCACGTCATCCCTGGCTGCCGGCCGCGCTTGCGCATCGCTATGCGCGCAGCTATGGTTCGCGCGTGACCCAGATCATCGGTCAGGCCGACAGCCTGGCCGCGCTGGGCGAGGAGCTGACCCCGGGCCTGTATGAAGCCGAGGCGCGCTACCTGGTGCAACACGAATGGGCGCGCGGCGCCGACGATATCCTCTGGCGCCGCAGCAAGCTGGGCCTGCATTGCGGGCCCCAGCACAGAGGACGGCTGGAGGCGTGGTTGGCGAGTCTGCCCGATCACGCCGCCAGCTGATCCCAGGTCGACGCCCACCATCAATCAAAAAAATGCAGTGAGGAGACAGCGTGACCCTGGAACTGAAACAAGTGGCCAAGACGGTCGGTGCCGAAACGCACCTCTACCCGCTTGACCTGAATCTCGCCAAAGGCGGCATCAACGTCCTGCTAGGCCCGACCCAGGCCGGCAAGACCTCGCTGATGCGCATCATCGCCGGCCTCGACAAGCCCACCGCCGGCCGCGTGCTGGTCGATGGCCAGGATGTCACTGGCGTGGGGGTGCGCGAGCGCAACCTGGCGATGGTCTATCAGCAATTCATCAACTATCCCGGCCTGACGGTGTTCGAGAACATCGCTGCACCCTTGCGCCTGCAAAAGCAGGCCGGGCAGGAAATCACCCGGCGCGTCAACGAGATCGCCGACAAGCTGCACATCGCCCACCTGCTGCAACGCCTGCCGGGCGAACTCTCCGGCGGCCAGCAGCAGCGCACTGCGCTGGCGCGCGCGCTGATCAAGCGTGCCCCGCTGGTGCTGCTGGACGAGCCGCTGGTGAACCTGGACTACAAGCTGCGCGAGGAATTGCGCAGCGAACTGATTTCGCTCTTCGCCACCGGCGACACCACCGTGGTCTATGCCACCACCGAGCCGCAGGAAGCCCTGCTGCTGGGCGGCCATACCGCAGTGATGCACGAAGGCCGGCTGCTGCAGTTCGCACCGACCCTGGAACTGTTCAATTCGCCGGCCTCCACCCAGGTGGCGGCGATCTTCAACGATCCACCGATGAACCTGCTGGATGCCACGGCCGTGGCCTCGGCCAATGGCGTGGCCGCCGTCCGCATGAACGATGGCAGCGTGCTGGAGATTGCCGGCCGCGCGCTGACACTGGCCGAAGGCCAGCGCTGCAAGCTGGGCATCCGCTGCAACGACGTACGCCTGCAGGCGCTGGACGCACCGGGCGTGAGCCTGGGATGCAGCGTGGCCCTGGCCGAGCTGTCCGGCTCCGAGACCTACCTGCACCTGCGCCATGGCGAGGTACCGCTGGTGGCGCAGCTATCGGGCGTGCATGAAGTGGCCATCGGCAGTACGGTGCAGGTCAGCATCGCCGCTTCCAAGGCTTTCCTGTTCGACACAGAGGGTCGCCTGTTGAGCGCCCCGTTGGAGACGCACTGACATGGCCCGCATCGAATTCAAGAACCTGGGCCATGCCTACAGCGGCAATCCGGCCAGCCTCAAGGACTACGCCCTGCAACCCATGAACATGGTGTGGGAAGACGGTGGCGCCTATGCCTTGCTGGGCCCCTCCGGCTGCGGCAAGTCCACGCTGTTGAACATCATCTCGGGGCTGTTGCAGCCTTCCGAGGGGCAGGTGCTGTTCGACGGTGTCGACATGACCCGCATGGCAACCCGCGATCGCAACATCGCCCAGGTGTTCCAGTTCCCGGTGCTGTACGACACCATGAGCGTGTTCGACAACCTGGCCTTCCCGCTGCGCAACCGCAAGATGCCCGAGCGCGAAGTGCAGGCGCGTGTGCGCGAGATCGCCGAGATGCTCGATCTCACCCGTGACCTCAAGCAGCGCGCCGCCGGCCTGTCGGCCGATGCCAAGCAAAAGATTTCGCTGGGGCGCGGCCTGGTGCGCAAGGACGTGGCCGCCATCCTGTTCGACGAACCGCTGACGGTGATCGACCCCCACATGAAGTGGGAACTGCGCCAGAAACTGAAGGAAATCCACCACCAGCTGAAGCTGACCCTCATCTACGTTACGCACGATCAGGTCGAGGCATTGACCTTCGCCGACGAAGTGGTGGTCATGACCGAAGGCAAGGTGGTGCAGCAGGGCAAGCCAGAGGCACTGTTCCTGCGGCCGGACCACACCTTCGTGGGCTATTTCATCGGCAGCCCCGGCATGAACTTCTGCCCGCTCAGCATCGAAGGCGATACCGTGCTGCTGGGCCGGCAGCAAGTGCAGGTGGACGCGGCGCAGTTGCAGGCGTTGAAGAACAGCAGTGGCGAACTGAAGCTGGGCATCCGCCCCGAATTCGTCGAACTGGCAACCCCCGGCACGGCCGGTGCCATCAGCGCCGAGGTCACGCAGGTCCAGCATCTGGGGACCAGCCAGCTGGTGACGGCGCAGTTCGAGGGCATGAGCGTGAAGGCGCGCGTGGCGCCGGAGATGAAGATCGCTACCGGGCCGCAATGGCTGCGACTGGCCAAGCCCGAGACGATCTACTTCAGCAACGACCAGAGAATAGGACGCTAAGCCCATGAACAAGCCCTACAACAACAAGGCCTGGTTCTTCATCCTTCCGGTCTTCCTGACGGTGGCCTTCTCGGCCATCATCCCGCTGATGACGGTGGTCAACTATTCGGTGCAGGACATCATCAGCCCCGAGCAGAAGGTCTTCGTCGGCCTGGAATGGTTCAAGGATGTCATGCGCGACAGCGAGCTGCATGCGGCCCTGCTGCGCCAGCTGATCTTTTCCTTCTGCGTGCTGCTGGTGCAGATCCCGCTGGGCATCGGCCTGGCGCTGGCCATGCCGCACAAGGGCTGGAAATCCTCGGCCACGCTGGTGATCCTGGCCATGCCGCTGCTCATCCCATGGAACGTGGTCGGTACCATCTGGCAGATCTTCGGCCGCGCCGACATCGGCCTGGGTGGCTACGTGCTCAACCTGCTGGGCATCGGCTACAACTACGCCTCCAATCCGCTGGATGCCTGGCTGACCGTGCTGGTGATGGACGTGTGGCACTGGACACCGCTGGTGGCGCTGCTGGCCTTCGCCGGTCTGCGCTCGATCCCGGATGCCTACTACCAGGCCGCGCAGATCGATGGCGCCAGCCGCTGGGCAGTGTTCCGTTTCATCCAGCTGCCCAAGATGCGCGGCGTGCTGGTGATCGCGGTGCTGCTGCGCTTCATGGACAGTTTCATGATCTATACCGAGCCCTTCGTGCTCACCGGTGGTGGCCCCGGCAATTCCACCACGTTCCTGAGCCAGTACCTCACGCAGAAAGCCGTGGGCCAGTTCGACCTCGGTCCGGCAGCCGCCTTCTCGCTGATCTACTTCCTCATCATCCTGCTGTTGTCCTTCGTGCTCTACAACTGGATGCAGAGCGCCGGCAACAACGCCAATGCTTCGGGTGGCCAACATGAATAAAATCCAGGGAAAAAACCAGGACAAGACCCTCACCCGCGTGCTGGTGATGCTGCTCTACATCGCCTTCACGCTGGTCCCGCTGTACTGGCTGCTGAACACGTCGTTGAAGACCAACGAGGAAACCCTGTCGGTGTTCACCCTCTGGCCCAATGCGCCCACGCTGGACAACTACAAGGTGATCTTCACCGATCCTTCGTGGTATTCGGGTTACATCAACTCCATCATCTACGTGGCCATGAACACGGTCATGTCGCTGCTGGTGGCCTTGCCGGCGGCCTATGCCTTCTCGCGCTATCGCTTCCTGGGCGACAAGCACATGTTCTTCTGGCTGCTGACCAACCGCATGACGCCGCCGGCGGTGTTCCTGCTGCCGTTCTTCCAGCTGTATTCCACCATCGGCCTGTCCGACACCCACATCGCGGTGGCGCTGGCGCACATGCTCTTCAACGTGCCGCTGGCGGTGTGGATACTGGAGGGCTTCATGTCCGGCGTGCCGCGCGAGATCGACGAGACCGCCTATATCGACGGCTTCTCCTTCCCGCGCTTCTTCCTGCGTATCTTCCTGCCGCTGATCAAGTCCGGCGTGGGCGTGACGGCCTTCTTCTGCTTCATGTTCAGCTGGGTGGAGCTGCTGCTGGCGCGCACCCTGACCTCGGTCAACGCCAAGCCGATCAGCGCCATCATGACCCGCACCGCCTCGGCGGCGGGCATGGACTGGGGCATCCTGGCCGCAGCCGGCGTGTTGACGATTGTTCCTGGTGCCCTGGTGATCTGGTTCGTGCGCAACCATATCGCCAAGGGCTTCGCAATGGGGAGAGTGTGATCATGGCAAATGCATTTTCGTGGATGTCGTGGACGCCACCAGTGGCGATCTTCTTCGCCTGTGTGGCACTGATGCTGGTGGGCATGACGGTGTGGGAGGTGCGTTCTCCCACGATCGAGCGCAAGGGCTTCCTGCCCATGCGCACCACCCGCGGCGATCGCCTCTTCATCGGACTGCTGGCAGCGGCCTATATCAACCTGGCCTGGGTCGGCCTGACCGACCTGGACCAGTGGTACGCAGCGGTGTTGGGTTTGCTCGCCCTGGTGCTGATCATGCGCAAGGGCTGATCGGAGCTGATGACTCCCGTTCGTCCTGAGTAGCCGCGCAGCCGCGTATCGAAGGTTCGCATGAGGCTGAGCGTCTTAGATACGGCCCTGGCGGGCCTGCTCGGTCCGAACGGTTCGTGGTGAGCTGGACATCGATTTTTTATAGCAGCAGGCAACAGATCTGTAGTGCCAATCAGAACGGACGTCCGGGGATACTCCTTCCCTACCCGGCACGCCAATTCAGGGGAAGGTGACGAGGAGACATGATGCAGAACATGCGGAAAATCAAATTAACCGTGCTGGTGGCTGCCATGGCGATGGCCGGTGTCGCCGGCAATGCCTGGGCCGACATCAAGGCGGCCGAGAAGTGGGTGGATTCGGAATTCCAGCCCAGCACGCTGTCGCGCCAGCAGCAGGTCAGCGAGATGCAATGGTTCATCGACGCTGCCGCCAAGCTCAAGGCCAAGGGCGTCAAGGAAATCCACGTGGTCTCCGAGACCCTGGATACCCATGCCTATGAATCCAAGACCCTGGCCAAGGCCTTCGAGGAAATCACCGGCATCAAGGTCATCCACGACGTGATCCAGGAAGGCGACGTGGTCGAGAAGATGCAGACCTCGCTGCAATCCGGCAAGTCCATCTACGACGGCTGGGTCAATGACTCGGACCTGATCGGTACCCACTACCGCAACGGCCAGACCGTGGTGCTGACCGACTACATGGCCGGCCCCGGCAAGGAATACACCAACCCCGGCCTGGACCTGAAGGATTTCATCGGCACCAGCTTCACCACCGCACCCGACGGCAAGCTCTACCAGCTGCCCGACCAGCAGTTCGCCAACCTGTACTGGTTCCGTGCCGACTGGTTCGCACGCAAGGACCTGCAGGACAAGTTCAAGGCCAAGTACGGCTATGAACTGGGCGTGCCGCAGAACTGGTCGGCCTATGAAGACATCGCGGCCTTCTTCACCAACGACGTGAAGGAACTCGATGGCAAGAAGATCTACGGTCACATGGACTACGGCAAGAAGGATCCCTCGCTGGGCTGGCGCTTCACCGATGCCTGGCTGTCGATGGCTGGCGCCGCCGACAAGGGTTTGCCCAACGGCTTGCCGGTGGATGAGTGGGGCATCCGCGTAGCCGACGACAAGTGCACCCCAGTGGGCGCATCGGTGGCACGCGGCGGTGCGACCAACTCGCCGGCAGCGGTCTATGCCCTGACCAAGTACCTGGACTGGATGAAGAAGTATGCCCCGCCCGAGGCGCTGGGCATGACCTTCTCCGAAGCCGGTCCGGTGCCGGCGCAAGGTCACATCGCGCAGCAGATCTTCTGGTACAGCGCCTTCACCGCCAGCATGACCAAGCAGGGCCTGCCGGTGGTCAACACCGATGGCTCGCCCAAGTGGCGCATGGCCCCCGGCCCGCACGGCCCGTACTGGAAGGATGGCATGCAGAACGGTTACCAGGACGTAGGCTCGTGGACCTTCCTCAAGAGCACCCCGCCGGACCAGATGGCTGCGGCCTGGCTGTATGCGCAGTTCACCACGGCCAAGACCGTCTCACTGAAGAAGTCTATCGTCGGCGTGACCTTCATCCGTGACTCCGACATCCGCTCCGACTACTTCACCAAGAATGCGGCCAAGTACGGCGGCCTGATCGAGTTCTATCGCAGCCCGGCACGGGTGGCGTGGACCCCGACCGGTACCAACGTGCCCGACTATCCGAAGATGGCGCAGATCTGGTGGAAGAACATCTCCTCGGCCATCTCCGGCGAGAAGACCCCGCAAGGTGCGATGGACAACCTGGCCGACGAGATGGACGGTATCATGGCCCGCCTACAGCGCGCCGGCATGAAGCAGTGCGCGCCCAAGCTGAACCCGAAGAAGGACCCGGCCTCCTGGCTGTCCGACAAGGGTGCGCCGTGGGCCAAGCTGGCCAACGAAAAGCCCAAGGGCGAGACCATCCCCTACGACAAGCTGCTGCAGGCCTGGAAGGATGGCCGCGTACGCTGATGCAGTCTGATCGTGCAATCTGATCCGCATCACGCGTAGGATGACGCCATCCCGGCTTGTGTCGGGATGGCGTCTTCGTGTTTCTGGTGTACCGGTCTTGTAGCCGGTCTGATTCAGTTTTTCCGTTTTCAAGGCTTCATTTTCAACCCGCCGTTTTCAGTACGTCAGCAAGGAACCAGCATGGCCTATCTGCTCGCCCTCGACCAGGGAACCTCCAGCTCGCGCAGCATCATCTTCGACCAGAGCGGGGCCATCGTGGCCACCGCCCAGCAGGAGTTCCCGCAGATCTTCCCCCAGCCGGGCTGGGTCGAACACGACCCCATGGACCTGTGGCAAAGCCAGTTGCAGACCGCGCAGAAGGTGTTGGCGCAAAGTGGCATCCAGGCCAGTGAGCTGGCCGCGCTGGGCATCACCAACCAGCGCGAGACCACCGTGGTCTGGGAGCGCGCCACCGGTAAGCCGGTCTACAACGCCGTGGTGTGGCAGGACCGACGCGCCGAGGTGGTGTGCGCGGCGCTGCGCGAACGCGGCCTGGGCGAGGCCATCCAGAAGAAGACCGGGCTGGTGCTCGACCCCTATTTCTCCGGCACCAAGTTGCGCTGGATCCTCGATAACGTGGCCGGCCTGCGCGAGCGTGCCGAGCGCGGCGAACTGCTGTTCGGTACCGTCGACTCCTGGCTGGTGTGGAAGCTCACTGGCGGCCGTCTGCATGTGAGCGATGTTTCCAACGCCTCGCGCACCATGCTGTGGAATATCCACACCGGTGCCTGGGACGAGGAACTGCTGCAGTGGCTGGGCATTCCGGCATCGATGCTGCCGCAGGTGCATGCCTCGGCCCATCTCTATGGCGAGATCGATGCGCAGCACCTGGGCGCAGCGGTCAAGATCGGCGGTATCGCCGGCGACCAGCAGTCGGCCCTGTTCGGCCAGGCCTGCGTGCGCCCCGGCATGGCCAAGAATACCTATGGCACCGGTTGTTTCATGCTGCTGCATACCGGCGACCAGTGCGCCACCTCGCACAACGGCCTGATCAGCACCGCCGCCTGCCAGGTCGACGAACGCAAGCAATATGCGCTGGAAGGCAGCGTCTTCATCGGAGGCGCAGTGGTGCAATGGCTGCGTGATGGCTTGAAAGCCATCAAGACCTCTACCGACGTCGAAGGTCTGGCCTGCACGGTGGAGGATTCGGGCGGGGTGGTGTTCGTGCCGTCCTTCACCGGCCTGGGTGCGCCCTACTGGAACCCGTCGGCCAAGGGCGCCATCGTGGGCCTGAGCCGTGGCAGTACGGTGGCGCACATCGCCCGCGCGGCGCTGGAATCGATCGCCTTCCAGAGCACGGCCCTGCTCAATGCCATGGTGCGGGACGCGGTCTCGCCCATCACCGAATTGCGGGTCGATGGCGGGGCGGCCGCCAACAACCTGCTGCTGCAGTTCCAGGCCGACCTGCTGGGCATTCCCGTGATCCGCCCGCAGGTCACCGAGACCACCGCCCTGGGCGCGGCCTACCTGGCCGGTGTGGCCACCGGGGTCTATCGGGATCTGTCGGAATTGTCCGCGCAGTGGCGCATGGAGCGCACCTTCGAGCCGCGCTTCACGCGTGAGCAGGCACAGGAAAGAATCCACGCCTGGGAAGCGGCGATCCGCCAGGTCAGCGCGGTCTGACCGCTAGGCAGGCGGCAGGCGGCAGGCGGTGGGTGTTGGGTAACGGGGTGGCGGGTGGTGCAATGTTTCAACTGAAATCCAGCCCGCACCGCCTGACATCGGATTGACACGCCACGACCGCATGATGTTCTCAAGCCCGCAGCAATCAGGCGGCGGGCCTTTCAAGGAGAACGATCATGGAAAGCTTCCTGCTGGATTGCATGCAACTCGCCACGGGTTTCTTCGACGCCGCTTCCACCTTCGTGATGGCCTGCGACATCGGTGTACCCGATGCCTCCCACGAGGCCCATGGCCGCCACTTCATGACGGCACTGGGCATGGCCTGAGCGGATCGGGACAGGCTTAGCCCGGTGTGCCGGTGCTGAGCAATTGCATGGAATCCAGATGGCTCAGGCGCGCCCATTCCTCGCCGCCGCGGGCGACGATGGTATCGGCTTCGGGCGTGGCCATCAGGTCGAGGATTTCGGTATCGCTCATTTCCATGCTGTCGTTGTAGCGGAACACCTTCAAGACCGGACGGGTCAGGTCCTGGGCGTTCTGCCGGATCACGAAGCCGGAACGGCCCGATTCCAGCTTGACGATGGAACCCACCGGGTAGATGCCCAGGGTCTTGACGAAGGCCAGGAACATGGCGCGGTCGAAGTGGCCGGTCCAGGTGGCCATGGTGGAGATCGCTTCGGCCGGGTCCCAGGCGCGCTTGTAGGGGCGGTCCGAGGTGAGGGCGTCGTAGACGTCGCAGATCGCCGCCATGCGCGAATACAGGCTGATGGAGCCGCTGCGCAGGGCTTCCGGGTAACCGTTGCCGTCCATCTTTTCGTGGTGGTGCAGGCAGACGTCACGCGCGTAGTCGGGAACGTTGGGGTCCTGGCTCAGGTATTTGTAGCCCAGTTCGGGATGCTTCTTGATCTGGGTGAATTCTTCGTCGGTGAGCTTGCCGGGCTTGTTGAGCAGTTCATGCGGGATGAAGGCCTTGCCCACGTCGTGCAGGAAGCCACCCAGGCCCGCTTCGCGACAGGCTGCCTCGTCCAGGCCCAGGGTGCGACCCAGCGCCACCATCAGGGCGCACACCGCCACCGAGTGCAGGTAGGTATATTCATCGGCCAGCTTCAGGCGCAAGACGCTGAGCATGCCGCTGGGGCTCTTGACGACCGAACTGGCGATTTCTTCCACCACCGAGACGCAACGCTCCATGTCCAGCACCTTGCCCATGCGGGCTTCGCTGAACATGGCCTTGGTGGCCTTCTTGGCCGTCTCGCGCAGGGCCATGGCATCCATCAGCGTGGTGTCGATGGCCGGGACCGGGGCTGGTTCGGGGGGCAGCGGGGCGGGTTCGGCTTGTTCTGCGTCCACCTCGGGGGCGTCCGTGGGCGCCTGTTCGGCCACGTCCAGGCCGCGTGAAATATCGATCCAGCAATAGGCGATGCCACTGGCATGGGCCTGCTTGAGCTCGTTCTCGTTCTTGAGCAGGAACTTGTTCTTCCAGAACGGATGGTCCAGCCATGCGGCCTCGAAGCCGCAGAAGTACATGCCGAGGACCAGATCCTCCGTTTTGATTTTCTTTAACATTTCTCGTACTTCTCTCCGGCGCGCCGGGGGAACAGGTTAGCTTGGCCCGCCCTGACCCGGGCTGGCGGCAGGTTGCCATTGAGTCCTGGTCAGGATTGCCAGTCGTTAATGATCTCATACGAAAGACCATAAGTGAACGGTTGAGCTGCCTGCAAATCCCTTGCAGCCGGCAATCCGACAAAGACGCCACACCCTGAAGCACGGGTAACGGGCGAAAAAAAGGCCCGTCCGGGGGATGGACGGGCCTGAAAGATCCGCTGGATGTCGTCGCAGCGGACAAGGGGAAAGAGGAGATCCCGATGTGCCCACTGTAGGCGTTGAAAATTAAGCGAGACTTAAATCGCCGAAAAATTGAGAGCAGGAAGAAATGCCATCGCCGCGCAGGTCGGTGAGTGGCTCCACCGGTGCCGATGATGCCGACATTCCCGGCCTGTGAGTGGCTGCAGGCAAAAAGCTGCAGCGAGGCAATCATTTGTGGCAAGTAGCAAACAAGATTGTAAATTTAGCTAAACTTTTTGTTGTCTTTTGATTAAAATCCTTTCCGGATTAATGTCGAATTGACAACAAAGAGAAGCCCATGAAAACCCTGATTGCAGCCATCCTTATGGTAGCCAGTTCAATCGCCAGCTCGGGCGCCAGCGCCGCCCCGAGCGCCCCCAGCGTGGCCAATGCCAGCCGCGACGATGTGACCCTGAGTGCTCACAAGGCCGACAACTTTACCTTTGCCGTAGGCAATGCGCAGGCAGGCCCCTCCGGAACGAGCTCGCTCTTCAGCAGCGCCTTCGGCGGCGGGACCTGGAACCTGCTCAACAAGATCGACTCGACCGGCGCGCTCGTCGGCAGCCCGGGCTCGGTGCTGGGTTCCAACATCAGCGTCAGCTTCACCCTGGGCAGCGACAGCAAGAGCGGGACCTGGACCATCACCTCCAGCAAGAGCCTGCAGATGGACCTGGTACTGGGTATCCACGCGGGCAATGCCACCGGTTCCTTCCTGTTCGACAACCTGGTGCTGACCGCTGGCCAGACCCAGAGTGGCAGCTTCGCCATCAACTGGACCAACAATGGCGGCAAGGTGCCGGGATACTCCAACCTGACCATGTTCTATTCCAACGCTGCCCTGCGCACTGTGGCCCCGGTACCGGAACCGTCGACCTACGCCATGCTGCTGGTAGGCTTGGCGTTGGTAGGTGGAATGGCCTGGCGCCGTCGTCGCCGGGGCGATGCACGTGCTGTCTCCGCCGCTTCCCTGAGCGCGGCTTGATCTGGCGGCACTGACTGAAGCGTCACGACCGTCCGACCGCAGCGGTCCAAAAAAAGCGCGCTGGCCTGAAAGCCAGCGCGCTTTTGTTTTGGGTCAGGGTTTTTCACCGCCGTCAGTGCTCCCGCACGTCCGGCAGCAACACCGTCAGCAGCCCGGCCAGCGGCAGGAAGGCGCACAGACCGTAGACCCAGGCGATGCCGTAGAGATCGGCCAGGTGGCCCAGCAGCGCCGCACCGATGCCACCGAAGCCGAACATGAGGCCGAAGAACACCCCGGCGATCATGCCAACCTTGCCCGGCACCAGCTCCTGGGCGTACACCACGATGGCCGAGAAGGCCGAGGAAATGATCAGGCCGATCACCACCGACAGCACTGCCGTCCAGAAGAGGTTGGCATGCGGCAGCATCAGGGCGAACGGCGCCGCGCCAAGGATGGAGATCCAGATCACCAGCTTGCGTCCGATGCGGTCGCCGATGGGGCCGCCCACGAAGGTGCCCACGGCCACCGCACCCAGGAACAGGAACAGGTAGAGCTGCGAGGACGCCACCGACATCTGGAAGCGGTCGATCAGGTAGAACGTGAAATAGCTGGTGAAGCTGGCCATGTAGAAATACTTGGAGAACACCAGCAGGGCCAGGACTACCAGAGCGCGGCGCACGGTCGAGGCCGGCAGCTGATGACGGGCCAGCACCTTGCCCTTGCCCTTGCCGGCGGCCAGGTGGCTGCGGTACCAGGACGACACCCGCGACAGCACCAGGATGGCCAGCGCCGAGAGCACCAGGAACCAGGCCACATGGGTTTGCCCGTAAGGCACCACGATGGCGGCGGCCAGCAGGGGGCCGAAGGCCGAGCCGGCATTGCCGCCGACCTGGAAGGTCGATTGCGCGAGGCCGAAGCGGCCACCCGAGGCCATGCGGGCGATGCGTGAGGCTTCCGGGTGGAAGGTGGAGGAACCGATGCCGATCAGCGCTGCCGCTACCAGGAAGGCGCTGAAGCTGCCGGCCAGCGCCAGCAGTACGATGCCGACGAGGGTGGCGACGGCACCGGTGGGCAGCAGCCAGGGCTGCGGGTGGCGGTCGGTGTACATGCCGATCCAGGGCTGCAGCAGCGAAGCGGTGACCTGGAAGGTCAGGGTGATCAGCCCGACCTGGGTGAAGCTGAGCCCATAGCCCGTCTTGAGCATGGGGTAGATCGAAGGCAGCAGGGCCTGGATCATGTCGTTGATCAGGTGGGCGCCGCCGCAGGCCAGGATGATGCTCATCACCAGCGGCGGGGCAGCGCTGATGGCGGGCTGGGTGGCGGCGGCGGAGGCTGCAGAGGTGTTGGGATCGGTAGCACTTGTCATGACATGAGCAGTTCGAGTGAACAAAAAGGGAGGAGCGAAGCGTATCATTGGCATCTATTGATGATGATGCCAATTGTTAGCGATTAAATGCCATGGTTGCCCAGCTCAAGCCTGTCTGTCCCAGTGCCGAGGTCAATGCCTTCCAGCAGGCACGCAGTGTGGTGGTGGCCTTTGCCCGGGAACTGGCCTATCGCGACCTGCTGACGGCGCACTCGCATGCGCGTGGCCAGTTGCTCTACGCAGTGGAAGGCGTGATGCAGGTGCGCACGCCGCAAGGGGTGTGGCTGGTGCCGCCGCAACGCGCCCTGTGGGTGCCACCCATGGTGGAGCACGAAATCCGCATGCTGAGCAAGGTCAGCATGCGCACCCTCTACATCGCTCAGGCCGAGGGGCGCGCGATCGGTGAACAGTGCCGCTTGCTGGAAGTCTCGGTCTTGCTGCGCGAACTGATTCTGGCCTCGCTGGCCGAGCCCAGGGAATATGAACCGGAGAGCCGCGCCGGTCATGTGGCGGCCCTGATCATGTCGGAGCTGGCGCGGGCACCGTCCATTCCGGTGGCCATCCCCTGGCCGCAGGACCGCCGCCTGCAGGCCATCTGCGAAGCCATCCTGGCCGAGCCCGGGCGGCAGTTTGCGCTGGCCGACTGGGCCGGGGTGGGTGGGGCCAGCGTGCGTACGGTGATTCGCCTGTTTCCGCGTGAAACCGGCCTGCAGTTCCGGCACTGGGTGCAGCAGGTGCATCTGAGCGAAGCGCTGGTGCGCCTGGCGCGTGGCGATGCGGTGGGCGTGGTAGCGCAGGCCCTCGGGTATCGCAGCCAGAGCGCCTTTTCCAACATGTTCCGCAAGGCCCTGCGCAGTTCACCCAATCATTACCAGCCGCGCCACGAAAGGCGACGCATCACCCTGCCGGAGCAGGATCGCAGCGCGCTTCAGTAGGGAATGACCACCACCCGTGGGCCGCGTCGGACCGGCGCTGTTGTGCTTGCCACCGGCCGGCCGGCCGATGCGCTGGCTTGCCGTTGTGGCTGATCGGGGTCACGTTCCAGGTAGTAGGGATCATCTTGCGGCGCCAGTGCGCTGACCGCGCCGGTGACCTGCTGGGCCCGCTCTTTGGCTGCGCCCCCGCCCACCGAGCAGACCTGGAAGAAGTCGGCGCTGCCCTCGGAGAAATCGATGCGACATTTCTCCGCCACCACCACCGAGATATCGAGTGCGGCGACGTTGGCCGCTGCTGCTGTTTCGCTGCGCTGGGCTTGCAGCACCAGCATGAGCGTCATCATGGCGATGACGGGGTAGGCTTTGTTCATGGCGTTCTCCTGTGCCTTCACTGTAGCGCTTGGCCCGTCATCCGCGCATCGGAGAAATCCTGAACTGCCACGTCCTGCAGAGACCGTGATCGCCCGAGACGCCGCGTCCCGCCTGGATGATGCCGCTTTGCAAGTGTAAAGATTGTCGATTTTCTACCGTAACCAAGTCATGAGAACTCCGACCCAGGAGAGCGGACATGGCGATGGAAACCGATCTGGCCATCATGGCGCGCGAAGCCGTCGCGCAACTGACCACGCAGCAACACCCCCGGGGCGATACGCCACCGGCGAGCACGGCCGCCAGTGCCACGGCGCTGCCAGTGCCGCCCGATGAGGGCGTGACGCTGACACTGTCGGCGCAGGGCAAGCTCATGGCGGCCCTGGCCACGGCGGTCGACCATGTCACCACGGCGGCGGTGGATTCCACCGAAGCGGCGCAGGGTGCCACTGCCAGTGCACCGGCGGCGGTGAAGGCGATGCTGGACGCCACGCTGCCGATCACCCGCAATACGCTCTTCGCCATCGAGGCAAGACTGGTCGCGGCACGACGCGGGGCCGACGCGATTGCGGCGGCCGATGTCGAGGTGCCGCCCTCGTCCGATCCGCGTCGCCTGAGCCAGGCACGCCAGGCCACCGAGGCACTGTATGGTCGCGCGCCCAATCCGTTTGCCGGCTGGTCGCGGGCCGAGCTGTCGGCCATCGTCTATGACGAGAGCGGCGCCTACACCATCAATGAACGCTACGCCGCCGCCAACCAGCGTACCGAGCTGGACCAGAAATTCTGGGCGCCGGTGTTCCAGCGCGCCCTCGACAGCGGCGACTGGAAGCCGGTCATCACCGCAGCGCTGGTGTTCTACGCCAGCCTGTCGGCCCTGGAGCAGACCGCCTATCCCGACAACTACGCCCAGCTGCTGCAGCAATACATGGATCTCTACCAGCTGCAGCCGCAAGCGCCGTTGCCGCCGCAACAGCAGATCGATCTGGCGCGCATGCTGGAAACGCTGGTGCTGCCAATGGGACCGCTGGCGCTGGCCGGCGGTGTCATCCGGGGTCTGATGCTGCCCCGCCTGGGGCCGTCATTGGCCGAACTGATCGCCGCCGCTCCGCGCCTGGCCGACCTGATCCAGGTCAACAATGCCGCCCACAGCGTGCAGGACAGCGCCTATCTGGTCCTGCTGCAACGGGTCTTCGGGGTGCTGCGGCGCGAGGATGAACCTACGCCGGTGCGACGTACCACGGCCGGTGTGGCCAGCCGCGATTTCCTGGCCTATGGCGACCGGCGCCTGCTGGCCGAAGCCTATGCCTATGCCCAGGCCAACGGGATGGCGCTGGACGAGGTGGATGCATTGGCGCGGGATCTGGCCACCTATCGGCAGGCACGCGCCGGCGGCCCGGCTTCCTATGGCGGCGCTTCCAGCGGGCAGGCGGGTGCGGTATCGCTGGCGCAGGCAGGCCGCATGAGCAGTGAAGAGGCCGCCATCGCGCAGCGCCTGCTGACCAGCCGCGCGGCCAGCATGACCCGGCTGGACCATGGCTTCCTGGCGTGGCTGCTCGACCCTGCCGGCGGCGGCTGGCGTGACGGCGACCTGAGCGGTCATGTGAGCAGCTTCAGTGCCCTGGAAAAACTGCTGGCCGGCCTGGCCGGAGTACCGCTGGGCGAGAGTGCGGGAGAGAGCAGCGAACTGGAAGCCGCTTATCGGATGGTGCTGGAACGCATCGCGCTGCAGGATGCGCCCTCCATGAGGCAGCCACTGCCAGCGGCGGCGGCCGAGGGTGCGCGCAACCTGACCCTGGCGGCGCAGATGGCGGCGCTGGCGCGCAGTGACGCGGCCGACAACGCCTTCATGAACAATGCCCTGATGCTGCTGCGCATGTACCGCATGTCGCTGACGATGAGTGCGGCCGAGCAGCGTACTCTGTCCGAACTGGTCTATTCGGCCATGAAGCAGCGCCGCCTGCGCACACGCCGTGGCAAGCTCTTCGTGGCCTGGGGCGAACGCAGCCCCCTGATGCCATCGCTGCCATCCCTGCCGGGCTGAACGAGGTTGAACCGGGTGGGGGGCCGGGATCAGCCCGGCCAGGCACGCTGCAGGATGGCTTGCTGGGCCGGCAGACTGTGGCCTGCCAGCGTGCCGTAGACCCGGCCGCCATCGCCTTCGCCACGACTGGCAAGGAAGGCATCGGCCGAGCCGGCAGGGGCGTGGCGCAGCATCAGCATGCCCTGCAGGGCCAGCACCAGTTGCTGTACCAGCCGCCGGGCACAGGCTTCGCGTTCTTCCTCGGGTGCCTGCAGCATCTGCTTGAGGGCGCTCACGCGTTGCGCCAGCGAAACATGCGCGCCGGCCGCGTCCTCCAGTTCCTGCAGTAGTAGCTGGAAACCTTGCGTTTCACGGCCAATGGCGCGCAGCACGTCCAGGCACATCACATTGCCCGAACCCTCCCAGATCGAATTGACCGGGGCCTCCCGGTACAGGCGCGCCATCGGCCCGGTTTCCACGTAGCCGTTGCCGCCCCAGACTTCCATGCATTCGCCGGTGAATTCCAGGGCACGCTTGCAGATCCAGAACTTGGCGGCGGGCGTGACGATGCGTTTCCAGGCCCGCTGCAACGGGTCGTCCGGGGCATCGAAGGCATGCGCCAGGCGCAGCATGAGCATGGTGGCGGCTTCGCTTTCCAGGGCCAGGTCGCAAAGGACGTTGCGCATGAGCGGCTGTTCGGCCAGCAGGCGGCCGAAGGCGCTGCGATGGCGGGCGTGGTGGATTGCCTGCACCAGGGCCTGGCGCATCAGCGCGGCGCTGCCGATGACGCAATCCAGGCGGGTATGGTTGGCCATCTCGATGATGGTGGTGATGCCGCGCCCGTCGGCACCGACCATGATGCCCATGGCTTCCTCGAATTCGACCTCGCTGCTGCTGTTGGAGCGATTGCCGAGCTTGTCCTTGAGCCGCTGGATGAGGATGGGGTTGCGCGTGCCATCGGGCAGCCAGCGCGGCACGAAGAAACAGGACAGGCCGTTCTCGGTGCGCGCCAGCATCAGGTGGGCATCGCACATCGGCGCCGAGAAGAACCACTTGTGCCCCGACAGCAGATAGGCCGTGCCGCGGCCATCGTTGAGCGGATCGGCCGGCATGGCGATGGCGGTATTGCTGCGCACGTCGGAGCCGCCCTGTTTCTCGGTCATGCCCATGCCGATCAGGATGGAGCGCTTGTGCGTGATCGGCAGGTCGCGGGCGTCGTGCTCGCGCGAGAACAGGCGCGTGCGCAACTGTTCGAACAGGGCCGGTTCCTGCTGCAGCACCGGGATCGCGGCGAAGGTCATGGTGGTCGGGCAGAGCGAACCGGCCTCGATCTGCGCATGCAGGAAGTAGCCGGCAGCGCGGGCGGCGTGGGCACCATCGCCCGGCTGCATCCAGGGCAGGGCGTGCAGGCCCGCGCGGCGCAGCTGTGCCAGCAGGGTGTGCCAGGCAGGGTGGAACTCGACCACGTCGATGCGATGGCCGGTGCGGTCGTGGGTTTGCAGTACGGGGGTGTGCCGATTGGCCAGTTCGGCCAGCTGCATCATCTCGGCGCTGCCGAGCGCTTCGCCCTGGCTGACCAGGGTGCAGTCGTGCCAGTGGGCGCCTTCGCGCCGGACGGCCTCGACCAGGGCGGCGTCGCTGCGGTAGAGGTTGTAGTCGTGCAGGTCCGGGACCTGGTTGCTGATCTCGTGGGTGTGCATGGCGTCTCCGAAAACGCGCACAGCTGTTTTGATGGGGCCGCTTCGCCCGCTTTTTTGTGCACTTTGATAGGTAGCAGTGTGCGCGTATTTGCTGGACTTGGGAACCGTTGCAGGCTTTTGCCTTCCTTGCTCCTTGCGGCGACTGCCACGCCCGGATCCTGCCTGGCCATCCCTACGATGTTTTGGCTATATCCATATAAGCATCTTGTTAGGTGGCGTCGCCGGCACATGCGTTGCAGTCATATTAGAATGCTTGTTTCGACCAAAGATCGCCCCCGTGCGTGTGCACGGCTGCGCAAGGAAGCCCAGCAGATGTCTTATCCGACCATCGAATCCACCATCGGCAATACCCCGCTGATCCAGTTGCCGCGCATCGGCGGCGATGAAGCCCGGCGCCGCAACAACATCATCCTCGGCAAGCTCGAAGGCAACAACCCGGCCGGATCGGTCAAGGACCGTGCCGCCTATTCCATGATCACCCGCGCCGAGGCGCGTGGCCAGATCAAGCCCGGCGACACCCTGATCGAAGCCACCAGCGGCAATACCGGTATCGCGCTGGCGATGGTGGCGGCCATGCGTGGCTACAAGATGGTGCTGCTGATGCCGGAGAACCTCTCCGAGGAGCGCCGCCAGAGCATGGCGGCCTATGGCGCGCGTATCGTGCTCACGCCCAAGAGCGGCGGCATGGAATACGCCCGCGACCTGGCTGAGCAGATGCAGAAGAACGGCGAAGGCCTGATCCTGGACCAGTTCGCCAACCCGGATAATCCGCTGGCCCACTACGAGACCACCGGTCCCGAAATCTGGCGCGATACCAAGGGCAGCATCACCCACTTCGTCAGTGCCATGGGCACGACCGGAACCATCATGGGTGTGTCGCAATATTTGAAGGAAAAGAACCCGCAGGTGCAGATCGTCGGTGCCCAGCCGGAAGAGGGCTCGTCCATTCCGGGCATCCGCAAGTGGCCCGAGGCCTACCTGCCCAGGATTTTCGACCGTTCCCGCGTGGACCAGACCGAATCGGTCAGCCAGGCCGATGCCGAGAACATGGCCCGCAAGCTGGCCGTGACCGAGGGGCTGTTCTGCGGCATCTCGGCCGCTGGCGCCTGTGAGGTGGCAGTGCGGCTGTCGCACCAGCTGGAGAACGCGACCATCGTCTTCATCGTCTGCGATCGCGGCGACCGCTATCTCTCTACCGGGGTGTTCCCGGCCTGACGCCGGCCGACGCATGACGCACAATGCAAAACGGAGCCAATGGCTCCGTTTTGTTTTTGTCGCACAGTCGGGACCAGGTCCCGGGCCGTTGCTTACTCCGGCGAACCGGCGGTCGGCGCAGCGCCAGGAGCAGCGCCTGGCTTCGGCTTGAACTGCTTGTCGCTGATGCGGAATTTTTCGCGGCGATCACCCATCAGTTCGCGCAGCTCGCGAATGGACAGCTCGCTGACTTCATGCATGCGGATCAAGAGCGATGCACCCACCGGCAGGCGGCGGTGACGAATCTTGCTGATCACCGGCGGTGCCACTTCCAGCGCGCGTGACAGGGCTGCGTCATTCTTCAGGTGCAGCTTCTCGATCAACGCATCCAGCAGATGGTTCGGATCGTAGTTGACATGATCGGAAATGGAGTTGGTTTCAGCAGTATCGTTGGTAGTCATGATCGGGACGTTCCATTATGCAGATGTTTGTGGAAGGCTTTGCGCCTATGCATTAATTGTTTGTAAAACTGCAAAACGCGACTGACGGTATCTGAGAGCCAAGGCGATGCCTTTTTCTGCAGGATAACGAAAGCCCTATCAAAGAACGACTTCAAAACAACGCTTATCAAGTTCTCTGTTCTCTGACCAAGTGCGCTTGAGGCAGCACAACAATAATTCTATGTCTATATAGAAATAATTGCACATTTTTCATGCAGTCAGAAAATTCTATTCCACAATAGTTGCAGAAACTCATGCCCGAATTTGTAACAGATATTAACAGCATTCCTCGAAAAATTGCTAGCGTTGCCGTTTTGATACGACAAATGGCAGCATGTTCCAGCCAGTTAGCCCCAATTTCCTCAAGGTAACCATGTTTTTATCGAAGATGGCGGAGGCATCGGGGTAGGCTTCCACGGCCCTGTCGATGCTGTTTTCTCGCAACAGATGGAGGATGGGAAAAGGCGAGCGATTGCTGTAGTTCTCGATATCGTCGGGTTGCGTGTCGGCAAACTGGTAGTCCGGGTGGAAGCTGGCGATCTGCAGCACGCCGTCGAGCTCGAGTCGTTCCAGGATGCGATCGGCCCAATCCAGGAAGTCGTTGTATTCGTGGAAGTCGGCTAATGCGAGCGGAATGATGAAGAGGGTGGTGTCCACCTGTTCCGGGTCGGTCTTTGCCAGAAAGGCCAATTGCTGTTCCAGATCGGCCGCCAGGCTGTCCCAGTCCTGGCCCTGGCTGACGTGGTAGCGGACCTGGTCCTTCACATGGACCGACTTGGCAAAGGGACAAAGATTCAGGCCGATGACGGCCTGTTCCAGCCAGGCGCGGGTGAGGGCGATGACGTCGTCATCGCTGAAGGGGGGCTCGGTGGCAGGGGAGGCGGAGGTGGCGTTCATGGGGCGGCATTGTCGCATGGGCAGGCGGACACGGGCAGCCGCCGGCCAGCCCAAGCCGCCACAAATGCCCACGCACCGGCCAGATCGGCTATGCTTGCCAACCTTTGGCGGCGGCCCCGTACCGGCGGCCCCGCATTTCCTTAGCAAGTACAAGTACACATTCCATGGCGCTCAAATCCACCATCTTCAAGGCTGACCTGCAGATCTCCGACATGGATCGGCATTACTACCAGCAACACGCACTGACCATTGCCCGCCATCCGTCCGAGACCGACGAGCGCATGATGATCCGGGTGCTGGCCTTCGCCCTCAACGCCAGCGAGTCACTGGCCTTCGGCAAGGGACTCTCCGATACCGACGAGCCCGACCTGTGGCAGAAGGACCTGACCGGCGCCATCGAACTCTGGGTCGAAGTCGGCCAGCCCGATGACCGCGCCATCCTCAAGGCCTGTGGCCGCGCCGACCAGGTGCTGGTGTATAGCTACAGCAGCGTCTCCAATATCTGGTGGAACCAGACCGGCAGCCGCGTGGAGCGCGCCAAGAACCTGAAGGTGGTCAATATCCCGGCCGAGGCCAGCCAGGCACTGGCGGCCCTGGCGCAGCGCACCATGCAATTGCAATGCACGATCCAGGATGGTCAGGTCTGGCTGGGCGCCAATGAAGAGATGGTGTTGATCGAACCGGAAACGATCAAGGATTTTGCCTGATTCTCCACCAGGTTTGCGCGACGTGGCGCCTGTGCCTCAGCGGGCGGCCTGATTGACCGCTGCAGAAGCGCTATCCGGCTTGTGCTCCAGCGCATCGGCGCGATGCTGCAGATGCGTCAGCAGGCGCTGTCCTTCGCTGGTGTGGAACCACGCAGCGTGGCCCAGGAAATAGGTGTCATAGGCCAGCGAGGCATTCTGCGGCGACTGCGTCACGCCGTGGAAGTAATCCAGCTCGGCCAGCGCGAACTCGGCATGCACCAGCGGCAGTAGCGCCGCCAATGCGCGTGTCTGGCGCGCGTTCAGTGGTAGCACCGAGGCATATCCGTCCAGCATCGCATCCAGCAGATCCAGGTGCACCAGCTGCACCTGGCGTTGCGGGATGGCCAGCCATTCGACGATGTTGCGCTCGATGGCGGTCGCCAGGTCGTGCAGCGCGCAGGTGCGGTCGCACAGGCCGAAGTCCAGTACCGTCTGCACCTGCGCCTGTTCGGTGGCATCGCTCCACAGCAGGTTGGAGGCATGCCAGTCGTTGTGGGTCCACAGCGGCGCAAATTCATCCAGATAGGGTTTCAATCCGGCGTGCCAGGGCAGCAGGTGCTGTGCCACCTCGCCCCGCCAGGGGCGGTTTTCCAGGTAATCGGCGATGGCCGGACGCTGTTCGATGTAAGCCTGCAGGGGCCGCACCGGGTCTTCCTGCGAGAAGATGGTGAAGCTCGACACCAGCGGACGCGCCGGCCGCGCCGGCGCGTCGTAGCCGGCCGATGCCTGGTGCAGTCGTGCCAGCATGTGGCCTGCGGAATGCGCATGCTGGCCGCTGCTGAAGGGCGTCCACGACATCGCCTCACGGTACAGGTCGACCCCCGGCGCCAGCGGAAATACTTCATAGGTCCAGTATTCGTCGGCCAGCGCGGTGGCGCCCTCGGCGGTGGCCAGCGCCGGGCTGACCGGCAATCCATTCGCCTGCAGGTGCGCCACGAAGCGATGTTCCTCGGCCAGTGCGACGACATCGCGTACCCGCGCATGATGGCGCTTGACGATGACGGGCCCGCTGGCGGTCTGCATCACGCAGGCCGCCGAGAACGGGCGTGGGCTATGCCACTCCAGCCGCAGCGGCTGGCCGACCTCGGGATAGTGATGCAGCACCCGGGCCACTTCGGCGGAGGTCAGCGCCGGCCAGTCGGAGATGACCGGCTCGGCGCCCATGCCATGGCTGATGACGCGGGTGAGATGGTGCGACGCGGCTTGCATGATCGCGGTAACCGGTCAGAAATCGTACTGCAGCGACAGGCGCGCCGTGCGCGGCGCACCCAGGTGCACATAGCCGTCGCCCAGGTACTGGCCGGCATCCTTCCAGTAGCGCTTGTCGAAGAGGTTGTCGATGTTGGCGCGCAGGGTGGCGGTATGGCCGCCCATGCGCATGCGGTAGCGCAGGCCGGCATTGAAGACATGTACCGCCGGCAGGTTGACGCTGCCATCGCGGGTGGCCGGCTTGCTGCTGCTGTAGAGCCAGTTGCCCATCAGGTTCAGGCCTTCCACGCCGGGCAGCGCGTAATCGGCATAGACGCTGCTGCGCAGGCGCGGCACGTTGACCACCTGCTGGCCATCGTAGGCGGCGGTGCCGGTATCGCTGGCGCGTGCGCGGGTGGCGGCCACGCTGGCACCAACGGCCAGGCGCGGGCTGAGTTTGCCGCTGGCGCCCAGCTCGATGCCGGTGTTGGTCTGGCGGCCTTGCTGGACGTAGGTAAAGCCGCTGGCGCTGGAGTCCGGCTGCTGGTATTCGTAGGCCTTGCGGATACGGAACAGGGCGGCCGTCAGTGCCAGGTCAGGCGAGACATCCCATTTCACGCCGGTTTCCAGCTGACGTGCCACCGAAGGCGGCAAGGTGGTCGGGAAGTTGCTGACCCAGAACGGCGCGGAGGTCCCGAGGGTCAGTGTCTCTGCGTAGCTGCCATAGACCGAGAGGTTCTGCAGCGGCTTGAAGATCAGCGCCAGTTGCGGCAGGAACAGGTTGCGCGAGGTGGTGCGCGTGGCGCTGCCATCGGCACCGAAGGCCTGCTCGTTCAACCACACCTGACGGCCGCCGGCGATGGCTTGCCAGCGCTCGGAGAATTGCAGGCGGTCGCTGAAGAAGAGCGCCTTCTGGCGGCTGTCCAGGTTGCGATAGGCCGGGCCGGGAACATCGGTGGCCGGTGCCAATTCCGGTGTGCCAGTATAGATATTGCCCTCGCCCACCAACACGCTGATGCCATCGGGCTTGTCCACGGTCCGGCGCGACATCGCCAGGCCCAGCGTCAACTCGTGCTGCAGCCAGCCGGTGTCGAACTTACCGATCATGACCGCCTGCGCTTCGTCATTGCGACGTTCGTCATTGGGGACGCGATAGTCATAGACATCGAAGTCGCCATTGGCGCCGAAGGTGGTGGAGGCAAAGCTGCCGCTGCCATACGGGAAAGCCAGGTAATCATCGATCACCGCCCGGCTGCGACCGGCCTGCACGTAGCCGCGCCAGTCGGCATTGAATTCGGTCTCCACACGCAGGCGGTAGTTCAGCGCACTGTCGCGCACCGGTTGCGCCCACGATTGCGGCGTCAGCATGGTCTTGGGCGAGACGCCCGAGGGCAGGGTGGTGCCACCCAGCAGCTGGTAGCCGGCCACCGAGTGCTGCGCCTTCTGCTGGTATTCGGCATCGAACTGCACCAGGGTCTTGGAGGACAGCGCCCAGGTCGCCGACAGCGAGGCAAAGTCGCGCCAGCCATCGCCATGGTCGACGTAGGAGTGGATGTCTTCATGCGCGGCGTTGATGCGCAGGCCGAACTGCTTCTGCTCGCCGAAGAGTACGCCCAGGTCGGTGGCCAGGTAGCGCGAGCCGTAGGAATCGGTACCCAGGGTGATCGAGCGTACATCGGCCGGGCGCTTGGTCACGTAATTGACGATGCCGCCGGCGCTGCTGACACCGGCCTGCAGGCCGGCCACGCCCTTGAGGAATTCGACGCGTTCCTTGTTTTCCAGCGCGATGTTCTGTTCGCCGGTCACCGTCAGGCCATCGATGCGATAGGCGCTGGCCGGGTCGAGCGTCACGCCACGGATGCTGAAGTTCTCGTAATAGCCCACCGGAGCGTAATTCTCGTTGATGGCGGCATCGTTCTTGACCACGTCCGAGAGCAGGCGCGATTGCTGGTCGCGCATCTGCGCGGCCGTGACCACAGCCACCGAGGCCGGGGTGTCCAGCAGCGGCGCATCGTCGAAACCGGCCACGGCGGCTGATCGAGGGCGCGCGCCATCCCTGGTCGTCCCGCTGGCGGTGACGTTGACCGTGGGCAGCGCTTCGCCCTTGTCGTCGCCGACATCGGCGGCGCGGGCAGTGGCCGACAGGCCGAGCGAGGTGCCGGCCAGCGTCAGCATCAGCGTGGAGGCCAGGGGTGCAATGCGTTTCATGGTGGTTCTGATCGTGGAGGGTAGGAGAGCCGGAGCGCCGGGCGCTCCGTCGTATCGGCCAGCGTGGTCGCCGGCTCAGCGATTGCGGGCGACGGCCACGGCGCGGCCGAGGTCGGCCACCGACATCGCATAGAAGTAGCTGCGATTGTACTGTGTGATGGCGTAGAAGTTATTGGTGGCGATCCAGTACTCGGTCGGGCCGGTGCCGTTCTGCAGGTCGACCAGGCCGAAGCGCTGACCGGCCGGCAGCGGCGGGGTGGAGATGCCGGCCGCGTGCAACTGGTCTTCGCTGTACTTGGCTTCCAGCCCCTGGTTGAGCATGGCTTGCCATTGCAGGTTGTCGGCCGAGACGGTGACCGGGAAGGCCACCGGTTCGCCGCGCTGCCAGCCATGCACGGACAGATAGTGGGCCACGCTGCCGATGGCATCCACCGGCGAGTTGCGCAGGTCGATCTTGCCGTCGCCATCGAAGTCGACCGCGTATTCGCGGATGCTGCCGGGCATGAATTGCGGCCAGCCGATGGCGCCGGCATAGGAGCCGCGCAGCGACAGCGGATCGATACCGGCCTCGCGAGCCAGCAGCAGGGTGTTTTCCAGCTCGCCGCGGAAGAAGGCCATGCGGGCCTCGCGATTGGGCGTGTTGGGATAATCGAAGGCCAGCGTGGTGAGCGCATCCATGACGCGGAAGTTGCCGGTGTTGCGGCCGTAGACAGTTTCCACGCCGATGATGCCGACGATGATTTCCATCGGCACCCCGTATTGCGCTTCGGCCCGCGCCAGGGCCACGCCATAGGTGTTCCAGAACTCGACGCCGGCATTGATGCGCACCGGTTCCACGAAGCGGGCGCGATAGGCGCTCCAGTTCTTGGGCTTGGTGCTGGGGGCCGGCTTGATCAGCTGGATGGCGCTGTCCACATAACGGGTCTTGGCGAAGAGATCGTTGAGGTCGCCCCGCTGGAACTGGTTGCGCTCGACCATCTCGTCGATGAAGCGGCCGACGTCCTTCCAGTCATTGAAGTTGACGAACTCGCCCTGATCGTCTGCCACGACTTTCTTCTTCGTTGCCGACTTTGCTGGCGGCTTGGCCTTGGGCTTGGTTTTGTCGCTGCCGGCTTTTTTATCTGCCGGCTTCTTCTGGGTTTTCTTTTCCACAGGCTTGCCGTCCTGCGCATGCGCTGCCGGCGCCAGGGCGCACAGGCCGGCGAGCAACAGGGTGGAGAGGGACGAAGTCAGGCGAGGCAGGGAGATGGGCATGAGCGGCAAGCGGTGAAGCGATCTGGTCAGCGGAGCAGGGGGCGGAACAAGCCTGCAAGTATACCGCATCGGCCCCCTTGCCCCGTGCTGGTGCATGCTGGGTGCTGCGTCCCGTACACGATACGCGACAGCGGATGTACACTGGGGCCTGTTCACATTCAATCTGCGAGATGCGTTGGTGCCAGCGCGCCTTCTGGCGCCAACCCTTCGGGAGAGGCCGCCAAGCGTCGCCTGCCGTTGTTGCAGCTCCTTGCCGTAGCACCACTACGGCGCGTCGCTGCGCCTAGGCAGTCAATGCTTGGCGACCTCTCGCACTCGTAGATTGAATGTGAACAGGCCCTAGCCCGATGAGACAACCCGGCCGGCCACGGCTTGCCTGTTAGTAACAAGAGCAATAATGACCACCGCCATCTATACGCACGCCGACTGCCAGCGCCACGAAATGGGCGACTGGCACCCCGAGGCCCCCGCCCGTCTGGAGGCCATCGAAGATCAGTTGATCCTGAGCCGGATCGATCAATTCCTCGACCGCCGGGAAGCGCCGCTGGCCGATCCGGCCGAGCTGGAGCGGGTGCACACGGCTGCGGCCGTGGATTACGTGCGCGAGCACAGTCATGCGCTGAGCCTGTCGGGCGAGCGCTATTACTCCATCGACGGCGAGACCCTGATCAACCGGCACAGCTGGAATGCCGCTTTGCGCGCGGCCGGCGCGGCCGTGGCGGCGACCGATGCGGTGCTGGCCGGCGAGCTGGACAACGCCTTCTGCGCCGTGCGTCCGCCCGGGCATCACGCCACGCACGACAAGGCCATGGGATTTTGCCTGTTCAACAACGTGGCGGTGGCGGCCCGGCATGCCATCGACGTGCACGGGCTGCAGCGGGTGGCGGTGATCGATTTCGACGTGCATCACGGCAATGGCACCGAAGACATCTTTGCCCACGATCCACGGGTGCTGATGGTGAGTTTCTTCCAGCATCCTTTCTATCCCTTTTCCGGCGATGGCCCGACCGAGTCGCACATCATCAACGTACCGGTGCCGGCCTACTCCGATGGGAGTGCGGTGCGTCAGGTGGTCACCGAGAAATGGCTGCCGGCGTTGCATGCGCATCAGCCGCAGATGATCTTCATCTCGGCCGGTTTCGATGCCCATCGCGAAGACGACATGGGCCAGATGGGACTGGTCGAGGCCGATTACGCCTGGATCACGCGGCAGATCATGAAGATCGCCGACCAGTACGCCCAGGGCCGCATCGTCAGCTGCCTGGAGGGAGGTTATAGCCCCTCGGCGCTGGGGCGCAGCGTGGTGGCCCACCTGAAGGTGTTGGCCGACCTGGAGTGAGCCACGCGCGCGCTGCGAGGATTTGCTGGCGCGCTAGGCCGGGTGGGGCTCGTAGGCCTCATAGGCCGCGATGATCGCATCGGCCACCGCCCGCACCCGGGCGGTACGGTTCAGGTCGCTGTGCAGGACCAACCACATGTCGTAGGGCGTGGCCCGCTCCGGCCAGATGCGCACCAGCCCGCTGGCAGCGTCGCCCACATGGATGGGCAGTTCGCCGATCCCGAATCCCGCCTGCAGGCAGTCGTACATCACCAGCCCGGTACTGACTTCCATGGCCACGTTGGCATGGACGATGGATTCGCCACAGATCTGTTCGGACTTGTTCGGCGAGATGCTGTACGGGTAGATCACGACGTCATGCCCCTTCAAACCGCTGCCGGATTCGGGCCGCCCCCGCTTTTTTACATAGGCTTTGGACGCATACATGCCTTTGTGCAGCCGCTTGAGATGGCGCGTGATGAGGTCCGGCGCGTCCGGGCGCACCGTGCGCACGGCGATGTCGGCTTCGCGCTTGGTCAGGTTGCTCAACTGGGTGGAGGTGGTGAGCACCACCTTGATGGTGGGATGGGATTCCCGCAGTCGCTTCAGGGCTGGCAACAGGAAATGGCGCGCCGTGATGTCGGTGGCGGCCAGCCGCACCACGCCGCACAGGCGCTCGTCGATTCCCTGCATCTGCCGCTGCAGTTGCTCGGCGCCTTGCTCCATCTGGCTGGCGGCGGTGGCGGCCAGTTCGCCGGCAGGGGTGGGCACGTAGCCACCCGGGGTGCGCAGGAACAGGCGCGCGCCCAGCGATTTTTCCAGCGCGGCCAGGCGCCGGCCGACCGTGGCCTGGTCGATCTCCAGGTGCTCGGCTGCACCGCGCAGGGTACCGACGCGGTAGATGGCGAGAAAGATGCGGGCGTTGTCCCAATCCATGATGCATTTTCCAGGTCGGTTTTGTGATGCAGATTTGCATCGGGCTGCCGATTTTATACCTCTTTATTGCATCGCGGTCGCGGCCTAGAATTCTCCCATCGTCACCCGCCCCGGCGTTTCCGGCAGCGGGTCCGCCGCTCTCACTCGCGTCCTTCATGCAGAAAGAACCTTCATCATGTCTTCCGCCCCCTGCCCACAGTTGACGGCATCGGCCGTCCCACCAGCTTGCGCGACCGCACATCGCACCGGCATGCTGCCGCTGGTGGCGCTGGCCATCGGTTTCGTCATGGCCATGCTGGACGTGACGGTGGTCAACGTCGGTCTCTCCAATATCGCCACCAGTCTCGATGCACCGCTGTCCACCCTGGTCTGGATCGTGGATGGCTATACCCTGACCTTTGCCGCCATGCTGCTGGTGGGCGGTGCGCTGGCCGACCGCTTCGGCGCGCGCAAGCTGTACCTGGCCGGACTTTTCCTGTTCGTGCTGGCCTCGTTGCTGTGCGGGGCGGCGCCCAATGGTCCTTTCCTGGTGGCGGCGCGCCTGCTGCAGGGGCTGGGTGCGGCTTTCTTCATGCCCAGTTCGCTGAGCCTGCTCAGTCACGTCTACGAGGATGACCGCGTGCGCGCCCGCATGCTGGGCGTGTGGTCGGCCACGGTCGGCCTGGCCGCCGCCATCGGTCCGCTGGTGGGGGGCGTGCTGATCCACTGGCTGGGCTGGCGCAGTATCTTCCTCATCAACGTGCCGGTCGGGCTGGTGGGCCTGTTGATGGCCAGGAAGCTCATCCCGCAGGTGGCCGGGCAGGCCCGTGCCCTGCATCTGTATAGCCACCTGGCCGGGGTGGTGATGCTGGCCGGGCTGTCCTTTGTGCTGATCCAGGGGCCGGTCTATGGCTGGACCTCGCCGCGCATCCTGGCCGGGCTGGCGGTGGCAGTGCTGGCCGCCGTGGCCCTGGTGCGACACGAACTGCGTGGCGTGGCGCCGCTGCTGCCCAAGGCCCTGTTCGCCACACCGCAGTTTGCGGCCGCCAATGGCATCGGCTTCATGATCAACTTCGGGATCTACGGCAACCTGTTCTACCTGGCGCTGTTCCTGCAGCAGGGGCGCGGTGCCGATGCCCTGCATACCGGCCTGCAACTGGTGCCGATGATGGCCGTGGTGTTCTTCGGCAACCTGATGTCGGGCCGCATGGCCGCGCACTGGGGGCCGCGCGTGCCGCTGTTGCTGGGTTTGTCGGTGGGTACGGTGTTTACCGCCGTGGCCATGAGCTTTCGCCCGGACACGCCCTACTGGGTGCTGGCCGTGGTCTGCGCCGCAGCCAACCTGGGCATCAGCACGGCCATCCCGGCCATGACCACGGTGGTGATGCAGGTGGCCGGCAAGGCCCACGCCAACAGCGCGGCGGCGGCCCTGAACGCCAATCGCCAGATCGGTGCCCTGGTCGGCGTGGCCCTGATGGGCGCCATCCTGCACAGCGTAGACGGCTGGGGGCTGCGCAATGGCCTGGCCTTTGGCGTCATGGCCGCCGCTTACGGGCTGGCGCTGTGGCTGGTGTGGCGTTTCGTCGGTGTTGTCAAGGAGCAATGGGTGACCCGGCGCGCCTGAGCGCGGTGTTGTTCCCCGTCCAACAGCCTGCCCCGACTTGTGCGCGGCAGGCTGTTTTATTGGGGATTTGTTAGGGATTGGCGGGGCAGGGCCGTAAAATAGCGCCTTCAACGAAATACGCACCAGAAAGAAATCCCGCATGTCCATCCAATGGTTCCCCGGTCACATGAACTCGGCCCGCCGCAAGGCCGCCGAGAGCATGGAAAAAGTCGATATGGTCATCGAAGTGGTCGATGCCCGCCTGCCGCAGGCCAGCTGCAATCCGATGATCGAGCAGTTGCGCAATGCGCGTCAGCGTCCCTGCCTGAAGATCCTCAACAAGACCGACATGGCCGACCCGGTGGCCACGCAAGCCTGGATCGACTACTACAACAGCCAGAAGGGCGTGACCGCCGTGGCGCTGTCGTGCAAGAAGCCCTCCGACGTGGCACGCGTGCCCAAGCTGGCCATGCAGGTGGCCCCGCATCGCGGCACGGCCCTGAAGCCCTTGCGCATGATGATCATGGGCATCCCCAACGTGGGCAAGTCCACACTGATGAATGCCTTGCTTAAAAA
Organism: Herbaspirillum sp. C7C2; assembly: GCF_022627865.1. Classification (NCBI taxonomy): domain Bacteria; kingdom Pseudomonadati; phylum Pseudomonadota; class Betaproteobacteria; order Burkholderiales; family Oxalobacteraceae; genus Herbaspirillum; species Herbaspirillum sp. C7C2. The sequence goes on from NZ_JABXGI010000001.1 coordinate 577,067, forward strand.
GCGCGTGGCGGCAGTCGGCGACGAGCCGGCCGTGACCAAGACCCAGCAGCGGCTCTACCTGGGCAACAACATGGTCCTCACCGATACCCCGGGCATGCTGTGGCCCAAGATCGAGCACCCCAGCGATGGCCTGATGCTGGCCGCCAGTCATGCGGTGGGCAGCAATGCGCTGATCGAGGAAGAGGTGGCCACCTTCCTGGCCGACCTGCTGCTGCAGCGTTATCCGCAATTGCTCAAGGCGCGCTACGGCTTCGATCCCGAGGGCATGGATGGCTTGGCCGTGGTGGAGGGCGTGGCGGCCAAGCGGGGCTTCCGTCTCAAGGGGGGCGACTACGATTTCGAAAAGGCCGCGCATACCTTCCTGCAGGATTACCGCAGTGGTGCGCTGGGGCGCATCTCGCTGGAGACCCCGGCGTCGCGTGCCGAGCTGCTGGCGACCTACCGTTCCACCGACAACCCCGATGCCCTGCCGGCCGAGGATGAGGAAGAAGAGGAAGAGGACTACGACTGGCGCAATGCGCCGGATCACCGGGAGCGCAAGGACTGAGTGCGCCTGTGCCGCTCGGTCGGCTTTCCTTCTGGCGTGCTCAAATCATATAATTGATTTGCCGTTCCGGAAAAGCAAAAAGGCCAGCGCGAAGCTGGCCTTTTCGTTTGCTGCAAGGAGGCTGCAGGGGAGGTGGATTACCAGGAGGTGATCACGGAACCCTTGTACTTTTCCAGCACGAACTTCTTCACTTCCGGGCTGTGGTAGGCCTTGACCAGCTTGGCGACCCAGGGCTTGTCCTTGTCGGCAGCGCGGATGGCCAGCACGTTGGCGTAGGGGCCGGTCGACGCTTCCACGGCGATGGCGTCCTTGGTCGGCGACAGGCCGGCCGATTCGGCGTAGTTGCCGTTGATGACGGCAGCGTCGAAGTCATCCAGCGAACGCGGCAGCTGGGCGGCATCCAGTTCGATGATCTTGACCTTCTTGGGGTTCTCGACGATGTCCAGCGGGGTGGCCTTCAGACCGGCATCGGCCTTGAGCTTGATCACGCCCTTGGCCTGCAGCACCAGCAGTGCGCGACCGCCGTTGGTGGGGTCGTTGGGCACGCCGACACGGGCGCCTTGCTTGAGGTCGTTGAGCGACTTGACCTTCTTGGAGTACACGCCCATCGGGAAGGTGATGGTGGTGCCGACGCTGATGAACTTGTAGCCGCGATCCTTGATCTGCGCATCCAGGTAGGGCTGGTGCTGGTAGGAGTTGGCGTCCAGGTCGCCGGCAGCCAGGGCGGCGTTGGGCTGGATGTAGTCGGTGAATTCGATGACCTTCATCTGCACGCCGTCTTTTTCCAGCAGCTTCTTGACCTGTTCCATGATCTCGGCGTGCGGACCGGCGGTCACGCCCATCTTGATCTGGTCTTCGGCGAATGCGGGGGCCGACACCAGGCCGGCGGCCAGGCCCAGGCCTGCGATGAATTGAATCAACTGACGACGCTTCATGACTTTCCTTTCAAGCTTTTTTGAAATGCGCAGCGGATAGCTGCGCGGTGTTATCGATGCCGGTTGCGCGTGGCGCTCTTGGCGCTCTCTTGGCACACTCTTGCGGCCATTCAGCGATGACTGAGCTTGCGCACCAGCAGGTCTCCCAGGGATTGCACCAACTGCACGAACACGATCAGGATCAGCACCACCGCCAGCATCACTTCCGGCAGGAAGCGCTGGTAGCCGTAGCGGATGCCCAGGTCGCCCAGGCCACCACCACCGATGGCGCCGGCCATGGCCGAATAGCCGACCAGGCTGACGAAGGTGATCGTGAGACCGGCGACGATACCAGCAAATGCTTCTGGTACCAAGACCTTGTAGATGATCTGCCAGGTGTTCGCACCCATGGCCTGTGCGGCTTCGACCAGGCCGTGGTCCACTTCGCGCAAGGCGGTCTCGACCAGGCGGGCGATGAAGGGCGCGGCGGCAATGGTCAGCGGCACGATGGCGGCAGCCGTACCGATGGAGGTACCGACGAAGAAACGCGTCATCGGGATCACCGCCACCAGCAGGATGATGAAGGGGGTGGAGCGCACTGCATTGACCAGCAGGCCGGCGACGCGGTTGAAGACCGCATTGGGCAGTACGCCCTTGTCTTCGGTGATGTGCAGGGCGATGCCCAGCGGGATGCCCAGCAGCGAACCGACCAGGCCGGAAATCACCACCATCATCAGCGTCTCACCGAAGGAGCTGACGAACAGATCGATCAGTTCAGATGACATGGTTGAGCTCCTCGACGACGACGCCCTGCTCGCGCAGGTATTGCATGGCTTGGTTGATGTTTTCCTGCGAGCCGTTGGCGAGGATCGCCAGCGAGCCGAAGGCCTGGCCCTGGATCTCGTCGATCTGGCCGTGCAGGATGTTGAAATTCAGGTTGAAGCGGCGCACCGCTTCCGACAGGTGCGGCTGGTCCACATCGTTGCCGGTGAAGGCAAAGCGGAACAGGTGGTCGGTGCCCTGGCCGGCATCGGCGCGGGCCAGGCGCTCGCGCAGGCGCGCCAGCACGCCCTTGGGCAGTTCGTGGGCGATGACGTCGCCGATCAGTGCACGGGTGACTTCATGGCGCGGCTGGCGGAACACCTCCAGCACCTCGCCCTGTTCGATCACCTGGCCGGCTTCCATCACGGCCACGCGGTCGCAGATGTCCTTGATGACTTCCATCTGGTGGGTGATCAGGACGATGGTCAGGCCCAGTTCCTTGTTGATCTTGTGCAGCAGTTCCAGGATGGAGCGGGTGGTTTCCGGGTCCAGTGCGGAGGTGGCCTCGTCGGAGAGCAGGACCTTGGGATCGTTGGCCAGTGCGCGGGCGATGCCCACGCGCTGTTTCTGGCCGCCCGAAATCTGCGCCGGGTAACGGTCGCGCAGGGCGGTCAGGCCCACCAGTTCCAGCAGCGGCTCCACCTTGGCGGCGATCTCGGACTTGCTCTTGCCGGCCAGTTCCAGCGGCAGGGCGATGTTGTCGTAGACGCTGCGCGAGGACAGCAGGTTGAAATGCTGGAAGATCATGCCGATGCCACGGCGGGCCTCGCGCAGCTGGGACGAGGACAGGGTGGTCAGGTCCTGGCCGTCCAGGATGATACGTCCGGAGGTGGGGCGGTTCAGCAGGTTCAGGGTGCGTACCAGCGTGCTCTTGCCGGCGCCGCTGCGGCCGATGATGCCGAAGACCTCGCCTTTGCGGATCGACAGTTCGACGTTGCGCACCGCTTCGACATTGCCGAATCGCTGGGTGACAGCTTGTATTTCGATCATGATGGGAACGGAAATGGCAGCGGGCCCCCGGGTGCCGGCATCCCGGCACAACCCCTCAGGGAGACGCGCGGGCGGTCGCCGGATCACAGGTCTCCACTGCCATCGATATTTTTTATAAGAAGCCGCTATTTTAAGGCGGCAAGGTTATATAGGGAAAACAATTTTTCGCTTATGCATATAACCTCCGCGTCTTAGCATGCGACGGGAAGCCGCCTGGAGACTGGCTTCCAGGGTGGCATCGGCACTTTTCCAGGCGCTGGTTGCCGGCCTGGCACGACAAAGTCTTCGAATAAATTCTAGTAGGTGCAGCAATTTTTGCCGGGATCGTCGCCGGGCGTCCGGGGAAGCGTATCTTTTTGCGTTCTTTCAGCCCGGTGGTGGCCGGTGCGCTACGTACCGCCTGCTGCCTCGACTACACCTATTCCCATGTACGCATACCCCGTCCAGGCGCTCAATGGTCGGCTCGATGAATTGCTGGAGCTGGCCGATATCGATGAAGTCATCCTCACCCGCGACAACGCCGAAAACCTGGTGCTGGTGCGGGAATCGGTCTGGCGCGGAGTCCAGGAGGCCCTGCTCCTGCTGGGTAACGACCTCAATGCCGAGCGGCTCCTGTGCAGCCTTCAGCAGCTGCGGGCCACGTTGCTATCCGGACCATCCCCTTCGTGAACGGGCTCTGGCTTTCGCCGATGGCCCGGCAGGACCTGGCCTGGTGGCGCCGCCACGACCGTGTCACGGCCCGCGAGCTGTTGGGCCTGCTGCGACGGCTGCAAGACGACACCCCGCTGCCTGCCGCGCGCATGACCCGGTTGCCGCTGCGCTTGCCGGGCCTGTGGGCCATCCGGCTGTGCGGCGAACACCGCATCGTGATCGAGCGGATGCCGGGGATCGTCATCGTGCATCAGTGTCGATTTCATTACTGAAGCAGCAAAAAGGGACGTCCCTTTTTGTTGGCATTGGTTGCAATAAAGATACAGAATATTCTCATAAATCGACACAATTCAAATTATGAATCGATTGAGAAAATAAATACCGTTTAGATTTGCCGTAACTTCTTGAAGTCATCTTCCAAGAAGTGTGGGGGTGGCCACGCGAGATCGCGACCGGCACCCGCCAATCAACAGCAATCAAACCACTACGGAGTACTCTCTATGAAAAAGTCCATCCTGGCCCTGGCCGTGCTGGCTGCCTTCGCCGGCGCGGCGCATGCACAAAGCACTGTCACCGTCTATGGTTCGGTCGATGCCAGCCTGTCCTACACCAACAAGATCATCACTTCCGGCAAGGAAACCGGCGGTCAGGTGGCACTCGATTCCGGCCTGATGAAGGGCTCGCGCCTGGGCATCAAGGGTAGCGAAGACCTGGGCGGCGGCCTGAAGGCCGTGTTCAACATCGAGAACGGCTTCAACGTCGATAACGGCGCGGCGGGTCAGGGCGGCTTGCTGTGGGGCCGCCAGGCTTTCGTCGGCATGTCGGGCAACTTCGGTACCATCCTGGCCGGTCGTCAGAAGGACGTCCTGGATGATATCGGCGGTATCACCTCTCCGGGTGACTTCGGCGGCGGTGTCAGCCGCATCCACTCGCTGAACCTGGACCGCACCAACGGTGAGCGCGTCAACAACTCCATCCGCTATAACTCCCCTGACTTCAACGGCTTCACCGGCAGCCTGATCTATGGCTTCGGCGAAGAGGCCGGCCGCACCGGTTCCGGTCAATCCTTCGGCCTGGGCGGCCTGTACGCCAACGGCCCGCTGAACGTCGGCCTGGGTTATTTCCAGAGCAAGATGGGTGATTCCAAGAATGCCAGTGACGTCAATGGCGCGGCAGCCTGCAACGGCCCCGGCAAGAATGGCGATACCTGCCTGAAGACCTGGACCCTGGCGGCTTCTTACCAGTTCGGCCCGGCCAAGGTCTACGGTTCGTACTCGCGCGTGAAACTGCCGCTGACCGCAGCACGTCCAGACTACAACCCGAAGGACTACAACTTCGCGATGCTGGTCGATCCGAAGCGGGGCGCAGCCTACAAGCCTGCAGACAAGGCTGACTTTGCCATCGGCGGACCCAACAACGAGTCCAGCCAGACTGTGGACCTGGGCGTGAACTACAAGCTGCTGCCGGCCCTGTCGCTGATCAGCAGCGTGCAACTGACCAGCGCCAAGTTCGTCAAGGGCTCCAACGGTCGCCTGGTGCAGTTGAACCTGGGCGCCAAGTATGACCTGTCCAAGCGCACCACGACGTATGCTGTCCTGCGCAACCTGCGTTCGAACGACATGTACAACGTCGGCACGGCCAGCGACCGCATCCCGGGCGCCAACCGCAGCCAGACCGGTCTGAATGCCGGGATGATCCACAGCTTCTAAGACGTTGGACGCCGCGCCTGCGAGGGCGCACTGTTTGAAGACCCGCATCCCACAAGGATGCGGGTCTTTTTCATTGTGTGAATTCCTGCATCAAGCTTCCGTCCTGGAATATGGTCGGCTGGCACGACCCCTCCAGAGACAGAGGGCAGGCGACTCAGAGTTGATCGCAAATCCGGCACGACCAGCGGCAAATGCCGATCGAAAGGTAGCGCGGAGCGGAACTGCCGCGCAGAGCGGAATCGGCCACCATCCAGTGGCACCAGCACAATAAAAAACCCGCATCGTCACCGATGCGGGTTTTCTTCTTGCAGCACAGGCCATGTCATCCATGGCCCGCAGCAGGAGGGCAATTACATCATGCCGTCCATACCGCCCATGCCGCCCATACCACCCATGCCGCCAGGCATGCCGGCCGGCTTGTCGTCAGCCACTTCGGCCACCAGGGCGTCGGTGGTCAGGATCAGGCTGGCCACGGAGGCAGCGTTCTGCAGAGCCGAACGGGTCACCTTGGCCGGATCCAGCACGCCCAGTTCCACCAGGTCGCCGTAAGTGCCGTTGGAGGCGTTGTAGCCGAAGTTGCCCGAACCTTCCAGCACCTTGTTCACCACCACCGACGGCTCGTCGCCGGCGTTGAAGACGATCTGGCGCAGCGGCTCTTCGATGGCGCGCAGCACGATCTTGATACCGGCTTCCTGGTCGGGGTTGTCGCCCTTCAGGTCCTTGACGTTGGCGCGCGCGCGCAGCAGGGCCACGCCACCGCCAGGCACGACGCCTTCTTCAACGGCAGCGCGGGTAGCGTGCAGTGCATCTTCGACGCGGGCCTTCTTTTCCTTCATTTCGACTTCGGTGGCAGCGCCAACCTTGATCAGTGCAACACCGCCGGCCAGCTTGGCCACGCGCTCTTGCAGCTTTTCACGATCGTAGTCGGAGGTTGCTTCGCCGATCTGGGTACGGATCATGGTCACGCGTGCTTCGATGCCGGCAGCTTCGCCAGCGCCGTCGATGATGGTGGTGTTTTCCTTGCCGATCTCGACGCGCTTGGCTTGGCCCAGTTCAGCCAGGGTGGCCTTTTCCAGGGTCAGGCCGACTTCTTCGGCGATCACTTGGCCACCGGTCAGGATGGCGATGTCTTCCAGCATGGCCTTGCGGCGGTCGCCGAAGCCAGGAGCCTTGACGGCAGCGGTCTTCAGGATGCCACGGATGTTGTTGACCACCAGGGTAGCCAGGGCTTCGCCTTCGACATCTTCAGCCACGATCAGCAGCGGACGGCCAGCCTTGGCGACTTGTTCCAGCACCGGCAGCAGGTCACGGATGTTGGAGATCTTCTTGTCGAACAGCAGGATGAAGGGATTGTCCAGGGCGACGATCTGCTTCTCTTGGTTGTTGATGAAGTACGGCGACAGGTAGCCGCGGTCGAATTGCATACCTTCGACGATGTCCAGTTCGTTTTCCAGCGACTTGCCGTCTTCGACGGTGATCACGCCTTCCTTGCCGACCTTTTCCATGGCCTTGGCGATGATGTCGCCGATGTCCGCGTCGGAGTTGGCCGAGATCGAGCCGACTTGAGCGATTTCCTTGGAGGTGGTGGTGGGCTTGGACAGGTTCTTCACTTCACCGACGATGGCGGTGACGGCCTTGTCGATACCGCGCTTCAGGTCGGTCGGGTTGAAACCGGCGGCGACGTACTTGAAGCCTTCGCGCACGATGGCCTGGGCCAGCACGGTGGCGGTGGTGGTACCGTCACCGGCGTTGTCGGAGGTCTTGGAAGCGACTTCCTTGACCAGCTGGGCACCCATGTTTTCCAGCTTGTCCTTCAGTTCGATTTCCTTGGCGACGGAAACGCCGTCCTTGGTCACGGTCGGGGCGCCGAAGCTGCGCTCCAGCACGACGTTACGACCCTTGGGGCCCAGGGTGACCTTGACTGCGTTGGCCAGGATGTTGACGCCGTTGACGATCTTGGCGCGTGCTTCATCGCCGAAAATAACTTGCTTTGCTGCCATGTTGGATTCTCCAGAAATTCGGTTCAGTTCATGTCGCCGGGCTTGGTGCTGAAAGCTGAGGCAAGCGCCGGCTGCTGTCTTGTTGCCGAGGGCCCTCTATATATGAAGATACAGACGGGCCGGATGCCGAATTACTTCTCGACGACGGCGAACAGGTCTTCTTCGCGCATGACCAGCAGTTCCTGGCCATCGACCTTCACGGCCTGGCCGGAATACTTGCCGAACAGGACGCGGTCGCCGACCTTAACGGCCAGTTGGCGGACCTTGCCATCTTCCAGGATCTTGCCATTGCCGACGGCCAGGATTTCGCCCTGGTCCGGCTTTTCGGTCGCTGCATCAGGCAGAACGATACCGGAAGCGGTCTTGGTTTCCTGGTCGAGGCGCTTGACGATGACGCGATCGTGCAAAGGGCGAAGATTCATGAGAACTCCTTAATTTTCAATAAGTTAGCATTGATTGCGGCGAAGCCTGCAACGGTTTTCTTCCAAATGCAGCAAACCTCACCGCAAGAAAAAGGGGATTGCGCCCGGCGGGCTGTTAGCACTCTGCCGTGACGAGTGCTAAGTATAGGGATGGGCTTTGGATTTTTCAAGGCGTCAATTGCGTTCGCGATCTTAATTGATCTCTTGGTGATCAATAAGGATGACGCCGATATTCCGCTTTGAAATCAAAGACTTGTCGTCTAGTTGCAGTGAAAATTGATGGGCTGAGGGGGATAATTCTGAAAGAAATCAACAACTCTGGCCCATCGAGGGCCCCGAGGCGTCGCGCGTAGCAGTGGCCAGCCGCATGTTGCTGGTCAGTTGAAGCTTGGTCGGATGCAAGCCTACGAGAACAGGTCTGAGTGCGTCCCACTGCGCACGAATACGACCAGGCCGCTCTTGCCCGAGTCGTCCAGTGTATAGATCAGCAGGAAGTCGCCGCCGATGTGACATTCGCGATGACCTGTCCAGTCGCCGGCCAGCGAATGATCGAGCCATTCGGGCGGCAGCGGCCCGTCGTTGGCGATCAGCAGCGTCATGGCCTCTTTCAGCCGGTTCATATCGTATCGGCCGGAATGAGACAGGCGCTGCCAGTCCTTGAGGAAGTCCCTGGTGTAGTCCGACGCGCGAGGCAGCTTTGCCCGCTTAATTGCGGCTGGCTTCTTCGAGGTCATTCAGCAGAGCGTCAGCGGTTGCGAAGCGAGCGCGACGGTTCTTGATGATCTCGTTTGCCTCGGCGATGGCCAACTGACTGGCGGCGTTCGGAGCCTTGAGCGCGAACGGCAGTTCCTTGTCGGCGACGACCCGGGTGAGAAACACCCGGATAGCGTCGGAGACGGTCAGGCCCATGGAGGCCAGCGTTTCTGCTGCCTGCGCCTTGAGATCCTCGTCCACCCGAACGTGAACCATAGTGGTGGTAGCCATGACAGCCTCCTGTTGCGATTGATTGAGATACATTGTATCGCACCCTGCCGATTTTCGTAAAACTGCACTTAACGCGAGGTCTGCCGGGATAGCCGAAATGGCAAGGCGATATTTCAGCAATGTCATTACTTCGAATGCCGGCAAATTGACTGGCGCAAGTCGTGCTTACACCTCGAAACACGACACAGCGAGGGAGCAGGAAGGCTGCGGGAAACTGATTTTCTCATCTAGCGGGATGGATGCTTTGGTGAGAAATGCGCTCCCCCTGCGACCACTTGTGCGGGCGTGCAGTTTTTTTCGGTTTCACGTTCCCATTTGGTGCGAAACCCAATGCCGCGTATTAAAAAAGTGCATAAAACGTGCGATCTGTCTGAAGAACTGTACTGGTCTCCGTGCGCCGCTCCCAGCCGCACCATTACGGTGTATTCTGCCCAGCGGGGTGGATCGCGTCGTAGGAACTGCCCCGCCTGGCCTGGCGTTTCGTCCGGGCCGCTTACCTGAGGTGGCTCCGTCCCTTTTTAAGCGGGAAACACCACGGGGAGGGCTCCCGAGTCGTGATGCCATGGGGCATGGCTCGTTTTTTGCAGTAGCAGAGTCCGCAAGCAACATCCAGTCAGCAACTGGGGGTGCTGCGGTGTTGATCGTCCGGGCCTTCGTTCGCGGATGTCAGGATTGGTCAGCGCATATAACAAATGGCACAACGAACTGCGTTTTCAATCACTCTATCGGAAGTAATAGGAGCATTTCATGCAAAAAATTAAAGGGATTCCTGTCGCCACCGCCATCGTGGCAGCGTTCGCATTCGCAGGGGCTGCGCAGGCACAAGAGGTCATCAAGATCGGTCACGTCGCTCCCCTGACCGGTCCCAACGCCCACATCGGCAAGGACAACGAAAACGGCGCCCGCATGGCCGTGGACGAGCTCAATGCCAAGGGCTTCATGATCGGCGGCAAGAAAGTGACTTTCCAGCTGGTTCCCCAGGATGACGCTTCCGATCCGAAGCAAGCCACCACCGTGGCCCAGGCCCTGGTCGATGCCAAGGTCAAGGGCGTGGTCGGCCACATGAACTCGGGCACCACCATCCCCGCTTCCAAGATCTACTTCGATGCCGGCATCCCGCAAATCTCGCCGTCGGCCACCAACCCCAAGTACACCCAACAAGGCTTCAACACCGCCTTCCGCGTGGTGGCCAACGATGGCCAGCTGGGTGGCGTGCTGGGTCGCTACGCCGTCAATGAACTCAAGGGCAAGAACGTCGCCGTCATCGACGACCGTACTGCCTACGGTCAAGGCGTGGCTGAGGAATTCCGCAAGAGCGCGCTGGCTGCCGGTGCTACCGTGGTGGCGACCCAGTACACCACCGACAAGGCCACCGACTTCAACGCCATCCTGACCTCGGTCAAGTCCAAGAAGCCTGACCTGGTCTTCTTCGGCGGCATGGACGCCGTGGCCGGCCCGATGCTGCGCCAGATGGATCAGCTGGGCGTGGCTGCCAAGTTCATGGGCGGTGACGGCATCTGCACCACCGAACTGCCCAACCTGGCTGGCCCCGGTCTGAAGGACAGCGAAGTGGTCTGCGCCGAAGCCGGTGGCGTGACCGAATCAGGCAAGAAGGCGCTGGACGACTTCAAGGCTGCCTACAAGAAGAAGTTCAACCAGGACGTCGTGATCTACGCTCCGTACACCTACGATGCGCTGATGACCCTGGCCGATGCCATGCAGAAGGCCGGTTCTTCCGATCCCAAGGTCTACCTGCCAGAACTGGCCAAGATCCACCACAAGGGCGTGACCGGCGAAATCGCCTTCGACCCCAAGGGTGACATCCTGAACGGTACCCTGACCCTGTACACCTACAAGGGTGGCAAGCGCTCGCTGCTGAGCGTGGTCAAGTAAAGAGGGAAGCTGCAGTTCTGCTCCTGCCGGCCACTGTTACGGTGGGCGGCAGCAAGCCAGGGCCGTACAAACCTGGACAAAGCCCCGGCCTCGTGCCGGGGCTTTGTCGTTTTTCCCGTCGATTAATTCACAAGGCTTCATCCGTAAATGAAGGTTTGTTGGCGCACCGTCCTTTACGGATTATAATGAGAACAGTTCTCATTATTTTTCGCCGTCATGACCGACGTCGTCCATCCCGCTCCGCGTCACCCAGACATCGCTGGCCTCTACACCGGTCATCACCAATGGCTGCTGGGCTGGCTGCGTCGTCGCACCCATGATGCGGAACTGGCGGCCGACCTGGCCCAGGACACCTTCGTGCGGGTCATGGTGTCGCGCCGTAGCTTCTATCTGGAAGAAGTGCGGGCCTTGCTGGCGACCATCGCACGCGGTCTGGTGATCGATCATTTCCGTCGCTGCGCGCTGGAAGCCAGCTTCCTGGAAATGCTGGCGCAACTGCCGCCCGAGCACCTGCCTTCACCCGAGGCGCAATTGCTGGTGCTGGAAACCCTCAACGAAATCGATGCCATGCTGGCCGCATTGCCGGCCAAGGTGCGCAGCGCCTTCCTGCTGTCACAACTGGATGGCCTGGGCTATGCCGAGATCGCCGAGCGCCTGCAGGTTTCGCTCAGTTCGGTACAGCAATACATGAAGCGTGCCTTCACCGCCTGTTACAGCGTCCAATATGGCCGCTGAGATCACCGCTCCCACCGACGACATCGTCAGGACCGCCATCGACTGGATGGTGCGGCTGCAATCGGGCACCGCCACCGCCCAGGAACACGAAGCCTGCCGCCGCTGGCGCACCGAGCAGCCGCAGCACGAACTGGCCTGGCAGCGGCTGCAGTCGTTGAGCGAGCGGGTCGCCACGCTACCGCGCACACTGGCGCATGGCAGCATCGGCGATGGTGAAGCCCGCAGTCGTCATAACCGCCGCTTCGCCGTCAAGGCCCTGTGCCTGGTCGCAGGGGTAGGGCTGGTGGCCACCGGCGCCGGCATGGCCACCTCCTGGCCGGCGCTGATGGCCGAATATTCCACCCGGGTGGGCGAGCGGCGGCGTGTGCTGCTGGCCGACGGTACCGTGCTCGAACTCAACAGCGCCACCGCCATCGACACTGCCTACGACGACCAGCAGCGCCTGATCAAGCTGCATCGCGGTGAAGTGCTCATCACCACCGCCCGCGAAGAGGGCCACCCCTATCGTCCGTTCATGGTCCACACCCGCCTGGGGCAGGCGCGTGCGCTGGGTACCCGCTTCCAGTTGCGTGACAGCGAGGCCGGCATGCGACTGGCCGTCTATGCCGGTGCGGTGGCCTTCACCGCCAGGGATGGCGTCGACAGCGTGCGCATCGATGCCGGGCAGCAGGGCATGTTCGACCGGCATGGCCTGGTCGGCAATCTGGCGCCCGCCAATGAACAGGCGCTGGCCTGGACCGACGGCGTCATCGTCGCCGACCGCATGCCGCTGGGCGAACTGGTGGCCGAGCTGGACCGTTACCTGCCCGGCAGGCTGCGCTGCGATCCGGCTGTTGCGTCGCTGCCCATCTCGGGCGTGTTCCCGCTGGACCAGCCGGCGCGCATCCTGGCCGCCATCGCGCGTACCTTGCCGGTGCAGATCGATACCTGGACTTCCTACTGGATCACCCTGCGTCCACGGGCAGCAGCCCCACGCAGCACAACGTAAAGATTTCTTGGCCACCCTCTGCAGTTTTTTGCGGCTCGTTCGGTTTACCTGATAGCAAGCTCGCCCATCACCGTAGACCGACATGAAAACAACGATCCGTTTCCCCTCCCGTCCGACCCTCTCCAGGCTGGCCGTACTGGCTGCCCTGGCAACGCCCATGGCCACCGTCCAGGCCCAGGCCAGTGACGCCCAGCGCCAGGCCTATGATCTGCCTGCCGGCCCGCTGAACCAGGTCTTGAACAGCTTTGCGCGCCGTGCCGGCGTGCTGCTCTCGTTCGACCCCGCCGTGACCCGCGAACGCCAGAGTGCCGGCCTGTCCGGGCGCTACACCGTGGACGAGGGCTTCGCCGCCCTGTTGAGCGGCTCCAGCCTGCAGGCCGTCAAGAATGCCGATGGTGGCTACACGCTGCTGGCCCCCACCGTGGGTAGCAACGCCAATGCCGTCCTGCCCACCGTGACCATCACCGAAAGCGCCGACCCCACCGCCCCCTATGCCGGCGGCCTGGTGGCGCGGGGTGGCAGCCTGGGCGTGCTCGGCACTGCCAGCGTCATGGATACGCCGTTCAGCACCACCAACTACACCTCGCAAGGCATCGAAGACGTGCAGGCGCGCGCCATCGGCGACGTCATCGCCAACGACGCCTCGGTGCGCAACACCAATGGCAACGGTGGTTTCGGCGACAGCTACCAGATCCGTGGCTTCACCATGTCGGCCAACGATGTTGCCTTCAATGGCCTGTATGGCATGGTGCCCCTGACCCGCATGCCCATCTCCATGGTCGAGCGCATCGAAGTACTCAAAGGTCCGGGCACCCTGATGTATGGCATGGGGCCAGCCGGCGGCGTCGGCGGCGCGGTCAACCTGATTCCCAAACGCGCCCATGAAGACCCCATTTCCAGCGTGACGGCCACCTATCTGTCCAATTCGCAGTTCGGTCTCAAGGCCGACCTCGGCCGCCGCTTCGGTGAAAACCAGGAGTGGGGCGTGCGCGTCAATGCACTCTATGCCGACGGCAATACCGGCCTGTCCGGCAGCAATCAACAGCAGAGCATGGGGTCGGTCGGACTGGACTACAACGGCGGTCGTGTGCGCTGGAGCCTGGACGCCTATACCCAGCATGAAGATGCCCGCAACTTCCGCCCGCAATTCAGCATCAGCAGCCTGGTCATGCCGGACGCGCCCTCGGGCAAGACCAATCTGTATCCCGGCACCACGCTGCAATCGGACGACAAGGCCGCCACCACCCGTCTGGAATACGACATCAACGACCAGCTGACCGCCTATGGCGCAGTCGGCTACCACGTCGCCAGTTCCGCCCAGAGCTGGCCCGGCGCCACCATCCTCAATGCACGCGGCGACACGGCTACCCTGTACAACGGCTATTACGACCAGCAGGTGACCTCCACCTCTGCCGATGTCGGCATGCGGGCGCGCTTCAATACCGGCGGCATCAAGCACACCCTGATGCTGGGCGTGAACATGCTGAACCAGCAGACCGATTATTTCTACCTCTCCGAACCCAGCAGCGTCACCTCCAACCTGTATCACCCGGTGGCCCTGCCCACCGTCACCGGCAGCCGCGGCCAGCCCACGCCGCAAAGCCAGGTGCGCCTGACCAGCGTGGCCCTGACCGATACCCTGTCGCTGGCCGATGACCGCCTGCGCCTGATCGGCGGACTGCGGCGCCAGCAGGTCTATTCGCACAGCCTGGTTGACGATACCCAGACCTCCAACAAGACCGCCATTTCCCCGGTGCTGGGCGTGGTGGTCAAGCCGATGGAGAGTGTCTCCCTCTACGCCAACTACACGGCAGCCCTCAGCGCCGGCGGCTTCACCTCAGCCACCGACGGCAATCCCAACCAGCTGTTCCCGCCGTACAAATCCAAGCAGATCGAGACCGGTGCCAAGATCGACTGGGGCCGTGTGACCACCACTGCCGCGGTGTTCCAGATCGAGCAGGCCAATTCCAGCACCACCCTCGTCAATGGCATCAACACCACCACCCAGGATGGTCGCAACCGCGTGCGCGGCCTGGAACTGGCGGCCTATGGCGAACTGCAGCGCGGCCTGCGCTTCAATGCCAGCGGCACCTTCTTCGACGCCAAGCAATACCACACCGACAATGGCACCAACGACGGCAAGGATGTCGGCGCCATCCCCAGCAGCAACTTCAACCTCGGGCTGGACTGGGACGCGCCCTGGCTGCAAGGCCTGGCGCTCAATACCCGCGTGACCCGCACCGGTTCGATGTGGTACAGCAATGAAAACACGCTCAAGGTGCCGGGCTGGACCCGCGTTGATATCGGTGCCCGCTACATCACCAAGGCGGCAGGGCAGGTCGTGACCTACCGCGCCAATATCGAAAACCTGTTCGACAAGAACTACTGGCTGATGCAGAACGGCTATGTGGGTACCTCGTCCGGCCGCACGCTGGTGCTGTCGGCGCAGGTCGATTTCTGACCTCACCCGCTTGCGCCGTCAGGCGCAGCGCCCAAGCCTGCACAAAAGCTCTGTCGCCCCCGGGCGGCAGGGCTTTTTTTCTTGAGCCTGTTGACCCTGTTCTGGTCCGATGGCGAATATTTTTTATACGATTTATATCGCCGACCTCTTCTGCAGGATCAGGGCCGCTTGACACTGCAGCGAGTCAGGCCGCTCAGGCCGCTCAGGTCGCTCAGGTCGCTAAGGTCGGTACAGCATCCATCTCCCGCGCGCTTTCCAGGAATATCCGCCGCAGCCACTCGATGCCCGGATCATTGGTGCGATAGCGGTGCCACTGCATCATCTGATGCATCTCCGCCAGCGGCAACGGACTCTCCTTGATCACCACCGGCCATTGCGGCGCCAGCTTGCGCGCCAGGCGGCCGTGCACGGTGGCAATCCGGTCCGTACCCTGCACCAGCGCCACCGCAGAGGCAAAGCTGAAACTGGTGACTTCCACGCGCCTGGCAAAGCCCAGCTTGTTGGTCATCCACGCTTCCACCGACGAGGCATTGGCGCCCGGCGGCACCATCACCACGTGGCCCGCGTTCATGTAGCGTTCCAGCGTCAGTTCGCCGTCGGCCAGCGGGCTGTCGCGCCAGACCACGCACACGTGGCGTTCGCGAAAGACTTCTTCGGCGGGGTGGTCGGGCGTGCAGAATTCCTGCGGCAGGATCAGCAGATCGACCTCGGCACGGTCCAGAGAGCGGGGCGGGTCTTGCACCTGCGGCATCAGCGCAAAGCGGATGCCCGGCCCCTCGGCGTAGGCACGCGCCATCACCCGCGGCACCAGCACACTCAGGCTGAAGTCCGAGACCGAGATGCGGAATTCCCGTTGTGATTGCTCCGGCACGAAAGCCGGCTTGGCGGCGATCGAACCCTCGATGCGCCGCAGGACATCATTGACCGCGTCGCGCAGCACTTCGGCCCGTGGCGTGGCCTCCATGCGGCGCCCGACCTGGATCAGCAATTCATCGTCGAAATATTCGCGCAGGCGTGCCAGCGCATTGCTCATGGCCGACTGGCTCAGGTGAATCTTCTCGGCGGCGCGGCTGATGCTCAGTTCGGTCAGCAAGGCATCCAGGGCGACCAGCAGGTTGAGGTCGAGCTTGTTGAAGCGCATGGGCGTGTCTCCGTTGTTCTGGCGTGCCGGCCTTCTGTACACGGGGTGTGCGGGCGCGGTCATGTATTGATGCCGCCCATATCATGAATCAAAACAATCCATTTGATCAATATCAAGCTCGAACTTAAGCTTCCCTCATCCGCTGCACGGCCCCCGCAGATCGAAGAAAGGGCCGGCACGGCAAGCCGGCGGCGCCCTCTGCGCGCCGCTTTTGGCCTGGCCCCGAAAAGACGCCGCGATGGCGAGACAACAAGCCAGGCAGGGTAGGAGACAAGGAGACAGAAGTGAAGAGAGGATACGTACCAGTCCAGCGGCTGGCCACATGCGCCGTCCTGGGCATGCTGGGCACGGCGGCCATGCAGTCCGCACAAGCGTTTGAAGGTGGCATCTCGCCATTCCCCACCGGGTCCACCAGTGAATACATCGCCGCGCTGCCACCCATCCCGGGCCTGTTTGCGGTGGAGCAATTCAATTACAGCAGTGCCGACGGTCTGTACGACAACAAGGGCAACAAGCTGCCCATCCCCTTCAAGTCCCAAGCCTTCTCGGCCACCACGCGTCTGCTGGCCTCCTATGGCGTGGAATGGCTCGGCGCCAAGGTGTATTCGCAGCTGGTGCTGCCGGTGGTGTCGCTGCATACCGAAGTGGCCGGCCACGGCGAGAACCACAATGGCCTGTCCAACGTCACCGTCACGCCGCTGCTGCTGCGCTGGGATGTGGCGGCCCACACCAATGTCACGTTCGGGTTCGACTTCGCACTCAAGACCGGCTCCTACAATCCCGCCCGCCCCAGCGTGGCAGTGGGCTATACCTCGTACCAGCCGGTGCTGGCGATACGCCACAACGATCCCGATGGACTGGACCTGGGCATCTCCAACCGCCTGCTCTTCAATGACAAGAACAGCGATACCAATTACCGCTCCGGCACCGCCTACGTGGCCGATTTCATCGGCGGCTGGAACTTCGGGAAGTGGAAGGTCGGCGTGACCGGTTCCTACCTGAACCAGTTCACCGACGACCGCCAGAACGGCAGCGACATCCCTGGCAATCGCATGCGCAGCTTCGCCATGGGCCCGACCGTCGCCTATAACGCCGGTCCCTTCAGCATCAACATGAATGTCCAGCGCGGTCTGTACGCCGCCAACACGGCCAAGAGCGATGCCATCTGGATCAACTTCGCCATGCCGTTGTGGCTGGGCGGCCCGCACTGAGGACCTGGGTCCGGCCCACCCCAAGCATCACTCATCATCAAAGGAGTTTCACCATGTTCCGTTACTTCCCGACGAATTATGTCTGGAATCTTTCCGTCGACCTTGCCATCGAGATGGGGGCGCGCATCGGCGAGATCGAAGCCATGTGCGCACCTCTGCAGGAGGCGGCCAAGCAGCCTGACGCCGAAGGCACGGCCGCCTTCCGCGCCACCTGGGCGGACATGGCAGAAAAGCTGTGCAGCCTGGCCGCCGAGGACGAAGTGCGCGGCCGGCTGCTCTCGGCCGGCGCCAAGTACAAGCGCGCCGCCAGCTATCTGCTGACCTGCGAACGCCTGCAGGGTCACGGCGCGCCGGGCCGGTTGGCACTGTACCGGCGTTTCCTCGAAGTGTTCCAGCGCGGCATCGCCCTGGCCGGCGACAACTGCCAGCGCGTCGAGATCCCCTATGAAGGCCAGGTGATCTCGGGCCTCTATACCCGTGCCATCGGTGTGCAGGGACCGGCACCGGTGCTGGTCCAGCTCAACGGCCTGGATTCGACCAAGGAAATGAAATACCTGGTCGGCCTGCCCGGCTGGCTGGCCGAGCGCGGCGTGTCCTCTTTGGTGATCGACCAGCCCGGCACCGGCGAAGCCCTGCGCCTGCACGGCATGACCGCACGCTTCGATGCCGAGCACTGGGCGGCTCACGTGGTGGACTGGCTGGAGCAGCGCGATGACGTGGACCCCAAACGCATCGGTTGCGAAGGCGTTTCGCTGGGCGGCTACTACTGCCCGCGCGTGGTGGCCATGGAGCCGCGCTTTGCCTGCGGCGTGGTGTGGGGCGCCAATCACGACTGGCGCGACGTGCAGAAGCGTCGCCTGGAAAAGGAAGGCGATTTCCCCGTGCCGCATTACTGGCAGCACGTGTGCTGGGTGTGGGGCGCCAAGGACGTCGACGACTTCATGCGCATCGCCGAAGACGTGCACCTGGATGGCGTGGTCGAAAAGATCCGTGTGCCCTTCCTGGTCACCCACGGCGAAAAGGACAGCCAGATTCCGCTCAAGTGGGCGCATCGCACCTACGAACAACTGGTCAACAGCCCCAAGCGCGAATTGAAGATCTTCACCGACCGCGAAGGCGGGGTGCAGCACGCCAGTTTCGATAACTCCATCAATGCCGGCCATGTCATTGCCGACTGGGTGGCCGAGACCCTGGGTGGTCGCACCCGGGGCTGAGGCAGAACGATCACCGATGACACACAGACTGAATCACAAGGAAATCCGCATGAACATCATTGGACCCGATGCCCTGGTCTTTGGCGTGGACGATCTGCCCGCCTGCCGCCAGTACCTGCTCGACTATGGCCTGAGCGACGCCGGCGGTGACCGTTTCGAAGCCCTGGATGGCACCGCCATCGTGCTGCGTGCCCGCGACGACGCTACCCTCCCACCGGCCATGGGCACCGCCAGCCTGTTGCGCGAAACCGTCTACGGGGTGGCCGATGCCGCCTCCCTGGACGCCATCGAAACCGAATTGCGCCGCGACCGCGAAGTCAGTCGTCGTGACGGCGTGGTGCGCAGCGTGGACGACATGGGCTTTGCGCTGGCCTTCCAGCTGACCGTACGCCGCTCCCTGGTCATGCCGGCCGAACGCGTCAACGGGCCCGGCGACCCGCAGCGCCCGCCCAATCAGCTGGGCCTGCCGCCGGAACTGCCGGCCCTGCCGCGTACGCTCTCGCACGTGGTGTATTTCGTCCCTGATGCGGCCCGGGCCGAGGCCTTCTACCAGCGGCTGGGCTTCGTCTGCACCGACCGCTTCACCGGCGTGGGACCCTTCCTGCGCCCGGCCGGCACGCAGGACCACCATACCCTCTTCATGATCCAGACCCCGCCCTTCATGAAAGGCTGCGAACACTTCACCTTCCACATGGGCGGCCCGACCGAAGTGCTGCTGGCAGGCACCCGCTTTGTCGAAAAGGGTTACCAGAGCTTCTGGGGGCCTGGCCGCCATCGTTTCGGCAGCAACTGGTTCTGGTACTTCAATTCGCCGCTGGGCTGCCACGTCGAATACGACGCCGACATGGACCTGCATGATGAGGCCTGGGCCGCCCGCGAAGTGCCGATGGGCGCGGATGCCTCGCAACTGTTCCTGTTCCAGTATCGCGAGAAATGGGCACCCAGCGGTCCGCCGCCGCCGGGCGCCGCACACTGACCCCACCGGGAGAGACGGCCATGTACCTGTGTCACGTCACGCAATTGCCCGAGGACGGCGCCCGCGGTTTCGATACCGACGGGGCGGGGCAGGCCACCATCTTCCTGCTGCGCCGGGGCGAGCAGGTGCGCGCCTGGCGCGACCGCTGTCCGCATCACGGCACACCGCTGCCGTGGCGGCGCGATGCCTATCTCGACGCCAGCGGGCAGCACGTAGTCTGTGCCGCCCATGGCGCACTGTTCGATCCACTCACCGGACTGTGCACGCTCGGTCCCTGCCTGGGCGACACGCTCACACCGGTCGCGCTGCGTATCGATGACGACGGTGGTCTGCACCTGGCCAGCGACGATCACGTTTAACTCATCAAGAAAAAGATTCAGGAGACACCATGACACTCGCAGCCCAACGCATCCTCATCATCGGCGGCGGCTTTTCCGGCATGTCCGCCGCCATCGATCTGTGCCGCCGTGGCGCCCAGGTCGATCTGGTGGAGCTCGATGCCCAGTGGCGCAACTATGGCGCCGGCATCAGTCTGGGCCCCGCCACCCTGCGTGCACTCAAGCAACTGGGCGTACTGGAGGCCTTCCTGCGCGAAGGCGCGGCCGGTGATGGCGTGCGCCTGTGCCTGCCGCACGGCCCGCAGATCGCCGAGCTGCCCACGCCGCGCCTGGCAGCACCCGATGTACCGGGTGGCGGTGCCATCCTGCGCCCGGTACTGGCGCGCATCCTGGCCGATGCCACCCGCGCGGCGGGTGCCGATGTCCGCCTGGGTTGCACCTTCACCGCCCTGCGTGAGCAGGGCGACCAGGTCGAGGTGGAATTCACCGATGGCCAGACCCGCCGCTACGACCTGGTGATCGGCGCCGATGGCCTGTACTCCAAACTGCGCGCCCAGCTCTTTCCCGACGCGCCCAAGCCGCGCTACAGCGGCCAGGCCGTGTGGCGCGCCATCCTGCCGCGCCCGGCCGAGATCCATACCTGCACCATGTGGATGGGCCCGCGTATCAAGCCCGGCGTCAATCCGGTCTCCCGGGACGAGATGTACCTCTTCGTGACCGAGCCACGTCCGGTCAACGACCACATCGATCCATCCACCTTCGTGGCGCGCCTGCGCGGCTTGCTGGAAGACTTCAGCGCCCCGGCGCTCAAGACCATCCGCGACCAGCTCGATGACCGCGCCCGCATCATCTTCCGTCCGCTGGAAGGCCTGCTGCTGCCGCGTCCCTGGTATCAGGGACGCGTGGTGCTGATCGGCGATGCCGTACATGCCACCACGCCGCACCTGGCCTCGGGCGCCTGCATCGGCATCGAGGATGCCCTGGTGCTGGCCGACGAACTGGCACGCAACGTCAGCGTGCCGCTGGCCTTGTCGGCCTTCGAAGAACGTCGCTGGGAGCGTTGCCGCATGGTGGTGGAGAACTCGGCACGGCTGGGCGAGATCGAGGTGGAGGGCGGCGACAAGGACGAGCACTCCCGCATCATGCGCGAATCACACGCGGCACTGGTGCAACCCATCTGACTGCCACCATCACCATAAAAAATAGAAACCATGAACGGCTTTGCAATCTGCGTATGACGCGAGGAGACAAGATGATCACGACCTATTCCAAGCGCGCCCTGGCTGCGCTGATGCTGGCGCACTGCGCCGGCATGATCGACCTGGTTGCCTTGCCGGTCTGGGTCGGCACGCTGGTGGCGCACTACCACTTCGATCCCCGCCAGGCCGGCCTGCTGGCCTCGTTGTTCCTGGGTGGCGCCGTGTTGGCCAGCGCCTGGCTGGCACCGCGCTTCGATCCGGATACCGCGCGCTGGAAGGCGGCCATCGGCTTCGCGCTCTCGGCGCTGCTGTTCACCGTGGCTGCTCAGACCCAGCACTACCTGCTGCTGGCCTTGCTGCATGCGGTGTGCGGCGTCACGACCGGGCTATCCCTGAGTGTCACGCATGGCACCCTCGCGCGCGGCAGCAATCCGCATCGCGGCTTTGCGCTGGTGGGTATCGCGCTGGGCGTGTTCGCCATCGTGTTCCTGGGCAGTGCGCCGCCGATCATCGCCAGCCTGGGTGGTCCTGCGCTGTTCTATCTCTTCGCCGGCGTGATGGCCGTGGGCGCGCTGGCCTGTGCCCTGGCTTTTCCGCGTGCCGAGACGGACGGCACGGCGCGCGTCGCCGCTCCCCGGCAGCCGGTGCCACGTCAGGTCTGGTTTGGTATCGCCGGCATCGCCTGCATGGGTCTGGTGCAATCCATGACCTTCAGTTTCCTGGAACGTGTCGGCAGTGATCGTGGCTTCGGCCTGCAGGCGGTGACCGGCGTACTCATCGCGCTGGGCTTCGTCAATCTCTTGCCGGCACCGCTGGCGGCCTTGCTGGAAAAACGCCTGCCCGCCCGCAGCGTGCTGATGGCCGGCCCACTGGTCCAGGCGCTGCTGGTGGTGGTGATCATGTCGTCGGCGCACTTCCTGCCCTATGCCGCTGCCGCCTCGGTATTTGCCGCCGTGATGATCTTTACCCACACCTTCGCCTTCGGCCTCATGGCCCGGCTGGACCGCAGTGGCCGCGCCATGGCCGCCACCCCCGCCATGCTGATGACGGGCGCGGCCATTGGCCCCATCCTCGGCGGCACGCTGGTGCAGGGCTGGAGCTACGCCAGCCTGGGCCCGGTGGCCGTGGTGCTGGGCGTGGCTGCATCGTTCTGTTTCTCGCGGCTGCCGCGCGCAGCCGCCATCCAACCCCAGGAGGCCCTGGCATGACCGCATCCCTGCAGACGCGTCGCCGACATCGTTTCGTCGACCTGTCCATCTACCTCGAAAACGACGTGCTCTCCGATCCACCGCCGCTGGCGCCCAAGATCACCTACCAGAAGCATGCCGACACCTTGCCCGAATTCATGGCCATGCTGCCCGGCACCCGGCCCGAGGATTATCCCGATGGCGAGGCGGCAGCGGCCGAATGGGTCACCCTGACCACCCACAACGGCACCCACCTGGATGCACCCTGGCACTTCCATTCCACCCAGGATGCCAAGAATGGCGGTGCACGTCCTTCGATCACCATCGATGAAGTGCCGCTGGAATGGTGTTTCCAGCCGGGTGTGAAGCTGGACTTTCGCCACTTCCCGGATGGCTACGTCGCCAGCGCCGCCGACGTCGAAGCCGAACTCAAGCGCATCGGTCATGTGCTGCAGCCGCTGGACATCGTGGTGGTCAACACCCGCGCCGGATCGCGCTATGGTCATCGCGACTATCTCGGCGCCGGTTGCGGCATGGGCTATGAAGCCACCATGTACCTGCTCGAACGTGGCGTGCGCCTGACCGGCACCGATGCCTGGAGCTGGGATGCACCGTTTTCCTACACCGCCCAGCGGGTGGCCGAGACCGGCGACAAGTCCCTGATCTGGGAAGGCCACAAGGCCGGTCGCGACATCGGCTACTGCCATCTGGAAAAGTTGCACAACCTGGAAGCCCTGCCACCACACGGTTTCACCATCAGCTGCTTCCCGCACAAGATCCGGGGCGCCAGCGCCGGCTGGACACGGGCGGTGGCGATCTTTGACGCTTCCTGAAGGAACCCGGATGAATTTTCCTCCCATCTACCGCGTGGTCACCGGCCACGATGCGCAAGGCCATTCCATCGTCAGCAGCGAGGGTCCGCTACCGACGGTGGTGGAAGTGGCCGCCATTCCCGGCACGCTGTTCCATGAAGTCTGGAGCACCGGCGCCACGCCCGTGTCCGTGGACAACGGCCCTGATCCCACCCTGGGCGCTCTGGTGCTCTCGCCCCCGGCGCATGGCACGCGCATGCGCTTCGTCGATATTCCTCCCGACACCGAAGAATTCCTGGCCAGCGCCAGCAGCAGGATGCACGACGCCTTCAGCCAGATCGGCGAAGCCGCTGCCTCCACCGTGCAGGCCGACTCCCCCCATCCATTGATGCACCGGACCGAATCGGTGGACTATGGCATCGTCATCGAAGGAGAGATGACGCTGGTGCTGGAGCGTGGCGAAGTCGACCTCAAGCCCGGCAGCGTGGTCGTGCAGCGTGGCACCAACCATGCCTGGGCCAATCGCTCGGGCAAGCCTTGCCGCATGCTCTTCATTCTGGTGGATGGCCGCTATGACCCGGCCATCGCCGCGCAACTCGGTCGGGGGGATAAGCCATGAAGTTTGCCACCCTGCATGACGGCAGCGCCGACGGCACCCTGGTCCTGGTGGCGCGGGATGGGCGCAGAGCCCTGCCGGTGCCGCAGATCGCTGCCACCCTGATCGATGCCATGGCGCGCTGGGAAGACGTGCGTGCGCCCCTGGAAGCGTGTTACCGGGCCCTCAACGAAGGTCAGGTGGAAGGGGCCATCGCCTTCGACCCCCGGCAGTGCATGGCGCCACTGCCGCGCGCGCCGCAATGGCTGGATGCCTCGGCCTTCCTCAACCACGGCAGGCTGATGGAAGAAGCCTTCAAGACGCCCCCGATCCCGCATTTCGATACGGTGCCGGTGATGTACCAGGGCGCCAGTGATGACTTCCTTGGCCCGCATCAGGATGTACCCCTGTGTTCGGAATCCGACGGCATCGATTTCGAAGGCGAGTTCGGTGTGGTGGTCGGTCCGGTGGCCATGGGCGCCAGCCCGCAACAGGCGCAGCAGGCCGTGCGCCTGGTACTGCAGCTCAACGACTGGAGCCTGCGCGCGCTGGGCCCGCATGAGATGAAGACCGGCTTCGGCTTCCTGCAGGCCAAGCCTTCCACCGCCTTCGCACCCATCGCGGTCACCCCCGACGAACTGGGTGAGGCATGGCGCGACGGCAGGGTGCAGATGCATCTGCAGGTGCAATGGAATGGCGTGGACTTCGGCGAGCCACATGGCGGCGAGATGAATTTCTCCTTCGGCGAGCTGATCGCGCATGCCGCGCACAGTCGTCGCCTCACCGCTGGCTGCATCATCGGTTCGGGTACTGTCTCCAATGTGGCGCGCGCCGCTGGCTCCGCCTGCATCGCCGAGCGCCGCGTGATCGAAAAGATCGACCTGGGCGAGATCCGCACCGGTTTCATGCGCTTCGGTGACGAGGTACGCATGCAGGCCCGCTACGCCGACGGCCGTGAAGGTCCCTTCGGCATCCTGCAGCAGCGCGTGGTGCAGGCGCCATGAAGGTATTGGTCACCGGTGCCGGCGGTTTCATCGGCGCGACCCTGATGCAACTGCTGCAGCAGGTGGGGCAGATCGGGGCGCAGCGCATCACGCAGCTGGCCGCCATGGATCGGCACTTGCCGCCCACGTCGGCTGACATCGTGCGCATCGAAGGCGAGCTGCAGGATGCTGCGGTGCTGGAGCGCATCTCCCGTTTCGGCGCCGATCTCTGCTTTCACCTGGCCGCTGTGCCCGGCGGGGCGGCCGAGGCGGATCCCGCATTGAGCCGTCGCGTCAACCTGGAGGCCACCCTCGACCTGTTTGAGGTGCTGGCGACCAGGCCGGCAGCGGGCGCTGCGCCGGTGGTGGTGTATGCCAGCACCATCGCCGTCTATGGCACACCCTTGCCCGACCCGGTCACCCCGTCCACGCCCGCGCAGCCGGCACTGGTCTATGGCGCCCACAAGCGCGCCTGCGAAATCCTGCTGGCCGATGCCACGCGTCGCGGCCAGCTCGATGGTCGTTCCTTGCGGCTGCCGGGTATCGTGGCACGCCCCCGCGCCGCCTCCGGACTGGTCTCGGCCTTCATGAGCGAACTGCTGCATGCACTGGCTGCCGGCGCCCCGGTGACGCTGCCGGTCGGCCCGCAGGCTACCGCCTGGTGGATGTCGGCGCAGTGTTGCGCCGGGAATCTGCTGCATGCCGCCACCATGGATCCGACGCTGGATACCGAAGGTCATCGCGAACGCTGCTGGGCCTTGCCGGTGCTGCGGCTCTCCATGGGCGAACTGGTGGACACGCTGTCGACGCTGTATGGCGTGGACGGCCATGCGCTGGTGCGCTATGCACCGCAGGAAGGGGTGGAAGCGATCTTCGGCAGATATCCCGTGCTCGATGACTGTCGCGCACGGCAACTGGGATTGAAGGATGATGGCGACGCCAGAACACTGGTCAGGCGGGCTCTGGCGCCCTATGCCCTATAGCCCGCCGTGGTGAGCGCCGCGGGCGGTCAGGCCGCCAGTCCCAGTTCGTTGGCGGCTTCCGGCGGGCGCTGCTGCAGCAATTCATCCAGTTCCAGCGCCTTGCTGAACAACCAGCCCTGGGCGTGGATGTCGGGGGCGATGCCGCGAATGAGCTGCAGTTGCTCGTCGGTCTCGATGCCTTCGATGACCACCTGCAGATCCAGTTCGCCGGCCAGGCGCAGCAGGTTGGGCACCACCGAACGCAGCGGCGAACCGGTACTCAGCGCACTGGTGAACAGCCGGTCGATCTTGATGCCGTCGAAGCGGGCGTAGGAAAGGTGCGAGAGATTGGCGCTGCCCGTGCCGAAGTCGTCGATCCAGATCGCAAAGCCGGCCCGCCTCAGCAATTCGATATTGTGGGTGAAGGCATCGGAGCGGATGTCGGCGCGCTCGGTCACCTCCAGGTGCAATTGCCGGCGCAGGGCCGCTTGGTTGGCGGTGAGGTCCAGTGCGAAGCGGATGAAGTTGGCGTCTTCGATGTCGGCAACTTCGGTATTGATCGCCAGGATGAGATCGGGATTGGCCAGCAGCAGCTCCTGCATCTCGCGCAATGCGCGCGCGAGGACGACCTTGGCCAGGGCCGTGCAGAGCCGATTCTGCACCGCCAGCGGCACGAAGATATCGGGGCCGATTTCTGGCTCATCGGCCGGGCGCCAGCGGGCAAGCGCTTCATAGCCCTTCAGGCTCAGATCGTTGATGCAGACGATGGGCTGGTACAACAGCACGATTTCATCGTTGGCAATGCCATGCCGCAGCCGGTCCAGCACCCCCTGGTGGCGCCGGCTGCGCAGGTGGAGCAGGCAGGCCAGGGCGCCGGCGACGAAGCTGCCGGCCAGCAGCGCAATGAGTCCTCGCGGATAGAGTACCGGGTACCAGTGCAGGCGCGCCGATGCCTGTGCGCACAGTGCCAGATCGGCATTGCAGTGGGTCACGTCGATCCCCGGCAGCAGCCCGATGGCACCGTCCGGGTTGTAGCGCATGCCTTCGCGCTCAACCAGCACGTGCGTGCCGTCTGCGTTGGTGATGCGCAGCGAGACATCCTGATAGAAGCGATTGAGATCGAAGGTGGTCGGTGCGGTAAGGGCCAGGCTGCGCTGCAGGCCGACCACGTTGCTGGGGGCGTGAGTGTGCACGATGGCCTGCCCCAGCCAGATCTTGAAGCCGCGGCCGGCCTGGTAAAGCGGCTCCGGCAGCACAAACGGCTCAGCCAGCTGGCCCCATAGCGCGGTACAGCGCACCATACCCTGGTCGATGCGTCCGAGATCGGCCACATAGCTGTTGGCGTAGGCGATATTGCGCAGTACCGCCAGGTCGTCGTCCGAGCAATGCTGGAACGGGCTGGCCTCGGCCCGACGCAGCGCATCCCCCGTGGCGCGTGCCGCATCTTCGGCGCGCTGCAGGGCCTGCAGCGACGAGGCGTCGATGTGGCGCAGCTCCGAAACGGTCAGCGCAAGCTGTGCCAGGACCAGCCCGATGAGCATGCCAAGACAGGCCCAGAGCAGGATTTTCCATGCCGACACGCGACGGAAGACTTTGCGATTCATTGATTAAAAAATAACTATCCCTGGCGCAAGCTTAATTTAAATCCGTTATGACTTATTTGGTTTTTTTCGCAGGCTGTTGTTTTGAATCGGATTTCACTTCGATTTCCCGGCCGGCGATAGGAACCCGGCCCCCTGCTGATGCGTATCGGACTCAATTCTCGCCATTCCTCCCCATTTCCCCGTCATTGCCCCGTCACTCCTCCGTGATTCCCTCTTTTTGTGACGTCCGCGGTGTGGTTCAGGACGTGACCTTCACGGCGCGTCCGATATAGAGGATGGGGCCGGTCGGTCGTCCGGTGGGCGAGCCGGTGCCGGGTTCCAGGGTGATTTCGAAAAGTTGATCGGCCTGCAGCGGGGGCAGTTTCTCCAGCGCCACCTGCTGCGTCCTGCCGGGCTGGACCAGTCCCAGCGATACCGGTGCGCTCCAGTTGGCGCCTTTGGTCCAGAACTGCAGGGCCTTTTCCTGCGGGATGGTAGCCACGCCCAGAGGGATCAGATTCAGGCGCCCACTGCCGCCGGTCTGGACTACCCAGCCCGGAGCCTTGTCCTGGGGCGCGACCAGTACCACCATGAAGGATGGTGCAGGACCCGGCGGCTCGGCACGCAGTACCAGCAGCGCCAGCAAGACCGAGCAGGTCAGCGCCCCAGCGGTGCTCCAGCGCCAGAAATTGACGCTCTCCCACCATTGTCGCCAGCCGCCCTGGCGGCGCACCGGCGCCGGCATCGGCAGGCTGCGTTCGATCCGCTGCCACAGGCCCGGCGAAGGTTGTTCAGGCGGCGCCAGTGCGGTCAGTGGATGCAGTCTGGCTTCCCATGCATCGACCGCGGCGCGCAGGGCAGGCTCTTGCGGCAGGCGTCGTTCCACCGCCTGGCGCTGTGCCAGGTCCAGCGTGCCCAGCACATACTGGCCAGCCAGCCATTGCAGTTCGTCGTGTGATTCGTTCATCCGATGCACTCCCGCAGCGCGGCCAGGCCCCGCTTGATCCATGCCTTGACCGATCCCAGTGGCGCCTTGAGGCGTTCGGCGATTTCGGTGTGGGTGCAGCCATCAACATAGGCGTAGACGATGCTGGCGCGCTTGGCATCACTCAACTGCCCCAGGCAGTCTTCCAGCCGGCCGAGATCGGCCTGCCACTCGGGCGCCTGGACGGCGGGCTCATGGTAGTCGGCCAGTTCTTCCAGATCGTCGCCGGCATTGACCTCGTGCTGCAGGGCGCGCAGGCGGTTCAGCGCCGTATGGCGCACCACCGTGAAGATCCAGCCGCGCGCTGCACCCCGCGAGGGGTCGAAGCTGGCGGCGCGGGTCCAGATATTGAGGAAGGCGTCGTGCAGCACGTCCTCGGCCAGCGCCCGGTCACGTACGATACGCAGCGCCACGCCCAGCAGATAGCGCCCCTCCTGCTGGTACAGCCTCTGCAATGCCCCGCGCTCACCAGCGGCGCAGGCGAGGAGGGCGGCTTCATGGTCGAAAGCAGGGGCGAAAGCAGGGGCGTCTGTCACGCGAAAGGATCCGGGCGCTTGTTGCCCGGCCGGAACATCCGGCCGGGATGGCGTCGATTATAGCGAGGCCAGCGCCTGACTTAGTTGGCTTTCCAGAAAATATAATCGGCCTGGTAGCCCACCTTCTGCTTGGCACCGGCCTTGCTCATGTCGCAGGCCTCGGCCGGCGCCACGCCACCCCGGGTGGCGACCCGCTGGATGTAGGTGGTCTGCGTCATCGCACCCATGCCGGTGGCCGGATTGGCCTTCACCAGCTGGTACGGGATATTGCCGGTGCCGGCCGGCGCCACCGCCACCTGGGTCGCGGTCACCTTGGAGCCGTCGCTGCTCTCCCAGGTGGCCGGCGGTCCATAGTAGCGACCGACCTGCATGCCGCTACGGTCCTTCAACACCGCATCCGGGCCGACGAAGGTCCATTCGAACTGGCCGGGCATGTCCTTCTTGGGGCGGCATTCATAGAGGATTTCGCCCGCGCCCACCGTCTGCAGCACCACCTTGTTGCCGGCCGGCACCTTGACGGCGTCGGGCAGGCTGTCCTGCGAATACATGGTCGACATCGGTGCGCAGGCCGCCAGCGTGAGGCTGGCCGCGGCGGCAGCGACGGTGGCGGTCCGGCCCAGGACGGGGCGCAGGGCGGACAGGTGACGCGAGAAGGGGATGGACGGGATGGAATGTTGCATGATGGGCTCCTGTAAGTTCTTGAAATGGGTCGTACCACGATCAGCTTTTCCTGCTGACATGAGTACTACCCACCAGGCGCCCGAACGGATGCAGTCCCGCGAAAATTTATTTTTCGGGCGGCTGCAAGCCGTCCTGGATGGATCTCAGCTGCGGGTGGCAATGGCCGGGTAGCCTCCGCTGCCCTCCGGCCAGGGCGTGAGGATTTCATAGCCCTTGGCTGTGACCACCACCATGTGTTCCCACTGCGCCGACAGCGAACCGTCGGCGGTCACCACGGTCCAGCCGTCGTCCAGTTGCTGTGTATGGCGCTTGCCGGCATTCAACATCGGTTCGATGGTGAAGATCATGCCTTCCTTGAGTGGCAGGCCGGCATTGCGCTGGCCGTAGTGCAGCACTTGCGGTTCGTCGTGATAGACGGTGCCGATGCCATGGCCGCAATATTCCCGTACCACGGAAAAACCATCCCGCTGCGCCACCGTCTGGATGGCATGGCCGACATCGCCGAGCGTGGCGCCCGGGCGTACCGCGCGGATGCCCGCGCACATCGCCTCATAGGTGGTGTTGACCAGCTTGCGCGCCGTGGCATTGGGCGAACCCACGAAATACATGCGGCTGCAGTCGCCATACCAGCCGTCCTTGATCACGGCCACGTCGATGTTGATGATGTCGCCATCCTTCAGCACCTGGCCACCGGGAATG
This sequence comes from Herbaspirillum sp. C7C2, assembly GCF_022627865.1. NCBI lineage: Bacteria > Pseudomonadati > Pseudomonadota > Betaproteobacteria > Burkholderiales > Oxalobacteraceae > Herbaspirillum > Herbaspirillum sp. C7C2. Next base: position 607,285 of record NZ_JABXGI010000001.1, read on the forward strand.
CCATGGCAGATCACTTCGTTGACGGAACTGCAGATGGTCTTGGGGAAACCGTGATAGCCCACATTGGCCGGCGTGGCCTTTTGCACGTTGACGATATGGTCGTGGCAGATGCGGTCCAGTTCATCGGTACTCACCCCGGCCCGGACGTGCTCGGCCACGATGTGCAGCACTTCGGCCGCCAGTTGCCCGGCCACGCGGGCCTGGGCGATTTCTGCGGCGCTGCGCAGCTTCACTTTTCTCATGCTTGTCTAATCTCGGTGTGCCACGCGCTGCGTGGCGGTCGTTCGGCCGTGTATTTTATCCGTCTCGTGCGCCGCCCGCCTCGGTTTGCGCGATCGTCGGGATTTTTCGACAAGTAATGGGTATTTTCGACCCCCGGCCTGGCCTCATTCACTTATGGGTAAAATCGATAGTTTGTACTTGATCCATCCATTTCACAGATAAACCAGATTCTCTCAACAGCAGATTTTCTCAACAGGATTTTCACCAGAGGCCATATGGAACTGAGGCAACTGCGCCAATTCGTGGCGCTGGCGGAAGAAAAGAGTTTTACCCGGGCCGCTTCGCGCTGCCATATCGTGCAATCGGCGCTGTCGTCTTCCATCCGCCTGCTGGAAGAGGAACTGGCCGCACCGCTGTTCGTGCGCACCACGCGCCGGGTCGAACTGACTGCGGCCGGCGAAGCCTTCCTCGACAGCGCCCGGCGCGCATTGGGTGCGCTGGAGCAGGGCGCCACCGATGTGGCCGATGTCAATGCCATGCGACGCGGCCGCCTGTCCATCGGCACGGTGCAGAGCCTGCCTTCCTTCGTCGACCTGCCGGCCGTTCTGGCACGCTTCCATCGTCGTCATCCTGCCGTGGAGGTCCGGCTGTGCCAGGGCGCGGCGGGCGAGTTGAACGAGAAGGTGGCTTCGCGCCAGCTGGACCTGGCCGTCCTGCCCATCGAAGAAAGCGGCGAAGGCCTGCAGAGCCATATCATCGCCTGCGAAGACCTGGTGCTGGCCTGCACCCCGACCCATCGCCTGGCCAAGGCGCGCTCGGTGACACTGGAACAACTGGCCGGCGAGGATTTCGTCGATTTCGAGACCGGCCTGGGTACGCGGGCCCTGGTGGATCGCGGCTTTGCCGAAGCCGGCCTGCGGCGCCGCCTGGCCTTCGAGGTCAGCGATCTGGTGACCTTGCTGGACCTGGTCGTACACGGACTGGGCGTGGCCCTGTTGCCGCGCGACGTGGTGCGCTCGCGCCGGGGCAAGCTGGCCACGGTCAACCTGCGCGGCGTGGAGCTGTGCTGGGAGCTGGTGGTCACCCACAAGGGTGCCGCCCGCAATGGCGCACCGGTGCTCGACGCAGCACCGGCGGCGTTTCTCGAATTACTGATGGAACAGGCGCGGGAGCAGGGGCGGGCGTGACTTGACCGACCTTTCCTGCCCGCACTTCGTGGTACCTGAACGCTACCGCTGCAGGGAATTTATCCGGCGCACCAGACCGCCAGCTCATAACCATCCAGGTCGCTGAAATGGAAGCGCCTGCCGCCCGGGAAGGAGAAGGTGGGGCGGGTGATGGTGGCACCGGCCGCCAGCAAGCGGTCCTGGATGGCATCCAGGTCGTCACCGTAGAGGATCACCAGCGGGCCGCCCGGGCGCACCGCTTCGCCGGTGGTGAAGCCACCCTTGAGGCGGCCGTCGCTGAATTCGGTGTAGGTCGGGCCGTAGTCGGTGAAGGTCCAGCCGAATACGCTGCCGTAGAAAGTCTTGCTGCGGGCGATGTCGGTGACGTTGAATTCGATGTTGTCGATCCTTAATGCAGCAGGGGCGGGGCTCATGGTTTGCGTCATCCTGATTCAGTGGCAATGGGTAGGCCGGTAAGGCGGGCAGCACATCGCGATGGTGCCCCGCGCCAGCCGGCAGGGACCGCCACCTTAGCATGCCGGCCGGGCAGCCCCTCAGATGAAACGCCGTACCGCCTTGCCGCCGAACAGTGCGACCACCACCATCACCAGCGATACGCCCACGAAGCTGACCCGCAAGCCCAGATGTTCGGCCACGCCACCGATGAAGACCGGCCCCAGCAGCATACCCACATAGGCGAAGCGCGCCACGGCGGCAATGCTCTCGGCGGCCGCCATGCCCGGTACCCGGGCCGCAGCCAGGAAGAAGATCGGCATCAGGTTGGCAATGCCCAGGCCCGCCAGCAGCAGCCCGGCCATGGTGGCCAGGGGTACCGGCCAGGCCGCCGCCAGGGCGATGCCGGCGGCACCGGCCGCACCGCTCCAGGCCAGGGTGCGCAGGCCGCCGATGCGGGCACGGATGCGGTCGCCGGTCAGCCGTCCGGCCGCCATGCCGGTGGAAAATGCCGCATAGCTGTAGCTGACCCAGGCTGCCGGCGACTGCGCCACGTCGCGCATGTACACCGCCGCCCAGTCATACATGCCTCCTTCGCATACCAGCGCCAGGAAGGCGATGCCACCCAGCACCAGTACCATGCGGCGCGCCCGGCCATCGGTTCCGCTTGCGCCGCCGGCCTCGTCATGCGTGGCGTCGGGCAGGGCGAAGGGGCCGATGGACAAGGCCACCGCCAGCGTGCCGGCCCCGACCAGCGCCGCATGGGCCAGCGGCGACAGCCCGGGCAGGGCACCCAGCGCCGAGCCGGCGATGCCGCCGATGCTGAACATGGCGTGCAGGGTGGACATGATGGGCCGCGTGCGCTGGCCCTCCACCAGTGCGGCCTGTACCGACATGGCCACATCGAAGGCGGCCATGGCGCTGCCGAACACCAGCAGCAGCGCCACCAGCATCCAGAACTGGGGTGCCAGCGGGATCAGCAACAGCGTGGCCGCATACAGGATGCCGACCTGGCGCAGGGCACGGGCGCTACCGACGCGCGCGATCCACTTGCCGGACTGGCCCATGGTCAGCAGCGCGCCCCCGGCCACGGCCAGCATGGCCAGCGACAGCACCGCGTCAGACAGCGCGAAACGCTCCTTCACCGAGGGAATCAGCACGCCCCAGGTGGCGAAGGTGGCGCCGTTGACGAAGAACTGCGCCATCGTGGCGCGGGTGGCGTTACGGATGCGGACGGATTCGGCAGGGGAAGTGGAGCGGGGAGAGGTGCCGGGCGTCATGAAGAACCTGCAGGAAAAATCAAAAAGCGTGACTTTGCCAGTATTTGATTCATCTGTTAAATGGAATATTTAGATCAAGTCCATCGATCAGACAGATGAATCAGCCCACCCATGCCAGCCGATGTCATCCGGTCGGCAGGTGGACGACCGAAAAAAAGCCCGGCCAGCTTGCGCTGGGACCGGGCTGAGGGACTACCGAGGAGGAGGTTTTGGCTTATTACCACTCGGCAAAGCTGCCGTCCTTGTGGCGCCAGATAGGGTTGCGCCAGCGGTGGCCGACTTCGGCGCGCTGACGGACATATTCTTCGTTGATCTCGATGCCCAGGCCCGGGCCTTGCGGGATCTTGACGTAGCCGTCTTCATAGGCGAACACGTTCTTGTCGCGGATGTAGTCCAGCAGGTCATTGCTTTCGTTGTAGTGGATGCCCAGGCTCTGTTCCTGGATGAAGGCGTTGTAGCTGCCGGCGTCCACCTGCAGGCAGGAGGCCAGGGCGATCGGGCCCAGCGGGCAGTGCAGCGCCAGCGCCACGTCGTAGGCCTCGGCCATCATGGCGATCTTGCGGGTCTCGGTGATGCCGCCGGCGTGCGAAACATCGGGCTGGATGATGTCCACGTAACCCTCGGAGAGGATGCGCTTGAAGTCCCAGCGCGAATACAGGCGTTCACCCAGGGCGATCGGGGTCGAGGTCAGGTGGGCGATTTCCTTCAGGGCCTCGTAGTTCTCCGACAGCACCGGCTCTTCGATGAACATCAGCTTGTACGGCTCCAGTTCCTTGATCAATACCTTGGCCATGGGCTTGTGTACGCGGCCGTGGAAGTCCACGCCGATGCCCACGTTGGGGCCGACCGCTTCGCGCACGGCCTGGACGTTGGCCAGGGTCAGTTCGATCTTGTCGTGGCTGTCGATGAATTGCAGTTCTTCGGTACCGTTCATCTTCACGGCGGTGAAGCCGCGTGCCACAGCGTTCTTGGCCGCCGCAGCCGTATCGGCCGGCCGGTCGCCGCCGATCCAGGAATACACGCGGATGGAGTCACGCACCGCGCCACCCAGCAACTGGTGTACCGGTACACCCAGGGCCTTGCCCTTGATATCCCACAGGGCCTGGTCGATGCCGGCCAGGGCGCTCATGTGGATGGCGCCGCCACGGTAGAAACCACCGCGATAGAGCACTGTCCAGTGGTCTTCGATATTGCGCGGGTCCTTGCCGATCAGGTAGTCGGCCAGTTCGTCCACGGCGGCCGAGACGCTATGGGCGCGACCTTCGACGATGGGCTCGCCCCAGCCGACGATGCCTTCGTCAGTCTCGATCTTGAGGAAGCACCAGCGCGGCGGCACGATGAAGGTGGTGATCTTGGTGATTTTCATTGTTCTGTCCGGTTATGCGTTTAATCTGTTCAGGTGAAAAATGATCGGTTTGCGATCGGTTGCAACGATGAATGTCCAGGGCCGGCAGGCGCGCTCTCAGCCCAGCGCCTTCCAAGCGGTGACGAAGGCGACGGCGCGCTGGCGCACTTCCTCGGCCGACAGGCCGGGGGTGTACAAGGCCGAGCCCAGGCCGAAGCCCGATGCACCGGCTGCGCGGAACACCGCCATGCCCTCGGGCGTGATGCCGCCCACCGGCAGCAGCGCGATGTCGCGCGAGATGACGGCACGCCAGGCCTTGACCACCTGGGGGCCGAGCTGTTCGGCCGGGAACATCTTGAGGACGTCGGCACCGTTGTCCAGGGCGGCAAAGGCCTCGGTCACGGTGGCCACACCCGGTGCGCTGTAGAGGCCGGCATCGCGGGCTGCGCGGATGACGGCGCCATCGCTGTGGGGCATGACGATCAGTTCGCCACCGGCATCCTTGACCTGCTGTACCTGCGCGGGCTTGAGGACCGTGCCGGCGCCGACGATGCAGTCGGCCGGCAGGCTCTTGCGCAGGGCGCTGATGCTCACCAGCGGGTCGGGCGAATTGAGCGGTACTTCGATGATGCGAAAGCCGCTGTCATAGAGGGCCGCGCCGATGGCTTCGGCCTCGGCATTACGCACGCCGCGCAGGATGGCGATCATGCCGGTGTTGCGCAGGGCGTCGTTGAATCGTTGGGTCTGGAGTTGCATGTTTTCTTCCGTGATGCGGTTGATGGTGACGACCTAGGCCTCAGGCGACCAGTCCGGCGTGGCGTGCCAGCACCCACAGCCCGACTTCGGTAGCGGCGTCGGCCTGGCTGACCGGTCCCAGACCGAACAGGTCCAGCGCGAGCTGGTAGCGGCGGCACAGACCGGCGTCGCCGATCAGGACGATGGCCGGCGCTTGGGCCGGGTACAGGGTTTTCAGGGCGGCCAGTTCATGGCCGATCAATAGGCCCGACAGGTAGTCCGGCTGCGCCTCGGCTGCCAGTTCGCCGGTCAGCCCGAGGGTGCGGCTGCTGAAGATGTTGGAGAGCACACCGCTCTTGCCTTCCGGCCCCAGCGCCACGCGCGCCCCACGCAGGAAGGCGGCATCATCGGCGGCATCGGGCTTGTGCATGGTGCGACCGAGGATGGTGTGGGCGCACAGGGCGCCGTAGACCTCGCCGGTCATGAAGGTGTCGAAATGCTCGATGCGGCCAGCGACCACGCGCACCCACTTCGAATGGGTGCCAGGCAGGCCGATCAGCAGCTCGCGCTCATGGCGTGTCTGCAGGGCGCCGATGACCTGGGTTTCCTCGCCGCGCATCACGTTGGGCAGGGTCGAGGCCTGCAGCAGGCCCGGCACGATCCACAGCGGACGGCCCAGGCCGGTATCGACCTCGGTCAGCTTGCTGCCGATCAGGTCGGGCGAGAGCGGCACGTTCAGGTAGGCGGCTTCGCGCCAGCCCTGCTTGCTGCCGACCATGCCGGCGGCAATCAGCGGCGCCTGCGGTGCAGCCTCCAGCCAGTCGCCGCAGGCGGCTTGCAGCGCGACGCGGTAGGGCGCGTGAGCGTCCTCACCATGCTCCACGGCGGGCAGGTTCATGATGCCCCAGGGATGAGCGCGGCGCTCGATCACCTGGCCGTTGCGGTCGAAGCGGTAGCAGCGCAGCGAGGAAGTACCCCAGTCGAGGGCGATCAGGGCGCAGTCTGTTTGGATATCTTGGTGGGTCGTCATGTTCGGTGCCGGGCGTCAGCGCGCCAGGCTGGTATGGTTCGTTTCGCTGCGTGCCTGTTCCTGGGCGATGTCGCAGACCGTGAAGCGGGTCAGCAGCACCATGTCTTCGCCCGGGGCCAGCGCGATCAGGCCGGGCTGGTTGGGCTGGTGGAAGGCATCGATGGGATGGGTCACCGGCTCCAGGCAGAAGTACGGCAGGCCATTGGGCCGGAACATCAGCACGTAACCGCTGCGGTCAGTGGTGTGCATCTGCAGGCGCAGGCCGCGGGTGGGGTCTTCGATCATGGCCAGGCCGTCCCAGCCCTCGAAGCAGTTATCGATCAGGCCGCCCTGCAACAGCGCCGGGCGGTTGTAGTCCCAGCCGGCCGGCAACTGGCGGCTGAAACCGGTGGGGATGCGATCAGGTCCGGACAGCCATACGCCGCGTGCGCGGAACTGCAGACGGGTATGAGCGTCGTGCAGGAAGTAGGGATGCAGGCCCAGGCCATAGGGCAGGGTCTCTTCGCCGGTGTTGGTGACCCGCAGTTCGATCTCCAGTGCATTCTCGCGCAGCGTCAGCACCTGGCGCGCCTGATAGACATAGGGATTGCCGTCGCAGCGCGCCGAGTCCAGCGCCAGGGTCATGCGGTCCTCGCTCTGGGCCACGATGCTCCAGGCCTGGCGCCAGCTGTCGCCATGGATGGGAAACGGTTCGCCAGCGCGGTTGGGCTGCAGCGGGTAATGCTTGCCATTGAAATCGAAACCGCCACCGGTAATGCGGTTGGACCAGGGCAGCAGCGGGAAGCAGGCTGTCGCGTAGAGCGCAGCCGGATCGGCGCTCCAGGGGCGCAGCAGTGGCAGCCACTTGCGCTCGCGCTGCCATTCCCACCCGGCCAATGCCCCGCCCAGCGCGGGGAGCACGTGCAGACGCTGACGCCCTGATTGCAGGGTATGGATTTCCGGCAGCCCCTTGGAGCCTGCGCGGTTGGCATCGGTTGCTCGGGATGGCATGGTGTCTCGTATCTTGTTATGGAGTGCGGCGCGCATCAGCGTTGCGGTGGTGCGGCGTCCCGTCGTGGGGACAGCGAAGTCGTCGGCAGGAAGAAGGAGTGGGCTCACGTGGATTCGCGCTCGGTCTTCAGGCTTGCGCTTCTAAAAAAATCTGGCTGATCCTATCACCGCCCTCCGATAGGGAATAATGAAAAAAACATCGCAAACGATATCAAAATTGGGCGGCGCCTGCTGCCCGCTGCAGCACCTGCGGGCATGCGCCGGCGCGGTGCAGCGGTAGGCCGATTTTCCCCAACGATGTGCGAAACGGTATCGAAAAACATTAAAAATTCATTGGATACCTATTGGTCGCTTGCCTAATATGGAGCGCGAATCAGGGACTTCACGGCCTTCCGGGAGTGCAGGGTCGTCCAGGATTTCAGCCGCACCGCGCCGCTTCCCGACTTCATACTTATAAATCAAACGCATTCCGGCGCAGCGCAACCCACGCATACAACAAAGGGAAGTCCACAATTCCCTGCCAACGGAGACTGACAATGAACTCGAAAAGAAGAGCGCTTCTGGGCGCGGCCATTTGCATGAGCCTGGGTAGCAGCGCCATGAGCCTTCCGGCTTTCGCTGCCGACAAACCGCTGACCATGGGCTTTTCCCAGGTGGGCGCCGAGAGTGAATGGCGCACTGCCAATACCGTATCCATCAAGGATGCTGCCAAGCAGGCCGGCGTCAATCTCAAATTCGCGGACGCCCAGCAGAAGCAGGAAAACCAGGTCAAGGCGATCCGCTCCTTCATCGCGCAAAAGGTGGACGTGATCGCCTTCTCGCCAGTGGTGGAATCGGGCTGGGAAACCGTGCTGCGTGAAGCCAAGGCCGCCAAGATCCCGGTCATCCTGACCGACCGTGCGGTCAACGTCACCGACAAGTCGCTGTATGTGACCTTCATCGGTTCGGACTTTGTCGAAGAAGGCCGCCGCGCCGGTCGCTGGCTGCTGGAAAAGGCCAAGTCCATGCCGGCAGGTGACATCAATATTGTCGAACTGCAGGGCACCGTCGGCTCGGCCCCGGCGATCGATCGCAAGACCGGCTTCGAGGAAGTCATCAAGGGCGAACCGCGCCTGAAGATCATCCGCTCGCAGACCGGCGACTTCACCCGCGCCAAGGGCAAGGAAGTGATGGAAGCCTTCCTCAAGGCCGAGGGCAAGAAGATCAACGTGCTCTACGCCCACAACGACGACATGGCCATCGGCGCCATCCAGGCCATCGAAGAGGCCGGCATGAAGCCGGGCAAGGACATCATCATCATCTCCATCGACGGCGTGAAGGGTGCCTTCGAAGCCATGATGGCCGGCAAGCTCAATGTGACCGTGGAATGCAGTCCGCTGCTGGGTCCGCAACTGATGCAGATCGCCAAGGACATCAAGGCCGGCAAGGAAGTGCCCAAGCGCATCACCACCGAGGAAAGCGTCTTCCCGGCCGAAGTGGCGGCCAAGGAATTCCCGAACCGCAAGTATTGAGATCGGCATGAAGGCAACACACCCGCCCTGGGCTTCAGGGCGGGTGTGTTGCTGGTCGGGCTGGTCGGACCTGGTGCGCATGCTGGCGCATGAGGTGTTGCGATGGTTTTGATGGAGTTGCGATGACGATGTCTGTCGGGGCGCAGGCGCGTCCCATGCTTGAATTGAGTGGTGTACACAAGGCATTCGCGGGCGTGAAGGCGCTCACCGATGTCGGCTTGCGTCTGTTCCCGGGGGAAGTGCATACCCTGATGGGACAGAACGGCGCAGGCAAGTCCACGCTGATCAAGGTGTTGACGGGTGTGCATGAGCCCGATCAGGGCAAGATCGAACTGGATGGCCGCGCCATTGCACCGGCCTCCACGCTGGAGGCCCAGGCGCTTGGCATCAGCACGGTCTACCAGGAAGTCAATCTGTGTCCCAATCTGTCGGTGGCCGAGAATATCTTCATCGGCCGCTATCCCAAGCGCTTCGGTCGGATCGACTGGAAAAGCGTCCACGCACAAGCCAGGCTGCTGCTGCAGCAGCAATTGCAGATCGATATCGATGTGGCTGCCCAGTTGTCGTCCTATCCGCTGGCGATCCAGCAGATGGTGGCGATCTCGCGTGCCCTGTCGGTATCGGCCAAGGTGCTGATCCTGGATGAGCCCACCTCCAGCCTGGACGAGGCCGAGGTCCAGCAACTGTTCAAGGTGCTGCGGCGCCTGCGCGAGCAGGGCATGGCGATTCTCTTCGTGACCCATTTCCTGGACCAGACCTACGAGATTTCGGACCGCATCACGGTACTGCGCAATGGGGTACGCGAAGGCGAATACCTGGTCGCCGACCTGTCGCGTCTGGAGCTGGTCAACAAGATGGTGGGCGTGACCGCAGTCGATCATCGCAAGGTCGAAGCCGGTGCCGAGGCCCTGGCCTCGGGGCTGTCAGCCGATGCGGCAGAGCAGGGCGAAGTCTTCCTGCAGGCCGACGGGTTCGGTCGGCGTGGCGTATTGGCGCCGCAGGACCTGGAATTGCGGCGCGGCGAAGTGTATGGCCTGTGCGGCCTGCTGGGCTCGGGACGGACCGAGATGGCGCGTCTGCTGTTTGGCGCCGACCGCGCCGATAGCGGCCAACTGCGCATCGAAGGTCGCGCCGTCAAACTCAATGTGCCGCGCGATGCGATTGCGGCCGGCATCGGTTTCTGTTCCGAGGACCGCAAGAAGGAAGGCGCGATCCTGGAATTGTCGGTGCGCGAAAACATCATCCTGGCGCTGCAGGCAAGGCAGGGCCTGTTCCGCGTGCTGCCGCGCAAGCGCCAGAACCAGATCGCCAGCGACTACGTCAAGTGGCTGGGCATCAAGACCGCCGACCTGGAAACCCCGATCGGCCTGCTGTCCGGCGGCAACCAGCAGAAGGCCTTGCTGGCGCGCTGGCTGGCGACCGACCCGGGCATGCTGATCCTGGATGAACCCACGCGCGGCATCGATGTGCGGGCCAAGCAGGAGATCATGGATTTCGTCATCGCCATGTGCCGCAAGGGCATGGCCATTCTTTTCATTTCCTCGGAGATTCCCGAGGTCCTGCGCTGCAGCGACCGTATGCTGGTGCTGCGCGACCGTCGTGCCTGTGGAGAATACCGTCGTGGTGAACTCGACGAGCAGACGGTCCTGCAGGTCATCGCGGGAGAGGCCGCATGAGTGCTTCCATGGATTCCAAACTGATTCCCGATGCCGCCACCCACGCTGGCGGGGCGGGCTGGACGGCGCTCTTGCGCCACCCGCTGGTACGTCCGCTGGCGGCACTGGCATTGTTGCTGCTGATCGATTTCCTGCTGGTGCCGGGCTTCTTCAGGCTGGAGATCAAGGATGGCCACCTGTATGGCGCGCTGATCGATATCGTCAACCGTGCCGCGCCGCTGATGCTGGCGGCACTGGGCATGACCCTGGTCATCGCCACGCGTGGCGTGGATATCTCGGTGGGCGCGGTGGTGGCCATTTCAGGCGCGGTCGCAGCGATCCTGATCGGCGGCAAGATGGTGGTGGTCAATGGTGTGCCGGAGTATGTGAGCAACGTACCGATGGTGTGGGCCCTGGCCGCAGCCATGGGCGCGGCATTGCTGTGCGGCGCCTGGAACGGCGTGCTGGTGGCCGGGCTGGGACTGCAGCCCATCATCGCCACGCTGATCCTGATGGTGGCCGGGCGCGGATTGGCGCAGTTGCTCACCGATGGCCAGATCGTGACGGTCTACTACAAGCCCTTCTTCTTCCTCGGCGGTGGTTACCTGTTCGGCCTGCCATTCTCGCTCTACATCGCCGTCGGCATGTTCCTGCTGCTGGCGCTGCTGATGAAGAAGACCGCCCTGGGCCTGTTCATCGAATCGGTCGGCATCAATCCGGTGGCTTCGCGCCTGGCCGGTATCCGCACGGCGGCGCTGATCTTCTTCGTCTATATGTTCTGCAGTGCCTGCGCCGGGCTGGCGGGCCTGATGATCGCGTCCAACATCAAGAGCGCCGACGCCAACAATGCCGGTCTGCTGCTGGAGCTCGATGCGATCCTGGCCGTCACCCTGGGTGGTACCTCGTTGGCCGGGGGCAAGTTCAGCCTGGTGGGCAGCGTCATCGGTGCGCTCATCATCCAGACCCTGACCTATACGATCTATTCGCTGGGGGTGCCGCCCGAGGTCAACATGGTGGTCAAGTCCATCGTGGTGTTCCTGGTCTGCCTGTCGCAGTCGCCGCAATTCCGTCGCATGTTGAGGATGTCCAAATCATGATGCTCGTTTCTTCCTTGCGGCGCGCTTCCCATGCGCCGTGGTTTACCTCCATGGTGACCGTGGTGTTGCTGGTGATCATGCTGCTTGCAGGGGCAGCAGGGTATGACGGTTTCCTGTCGCCGCAGGTGATGCTGAACCTGCTCATCGACAATGCCTTCCTGCTGGTGGTGGCCATCGGCATGAGCTTTGTCATCCTCTCCGGCGGCATCGACCTGTCGGTCGGTTCGGTGCTGGCGCTGACCACCATGGTGGCGGCCTTCCTGCTGCAGCACTGGCACTGGCCCCCGCTGCTGGTGATGGTCACGGTGCTGCTGATGGGCGCAGGCTTCGGCGCGGCCATGGGCGCGATGATCCACTACTTCAGGCTGCAGGCTTTCATCGTGACGCTGGCCGGCATGTTCCTGGCGCGCGGCCTGTGCTACCTCATCAGTATCGATTCCATTACCATCGACGATCCGTTCTTCACGGCCATGTCACAGACGCGCATCGAGTTCGCCGGCCTGTTCATCTCGCCCAGCGTGGTGATCGCCCTGATCGTGCTGGCCGTGGCCATCTGGATGGCGCACGGCACGCGCTTCGGCCGCGCCGTCTATGCCATTGGTGGTAGCGAAAGCTCGGCCATGCTGATGGGCTTGCCGGTGGCGCGCACCAAGGTCTTGGTGTATGCCTTCAGCGGTTTCTGCGCATCGGTGGGTGGTCTGCTGTTTTCGTTCTACATGCTGTCGGGCTATGGCCTGCATGCGCAGGGTGTGGAACTGGACGCGATTGCGGCCGTGGTCATCGGCGGCACCCTGCTCACCGGCGGCTACGGTTACGTGGCCGGCACGCTCACCGGCGTGCTCATCCTTGGCGTGATCCAGACCCTCATTGCCTTCGATGGCAGCCTCAGTTCCTGGTGGACCAAGATCTTCATTGGCGCACTCCTTTTCGTCTTTTGCGTGGCTCAACGCATCATTTCCCTGGGTGCCCTGCGCGGCAAACCGGCCGGATCGGCGAAAGCCGCGCCAGTCGGGGCTTCGGCGGGATTTTCTAAGCTTAGTTAAGATAACTTTACATAGAGGGAGTTATACCGAAAAACATATCCATTACGCTCAAAAAATCATTAGAAATGTATTGGTAAAGCAATTAATGTAGAGCCCGCAAAACAGTTGCTCTGCATGACATTCATCAGAAATCGCGGCGCTGTTTTAGAAATAACTACAACACGCCATTCCATAAATAGAGACTGGAGACTCGAAGCATGAAAATCAAATCGGTATTGACCGGGATCGCACTCGGCCTGGGCGTGACCCTGATGTCCATCAGCGCACAGGTGAGCGCACAGAGCAAGGCCCTGGTCGGCGTGGCCATGCCCACCAAGTCCTCGGCACGCTGGATCGCCGACGGCAACAACATGGTCAAGGTCCTGAAGGAAAAGGGCTACCAGACCGACCTGCAATACGCGGAAGACGACATCCCCAACCAGCTGTCCCAGATCGAGAACATGCTGACCAAGGGCGCCAAGGTGCTGGTGATCGCCGCCATCGACGGCACCACCCTGACCGACGTGCTGCAGAAGGCGGCCGACAAGGGCGTCAAGGTCATCGCCTATGACCGCCTGATCCGTGGTTCCAAGAACGTTGACTACTACGCCACCTTCGACAACTTCCAGGTCGGCGTGCTGCAGGCACAGTCGCTGGAAAAGGCCCTGGGCCTGAAGGAAGGCAAGGGTCCGTTCAACATCGAACTGTTCGGCGGTTCCTCGGACGACAACAACGCCTTCTTCTTCTACAACGGCGCCATGTCGGTCCTGAAGCCCTACATCGACAGCGGCAAGCTGGTGGTGCGCTCCAAGCAGATGGGCATGGACAAGGTCGCGACCCTGCGCTGGGATCCGGCTACCGCCCAGGCCCGTATGGATAACCTGCTGTCGGCCTTCTACACCAACGCCAAGGTCAATGCCGTGCTGTCGCCGTATGACGGCCTGTCCATCGGCATCCTGTCCTCGCTGCGCGGCGTGGGTTACGGTTCGCCGCAACAACCGTTCCCGTACGTTTCGGGTCAGGATGCGGAAGTGCCTTCGGTCAAGTCCATTATCCGTGGCGAGCAGTACTCCACCATCTTCAAGGACACCCGCGAACTGGCCAAGGTCACGGTCGGCATGGTTGATGCCGTCCTGGGTGGCAAGCAGCCCCAGATCAACGACACCAAGACCTACAACAACGGTGTGAAGGTCGTTCCGTCCTACCTGTTGAAGCCGGTCGTGGTCGACAAGTCGAACTGGAAGGAAATCCTGGTCGGCAGCGGTTACTACACCGAAGCCCAGCTGAAGTAAGCACTACCCGGGCGGCGTCGATGGCATCTGCTCTGCGCCGCCCGCTGAATCTTTCGCAGCACGCATACACACAAGATCAGCATAGTCCCGCCCTGTGCGGGACTAATACTTTCAGGAAGATGTGCTTGCACCAAAGCAATGCACACGAGATAAAAACTCCGGCTTGGCAGGGCTTCGCAAGACCGGCAGAAGAGAGGTCAGCATCATGAGCAACATTCTGGAAATGCGCGGCATCGAGAAGAGCTTCCCGGGTGTGAAGGCGTTGAACAACGTCAACCTGGCGGTGCGCGAAGGCGAGATCCATGCCATCGTCGGCGAGAACGGCGCCGGCAAGTCCACGTTGATGAAGGTGCTCTCGGGCGTGTACCCGCACGGTAGCTACTCGGGCGACATCGTCTACAAGGGTGAGGTGCGTGCCTTCAAGGATATCCGCGACAGTGAACACCTGGGCATCATCATCATCCACCAGGAGCTGGCACTGGTGCCGCTGCTGTCGGTGATGGAAAACCTGTTCCTCGGCAACGAGCAGGCCAGTGGCGGCGTGATCGACTGGGAGCAGTCCTATGTGCGCGCCAAGGCACTGCTGGCCAAGGTCGGCCTGAAGGAATCGCCCCAGACGCAGGTCGGTGACCTGGGCGTGGGCAAGCAGCAGCTGATCGAGATCGCCAAGGCGCTCTCCAAGGAAGTCAAGCTGCTGATCCTTGATGAACCGACCGCCAGCCTCAACGAAAGCGACTCCGATGCGCTGCTGGAATTGCTGCTGGAACTGAAGCGCCAGGGCATCGCCTCGATCCTGATCTCGCACAAGCTCAACGAAATTTCCAAGGTGGCCGACTCCATCACCGTGCTGCGCGACGGCACCACGGTCGATACCTTCGACTGCCGCGCTGAACCCATCAGCGAAGACCGTATCATCCAGCACATGGTTGGCCGCGAGATGGCCGACCGCTATCCCCAGCGTGATCCGCAGATCGGCGACGTGATCTTCGAAGTGCGCGACTGGCGCGTGCACCATCCGCTGCACAGCGACCGCCTGGCCATCAAGGACGTCAACATGACGGTACGCGCCGGCGAGATCGTCGGTATCGCGGGCCTGATGGGCGCCGGCCGTACCGAACTGGCCAAGAGCATCTTCGGCCGTGCCTACGGTAAGAAGATCAGTGGCAAGGTCTTCCTGCATGGCAAGGAAGCAGACCTGTCCACCATCCAGAAGGCCATCGACAAGGGCATCGCCTACGTCACGGAAGACCGCAAGGGCGACGGCCTGGTGCTGGAAGAAGACATCAAGAAGAACATCTCGCTGGCCAACCTGGGTGGCGTTTCCGAGCGTACTGTCATCGACGAGGCGCGCGAGTACAAGATTGCCGCCGACTTCAAGGCGCAGATGCGCATCCGCTGTTCCAGCGTGCTGCAGAAGGTGGTCAACCTCTCCGGCGGCAACCAGCAGAAGGTGGTGCTGTCGAAGTGGCTGTTCTCGCAACCCGAAGTGCTTATCCTGGACGAACCCACGCGCGGCATCGATGTGGGCGCCAAGTTCGAGATCTACAACATCATCAGCAAGCTGGCTGCCGAGGGCAAGTGCATCATCATGATCTCCTCGGAGATGCCGGAACTGCTGGGCATGTGCGACCGCATCTACGTCATGAACGAAGGCCAGTTCGTGGGTCATCTGCCCAAGGCTGAGGCCAGCCAGGAAAACATCATGCGCGCCATCATGCGCAACAAGCGCATCGACGATTCCGGCCTGTCCCAGGCCGCCTGAAACCCTGACACCAAGCCGGAGCCAAACCGGCGGCAACTATCATAAAGACCAGAGAGCACCAGAGGAGCAAGACAATGGAAAGCATTGACGTGAGCAAGAAGCCGGCCGTCGCCGGTGGCGCCGCCGAAAAGAAGGACTACGGCAGCTTCCTGAAGAACAACATGCGTGAATACGGCATGCTGATGTCGTTGGTGGCCATCATGGCCTTCTTCCAGATCATGACCGACGGCACGCTGATGCGTCCGCTGAACCTGACCAACCTGGTGCTGCAGAACAGCTACATCGTCATCATGGCGCTGGGCATGCTGATGGTGATCGTGGCCGGTCACATCGACCTGTCGGTGGGTTCGGTGGTGGGCCTGATCGGCGCGCTGGCGGCGGTACTGATGGTGGACTATGGCTGGGGCTTCGTGCCAGCTTCCATCGTCTGTCTGATCGCCGGTGGCCTGATCGGTGCGGCGCAGGGCTACTGGATCGCCTACTTCAAGATTCCCTCCTTCATCGTCACCCTGGCCGGGATGCTGGTCTTCAAGGGCATGGCGCTGGCGCTGCTGCAGGGCCAGTCGCTCGGCCCCTTCCCGCCGACCTTCCAGATGCTGTCCTCGGGTTTCATCCCTGAGCTGACCGACAGCACGGGTTTCCGTACCACCTCGCTGGTCGTCGGCATCCTGGCCGCCGTGGTGCTGGTGCTGGTCAAGCTGCATGGCCGTCGCAAGCAGACCAAGCATGGCATGGAAGATGAACCGGTCCTGTTCTTCCTGCTCAAGAACGGTATCTTCGCCGTGGCCATCATCGCCTTCAGCTACCTGCTGTCGACCTATCGCGGCATGCCCAACGTGCTGATCATCATGTTCGCGCTGATGGTGCTCTACACCTTCATCACCAGCCGCACCACCCTGGGCCGTCGTGTCTATGCGGTGGGCGGCAACGAGAAGGCGGCCAAGCTGTCCGGCATCAAGACCGAACGCGTGTCCTTCTTCACCTTCGTCAACATGGGCGTGCTGGCCGCGCTGGCCGGCCTGATCTTCGCGGCCCGCCTGAACACCGCCACTCCCAAGGCTGGTCTGGGCTTCGAGCTGGACGTGATCGCGGCCTGCTTCATCGGTGGCGCATCGGCCTCGGGCGGCGTGGGCAAGGTGATGGGCGCGGTCATCGGCGCCTTCGTGATGGGCGTGATGAACAACGGCATGTCCATCATGGGCATCGGCATCGACTACCAGCAGATGATCAAGGGCTTCGTGCTGCTGATGGCCGTGTGCTTCGACGTCTACAACAAGAACAAGTAATCCGGATGAGCAAGGCGGGCAGGGTTGCCCGCCTTTTGCATTCGGGACCACCAGATCCTTTCGTTTCCTTCAGTCAGGAATTCAACAATGAGTAGCGATAAAAAAGACAAGAGCCGCACCCTGCGCTCGGCCGGCTGGTTCGGCACTGCCGACAAGAACGGCTTCATGTACCGCAGCTGGATGAAGAACCAGGGCATCCCCGATCACGAATTCCAGGGCAAGCCGGTCATCGGCATCTGCAACACCTGGTCGGAACTGACGCCCTGCAATGCGCACTTCCGCAAGATCGCCGAACACGTGCGTCGCGGCATCATCGAAGCCGGTGGCTTCCCGGTGGAGTTCCCGGTGTTCTCCAATGGCGAATCCAACCTGCGCCCGACCGCCATGCTGACCCGCAACCTGGCCAGCATGGATGTGGAAGAATCGATCCGCGGCAATCCCATCGACGGCGTGGTGCTGTTGACCGGCTGCGACAAGACCACCCCGGCCCTGCTGATGGGCGCTGCCAGCTGCGACGTGCCGGCCATCGTCGTGACCGGTGGCCCGATGTTGAACGGCAAGCACCAGGGCCGTGACATCGGTTCCGGCACGGTGGTGTGGCAACTGTCGGAGCAGGTCAAGGCCGGTGAGATCACTATCCACGACTTCATGGCCGCCGAAGCCGGCATGTCGCGCTCGGCCGGTACCTGCAACACCATGGGCACCGCTTCCACCATGGCCTGCATGGCCGAGTCGCTGGGCGTGTCGCTGCCGCACAATGCGGCCATTCCGGCCGTTGATGCGCGCCGCTACGTGCTCGCGCACCTGTCCGGCATGCGCATTGTCGACATGGTCTGGGAAGGCCTGACCCTGTCCAAGATCCTGACCCGCAAGGCCTTCGAGAACGCCATCCGCACCAATGCAGCCATCGGTGGCTCCACCAATGCCGTGATCCACTTGAAGGCCATCGCCGGCCGCATCGGCGTGGACCTGGAACTGGAAGACTGGACCCGCATCGGCCGTGGCACTCCGACCATTGTCGACCTGCAGCCCTCGGGCCGCTACCTGATGGAAGAGTTTTACTACGCCGGTGGTCTGCCTGCCGTGCTGCGCCGCATGGGCGAAGCCGACATGCTGCCGCACAAGGATGCGCTGACCGTCAACGGCCAGACCATGTGGGACAACGTCAAGGATGCGCCGATCTACAACGATGAAGTGGTGCGGCCGCTGGCCAAGCCGCTGATCGAGGATGGCGGCATCTGCATCCTGCGCGGCAACCTGGCGCCACGCGGCGCGGTCTTGAAGCCCTCGGCCGCCACGCCTGAACTGATGAAGCATCGCGGCCGTGCCGTGGTGTTCGAAGACTTCAACCACTACAAGGAACGCATCAACGATCCCGACCTGGATGTCGACGCCTCCTGCGTGCTGGTGATGAAGAACGTCGGCCCCAAGGGTTACCCCGGCATGGCCGAAGTGGGCAACATGGGCTTGCCGCCCAAGGTGCTGGCCACGGGTGTGAAGGACATGGTGCGCATCTCGGACGCCCGCATGAGCGGTACCGCCTATGGCACCGTGATCCTGCACGTGGCGCCGGAAGCCGCTGCCGGTGGGCCGCTGGGCATCGTCCAGGATGGTGACTTCATCGAACTGGATGCCTACGCCGGCAAGTTGCAGCTCGACATCAGCGACGAGGAAATGCAGCGTCGCCTGGCCGAACGCGCCAAGGTGCTGGCCGAACGCAAGCCGGAGATGGTCGGCGGCTACCAGTCCCTGTACGTGGACCGCGTGCTGCAGGCCGACGAAGGTTGCGACTTCGACTTCCTGGTCGGTTGCCGTGGCGCGGCCGTTCCCAAGCACTCGCACTGATCCATCACGACAAGACAGCGCCGGTGTCGGCATGACACCGGCCAGCAAGGAAACCTCATGAGCAACACTCCCCAGAACGTGCAGCTGGCGACTTTCCCCAGCCTGAAGGGCAAGCGTGTCTTCATTACCGGCGGTGGCACCGGCATCGGTGCAGCCATTGTCGAAGCATTTGCGCAGCAGGGCGCGCACGTGGCCTTCGTCGATATCGCCCGCGAAGCCAGCGAGACACTGTGCAATGAGCTGGCCAGCGCCGGCTATCCCAAGCCGCTGTTCCGCCATTGCGACCTGCGCGACATCCCGGCATTCCAGAAGACCATTGCCGAGCTGCAGGGCGAGCTTGGCGACTTCGATGTGCTGGTCAACAATGCCGCCAATGACGAACGTCACAAGCTGGAAGACGTGACCCTCGATTACTGGAACGACCGCATCGCCATCAACCAGCGTCCGTCCTTCTTCGCCGTGCAAGCGGTGGTGGACGGCATGAAGCGTCGTGGCGGTGGCTCCATCATCAACTTCAGTTCCATCAGCTGGCATCAGTCCAGCGGCGGATTCCCGGTGTACACCACGGCCAAGGCCTCGACCCTGGGCCTGACCCGCGGACTGGCGCGCGACCTTGGTCCGCACAAGATCCGCGTCAACACGGTCACGCCGGGTTGGGTCATGACCGAACGCCAGATCAAGTTGTGGCTGGATGAAGAAGGCAAGAAGGCCATAGCCCGCAACCAGTGCCTGCAGGAGGACCTGCTGCCCTGGCACCTGGCGCGCATGGTCCTGTTCCTGGCCGCTGACGACAGTGCGATGTGTACCGCGCAGGAATTCATCGTCGATGCTGGCTGGGTGTGAGGCAGCAATGACCGCCCGATATCCCGTCGGCGCGGATCTTGAAAAAGAGTCGCCATTTGGCGACTCTTTTTTTTGTGATGCAGCCACATTCTCGTGTGGGTGATGCAGAGCTGTCATACAACTCGGAAAAAACTTAGTTTTTATCCGGTTTGTAGTGTTGTTTTTTTGCTGCGATTTTTTAATGAATTGGTGCGCCTGGAATTGTTTCGAGCAGCCCTATTTTTGAATTTTCAGATCGGCTTACTCTTCCTTACATTTCTTAATAAAACTCGGCGCAGTTCCGCCACCCCGTGATCGCATAATGCGCGGGTTGGCGAGGAGGTGAATCAGTAGATCATCTTGGCCACTTCGCGGATGGCCTGCAGCACCAGATTGGCACCCGGCGAGAGCAGGTTGTCCTGGCGGGTGATGATGCCGAAGCCGGCCATGCGGCAGGGCAGCTCGATGGGCAGGATGTCCATCAGGCGCGCCTGGGTGTAATAACGCGCCACTTCAGTGGGCATGGCGTAGATGAAATCGGTCTGCTGCAACAGACTGGTGATGAACAGGATGGCCGTGGTGTCGACTACGTTGGAGGGCGGCGCCAGGCCTTGTTCGCGGAACATCTGGTCGCAGCGCGCACGCAGGATGCTGCCCTTGGGCGCCATGATCCAGGCTTCGCCGGCGAGGTCGGCCAGGCTCAGGTCGTTGCGGGTGTGGAAGGGATGTCCCACCCGGGCCACGGCGCACACCGGCTCGTCGGCCAGCTCTTCATAGAGCAGGCCGCTGCGGGCTTCCTCGTCGAGGATGCGGCCGATGATGAAGTCCAGTTCGCCATGCAGCAGACGCGACAGCAGGATGTTGCTGCTTTCCACTTCGACGCCGATACGCAACATCGGCGCCTGTTCCTTCACGCGGGCGATGGCTGGCGGCAACAATGCCATGCCGGGCGAAAGAATCACGCCCACATCGACCTGGCCGGACAGGCCGGACTTCAGTGCCACGATGTCTTCATGCGCCTTGGACAGGCTGGTCAGGGCCATGCGCGCATGGCGGATCATGGCCTCGCCATAGATGGTGGGCCGCATGCCACGGGGCAGGCGCTCGAAGAGGGACACGCCCAGCATGTCTTCGAGGTCCTTCAACTGCTTGGAGGCGGCCGGCTGCGTCATATTGAGTTCGCTGGCGGCGCGATGGATGTTGCGGGTGTCGTCGAGGGCGATGAGCAGAAGGAGTTGGCGTGTCTTCAATCGCGCCCGCAGAAACCAGTTCGGGTCACTGTTTTTCATAAGTCTCCGGGGACGGTGTTCTCAATTTTTTCAATGATTTTTTTATTAGAAATTCATGATATCAAATCGCATATCGGAATTGCTAAAGATTTCATTGGAAAGACATGAACCGAATACTTAGTATCTAGCCACATTCCGGACTGTACAGGACAACGACCAAAGGGCCGGAATGAAAGAAGAGAAGGTCGGGCAGCATCAAAACAAAAAGTTGGAAGACCGTCAGGAGTCCGTCAGGATTCAAGGGGTCTGAAGTGCAAAGCTGCACGACCAAGCCCACCGACGACAAAAATTTAAACGGCAATATCCACGGAGACTATTCATGAAGCAAGTGAAGCCATCCTTTATTGGAGCAAAGACCCT
Organism: Herbaspirillum sp. C7C2; assembly: GCF_022627865.1. Classification (NCBI taxonomy): domain Bacteria; kingdom Pseudomonadati; phylum Pseudomonadota; class Betaproteobacteria; order Burkholderiales; family Oxalobacteraceae; genus Herbaspirillum; species Herbaspirillum sp. C7C2. The sequence continues at coordinate 628,447 of NZ_JABXGI010000001.1, forward strand.
GTGCGCGCTCGCGCTGATGGGAGCGTTCTCGGCACAGGCGCAGGCGCAAAGCAGTGTCACCATCTACGGTCGCGTCGTGGCCGGTGTTGATTTCCTGACCAATGCTGGCACCAACGGCCAAGGTACGCGCTGGAGCGCTGCGAACAACCAATGGGGCACCAGCATGATCGGCTTCAAGGGCACGGAAGACCTGGGCGGCGGTACCAATGCCTTCTTCCTGCTGGAGTCCGGTTTCAACTCGACCAAGGGCGGTTTCAACGGTTCCGACACCAGCAACGGTTCGGCACTGTTCAATCGTCGTTCCTATGTCGGCCTGTCCTCGGCCACCGCCGGTTCCGTCAAGTTCGGTAAGAACCTGTTCATCAACAATGATGTCTGGTTCCTCGACCCGACCGGCCAGCAGGCCATCGGCACCGCCAGCCTGGTCAACGGCCGCAACTGGCCCGGCGCCAGCAACATCATCGAGTACAACAGCCCGGATATGGCTGGCTTCACCGTCAACCTGCAGACCAGCCTGGGCGAAAAGCCGGGTTCGTTCAGCGGTGGCGTCCCCAACGCGGGTAGCAGCGACGGCCGCAAGGACGGTATCTCGCTGGCCTACCAGAAGAACGGCCTGGAACTGCGCGTGATCTATGACACCGTGCGCGACGCCAACGGCAACTACAGCGACATCTGGAGCCATTCCAAGGAGCTGATCGTCGGCGGTACCTACAAGTTCGACAAGCTGAAGATGTTCGCTGGCTGGGAAAACCTGCGTGCCAACGCAGCCGCCGCTGGGGCTCCGGACCGCGCGAACCACTACTGGATCGGCGCCAACTATGACGTGACCCCGCAATTCCAGCTGGTCGGTGGCTGGTTCCACGTCAACGCCAACAACGCACGTGTTGACGCTGCCGGCAACGGCAACGGCGGTGGTACTGCCAACATGTACATGGCCGGTATCAACTACTTCCTGTCCAAGCGCACCCTGCTGTATGTTGACGTCGGTACCGTTCGTAACGGCACCGGTGCCACCCACGCACTGGAAAACGGCGGCAACGTCGGTCCTTCGGGCCTGAAGCAGAACGGCGGCTACTTCGGTATCGCCCACTCGTTCTGATGTAACGATCTAGTAGTATCTGTAATCCTTCCTGAGGTGGTCTTGATGTAGTTGAGGGTGGGCGCAAGCCCACCCTTTTTTGTCTTGTGGCCGGCGCACACGGGCGTGGCCGGGACACTGACATTGTTTTATATCGTTTATTTCATTTATCTTATTTAATTGATTTGCAGGCGGAAACCCGATGAATGCGCAATTGCTGGTCGACGGACATCATGAACTGGGCGAAGGCGTCCTCTGGTGCGAACGCTCGCAAACGGTCTTCTGGACCGATATCCACGCTTCGCGCCTGTGGAACCACGATCCGCAAAGCGGCGCCACGCGCAGCTGGCCCATGCCTGAGCGGCTGTGCTGCTTCGCCTTTACCGCCGATCCCGAGCGCCTGCTGATCGGTCTGGCATCGCGCCTGGCTTTCTTCAATCTCGGTACCGGCGCCATCACGCCGATCTGCCGCATCGAGGATGACCTGCCGACCACGCGCCTGAACGACGGTCGTTGCGACCGCCAGGGCCGCTTCGTCTTCGGCACCCTCAACGAGGACGTCGGCCGCGCACCCATTGCCAGCTTCTATCGCCTCAATGCCGACCTGAGCCTGGAGCGCCTGCCGCTGCCGGGCATCGCCATTTCCAACAGCATCTGCTTCAGTCCCGATGGCACGCGCATGTATCACTGCGATTCCATGGAAGGCAAGATCATGGTCTGCGACTATGATCCGGCTTCCGGCGCCATTGCCCACCAGCGCGTGTTCGCCGATCTGGCGCAACAGCCGGGCGGCCCCGATGGTTCCACCGTGGACGCCGACGGCCATGTCTGGAACGCGCAGTGGGGTGGGGCGCGGGTAGTGCGCTTTACGCCCGATGGCCGCATCGATCGCATCGTCGACATGCCGACCGCCCAGCCTTCCTGTGTGGCCTTCGGCGGCGCGGCGCTCGATACGCTGTTCGTCACCTCGGCGCATGAAGGCATGAGCGCCCGGCAGCGCGAGCAGGATGCATTGGCCGGTGCGCTTTTCGCCGTGCCGGAGAGCGGCGTGCGTGGCCTGCCGGAAGTGCGTTTCGCCGGCTAGCACCGGCAGCTGGCGCCAGCCTCAGGCGCCGAAGCTGGAATCCCCCATCAGTCGCGACAGCCGCGCCGAAATCTCCTGGACGATGCCTTGCACCTCGTCCAGGCTGGGGTTGACCTTCTTGTCGATGCGTTCGATATAGGGCACATTGAGTGCAGCCAGCATGCGGTTGTTGGCCCCCATCACCGGATAGGACAGGTTGATCACGCCCCGGATCTGCCGGCTCTCCATGCGCGAATGCCCGCGCTTGCGGGTGTCCTCGATCTGCCGCATCAGCTGCGCCGTCCCGATCTCCTGTTCACCATCCATGCGCACATGCGCGGCCAGCATGCTGGCCTGTTCGGCCTGGTCGCGGAAGGCCAGCAGCACATGGCCGGAAGCCGTATCCGTCAGGCTCACCAGCGCCCCCACCTTGAGCCCGAAGGCCCAGCGTTCGGGGCTGTCCACCTGCGCCACCACGATCACCCGTCCGGCCTCATAGACTGTCAGATGTGTCGATTGCATGGAGCGGTTGGCCAGCTCGCGCATGTGGGGCAGGGCGGTGCTGACCAGGGAGCGTATCGGCTGGTGATGGTGTGCCAGCTCGAACAGCTTCAGTGACAGCCGGTAGTGGTCGTTGTCGGCGATCAGGTAACCACGCTGCTCCAGCGTCACCACCATGCGGAAGATCTCGTTGACGCTGCGACCCAGCTGGCGCGAGATCTGGTTCAGCGTCAGCATCTGCTCCGAGCGGCTCAACAGTTCCAGGATATCCAGTCCCTTGTCCAGCGCTGGCGCGGCATAGCGCGTCTTGCCGCTGTTGCCGTCATGGCCGCTGTCGCTACCCATCTCATTGTCGTCGTTGATCGCGGCGGCGGCCGCTGCGGTCTGCGGCGCAGGGGCGTCGGAAGGATTGATTTTCCTGGTTCTGGGCATGGCAGCCTGGGTATCGTTAGCGGGCAGGAGGGCGGAAACAGAAGGGTGAATCCGCCGGTTTCTGGGGCCGGATTGTAGGGGATTTTTGATGGATGACGTGTTTTATTTGTAAAATTATTTTTTATAGATCGCTCCGATGCTGAGGTGGAGACATCCCTAAATCGATATCGATCGATACCGAAACTTCATCAGGCTGGCTCGGCAATAAGAGGATAATCGAGGTTATGCTGTGTCGCTCACAGATAAAAATAAATTTTATTTGTGAGTAAAACGAACAAGGGGCCAGTCCCCGGAGACGACGACAACAGGCGGCCGCCCCCTAGCGGTCAGCCCGCCGACCAGCGGCAAGCAGAGGCAGCGCCCGAGCCCGAGGCGCTACCCGTCCCGCAGCGGCATCACGCTAGAGACCGATGACCAAGATTACCGCCATGCGCGTGCTGGACGTGCGCTTTCCCACTTCGCAATCACTGGACGGTTCGGATGCGATGAATCCGGACCCGGACTATTCCGCCGCCTACGTCATCCTCGACACCGACCACCCGCAACTGAAAGGCCACGGCCTGACCTTCACCATCGGTCGCGGCAATGAAATCTGCTGCGCCGCCATCCGCGCCATGGAACATCTCGTGGTCGGTCTGGATCTGGAATGGATCGCCGCCGACATGGGCCGCTTCTGGCGTCACGTCACCTCCGACAGCCAGCTGCGCTGGATCGGCCCGGACAAGGGCGCCATCCACCTGGCCACCGGCGCGGTAGTCAATGCCGCCTGGGACCTGTGGGCCAAGGCCGAAGGCAAGCCGGTATGGAAGCTGGTGGCCGACATGACGCCCGAGGAGCTGGTACGCACCATCGACTTCCGCTACATCACCGATTGCATCACCGCCGACGAGGCCCTGGCCCTGCTGCGCGAGAAGGAAGGGGGCAAGGCCGAGCGCCTGCGCATCCTGCAGCAGGAAGGCTATCCCTGCTACACCACCTCGGCCGGCTGGCTGGGCTATGACGACGCCAAGCTGCGCCGCCTGTGCCAGGAAGCCATCGACCAGGGCTTCAACCATGTCAAGCTCAAGGTCGGGCGCGACCTGGCCGACGACAAGCGTCGCGTCACCATCGCCCGTGAAGTACTGGGCCCGCAGCGTCATCTGATGATCGACGCCAACCAGGTCTGGGAAGTGGACCAGGCCATCGACTGGGTCAAGCAGCTGGCGTTTGCCAAGCCCTGGTTCATCGAGGAACCGACCAGCCCGGATGACGTGGAAGGTCACCGCAAGATCCGTGCAGGCATCGGCGCAGTCAAGGTCGCCACCGGCGAGATGTGCCAGAACCGCGTGCTGTTCAAGCAGTTCATCATGCGCGACGCCATCGACGTGGTGCAGATCGACTCCTGCCGTCTGGGTGGCGTCAACGAGATCCTGGCCGTCATGCTGATGGCCGCCAAGTACGGCAAGGTGGTCTGCCCGCATGCCGGCGGCGTGGGTCTGTGCGAATACGTACAGCACCTGTCGATGATCGACTATCTGTGCATCTCCGGTTCCAAGGAGGGACGCGTGACCGAATACGTGGATCACCTGCACGAGCATTTCGTCGACCCCTGCGTGATCCGCAACGCGGCCTACGTGCCGCCCAGCCTGCCGGGCTTCTCGATCGAGATGAAGCCGGAATCGCTGGAGCAGTACCGCTTTCGCGGCTAGCCCCCGGCAAGTGGCGGCGTCAGGAAATGATATAAAACATAACGGAGACTGAAGTGGATCTGAACCTGCAAGACAAGGTCGTCATCGTGACCGGCGGTGCCTCCGGCATTGGTGCGGCGATCAGCATGCAACTGGCCGCCGAAGGCGCCATTCCGGTGGTCTTTGCGCGTAGCGAACCGGAGCCGCAATTCTGGACCCGGCTGACTGCGCTGCAGCCGCACGCCACCCTGTTCCAGCTGGAATTGCAGGACGAAGCCCGCTGTGCCCAGGCCGTGGCCGAGACGGTGCAGCGCTTCGGTCGTCTGGACGGTCTGGTCAACAATGCCGGCGTCAACGACAGCGTCGGCCTGGAAGCGGGCCGCGACCAGTTCGTCGCTTCGCTGGAACGCAATCTGATCCATTACTACGTGATGGCCCATTACTGCGTACCGCACCTGAAGGCTACGCGCGGCGCCATCGTCAATGTCTCGTCCAAGACCGCGCTCACCGGCCAGGGCAATACCAGCGGCTATTGCGCCTCCAAGGGCGCGCAGCTGTCGCTGACCCGGGAATGGGCGGCGGCACTGCTGGCCGACGGCGTGCGCGTGAATGCGCTGATCCCGGCCGAGGTGATGACGCCCCTCTATGAACGCTGGATCGCCACCTTCGATCACCCCGAGGAAAAGCTCGCCGCCATCACCAGCAAGATCCCGCTGGGCAAGCGCTTCACGACCTCCGAGGAAATGGCGGACATGGCCGTCTTCCTGCTCTCCGGGCGCTCGTCGCATACCACCGGGCAGTGGATTTTCGTCGATGGGGGTTACACCCATCTCGACCGTGCCCTGAGCTGAGGCCCGTATGCGTACCGTGCTGGCACTGGACCTGAAGGACGACCCCGCGCTCATCGCCGAGTATGAACAGCATCACCGGCGCATCTGGCCCGAGATCGCGCAGCACCTGAAGCAGCAGGGGGTGACCGGCATGGAAATCTACCGTCTCGGTACCCGCATGATGATGGTGATGGAAACCGATGACGCCGTCTTCGACGCCGTAGCAATGGCAGCGGCGACCGACACCGATCCTCGGGTGCGCGCCTGGGAGGAACTGATGTGGCGTTTCCAGGCGCCCACACCCTGGACGCCGGCCGGACAGAAATGGGTGCCGATGACGCGCATCTTCGATCTGTCCGAGCAATAGGACCAGGACCCGTACCGGAAGGTGCGGACCATTTCCTGCCCGCAGTGGCAGGTTGTAAATGATGTAGTGCAAGTGACACGTAGCACGCAGCAGGCAGCGACCGCAGAGTCGCGTCAACGATGGCCCCGGCAGCAAGGGCCGGCAATGCATCCGCATCCGAGGTGAGCATGCAACAAGATAACGAGACATCCAGACCATCCCCCGCAGCGGCGCCCCCGCTGATCGCGCTGCGTAACGTCAGCAAGCGCTTTCCCGGCGTACTGGCGCTGGACAACTGCCAGTTCGACCTGGTCGCCGGCGAGGTACACGCCCTGATGGGCGAGAACGGCGCCGGCAAGTCGACGCTGATGAAAATCCTTTCCGGCGTCTACCAGTGCGACAGCGGCGAGATCCTCCTCGACGGCAAACCGGTGCAGATCGGTGAGCCGCGCCAGGCGCAGGCGTTGGGCATCGGCATCATCCATCAGGAACTGAACCTGATGAACCACCTGTCGGCGGCGCAGAACATCTTTATCGGTCGCGAGCCGCGCAAGGCGTTCGGCCTGATCATTGATGAAGACCAGTTGAATCGCCAGACCGCTGCCATCTTTGCCCGCATGCGCCTTGAGATGGACCCGCGCACGCCGGTGGGCGAACTGACCGTGGCGCGCCAGCAGATGGTGGAAATCGCCAAGGCCCTTTCCTTCGATTCACGCGTGCTCATCATGGACGAACCGACGGCGGCCCTGAACAACGCCGAGATCGCCGAGCTGTTCCGCATCATCCGCGACCTGCAGGCGCAGGGCGTGGGTATTGTCTATATCTCGCACAAGATGGACGAGCTGCGTCAGATCGCCGACCGCGTCAGCGTCATGCGCGATGGCCGCTACATCGCCACCGTGCCGATGCAGGGGACTTCGATGGACAGCATCATTTCCATGATGGTCGGCCGCTCGCTGGAGGGCGAGCAACGTACTCCGCCGGATACCTCCGCCAACGAAGTGGTGCTGGAAGTGCGCGGGCTCAACCGCGGTCGCGCCATCCGCGATGTCAGCTTCCAGTTGCGCAAGGGCGAGATCCTCGGCTTTGCCGGTCTCATGGGCGCCGGCCGCACCGAGGTGGCGCGCGCCATCTTCGGTGCCGACCCGCTGGAGTCCGGCGAGATCATCATCCACGGTGGCAAGGCCGAGATCCGCCAGCCGGCCGACGCCGTGGCGCATGGCATTGGCTACCTCTCGGAAGACCGCAAGCACTTCGGGCTGGCGGTGGGCATGGATGTGCAGGCCAACATCGCGCTCTCCAGCATGGGCCGCTTCACCCGCGCCGGTTTCATGAACCAGCGTGCCATCCGCGAAGTGGCGCAGGGCTATGTGCGGCAACTGGCGATCAAGACGCCGTCGGTGGAACAGCAGGCACGCCTGCTCTCGGGCGGCAACCAGCAGAAGATCGTGATTGCCAAGTGGCTGCTGCGGGACTGCGACATCCTGTTCTTCGATGAACCCACGCGCGGCATCGACATCGGCGCCAAGAGCGAAATCTACAAGCTCCTCGACGCCCTGGCCGAGCAGGGCAAAGCGATCGTGATGATCTCTTCCGAACTGCCGGAGGTCTTGCGCATGAGCCATCGCGTACTGGTGATGTGCGAAGGTCGCATCACCGGCGAGCTCACTCGCGCCGAGGCGACCCAGGAAAACATCATGCAACTGGCCACGCAGCGCGAACCGGCGGTGGCGCACTAGCCGGTCGGGCCGCACTGCGATCCAACCCCTATCAGAGACCAGAACCATCATGGCAAACAACATCCATTCCGCAGCGTCCGCATCCACCATGGCCAATACCGCTTCCTCCTCGGGCCTGCGCGCCCGCCTGTTCAACCCGGCCGCCCGCCAGAAGCTGCTGGCCTTTGCCAGCCTGCTCTTGCTGATCGTGTTCTTCAGCGTCGCCTCGCCCAATTTCATGGAGGTGGACAACCTGGTCAGCATCCTGCAATCGACTGCCGTCAACGGCGTGCTGGCCATTGCCTGCACCTACGTCATCATCACTTCCGGCATCGACCTGTCGGTGGGCACCATGATGACTTTCTGCGCCGTCATGGCAGGGGTGGTGCTGACCAACTGGGGCATGCCGCTGCCGCTGGGCATCGCCGCCGCCATCTTCTTCGGTGCGCTCTCGGGCTGGGTCTCCGGCATGGTGATCGCCAAGTTGAAGGTGCCGCCCTTCATCGCCACGCTGGGCATGATGATGTTGCTCAAGGGGCTGTCGCTGGTGATTTCCGGTACCCGGCCGATCTATTTCAACGATACCGAGGGCTTCTCGGCCATTGCCCAGGATTCGCTGATCGGCGACCTGATCCCGGCGCTGCCGATTCCCAATGCGGTGCTGATCCTGTTCCTGGTGGCCATCGGCGCTTCCATCATCCTCAACAAGACAGTGTTCGGCCGCTATACCTTCGCCCTGGGCAGCAACGAGGAAGCGCTGCGCCTGTCGGGCGTGAAGGTGGATTTCTGGAAGGTCGCGGTCTACACCTTCTCCGGCGCCATCTGCGGCATCGCCGGCCTGATCATCGCGTCCCGCCTGAACTCGGCGCAGCCGGCGCTGGGCCAGGGTTACGAGCTGGACGCCATTGCTGCCGTGGTGATCGGCGGCACCTCGCTCTCCGGTGGCACCGGCACCATCATGGGCACCATCATCGGCGCCTTCATCATGAGCGTGCTGGTCAATGGCCTGCGCATCATGTCGGTGGCGCAGGAGTGGCAGACGGTGGTGACCGGGGTCATCATCATCCTGGCGGTCTACCTCGACATCCTGCGCCGTCGTCGTCGTGCCTGAACCGGTATCCACATCAGCCACCGCAGCAGTATTCGCAGTAGCAATGCAAGCCCCGCCGGGCAGCGCCAATGCCCGGCACTCCATCATCGATAACAAAAGGAGACTTACCGTGTTCAAGAAACAACTACTGGGCGCTGCCCTGGGCCTGGCCTTCGCTGTCGGCGGTTCGGCCGCACAGGCGCAGGAAGTGTATGTGCCGCTCATTTCCAAAGGCTTCCAGCACCAGTTCTGGCAGGCCGTGAAGGCAGGCGCCGACCAGGCCGGCAAGGACCTGAAGGTGAAGGTCACCTTCGAAGGTCCCGAGACCGAAGCCATGGTCGACAAGCAGATCGACATGCTCTCCGCCGCGCTGGCCAAGAAGCCGCAGGCCATCGGTTTTGCCGCGCTGGACAGCAAGGCCGCCATCCCGCTGCTGAAGAAGGCGCAGGCCGCCAAGATCCCGGTGGTGGCCTTCGACTCGGGCGTGGATAGCGACATCCCGGTCACCACCGCCACCACCGACAACCGCGCCGCCGCCGCGCTGGCGGCCGACAAGATGGCCGAGCTGGTCGGCAAGGAAGGCGAAGTGGCCGTGGTCGCCCACGACCAGACCAGCCGCACCGGCATCGACCGCCGCGACGGCTTCCTGGAACGCATCAAGGCCAACTATCCCAAGATCAAGGTGGTCAGCGTGCAATATGGTGCCGGCGACCAGTTGAAGTCCACCGAGGTCACCAAGTCCATCCTGCAGGCCTATCCCAAGATCAAGGGCATCTTCGGTACCAATGAAGGCTCGGCCATCGGCGTGGTCAATGGCGTGAAGGAAATGAAGCGCAAGATCGTCATCATCGGCTATGACTCCGGCAAGCAGCAGAAGGACGCGATCCGCGAAGGCGTGATGGCCGGCGCCATCACCCAGAACCCGGTGGGCATCGGCTACAAGACTGTGGAAGCAGCGGTCAAGGCGATCAAGGGCGAGAAGCTGCCCAAGGTCATCGATACCGGCTTCTACTGGTACGACAAGAGCAACATCGACGACGCCAAGATCGCGGCCGTGCTGTACGACTGATCTTGACATGACGTGACGGGAGGGCGTCGCCAGCGGCGGCGCCTTGCCGTTTTCCTGTTTCTGGTGTTTTTGTATTCCCCTGCCGGTTGCGCGCAATGCAGACCGGCAATCCTGCGCCGTCCTGCCCCTCGAAGAGTCCATCATGAAGCCGCATCGCATCGACGCCCATCAGCATTTCTGGTTCTACCAGCCCGACGCCTACCCCTGGATCGGCCGCGGTATGGAGCTGCTGGCCTGCGACCGCACGCCCGGCCAACTGCAGCCCGTGCTGGCCGCCGAAGGACTGGAGCAGTCCATTGCCGTGCAGGCCCGCGCTGGTCGCGACGAAACGGAATTCCTGCTGGACCTGGCGCGCGGTAACCGGCGCATTGCCGGAGTGGTTGGCTGGGAAGACCTCGCTTCGCCGCACCTGGCGGCCAATGTGGAGCGATGGGGAAGTGACAAGCTGGTGGGCTTTCGCCACCAGCTGCAGGATGAGGCCGACGTAAGTACCTTCGTCGAAGCACCGGCCTTCAATACCGGCATCGGCTGGCTGCAACGGCGCGGCCTGGTCTATGACGTGCTGATCTATGCGCGCCAGATGCCCGAAGTGCAAGCCTTCTGCGCCCGCCATGATCGCCACTGGCTGGTGCTGGATCACCTGGGCAAGCCGGCCCTGGCCGATTTCGGCAAGAGCGAGGCGGTCTTCGCCGACTGGAAGCGCCACCTGCGCGCCCTGGCAGCCTTGCCGCACGTGGCCTGCAAGCTATCGGGACTGGTCACGGAGGCCGACTGGCAGCGCGGTCTGCGTCAGAAGGATTACGACAATATCGTCCTCTGCCTGGATGCGGCGCTGGACGCCTTCGGCCCGCAGCGCCTGATGTTCGGCTCGGACTGGCCGGTCTGCCTGCTGGCCGCCTCCTATGCCAAGGTGGCCGCCGTGGTGCGGGAGTGGGCCGCGACCCGGCTGTCGACGTCCGAACAGGAGCTGTTGTGGGGGCAGACGGCCGCGCGCTGCTACGGTCTGGGCTAGGCCTATGGCCTGGGCTAGGCCCTAATCCCGCGTGAAACCGTTGAAGGCCACGTGCAGCATGTACTTCACGATGTCTTCGGTACTCATCTTGCTGAACTTCTGCAGGTAGTCCACCGCCGGATCACAGGTGCGGGCGTAGTAGCTGTACAGGATCACATCGCTGGGCAGCGCGGCGTCGAGTTCGCCGCTTTTCTGTGCTTCCTTGACCAGCTTTTCCAGCTGGCCGTTGAGCTTGAGCACCCGCATCACATACTTGACGTTGCGCATGAGCATGTCGCGCACCGGTGTACTGGTGGAAGGCAGGAAGGGCAGGCCGCCCTCCAGCCGCACCCGCAGCGCCCATTCCAGCATCGCCTCCAGCTTGCCACGCGGGCTGGGAATGCCCTCCAGCTGCGCCAGCTGGTCGATGGCGCCGTCGATGAGACGGATCATGGTCTCGCCGATCAATTCTTCCTTGGACTTGAAATGCTTGTACAGGCTGGGTTTGGAGATACCCACCGCACCGGCGACGTCGTCCATCGTCATCAGGTCATAGCCCTTGCTGCCCAGTACCGACGTGGCCGCATCCAGGATGGCGTTTTCCCGTAATTTGAAGGCTTGATCCTTGAAGCTCAGTTTGCCGAAAATACTCATTGGTAGTTTAAGTTACTAATTAGTAGATTTTATTTTTCTTTGGTAGTAATCTTAGCACCTAAATCGCGGCAGGGTAGAAATACTGGGACGCCAAAGCAGGCCAGCAGACAAAAAGAGTCCCGGCGGCAGGCGCCGCCCGGCCGAGGGCAACACCCCAATAACAAAGACATAGGTGGACAAGATTTCATGAATCCAGGTACAGCAGCCATCGAGCAGGCATCAGGACAGCGCATCGCCGTCATCGGCGCCGGCGTTTCCGGCCTGGCCAGCGCCTATCTGCTGGCGCGCCGGCACCAGGTGGTGCTGTTCGAGTCCGCGCCCACCCTGGGTGGGCATGCCAATACCGTGGACATCGCGCCGCAGGGCGTGCCGTTCCCGGTCGATACGGGTTTCCTGGTCTTCAATGACTGGACCTATCCCAACCTGATCGCCCTGTTCGATGAATTGAAGGTCGAGACCTACGACACCGACATGTCCTTCGGCGTCTCGATGGATGAGGGCCGCTTCGAATGGGCCGGCACCAATCTGGACACCGTCTTCGCCCAGCGCAAGCGCCTGCTGCAGCCCTCCTTCCTGGGCATGCTGCGCGACATCCTGCGCTTCAACCGTGCCGCCCACGCCAACCTGGCGGCCTGCGACGGGCATCCCGTGAGCCTGCGCCAGTTACTCAAGGACGGCCGCTACGGTGCCCTGTTCAGCGATGCCTACCTGATCCCCATGGCGGCCGCCATCTGGTCCAGTTCGCCCTCGGACATCCTGGACTTCCCGGCCGCCACTTTCCTGCGCTTCTGCATCAACCACGGCCTGCTGCAGGTGAACAATCGTCCCCGCTGGCGCACCGTGCGCGGCGGTTCGCGCCAGTATGTACGTCGCATCGCCGCCACCCTGGAAGATGTGCGCCTGGGCAGCCGCCTGGAGAGCGTCACCCGCAATGAGCGCGGCGTGCTGGTACGCAGCGGTGGCGCCGAACCACGCGAGGAACAGTTCGACGCCGTGGTCTTTGCCACCCATGCCCCGCAGACCCTGGCCCTGTTGCAAGATGCCACCATCGAGGAACATCAGGTGCTCTCGGCCGTGCGTTACCAGGCCAATACCGCCTGGCTGCATGGCGACACCACCCTCATGCCGTTGCTGCCCAAGGTCTGGTCGGCCTGGAATTACCTGGGTTCGCGCCACGACGACGGCAGTCGCGCCGTCTGCGTGAGCTACTGGCTGAACCGTCTGCAGGACCTGCCCTGCAAGAGCGACGTCATCCTCACCCTGAACCCGCCGCAGGCCCCCAATCCGGCCACCGTGATGGGCCGCTTCGACTACGAACATCCGGTCTTCGACCAGCCCGCCATCGACGCCCAGCAGCGCCTGCCCCAGATCCAGGGCCGTCACCGGGCCTGGTTCGCCGGCGCCTGGACCGGCTATGGCTTCCATGAAGACGGGCTGAAGTCGGCGCTGCGGGTGAGCCAGCATTTCGGCGTGCTGCCGCACTGGGCGGTCCTATGAACGACTCGCGCGCTTCGCATGCCGATGCCGCCGCGCTGCTGCTGAGCGGACAGGTGATGCACCAGCGCCTGCGCCCGGTGCGGCACCGCTTCGTCTATCCGGTCTTTTGCGTGCGCCTGGACCTGGCACGCATGGCCGAGGCGGGCAATGCCTGGTTCGGCGTGGATCGTCGGCGCCTGATGTGCGTGCGTACCCGCGACTATGGCCCGCGTGACGGCAGCGACCTCGGTACCTGGGTGCGCGGCCATTTGCAACAGGCCGGCCTGCCGCACGATGGCACGATCTGGCTGCAGACCTTCCCGCGCCTGTTCGGCTTTGTCTTCAATCCGGTCAGCTTCTTCCTCTGCCATGACCGCGACGGCGCCTTGCGTGCCGTGCTGGCCGAGGTCAACAGCACCTTTGGCGAAACCCAGCACTACCTGCTGTCGGCCCCGCAGCAGGGCGTCATCGACGAGCACACCCGCCTGCACTGCAACAAGCTGATGCATGTCTCGCCCTTCTGCGAGGTCCGGGGCTTCTATCGCTTCCGCTTTCGTGACCATGCTGCCCGCGAGAGGGGGCAGGGTGAGCAGGGTGGCCAGGACGCGACCGCCTTCGTCGGCATCGATTACTACGACCTCGGCCAGCCTGCCGAGGTGAGCACCGGCCTGCAGCCGCTGATGCGCACCTCCATCGGCGGCCGTCTGCAGCCCCTGACCGCCGCCTCGGCCTTCGCCGCACTGTGCGCGCAGCCGCTGCTTACCCTGGGTGTGGTCGCCCGCATTCACTGGCAAGCCTTGCTGCTGTGGCGCAAGCGCGTGCCCTGGTTCAGCAAGCCCGAACGCAACAGCCCCACAGGAGCACCCTCCGGAAAGGAAACCCTATCGTGAACCATAGCCCCGCATTGCAGACCTCCGGCCGGCGCATCGGCGCACGCCTTGGCTCCATTTCGACCCGCCTGTTCCTGGCGATGCTGGAACGCCTGAACCACGGTCACCTGGAACTGATCACGCCGCACGGCACCACCCTGACCTTCGGCGACCTGCGCCAGCCGCCCAGCGCACAGCTACGCATCCTCGACTGGCGTGCCTGCGGTGCCATCCTGCGCGCCGGCGACATCGGCTTCGGCGAAGCCTACGGCAACGGCTGGGTGGATACCCCGGACCTGGCCGCGCTGCTGCGCCTGGCCATGCGCAACCGCAAGGCGCTTTCCAGCGCAGTCGAAGGCGGGCGCCTGGCCTCCTGGTGGTATCGCCTGCGACACCTGCTGCGCTCCAACACCCGCACCGGCAGCCGCCGCAACATCCACGCGCATTACGACCTGGGCAATGATTTCTACCAGCTATGGCTGGACCCCAGCATGACCTACTCCAGCGCCATCTTCAGCCAGCCCGGCCAGAGCCTGGCCTCGGCACAGGCCGCCAAGTACCAGCGCATCATCGACCAGCTCGGCCTGCGCAGCGGCGACCGCGTGCTGGAAATCGGCTGCGGCTGGGGTGGCTTTGCCGAACATGCGGCGCGCCTGGGCATCCGCGTGCACGGCGTGACCATCTCGCCGGCGCAACTGGCCTTCGCTCAGGATCGCCTGCGCCATCAGCAGCTGGATCACCTGGCGCACCTGGAACTGTGCGACTACCGCGACCTGGACGGCCGATACGATGCCATCGTCTCCATCGAGATGTTCGAAGCCGTCGGCGAGCGTTTCTGGCAGACCTACTTCGACACCGTTGCCGCGCGCCTGAAGGCCGGCGGCCGCGCCCTGATCCAGTCGATCACCATTGATGAAGCCGTCTTCGAACGCTACCGCGACAGCGCCGACTTCATCCGCGAATTCATCTTCCCCGGCGGCATGCTGCCCAGCCACGAGCGCTTCTCGCTTGGCGCTCAGCGTGCCGGCCTGGCCACCCGCGACCGCTTCCATTTCGGACGCGACTATGCCGAAACCCTGCGCCGCTGGAACGACACCTTCCAGGCCCGGCGCGAGACCATCGCCGCCCAGGGCTTCGATGAACGCTTCCGCCGCCTGTGGCAGCTGTATTACGTGTTCTGTGAAGTCGGCTTCGACGAAGGCCAGACCGATGTGGTGCAGTTCCTCTTGCAGAAGGAGTGAGTCATGGATGCCATCGCAATGCGCAAGGGCGCCCGGGCGCGTCGGGGGAACTGGCTGGCCTTGATCATGCTTGCCGTACTGGCACTGGCGCTAGGCGGATGCGCCTCGCAGCAGCTGTCCGACTATGCCGGCAAGACGCCGGTGTTCGATCCGGCGGTGTTCTTCAAGGGCCGCACCGAAGCCTGGGGCATGTTCCAGAAGCGCGGTGGCGAGGTGGCGCGGCGCTTCCATGTCGTGGTCACCGGTAGCGTCGAGGGCAATACCCTGACCCTGGATGAGCGCTTCCGCTATGACGACGGCCAGACCCAGACCCGCGTCTGGACCCTGGTGCGTCAGCCCGACAACAGCTGGCGCGGAAGCGCCGGTGACGTCATCGGCGAGGCCATCGGCCACACCGCCGGCAACGCCCTGCACTGGAACTACACGCTGCTGCTGCCGGTGGATGACAAGCAATATGAAGTCCAGATGGATGACTGGATGTACCAGATGGACGAGCGCACCCTCATCAACCGCACCAGCATGCGCAAGTTCGGGGTTGAAGTCGGCCAGGTCACGCTGTTCTTCCGCAAGGAGGGGGTATGAGCATCCACACCAGTCCGCTGCCCAAGCAGGCCGCATCCGAGCGTGCCCCGATCTCGCGACCGGCGGTCCTGTTCGGTCCCATGAACCAGCCGGTCAGTGACCTGCGCGGCCTGCGCATCTGGCTGGTCGGCGCCTCCAGCGGCATCGGCGCCGAACTGGCGCGCCAGGCCCTGCAGGCCGGTGCGCGCGTGGCGCTGTCGGCACGCCGGGGCGACGTATTGCAGGAGGTGGCCGCAGGTCACAAGAATGCCTTCATCGCCCCGCTCGACGTGCTCTGCCACGATGCCTGGCGCGACCAGCATGCACGCATCCTGGAAGCCTTCGGCGGTATCGACCTGCTGGTCTTCTGTGCCGCCAAATACCGGCCCGAACGCAGCTGGGAAGTACAGGAAGACGAAGCCGAGCACACCATCCGCACCAACCTCGCCAGCGTCTATTCGGCGCTCGGTGCGGCACTGCCGGACATGCTGGCCCGCGGCAGCGGCGGCATTGCCCTGGTGGCGAGCGTGGCCGGTTATGTCGGCCTGCCCGGCGCGAGCGTGTATGGCCCGGGCAAGGCGGCCCTGATCAACCTGGCGGAAATCCTCTACAGCGACCTGCGGCCCAAGGGCTTGAACGTCTATCTGGTCAATCCGGGTTTCGTGAAGACCGACCTGACCGACAAGAACGACTTCCCCATGCCGGCCATCCAGACCCCGCAGCAAGCCGCCAGCGCCATCTGGCGCGGCATTGCCGAGGGTCGCTTCGAGATTCATTTCCCGCTGCGCTTCACCGCCTGGCTGAAGATACTGCGGCTCTTGCCGTTCCGCCTGCGCTTCATGCTGTTCCAGCGCTTCCTGCTGAACTGAATTGAATGAATGACTGAGTCGACGGAATTGACGATGCAGAACCTGGACCGATTACTGCAATGGTATGCCGCGCTGGATCGCGCCAGCCTGGAGCGCATCGACGAGTTCTATGCGCCACAGGCCCTGTTCAAGGACCCCTTCAACGACGTCAAGGGCGTGCGCTCGATCCGCGCCATCTTCGCGCACATGTTCGCCACCACCGAGGACCCGCGTTTCGTGATCCTGGAGCGCATGGGGCAGGGCGAGCAGGGCTTCGCCACCTGGCGTTTCGAGTTCCGGCTCAAGGGACATTTCTATACGGTGCTGGGGGCGACGCATTTCCGCTTCGATGAGGCGGGACGGGTCAGCGAACATCGCGATTACTGGGATGCAGCTGAGGAGCTGTGGCAGAAACTGCCCGTCATCGGCGGGCCGGTCAAGTGGTTGCGGGGGCGATTCAGGGCGACCGGACATTGAGCGGCCGCCCTGTTGGATGTCATTGCCAGAACGGCGAGGCCGCAGAGATCAGACCGGCGATGTACAGGGCGCCTTCGGCGAGCATGGGCAGGATGGGCATGTGATTCTCCTTCAGTTCATTGCCAGAGTGGCGAGGTGGCGGAAAACAGGCCAGCGATGTACAGGGCGCCTTCGGCGAGCATGGGCAGGATGGGCATGTGATTCTCCTTCGGTTTATTGCCAGAACGGCGAGGCTGCAGAGATCAGACCGGCGATGTACAGGGCGCCTTCGGCAAGCATGGGCAGGATGGGCATGTTGTTCTCCTTGGGTTGATGCCGTCAGCGGTTTGCGTCTGGCCATGTAGTCATCATGCCGTCGAGCCGTTACAGGTCGATTGCAGGAAACCAACCCCGGATTTCAATTGAAACAGTTCCGCCCGCCAGCCCGGTAGCGCAGGTCAGTCGGTGGTGCTGGGGCTCCAGAATGCCTGCTTCACCGCCGGCAGGGCCAGCAGGCGCTCGATCAGCGCGTCCAGTTCGTCGCCATTGACCGAGGTAGCCGCCAGCGTCGCCTCGATTTCCACCTCGTCCTCGGCAAAGGGCCGCACCTCCAGGTCGTGCGTCGGATAGCGGCTCTGCTCCAGCATGTCGGTCACGGCAGCCAGCACACGCTTCTGGTGCTCGCTCTCCACGATCAGGTGCAGGGTGTTGGTCACTTCCACCGACGGCACATCCAGCGGCTTGCGGTTGATGGTATTGACCACCGGGCGCAACAGCGTATTGGCCGCCAGCACGAAGATCGTCGCCAGGATCGCCTCCAGGAGCAGGTCGGCGCCCGCCGCCGCCCCCACCGCCGCCGAGCCCCACAAGGTCGCGGCAGTATTGATGCCGCGCACATTGCCTTCTTCGCGCATGATCACGCCCGCGCCCAGGAAACCCACCCCCGACACCACATAGGCCACCACATGCACCGCGCCCTCATGGCCGCCCATGCGATTGGCCATGTCCACGAAGACCGCCGCACCCAGTGCCACCAACACATTGGTGCGCAGACCGGCGGTGCGTTGCCGGTACTGGCGTTCCAGCCCGATCAGACCGCCCAGGATGAAGGCCGCGGTCAGGCTGATGAGGGTATCGAGCAGGGAAGCGAGATTGATGTTGGCGAGAATTTGCATGGAGATCAGGTCTGGACGATGTTGAAGGGCAGGGTGGCTGCGCAATGGTGCGCGATGATGCCGGACAAATGCAACAGGCGCGTGACAAATTCTCTCCGCTAATTTACAAGGGGATACGGCAAGACTTGAAATTCGGATCTGGGGCGTGGACGACAAAGGATAAGGTCGGTAGGGATGTCGCACTGAAGGAAGGGATATAACGTCGTACTAAAATAACGTCGTACCAGAAAGGTGGAGCGAGTCCAGGAGATGTTTCACCCCTTTCGGAGCACTTTCGCAGATAAGTAGTCCACCAGGGCAAGGGCCGGTATGTCATGGCAACTATGCAGGTGCATAGCTATAATGCAATATTCCCTCACTTTGTTCTTGTCCAAGTAATCCGCGTCCCATGAGAACTCAGCTTCACTCGATCCGCTCCGACTCACTAGGCCGCTACTACACGAATGCAGTGGTGAGTCAGGCGTTAGTGGCAGATCTTCCTTCCAATAGTCCAAGCACCGTACTGGACTTGGGATGCGGAACCGGTTCTTTATCTTTTGCGGCTTCTCGCAGGTGGGCAAATACGAACATAGTTACCGTGGACTTGGACTGCACGATCGCACAGGTGCTACAGGAAAAGCTGCGTGAATCCGGCTTCGTGGGTGGCCATTATCATATGATGTACGACGCGCTTTCTCCTGAGTTGGCGACGTCGCTGCGACGTGAAAAGGCCCAACCTGAAATCGCTGTTTGTAATCCGCCATTCTTGGTGCCGAAGTGGAAGAGAGGATACAGCGCGATCCTTGAGGATGTTGGTCTGAGTTCGTGCTTGCCGGCGATCGCCACGGTCGACGCAGCATTGGTATTCCTCGCTCAAAATCTGCGCCTTCTTCAACCTGGTGGCATCCTCGGGATCATCGTGCCGGATTCGATCGTCAGCGCAGACAAGTACAAGAACTTCCGTATCGAACTGCTCAACCGATATCGAATTCGCAGTGCAGTCCGACTTTCTCGTGGTTCGTTTGGCGGCACTGATGCCCTAGCCCACATTTTGGTCATCGAGAACTCCGCGTCAAATGGTGCAGCGATTGCGCTGTCGTCACTCAATGAGTTTGGCGTCAAGACTTCTAGTCTGTTGGTTGAGCATTCGAAGGCGGCCCACCGTTTGGACTACCAATTCCACTTTGCTGAGGCAAACGCCCGGCAGCAGGGTATGCGCCTGGGAGATATCGCGGTGGATTTACGGCGCGGTTCGCTGCACAGTGCGCAGGCCAAAGATGTGAGCCACTTCGTACTGCATACGACCAACCTTAATTCACACAACCGCGGCCAATGGCTCGACTTCAGCGGTAAGAGCTTCCGATTCCCCTTGGCGAAGAGCGGCCCAGTGACGCGCGCTGAGGCGGGTGATATCGTCGTCGCCCGTGTTGGCCGCACCGCGCATGACAAGGTGATCGGCATCGGTGCTGGGAGCGTTGTGCTCACGGATTGCTTGTATCGACTGCGAGTTTCCCCTTCGAAACAGGACGCGGTTCTCCAAGCACTGAGTTCCTCCGAAGGTCGAGCTTGGCTCGAACTCCATGCCTATGGGGTCGCGGCTCGCCAACTCACAAAGAGTGACCTTCTAAATCTTCCATTACGCATACTATGACAGCCATATCGCTGGACAATGCGCCACCACTGAGCGCAGCTGAAGAAACCGAGGTTACGCAGCTGTATGAAGAACGTGCGGAGCACCTTGGTCAGAGCATCATCGAAGGTGCAACCACACTGACATCCGATACTGAAGAATGGATCGGCGCTCTGACCGGCGGGGGATCGAAACTGCTGGTGGGCCCACGTGGCTGTGGTAAGACACATCTGATGCGCTTTGCATTCCTGATGTGCCAGAACAAGAAAGAGCTGCCGTTTGCTGTCTACACAAACCTGAATCGTTATTATCGTCTGGAGCCTATGCTGCGCCGCCGGCCGGATGCAATGGCGATGTTCTACTACTGGGCATTGTCGAACATCTTCATCGGTATTTCGGAAGCGGCGAAGCAGTTCTCGGTCGCTGCCAACGTACATGACACGGTAATCGATAACCTTTTGGAGTTCGACGGTTCTGCTGTGTCGCACATCATTGCGACGTTGGAGCAAGGACGGCCACTCTCCCCGGAACAGGACAGCGTTGCGGCTCGCCTCTCGATCGATAAGTTGAAGGCAATCCTGGTTTCGTTGGCGGAAGTGCTTGGACGTAAGCGCATTGTTCTTTTCCTCGATGACGCGGCACTGACGCTGACCCCCGAATATCTCAGCCATTTCTTCGACATCTATCGGGCGTTGAAGAGCACACGCATTGCGCTCAAGGCATCGGTCTACCCTGGAACGACGGAGTACGGTCCAAGCTTTCATGCCTCGCACGAGGCCGAATCGATATTCGTGTGGAAGAGCGTCACCGATGTCAATTATCTGGACTTCATGCTGGATATCGGCAATAAACGTTTTTCCGATCTTGTGTTGATCCCGGAGGAGACAAGGGTACTACTGGCCTACGCAGCGTTTGGTGTGCCGCGTGCGTTTATGACCTTGGTCCGAGCCTATTTGAAGAATGTCGCCAAACTGGCAACTCCGCAGGCCGCGTTCAACCGGACTATTGAGGAATTTGTTAATGAGCGTAGGGCGGAGTATCTGACGCTCAAGGACAAGATTCCACAATTTTCTTCGATCGTCGAGGCAGGTTTGCGGGTGTTTGACCGTGCGGCCGACGATATCAGTCAGGCTAATCAAGCGCTCATCGATGGCTCAACGAGGCAACTTCTGCTTGGGATTGATCCTACCTCTGTTGTTGGTCAGCCTTATGTAGAAAGGATGCTAAGGTTGCTCGAAGAGGTGGGACTGCTTTACAAGCTGGATCGCGTCTCGCATGGAGATAGGGAGTACCTGCGCTATGTGGTCCACCTGGGGGCGTTGCAATTTCGTCGCGCCTTCAGCCGCAGAGGTGCCTTTTCCCCGCGTTTTTCCATGGACATGCTGCAACGCCCAGATGAGAAGCATCCAGTACGTCGCTCAGTATCGACACTGCTCGATGCGAATACTGTTGCTACTCTAGGGCTGAATCTGCCGAATTGCCGTAACTGCGACGCCAAAAGGGTCGAGGGGGCAAAGTATTGCTTCAACTGTGGCGAGAAGCTGACAGAAGAATCCACATACGATCGCATGATGCTTACGCTTCTGATCGACGTTCCAGGTCTCACGAAATGGCAGAAAGAGAAGCTTGGTGATTGGAGATCTGTGCCTCGGACGGTTGGAGAATTCGTAGCGCTGCAAGACCCCGGCACTACTCTGCGAACCATTCCGCATGTGGGGAAGATCCGCGCACGTACTATTATCGATGCCGTTGAGGCATTCCTGGACGAATATCTTTCCTAATTGCTATGACGACAGTAGTCGCACCTGATGCCACTCTCGCAGAGATTACCCCATTCGCAGCACCTCTCGGATCTGGCTTGGATACTGCCTCTTGGTTCGACGCGGGCCATACGCCTCAAATTCTGTCTCCGATCGATGAGTTTAGGGCCAACCTCTCTGAGATCAATACGTTGTATCTTCAGGCGCATCAGCGCGGTGATTACAACTCTACCCTTGGCGGCCTTGTCTATCTTGGCATGGTCTCAGCTGTCGAAGGATATTTCCGCTCTCTTCTTCGACATCTGATTCTGACCGACGAAATGTGTGCAGAGAATGCCGCTAGCAAGACGGTCAGTTACGCTGCGGCCGTCCACCATCGGCCAGAGTTACTTCCTGAAGCATTGCTTGAAGGGGTATCGCTCGCGTCGACGAAAAACGTAAAGTCAGAGCTCAATTCGCTGTGTAACATCGCTCAGATTTCGTCTTCGCTTGATCCTCTGTTTCAGAGCTTCGAAGACATCTGCCAGATCCGCCATTGTGGCATCCACCGTTTCGGTAAACTGGGTAGTCAGCAGGCAGTAAAGCTTGGGCTCGACAAGCATAAGCCGTTGTTGGAAAAACCACTGAGGCTCACTGTTATGCACTTGCAGGACATCGCGGAAGCGCTGGAGGCACTCGTGCGCGGGGTGAACTCGCACTGCTTCTTCGACATGCTTAAACGGAGCCACGAAAACAGCCCAGCAGGTAAGAACAAGACCAAGTATTACTCGACGTCATGGAATCGCGATTGGGCAGCAGATCAATCTCGTTTCGAGAAGTTTCATTGGATATTTGCCTCAACACATGCGAGTAACCCGTCGAAGCCGGCCAAGGAAATGTATGACGCTTTTATGGCGTTTATTTCCGCCAAAGAGGTGGGGCAGTAACAGCTTGGTATTTCCGTCCAATTTCAATTGAGACGATTTGCGACTTATTGCAGGTGTGTTCATGGATGCAATAGGGCTGCCATCTAGTCTTAATGGATCAGCATTGACTGGTCAGCTTGTCGCACGAATACGCTGGTTGTATTTTGAGAGAACCCCGGCGGAAGCATCTACCGTCCCGCTGATCCACTCACTTTGTTTTTGGCTAAGCCGAGATTCCAAATTCGCTCCCCACTAGCCTAGCGCGTCTAACCTATCGACTCGACATCTTCATTTATCCACAAGGAGTTTCCATGAGCAGCAAAGTAGCCCTGATCACCGCCGCCGGCAGCGGCATGGGCGCCGCCGCGGCGCGTCGCCTGGCGGCCGACGGTTTCCAGGTTGGCATTCTTTCCTCGTCCGGCAAGGGCGAGGCGCTGGCCGCCGAACTGGGCGGCATCGGCGTGACCGGTTCCAACCAGTCAGTGGACGACCTGCAACGCCTGGTGGACCTGGCCGTGCAACGCTGGGGCCGCGTCGATGTGCTGGTCAACAGCGCCGGCCACGGCCCGCGCGCGCCCATTCTCGACATCACCGACGAGGACTGGCATCGCGGCATGGATACCTACCTGCTCAACGTGATCCGCCCCACGCGCCTGGTCACGCCGCTGATGCAGCAGGCCGGCGGTGGCGCCATCATCAACATTTCCTCGGCCTGGGCCTTCGAGCCGTCCGACATGTTCCCGACCTCGGCGGTGTTCCGCGCTGGCCTGGCCGCCTTCACCAAACTCTTCGCCGACAAGTACGCCCCTGACAACATCCGCATCAACAACGTCCTGCCAGGCTGGATCGACAGCCTGCCGCAACGCGAGGAGCGCCGCGCCGGCGTGCCCATGCAGCGCTACGGCACCAGCGACGAAGTGGCGGCCACCATCGCCTTCCTGGCCTCGCCCGGCGCAGGTTACATCACCGGCCAGAACCTCAGGGTCGATGGCGGGCTGATGCGTTCGGTCTGAGGGCGCTACCCGCCATGGCCGCGTATGCGGGCCATGGCGGGTGCTGCACTGCATCGTTTTCATTCTTCCTGTTGTTTCCTGCAAAAAAGTATCGGTCGTCCGGCGCTGGTGATGTAGAAGCCGCACCTGGCGGGAACTAAGATGCGGTCAATGACAGAAACTGCCAACTTCGAGTTGCCAGTTTCGATAAAGAAAATGCTCTCGATTGAGAGGAGACACGATGCAACCCGACCTGGAACTGGTCCATATCCGTAAGGGCGAATCCTTCGCGGCCTGGATGCACGGCTACCCTTTCCGTACCGTGCGTTGGCATTACCATCCGGAATACGAGATCCATCTGGTGGTGGCCACCCGCGGCTGCTTCTACGTGGGTGACCACGTCGGGGACTTTGCTCCGGGGCAACTGGTGATGACCGGTCCCAATCTTCCCCAGAACTGGATTTCCAATATCGCCCCCGACGAAGTGGTGCCGGTGCGCTCCCTGGTGATCCAGTTTCCTGCGCAACTGGTGGATCAGTGCGCGGCCGGCATTGCCGAGATGGAGGCCATCATGCCGCTGCTGGAGCGCAGCCATCGTGGCCTGCTGTTCGACCAGGCCACCAGCGACACCGTGCGCCCGCTGATGCAGCGCCTCATCGATCAGCGTGGCTTGAAGCGCCTGGCCCTGTTTTGGGACATCCTCGACGTGCTGGCCAATGCCCCTGAGCCGGAGGTGCTGGCCAGCCTGTCCTACAAGCTGGACTTGTCGGACGTGCAGGGCAGTGGCCTGAACCGCGCTATTGCCTACCTGCGCGAACATCTCACCGATGACATCGGCGAGCAGGACCTGGCCGACATGGTAGGCCAGCACCCGAGCAGTTTCTCGCGGGCCTTCAAGCGCCATACCGGCACCACGCTCGTGCGCTACAAGAACCAGTTGCGCGTCGATCTCGCCTGCCTGGCCCTGCTGACGCGGCCGGAGGCACGCATCACCGACATCTGCTACGAGACCGGTTTTTCCAACCTGTCCAATTTCAACCGTCATTTCCACCGGATCAAGGGCATGTCGCCCTCGGCATTTCGCAACACCTTTGCCACCAACAGCCTCTTTGCCGCTACCGGATAGTCAGGGCGGCGGCTGAGCTACGGAGCAGGTTTTCCCGGCTCGACATCTTCATCCGCGAACACATTCAAGGCAGCAATCACAGCATTCAGGAAAGCCTCCGCTTTCCGGAACAGGACAGGCATTGCCTGTCGCCCGCAAGAGCAATCCGAACGCCATCCGCAAGCAAGCACACGACCAACAACAATGGAGACTGCAATGAATAAAGCACTGACAAGCCTGGCCTTGACCGGCGCCATCCTGGCCAGCTTCGGCACCACCCCGGCAAGTGCTCAGGAACTGGGCAAGCTCAAGATCGGCATGAGCTTCCAGGAAATGAACAACCCCTATTTCGTCTCCATGAAGAAGGCCCTGGACGATGCCGCCAAGTCCTTCGGCGCCAAGGTCATCGTTACCGATGCCGCCCACAACGTGGCCAAGCAGCTCGCCGACATCGAAGACATGCTGCAACAGAACATCGACATCCTGCTCATCAATCCCACCGACTCGGCCGGGGTGGAGTCAGCCGTCAAGGCCGCCAAGGCGCGCAATGTGATCGTGGTGGCGGTCGATGCCAACGCCGCTGGTCCGGTGGACATGTTCGTCGGCTCCAAGAACAAGGACGCCGGCTACCAGTCCTGCCGTGCGCTGGCCGATGCCATCGGTGGCAAGGGGGAAGTGGCGATCCTCGACGGCATCCCGGTGGTACCCATCCTGCAGCGCGTGGAAGGCTGCAAGCAGGCCCTGGCGGAATACAAGGACATCAAGCTGGTGGACAAACAGAACGGTCGCCAGGATCGCTCCATAGCGCTCGGCGTGGTGGAGAACATGATCCAGTCCAAGCCCAACCTGAAGGGCATCTTCTCCGTCAACGACGGTGGTGCCATGGGGGCGCTGGCCGCGATCCAGGGCAGCGGCAAGGACATCAAGCTGACCTCGGTGGATGGCGCGCCGGAGGCGATCAAGGCCATCGCCGATGGCGGCCCTTTCATCGAGACCACGGCGCAGTTCCCGCGTGACCAGGTGCGGGTAGGCCTGGCCATGGCGCTGGCCAAGAAGTGGGGCGCGCGCGTAGTGCCGAAGGAAGTCCCCATCGACGTCATGCCGGTGACCAGGAAGAACGCCGCAGGTTTCAGCTGGTAAGCCGTCGGCGCGCCGCGCTTGCGCGTGCGCGCCATTCTTTCCCTTGATGGAGGCAGCCATGCTCCAACTGACTGGTATCAAGAAGCACTTCGGCCCGGTGACGGTGCTGCGCGGCGTCGAGCTGGCGGTCAAGGCTGGCGAGGTCCACGCGCTGCTGGGTGAGAACGGCGCCGGCAAGTCCACGCTGATGAAGATCCTGTGCGGCATCGTCACGCCGGATGCAGGTGAAATTCGCATCGGTGGCCAGGTCTGTCGCTTTGCCAGCTACGACCAGGCCATCGCCGCCGGCATCGGCGTGGTGTTTCAGGAGTTTTCGCTCATCCCCTACCTGGACGCGGTGGACAACATGTTCCTGGCGCGCGAATTGCGCAGCCCGCTGGGCCTGCTCAAGCGGGCCGCCATGCGGCGCCGGGCTGCGCAGATCATCGCGCAACTGGGTGTGGATATCCCGTTGGAAGTCCCTGTCTGCAAGCTCTCGGTGGCGCAGCAGCAGTTCGTGGAAATCGCCAAGGCGCTGGCGCTGGAGGCGCGTATCCTGGTACTGGATGAACCGACCGCCACGCTGACGCCGGCGGAAGTCGCGCATCTGTTCAAGGTCATGCGCGGCCTGCGTGAGCAGGGAGTGGCGATCATCTTCATCTCGCACCATCTGGAAGAAATCTTCGAGATCGGCGACAGCATCACCGTCCTGCGCGATGGCGCCTACGTCGGCAGCTGCGCAGTCGCCGAGGTGGACCAGGCGCGGCTGGTGGAAATGATGGTGGGGCGCCGCATCGAGAACTGCTTTCCGCCCAAACCACTCCAGCAATCCGGAGCAACCGCCCAGGAGGTGCTGCTGGATGTGCATGCAGTACAGCTCCGGCGTCACAGTCCCGTGTCGCGCTTCCAGTTGCGGCGCGGCGAGATACTCGGCTTTGCCGGTCTGGTCGGTTCCGGCCGCAGCGAGACCGTGCTGGCCATGCTGGGTGCGCATCCCGCGCTGACCTGCAAGCTGTCCATGCATGGCGTGCCGCTACGCCTGGCCGATCCGGCCGCAGCCCTGCAGGCCGGTATCGGTCTGCTGCCGGAAAGTCGCAAGGAGCAGGGACTCATCACCAGTTTCCCCATCCTGCACAACATCTCGCTGAACAACTACGGCAAGTACCGCCTGGGCGGGTTATTTCTGGATCGCCGGCGTGAAGCAGAAGCCACCCGGGCGGCCATGCAGCGGGTGCGGGTCAAGGCGACGGATGCGGCAGCGCGGGTCGATACGCTGTCCGGTGGCAACCAGCAGAAGGTGGTGATTGCGCGCTGGATCAACCACGACATGCAGGTGCTGATCTTCGACGAGCCCACGCGGGGTATCGATGTCGGCGCCAAGGCCGAAATCTACCAGCTCATGCGCCAATTCACTGCGCAAGGCCATTCCATCATCATGATCTCTTCCGAGTTGCCGGAGGTGGTCGGCATGTCCGACCGGGTGTGCGTCTTCAAGGGCGGCGGCATCGTCGCCACCCTCGAAGGCGAGGCCGTCAATGCCGAAGAGATCATGACCCATGCCACCACGGGGAGACTCCATCATGCAGCCTGACTCAAACGCAAACACAAATGCCAACGCACATGCAATCCCAAGCGATGTCACCCCGGCACATGCTTCTTCCCGGGTTCGCTGGCGCGCCCTGGCCCATTCGCCACTGGCGCTGCCGCTGGCCGGACTGGTGGTGGTGTCGCTCCTGATGGGCCTGGCCTCGGACAACTTCTTCACAGTCTCCAACTGGCTCAACGTGCTGCGGCAGGTATCCATCGTCGGCATCCTGGCCGTGGGCATGAGCTTCGTGATCCTCACCGGCGGCATCGACCTGTCGGTTGGCGCGGCCATGGCCCTGGCCGGCACGCTGTCGGCCGGACTGATCGTCAACAGCGGCCTGCCCGCACCGGCGGCCCTGCTGGCCGGGGTGGCACTGGCGGTGGGTATCGGCCTGCTCAACGGAGTATTGGTGGCCTGGGGGCGCATGCCGGCCATCATCGTCACGCTGGCCACCATGGGCGTGGCGCGCGGCGTCGGGCTGATCTATTCGGGGGGCTACCCGATCTCGGGTCTGCCGGGCTGGATTGCCTGGTTCGGGGTGGGGCGGATCGGCCCGATCCCGGTGCCGGTGATCCTCATGCTGCTGGTCTATGCACTGGCCTGGGTGCTGTTGCAACGCACGCCGTTCGGGCGCCACGTCTATGCCATCGGCGGCAACGAGATGGCGGCGCGCCTGTCGGGCGTGAAGACGGCACGCATCAAGCTGGCGGTGTATGCGATCTCCGGTTTTACCTCGGGTCTGGCGGCCATCATCCTGACCGGGCGCCTGATGTCCGGCCAACCCAACGCCGGTGTCGGCTTCGAGCTCGATGCGATTGCCGCCGTGGTGTTGGGTGGCACCGCCATTGCCGGTGGTCGCGGGCTGGTGCTGGGGACCCTCATCGGCGCGGTGTTGCTTGGCATCCTCAACAACGGCCTGAACCTGATGGGCATCAATCCCTACCTGCAGGACATCATCCGGGGCGTGATCATCCTGCTGGCCATCTATATCGCACGGGAATGGCGCTGAGTCCTTCCGTTGCTTCTCTTCATCCCTCTTATTCACTTTCAAGGAGATAGACATGACCCAATCCCTGGCTGGCAAGATCGCCGTTATCACCGGCGCGGCCTCCGGCATCGGCCTGGCCACCACCGAAAAACTGCTGGCCAACGGCGTGACCGTGGTCATGGTGGACTGGAACGCCAAGGCCCTCGACGAACTTGCCGCTCGCCTCGGTCCGCAGGCCGTCCCGCAGGTGACCAATCTGCTGGACGCCGACAGCTGCGCGGCCATGGTGCCGGAGATCCTGCAAAAGGTCGCGCACATCGACATCCTCCATTGCAATGCCGGTACCTACATCGGCGGCGACCTGGTGGATACCACCCCCGAGGCCATCGACCGCATGCTCAATCTCAACGTCAACGCGGTCATGAAGAACGTCCATGCGGTCGCGCCTCACATGATGGCCCGCAAGAGTGGCGACATCATTGTCACCTGCTCGGTGGCTGGTCACTTCCCGACCTATTGGGAGCCGGTCTATGCCGGTTCCAAGTGGGCCATCACCTGCTTCGTCCAGACCATGCGACGTCAGATGATCCCGCATGGCGTGCGGGTGGGGCAGGTCTCGCCGGGGCCGGTGATCTCGGCCCTGCTGGCCGACTGGCCGGAGGAAAACCTGCGCAAGGCCAAGGAGTCCGGCAGCCTGATCGAGCCCGCCGAGGTGGCCGATGCGGTCGAGTACATGCTTACCCGAAGCCGCAATGTGACCATCCGGGATATGCTCGTTCTCCCCACCAATTTCGACCGGGTATGAACAAGGCAGGTGGTGTTCAGGTCCCGGCGGACAGAGACAGCAGCGAGAACAGCGAGGAAAGATGGAGACCTATCTGATCGGCATTGATGTCGGTACCGGCTCGGCCCGGGCCGGCGTATTTCAACCTGACGGCAGGTTGCTGGCCAGTGCCCGGCATGACATTGCGCTCTTTCGCGACGAGCGCCGGGCGCGCGTCGAACAATCCAGCGCCCAGATCTGGGAGGCGGTCTGCGAGGCCGTGCGGGCGGCGGTGGCGCGGGCCGCCATCGATCCGGCAGCGGTCAGCGGTATCGGCTTCGACGCCACCTGTTCGCTGGTGGTGCAGGGCGCCCGGGGTGGCGTGGGTGACCCCGACCATCCGGAACGCGACGTCATCGTCTGGATGGATCACCGCGCACTGGAGCAGGCGCAGCGCATCAATGCCGGCGGGCATGCGGTGCTGTCCTATGTGGGCGGCGTGATCTCGCCCGAGATGGAAACCCCCAAGCTGCTATGGCTGAAGGAACAGCTGCCCGAGGTCTATTACAGCGCCGCGCAGTTCTTCGATCTCACCGATTTCCTCACCTGGAAAGCCACCGGTTCGCTGCAGCGTTCGTCCTGTACGGTGACCTGCAAGTGGACCTATCTGGCCCATGAAGGCCGCTGGGACGCCGACTATTTCCGAAGCATCGGCCTGGGCGACCTGGCCGACGAGGGCTTTGTCCGCATCGGCCAGGAAGTGGTCTGGCCCGGTACGGCCTTGCGCGGCGGCCTCAGCGCTCAGGCTGCGCAGGCGCTGCAGTTGCGACCCGGTATCGCGGTGGCGGCGGGCTTGATCGACGCCCATGCGGGCGGCATCGGCACGGTGGCCGCCCGCGGTGGCGCCGAGGATGCGGCGGCCTGCATGGCCTATGTATTCGGTACCTCGTCCTGCACCATGACCAGCCATGCCGAACCGGTCTTCGTGCCCGGCGTCTGGGGCCCGTACTACAACGCCATGGCACCAGGCATGTGGTTGAACGAAGGCGGACAGTCGGCCGCCGGCGCCGCCATCGACCAATTGCTGCGACTGCACCCGGCCGAGCCGCAGGCGCGCCAGCAGGCTGCCGCCGAGCAGATGGAACTGCCGCAATGGCTGGCACAGCGTGCCTTGCAGGTGGTGGCGCATCCCTCGCAGACAGCCTGGCTGGCCGGCCAGCTCACCGTGGTGCCGGAGTTCCTGGGCAACCGCTCGCCACTGGCCGACCCGCAGGCCCGGGCGCTGTTGCTGGGCCTGGGTATGGAGCAGGACATCGACAGCCTGGTGGCGCTCTATGTGGCCGGCCTGTGCAGCCTGGGATATGGCCTGCGACAAATCATCGAGGCCCAGGCGGCGTGTGGTTTGCGCATTGCCAGCATCTCGGTATCGGGCGGCGCCGGCACCCATGCGCTGACGCGCCAGTTGCTGGCCGATACCACCGGTGTGCCGGTGGAGATCACCGCCTGTCCCGAGCCGGTGCTGCTGGGATCGGCCATGCTGGCGGCGGTGGCCGCTGGCATCCATCCCGACCTGCGCAGCGCCATGCCCGCCATGTCCAGCGTGGCCGGGCGCGAGCAGGCGGCCGGTGGCGACATTGCGCGGCTGCACGCGGCGCGTTACCAGGTCTTCCTCAACAGCCAGCAACTGGCGCGCGCGTCGCGCGACAGCCTGGCGCCGCTGCTGGCCGCGCAGGCAGGCCAGCGACATTGAACAGGAGCATGACATGGAATTTGCAGGAACATCGGTCATCATCACCGGCGCCGGCAAGGGCATCGGCCGGGCCTGCGCGCGCCTGATGGCGCAGCGCGGCGCCGAGGTGATCGCGCTCTCGCGTACCGTCAGCGACCTGGACAGCCTGCGCGAGGAAATCGGCTCGCGTTCGGTGCAGGTCGACCTGGCCGACCCGGCCGCGGCCCGGCATGCCATGGCGCAGGCAGGCCGCGCCGATTATCTGATCAACAGCGCCGGCATCAACATTCTGCAATCGAGTACCGAGATGAGCGACCAGGCCTATGAAGCGATCCTGGGCGTGAACCTGCGCGCCGCTCTCATCACCTGCCAGGCCTTCGCCCGTGAGCGCATCGCCGCCGGCGGTGGTGGGGCCATCGTCAATATCACTTCGATTGCCGGCCATCGCGGCTTTACCGAGCATCTCTGTTATGCGGCTTCCAAGGCCGGTCTGGAGGGGGCAACCCGGGTCCTGGCCAGGGAACTGGGGCCGCACGGCATCCGCGTCAATGCGGTGGCCCCCACCATTACCCTGACGGAACTGGCCGAAGCGGCCTGGAGCGATCCAGCCAAGTCGACCCCGATGATGGTGCGCCACCCAATAGGCCGCTTTGCCTCGGCCGAGGAGGTGGCGCGCAGCATCGCCATGCTGCTCTCGGGCGACGCCGCCATGTTGACGGGGGCGGTGCTACCGGTGGATGGCGGGTTCCTGGCGGTCTAGTGGCGAATGCAGTGTCAGGGCGATACCCATGCAAATGGGGCAACCATCCGGTTGCCCCATTGTCATTTCAGCCGACAGCATCAGCGACGCTGCCGGTGTGGTGTGAGATCAGCGACCGATCTGGTGGCCGATCACGCCGCCGACGGCTGCGCCACCGGCAGTGCCGATGCCGCTGCCACCGGTCAGGATGGCGCCGCCTACAGCACCGACGGTGGCGCCGATGGCGGTGTTCTTGTCTCGGGTGCTCATGTTGCTGCAGCCGGTCATGGCGGTCAGCGCAATGGCAGTAACGGAAATGGCTGCGATCTTGTGTAGAGTTTTCATGATTTTTTTCCTGATCGTGAAGGTTGGTTGCTAGGGCCTGTTCACATTCAATCTACGAGTGCGAGAGGTCGCCAAGCGTTGACTGCCTAGGCGCAGCGACGCGCCGTAGTGGTGCTACGGCAAGGAGCTGCAACAACGGCAGGCGACGCTTGGCGGCCTCTCCCGGAGGGTTGCCCCCAGAAAGCGCGCTGGCCGCGTTGCACGTCAGGGCTGGTGGCACCACCACCAGCCCTGACACGCGCCTTGCCATCCCGCCTTCTGGGGGCAACGCATCTCGCAGATTGAATGTGAACAGGCCCTAGTGTTGAGGGACCGGCTCGCGCATCAACTATTGCTTCGCCCGCGTCGCCGGTACTGCAATAGACCAGCTTGGGCTAGAAAAAATTCGAGCTTTCACAACTTCTCTTACAGTTGTTACATACTCGGGCCTGCCCGACATGGCGACAATTGTGCGGGCGGGCAAAAAAAGTTGTCAAAATAGAAAATCTAAAAACATCCAAAACCACACCGACCAGAGAGAGACCTCATGCGATTGACCTCCCGTTTGCGCCGCGCCGCCGGCCTGCTTTTCACTCACACGCTGACCATCACCCTCACCTCGGCCAGCCTGCTGCTGGGTGCCGCACCCAGCCACGCGGCCGAGCCGCCCAAGCCGGTGGAGGGCAGCTGGGTCGCCCCGAGCTTCCAGTTCCACACCGGCCAGACGCTGGAAAACCTGCGCCTGCACTACGTCACCCTGGGCGATCGCAGCAAGCCGGCGGTGCTGGTGCTGCACGGGACCTACCAGAGCGCCGGGGCCATGCTCTCCAAGGATTTCGGCGGCCAGTTGTTCGGCCCCGGCCAGCCGCTGGATGCCAGCAAGTACTTCATCATCATTCCCGATGGCATCGGCGTGGGCAAATCCACCAAGCCGTCCGACGGCCTGCGCGCGGCCTTCCCGCAGTACAACTATGCCGACATGGTATTGGCGCAATACCGCATGCTCACCGAAGGCATGGGCGTGCAGCACCTGCGCCTGATCATCGGCAATTCCATGGGCGGCATGCAGACCTGGATGTGGGGCGGCAACTACCCCGGCTTTGCCGACGGCCTGGTGCCGATGGCCTCGCAGCCCACCGAGATGGCCAGCCGTAACTGGATGATGCGGCGCATGCTGGTGGAATCCATCAAGCAGGACCCGGCCTGGAACAATGGCAACTACACCACCCAGCCCCCCTCGCTGCGCCTGGCCAACAACATGTTCGTCTTTGCCACCAATGGCGGCACGCTGGCCTACCAGGCCATGGCCGGCACCCATGCACAAGCCGACAAGCTGGTCGACGAACGCCTGGCCGCGCCGGTAACGGCCGATGCCAATGACTTCATCTACCAGTGGGGTTCCTCGGCCGACTACAATGCCGCGCCCGGCCTGTCCAAGATCAAGGTGCCGGTGCTGGCCATCAACTCCGCCGACGACGAGCGCAACCCGCCCGAGACCGGCATCATGCAGGCGGCTCTGAAGGAAGTGCCGAGCGCGCAGTTGCTGCTGATCCCGGCCAGCGCCGAGACCCGTGGTCATGGCACCACCGGGATGGCGAAGTTCTACGCGCGTGAACTGGAACAGTTCATCCAGGCCTTGCCGCAGCGTTGACGGCCGCCTCGGCCTTGTATTCGGCGGACGGCTTCCAGCTGGCACCATGCAACTGGAAGCCGCTCTTGCCGCTGCTCTTGACGTGATACATGGCGGCATCGGCCTGCTCCAGCAGCAGCGACAGGTCGCTGCCGTGGCTGGGATAAAGACTGATGCCGATACTGGCCCCCAGTACGAACTGCTGATCGCCCACCTCGATGGGCGCGGCCAGCCTGGCCAGCAGTTTGCGGGCGATTTCGGGGGCCTGTTCCTGATGCTCCAGCTGGGTGGCGATGACGGTAAATTCATCGCCCCCCAGGCGGGCACAGATGTCGGTACTGCGCACTGCTTCCTTCAGGCGCTGGGCCACACACACGAGCACCTTGTCCCCCACGGCGTGCCCAGCCTTGTCGTTGACCGGCTTGAAGTTGTCCAGATCGATGTAGTACACCGCCACCAGATGGTGGGGGCGGGTGGCCAGTAACAGCGCCTGATCGAACAGCTTGTTCATGAAATGCTTGTTGTAGAGCCCGGTCAACGGGTCCTTGAAGGCCATCGTCAGGGCCTTGGCCTCGGCGCTCAGTAGCCGCCGCTGGAACAGCGAGAGGATGGCTGCCAGCAGGCTCATGTACTGCAATGCCGCCAATGCCGTCCCCAGCACGAAGCCATGGTCCAGCCAGCTTGGATAGAGTGCACCGATCGGCCCGCCACATGCCCAGTGCAGCAGCAGGGCGCCGAAGGCGGCGGCCATGACACGGCGGATCAGGGGCAGGCAATCCAGCTCGGTCCTGACGATGAACCACAGCACATAGCCCAGGATGAAGACGTTGAAGGCGGCATAGACGGGGCTGCGGATCAGCGGCACCGGCAGCCCGCTCCAGGAGGTCAGCAACCACAGCATGGTCGTACCGCTGACCAGCGCCACCAGCCAGGGATGGATGCCGACCTTGAAGAAGCGTGCAAAGCCCACCGCCATGAAACTCTTTTCCAGGATCGTGAAACTGCCATAGACCACATTGGACAGGGCGGGATCTTTCAGCGGGGCCAGGAACAGGAAACTCAGGCGCGCCACCAGCGCACAGCCGATGGCTGCGGCCCACCAGCGAGCGCCGGGATTGGTGCGTGGAATCCTTGATGCCAGCAGGAACAGGGCGATGAAGACGCAATACACCCCGGCCCCGAACGCGTGCACGATCTCATGTTGCATGGCGCCCCCTTGCGCTTGGCTCTTTGCTTCGTCCAGCCATCATCGAGCAGTCGCTGCTCCCCCGGCAGCCATCATAGCCAAGGGGGATGGAGGCGTACAAGGGGGCGGACACGATTGGCCGGCAGCATCCCGCCGGGCAATATTGTCCCGGAGAAAAACGCTTGAGTACGCGCCGCAGTCGGCGCCGGCGGGCAGGGTCAGCCCAGCCGGGCCTGGCTGGGCGGATGACCGATGATGCGCTTGAAGGCGCGGCTGAAGGAGGCTTCCGAATCGTAGCCGAGGCGCTCGGCCACCACCGCCACGCGCAGCCCGTCGCGGGCGATCCAGTGGCGTGCCTGGAACATCTTCACCCGGGCCACGTACTTGGCCGGGGTCTCGCCCACCGCGCTGGAAAACTTCTCGATGAAGCTCGATCGCGAGGCCCCCATCAGCGAGGCCAGTTCGGCCACCGACCAGTCACGCTCCGGGTGCTGGTGCACCGCCGCCAGTACGCGCCCGATCTGCGGGCAGCGCACCGCCGCGATCCAGCCGTTGGCATCGGTGCAGGCGCATTCCACCCAGCCGCGGATGATGCTGGCCGCCAGCACATCGGCCAGGCGTGCCAGGATGCCGCAGGCGCCGATGCGGTTGAGCACCACCTCGCGCTCCATCGCATCGAGCAGCGCCAGCACCGCCGGGTCTCGCTGGGCCAGGTCGCAGGCGCGCATCGCCTCCGGCATCATCATCAACAGCGGGTGCAGCGGATCGAGATTGAAGCGCAGCGTGCCGGAAAACAGCACATGAGAGGGCGCCGCCGTGACGGCTTCGGCACTGGCCCGGTCTACCTCCGCCAGGCCTGGCGCGCGGTCGTCCACCAGAAACAGGTTCTCCGCCAGCGCCTTGCGCGCCAGCTTGCCGATCTCCACCGTCGGCAACCCCGGTGAACTGGCCAGGGCATGCAGCGAACCCCGTGGCAGCAATACCGCATCACCGGCATTGAGCTGCAGCCAGTCATCCTGGCCGACCTGCATCCAGCAACTGCCCTGGGCGACGAAATGGAAAGTCGCCTCACGTCGCGCCGGTAGGGCCACGGCCCACGGTTCATGCAGCACATAGCGCGCATATTCCACGCCATCCAGCCGCAGGCCCAGCAGGATTTCGGTCAGCGCATCGCTTGGATCAGCCTGATGGGGCTGGCGCACGGCAGGCGCGGGACGGAACCCGGCAGGGGTCTCAGGGATATCGGACAAGTTTGGACGAATAGTCATCTTATTGCGAAATATCGGCATGGAAAGTCCAGGTATTTAACCATAAACTTCGCTTCCCTGTGATAAGAAAGGTATTTCCATGTCCAACCCCGGCACCCTCGAGGCCCCGCTGACCCAGACGTCGGCCCCGGCACGCCCAGCTTCCCCTCCTGCCCACGAAGCAGGGCAGGAGGCCCCCGCCAACTGGGCCGGCATTGCCAGCCTGGCGCTCGGCGTCTTCAGCCTGGTCACTGCCGAATTCCTGCCGGCCAGCCTGCTGACAGCCATCGCCACCGACCTGCACGTCTCCGACGGCGCCGCTGGCCAGGCCGTCACCGCCACTGCCATCGTCGGCGCCGTGGCCGCACCCAGCATCCCGCTGCTGACCCGCAATATCGACCGCAAGCGCGTGGTGCTGATGCTCTCGCTCCTGCTGCTGATCTCCAACATCCTGGCCGTGACTGCACCCAGCCTGCCGGTGCTGCTGGTGGCGCGGGTCCTGCTGGGGGTAGCGCTGGGCGGCTTCTGGTCGATGGCGGCGGCCCTGGCCATGCGCCTGGTGCCGGAACGCCTCTTCGCCCGTGCCATGTCGCTGATCTTGACCGGGGTCTCGGTGGCGACCGTCTGCGCCGCCCCCATCGGCGCCTACATGGGCAATCTGTGGGGCTGGCGCAGCGCCTTCGTGGCCGCTGGCGTGGTCAGCCTGGTGGCCATCGCCATCCAGTGGATCGCCATTCCCCGGCTGCCGCCCAAGGATCACCCCAGCCTCAAGGTCTTGTCCGAACTGCTGGGCCGCACCGATGTGCGGGTGGCCTTGCTGGCGGTACTGCTGGTGGTGTCGGGGCATTTTGCCGGCTTCACCTATATCCGCCCGCTGATGGAGCAGATCACCCACATGTCGGTGGCCACCATCTCGGCGGTGTTGCTGGGCTATGGCGTGGGCGGCTTCTTCGGTAACTTCGCCGGCGGCTTCATCGCCGAGCGCAGCGAGCGCTATGCCATCGTGGCCGGCGGTACCCTGATTGCGCTGCTGGCGGCGTCCCTGTGGGTGGCCGGCAGCTCGCCGGTGGTGGCAGCCATCGCCATCACGCTGTGGGGCTTTGCCTTTGGCGCCTTCCCGGTCGGCTTCCAGACCTGGATCGTACGGGCCGCCCCGGACCATGCCGAAGGTGCTGGTGGCCTGCTGGTAGCGGCCTTCCAGGTCGCCATCGCCAGCGGCGCCATCGGTGGCGGTGTGCTGGTGGATCACGTCGGCGCCCTGGGTGGGCCGATCTTCGCGGTGGTCACCATTTCGCTGGGTACGCTGCTGACCCTGCGCTACGGCCCGCGTGGCGGCGGCGCGGCGGTGGCCGGCAACGCCCACTTCTGAGACCGCCCTGACTGACTGTCCGTCCTGATGCAGTCCTCCCGCTTCCGGTGGCCTCTGGCACCGGAAGCAGCACCCCTCCCGGCATTATTCCTCCCCATGCAATAAAGAAGTGCTCACGGCACGGATTCTCTTCATCCGCGCTTGGCCCCACACTGGCTTCACGGTTCAGGAACAAGTCCTGACCGACTTAACCCACCAGGAGCCACCCCATGAAGATCCATCACCACCCCATGTCCGGCCACGCCCACCGCGCCGTCCTGTTCGCCTCCCTGCTCGGCCTGGATGCCGAACTGATCGAAGTCGACCTGATGGCCGGCGCCCACCGCCAGCCGGCCTTCCTCGCGCTCAACCCTTTCGGTCAGGTTCCGGTGCTGGAAGATGAAGGTGTGGTCATCGCCGACTCCAACGCCATCCTGGTCTACCTGGCCAAGAAAGCCGGTCGCAGCGACTGGCTGCCGGAAGACGCGCAGGGCGCAGCGACCGTGCAGCGCTGGTTGTCGGTGGCGGCCGGCGAACTGGCCTACGGCCCGGCGGCGGCGCGACTGGTGACGGTATTCGGTGCCACCTTCAATGCCGAGGAAGTGATCAAGCGCGCCCACGTCCTGCTCAACCGCATGGAACAGCACCTGGGCCAGCGCACCTGGCTGGCGGCCGACCATCCCACCATCGCCGACGTGGCCGTCTACAGCTACCTGGCCCGCGCCCCGGAAGGCAATGTCGACCTGAGCGGCTACCCGGCAGTGACCGCTTTCCTGGCGCGCATCGAAGCCTTGCCTGGTTTCGTGCCGTTCATCCAGACCCCGGCCGGCCTGACCGCCAAGGCCTGAACGTCCAGTCCACCGATCAGCCGACCACCCACCACCCATCAGATTCAGTGAGGCCAGACATGAAGACTCCTTCCAACGCACCGACCTGGCATGCCGGCGAAAAGCTGCTCCAGCAAAAGCTGGGCGTGGCCGACAAGATGGAAGCGGTGGGGCGTCGCGTGGTGCGCGACTTCATGCCCGACCAGCATCGCGCCTTCTACGCCCAGTTGCCCTTCATCGTGCTGGGTAGCGTGGACGCCGAGGGCGATGCCTGGGCCACCTTCCTGGAAGGCCGGCCCGGCTTCATGGCGTCGCCTTCGCCCACGGTGCTGGACATCCGGGCCCGTCCCTCGGCCCAGGACCCGGCAGCGGCCGGCATGATCGCCGGTGCGCCAGTGGGTTTGCTGGGGATGGAACTGCATACCCGTCGCCGCAACCGCATGAATGGCGTGCTCACGCCGCTGGCCGATGGCTGGCGGGTGGAGGTGGACCAGAGTTTCGGCAACTGCCCGCGCTACATCCAGCTGCGTGATTTTTCCTTCGAGCGCGAACCGCAAGCGGCCCATGTCGACCAGGTCGAGCCGATGACCAGCTTCGACGCTGCAGCCCGCACGCTGATCAGCCAGGCCGACACCTTCTTCGTGGCCTCCTATGTCGCTCTGGAAGAAGCCCGCCAGGTCGATGTCTCGCATCGCGGCGGCAAGGCCGGTTTCGTCCGGGTGAACCAGGACGGCTCGCTGACCGTGCCGGACTTCGACGGCAACCTGTTCTTTTCCACACTTGGCAACATCGTCCTCAATGGCCGGGCCGGCCTGATGTTCGTCGATTTCGACAAGGGCGACGTCCTGCAGATGACCGGCGAGGCCGAGCTGATCCTGGAGTCGCCCGAGATCGCCGCCTTCCAGGGCGCCGAACGGCTGTGGACCTTCCGCCCGCGCAAGATCGTGCGTCGCCCCGGCGCGCTGGCCCTGCGCTGGCGTTTCCAGCAAGACGCCTGGTCGCCGAACTCGCTCATGACGGGCGACTGGCAGCAGACCGGCCAACGCCTGCTGGCCCAGGAGCAGGGTAGCCGCTGGCGCAGGCTCAAGGTGGCCCGCGTGGTGCAGGAGAGCGATTCCATCCGCTCCTTCCACCTGCAGCCTGATGACGGTGCGGGCCTGCTGCCGGCGCTGCCCGGCCAGCACCTGCCGATCCGCGTGCAGACCGCCGGCAGCGACAAGCCGCTGATCCGCACCTATACCTTATCCTCGGCACCGTCGGATGCGCATTACCGCATCAGCGTCAAGCGTGATGGCCAGGTATCCCAGCATCTTCATGCGCAATTGCAGGAAGGTGACCATATTGAAGTGCGGGCGCCGGCCGGCGATTTCATGCTGGATGAAACATCCTCCCGGCCGGTAGTCCTGTTGGCCGGTGGCGTGGGCATCACGCCCATGATCGCGATGCTGCGTCACATGGTGTATGAAGGTTTGCGCACGCAGCGCATGCGCCCGGCCACACTGTTATACGCTGCACGCAGCAAAAATGACCGCGCATTCGACGCCGAACTGGCGCAACTGGTGGCAGCCGGCAAGGGGGCCATCAAGGTGGTGCGCGTGCTGGGCGACACCACCGATGCCATCGAAGGCCGCGACTTCGATGCCGCCGGCCGCATCGACATGACCTTGCTGGCACGCTCGCTGTCCTTCGGTGATTACGAGTTCTACCTGTGCGGGCCGTCACCGTTCATGCAATCGCTCTACGACGGCCTGCGCGGCTATGGCATCGGCGATGAACGCATCCATGCCGAAGCCTTCGGCCCGGCATCGCTCACCCGCACCGGCGCTGCCACCGAGATGGCACAGCCAGCTCAAGCCGCACCCGCCCCGGTACCGGTTGCCACCGAAGCGGTGCCGGTGTTCTTCATGGACAGCCTCAAGGAAGCGCGCTGGACACCCGGCACCGGCAGCCTGCTGGAACTGGCCGAGGCCCGCGGCCTGGAGCCGGAATTCAGCTGCCGCGAAGGCCACTGCGGTACCTGCCGCACCCGCCTGC
Source organism: Herbaspirillum sp. C7C2 (assembly GCF_022627865.1). NCBI lineage: Bacteria > Pseudomonadati > Pseudomonadota > Betaproteobacteria > Burkholderiales > Oxalobacteraceae > Herbaspirillum > Herbaspirillum sp. C7C2. The sequence continues at coordinate 668,405 of NZ_JABXGI010000001.1, forward strand.
TGGCCGGCGCCGTCACCTACCCGACGCCGCCCCAGGCCAAGGTCGGCGAGGGTGAAGTGCTGCTGTGCTGCGCCGTTCCCGCGCAGCCGGCCGAGCCGGCAAGTGGCCGCATCGAACTGGCGCTGTAGGCGGGATCATGCGCGCCATGCGGGTTGCCTCCGGCCCGGCAGAAGCAGGCATAATGCGAGCTTCTTCGATACCCAGGGAAGGGAAGCACATGGACCGTTGGCTGGCGATGCGCATCTTCGTACAAGTCGCGGAAACGGCCAGTTTCGCCAAGGCCGCGCGACAGATGCAATTGAGCGCCCCGGTGGTGACCCGTACCGTGGCGGCGCTGGAAGAACTGGTCGGCGGTCGCCTGCTGATCCGCACCACCCGCTCGGTGAAGACCACCGAAGCCGGCGCGCGCTACCTGGAAGACTGCCGCCGCATCCTGGGCGAGATCGCCGAAGCCGAGGCCGCCGCCGCCGGCCACCACGCCAGGCCTGCCGGTACGTTAGCGGTGACCGCCTCCTTCATGTTCGGGCAGATGCATGTGCTGCCCATCGTCACCGAATACCTGGACCTCTATCCCGAGATGCGGGCGCGTACCTTCTTCATCGACCGCCCCGTCAACATCGTCGATGAAGGCATGGACGTGGCCATACGCATCGGCCATCTGCCCGACTCCGGCTTTACGGCCATCCAGGTGGGATCGGTCAGCCAGGTGATCTGCGCCGCGCCGGATTACCTGCGCCAGCACGGCACACCTGCCTCGCCTACCGATCTCAAGCAGCATCGTATCGTCACCTCCACCAGCGCCTGGGCCTCGCCGGAATGGCGCTTCGCCGACGGCCAGCGCGTGCTGATCGACGCCGTCCTGCAGACCAACACCAACGAAGCCGCCATCAGCACCGCCCGCAAGGGCTGGGCACTGACCCGGGTGCTGGCCTACCAGGTCGCGGCCGATCTGAAGGAAGGCCGCTTGCAGCGCGTGCTGCGCGAATTCGAAGAGCCACCCCTGCCGATCCACGTGCTCTACCCGGAAGGGCGGCACTCACCGGCCAAGGTGCGGGCTTTCATCGACCTGGCGGTGGCGCGCTTGCGGGGCAATCCGCTGTTCAGCTAGCTTGCCGTCCTGGCCTCTAGCGGCACCCGTTGCAGGAACCTTTCAAACGAGGCCAGGAAAGCCTGCTCCGGCGCCGACAGCTTGCGCTGCCCATGCCAGGTCAGGAAGACATCGATCTCGGCCACCGGCCCGTCCAGCGGGAGCACCTTCAACTGGCCCTCGGCCACGTCCTGGCCGATCAGGTGCTCGGGCAGGAAACTCAGGCCCACGCCGGCCACCACCATGCGGCGGATTTCCTCCACATGCGGTGAGGTGCCGGCAATATGGCCGGTGAAGCCCTGCTGGTCGCGGAAGACGGTCAACGGGGACAGCGTGTCGCCCAACTGGTCGCTGGCGAAGCAGACGAAATTCTGCACCAGCAGTTCGGCCATGCTGACGCTGCGCTGGGCGAACAGGGGATGATGGCGTCCGCACACCAGCACATAGCGATGCCGCAGGAAGAGGCGCCGCTCCAGTTTTTCCACCGGCTTGCGGCACAGGCACAGGCCCAGGCCGCTGCTGCCCTTGGCCAGAGTGTCGAGAATGGCGGCACTCTGCATGACATCGATACGGAACTCCACACGCGGATAGCGGCGATGGAAGCGCGCCAGGAAATCGTCATACGCCGCGCTCTGCACCCGGCTCATCAGCAACAGCCGCAGACTGCCCGCCACGTCCTCGCCGGCATGCCCGGCGGCGCCATCGATGCGCGCCACCATGCCATACATCTCCCGCGCCACCGCATAGATTTCCTCGCCCAGCGGCGTCAGGCGGAATTCACCATGGCGGCGGTGCAGCAGCACGCCGCCCAGGGTCTCTTCCAGTCGCCGCAGGGCCTGGCTGACTGCAGGCTGGCTCAGGCACAGGGTCTCGGCGGCGCGCCCCACGCCCCGCTCCTGGACCACGAACATGAAGGTGCGCAGGAGGTTCCAGTCCATGCGTTCCGAGGACAGCGGCGGCAGGAGCGGGCGGGGGCTGGCAGGGTCGTGGCGCATGGGGGGCTCTGGCGTTGGGGGCTGGGGGAGCGGCAATGGCGATTCAGGGATGCTCCAGTCCGGCGAAGAATCGCGCGGCATTGTCCTGCAATCCGGCAATATGGTAACCGCCTTCCTGCACTACCAGCGTGGGCAGTCCCAGCGCGCCCACCGCGCGCCCCAGCCGTTCGAAGCCGGCCGCGCTCACACCGACCACGGCCTGCGGGTCTTTCTCGAAGATGTCGAAGCCCAGGCTCAGCACCAGCACCTCCGGCTGATACAGGGTGATGGCGCGGCAGGCCTGCTGCAGCCGGTCGAAGAAGACCGCCTCCGGCGAGCCATGGGGCATGGGCAGGTTGAGGTTGTAACCCAGGCCTTCGCCCTGGCCGCGCTCTTCCTCGAAGCCGGCCACCACCGGATAGAAATTCACCGGATCACCGTGGATGGAGACATACATCACGTCCCGCCGGGCATAGAAGATTTCCTGGATGCCCTGGCCGTGGTGCATGTCGGTATCCAGCACCAGCACCCGCCGATGACGTTCGCTCAGCATCTGCGCGGCGATGGCGGCATTGTTGAGATAGCAGAAGCCACCGGCCGCATCGCGCCGCGCATGGTGGCCCGGCGGGCGGCACAGCGCATAGGCACGCCGCTCACCGGCCAGCAGCGCCTGTGCGCCGGCGATGGCGCATTGCGCCGACCAGTAGGCCGCATGCCAGGTCTGTGGCCCCACCGGGCAGCTGCCATCGGCCAGGTAACGCGCCGCCTTGGCCAGCACGCCGCGCAGGGGATTGGGTTCGCGCACGAAAATGTTGGAGACCACTTCATCGCCCCAGTCGTCGGGCAAGGCCATCCATTGTGCATGGGCCTCCTGCAGGAATTGCAGATAATCCAGCGCATGCACCGCACCGATGGCGGCCGCCCCGGCATCCGGTGGTGCCTGTACTGCAAAGCCCAGGCGGGTGGCCAGCGCGGCCAGTTCGTCCAGCCGTTGCGGTACCTCCTGCGGCACGCGCATCTTGCCGCGCGAGTAATAGCTCTGGGGGTGATGCAGTTTCTGGTCGGGGTGGTAGAAGGTCTTCATCAGCCCTCCTGTGCCTGCAGACCGCGTTCCGGGGCGGCATGGTGTACATGGCCCAGGCGCTGTACGCACAGCAGCGACAGCAGCGAGATACCGGAGAACAGCAGGGCCAGCGGCCACCACTGGCCCTGGAATTTTTCCGCGAGGACGGTGCCCAGCAAGGGTGTCAGCCCGCCGAAGATGGCGCCCGAAACCTGATAGGCCATGGAAATGCCGGTATAGCGGATGCGGGTCGGGAAGGCCTCGCTGACGAAGCCGGCGATGACCGCATAGTAGGCGCCGATGAAGAGCACCGCGATCGCCACGCCCAGTGTCACGCTGGCCAGCGAACCCTGGTCCACCAGCGAGAACATGGCATAGGGCGAGACCACCGACAGCGCCGACATCGCCACCAGGAAACGATGATTGCCGACACCGCGTGCCAGGTGCGCCGCCAGCGGCGTGATGAAGAACTGCATCACCGACACCACCAGCAAGCCATTCAACACCAGCGCCCGCTGCAGGTGCAGGTATTGCGTGGTGTACACCAGCATGAAGGTATTGGTGAAGTAGAAGCCGGCGATGCCCAGCACATTGGCACCGATGGCCAGCGCCAGCAGGCCGGGCGCGCCCCGCAGTACCTCGGTCAGCGGCGCGCGCTCGGCGCGGGTGGCGGGTGCCGTGGCGCGGCGCTGCTGTTCGGCCAGGAAGTCGGGCGACTCTTGCACCGACAGCCGGATGGCGAATCCCACTGCCAGCAGCAGGGCGCTCACCAGGAAGGGAACGCGCCAGCCCCAGTCGAGGAAGACCGCATTGTCCTGGCTGCTGACCAGCTTGAACATGAGCGTGGCCAGGATCAGCCCGGCGGGGCTGCCCAGTTGCGCGAACGAGGCGAGGAAGGTGCGCCGGCTGCGATCCGGCGAATGTTCGGCCGCCATCAGCACGGCCCCGCCCCATTCGCCGCCGACGGCGATGCCCTGGATCAGGCGCAGCAGCACCAGGGCCACCGGCGCCCAGATGCCGATGCTGGCATAGGTCGGCAGCAGCCCGATCAGGATCGTCACCGAGCCCATCATCAGCAGTGTGATCACCAGCGATTTCTTGCGACCGACGCGGTCGCCGATGTAGCCGAATATCGCCCCGCCCAGCGGTCGCGCCAGGAAGCCGACGGCGAAGGTGCCAAAGGAAGCCAGCGTGCCGTAGAAGCCATTGGTGGTCGGGAAGAACAGCTTGCCGAACACCAGGGCCGAGGCCATGGCGTAGATGTAGAAGTCATACCATTCGATCATGGTGCCGACGAAGGCGGCCAGTGAGGCGCGAACCGGCTGGTGCCGGGGTGGGGCGGTGTGCATGGTCCAGTCTCCCGTAGTGGGTGTTGAGGTAAGGGGAACTGGAGTTATACGATTGCCGCGCTCATAAGAAAAATTAGCTTTTTGAATCTTTCACATTCGGTTTTCTTATGCGATAAATGCGTGCAACGGCCTGCGCCGTGCTTGTGCGCCTGCGCCATCATGGACAACGCCGCACGGCTGTTTGCACAGCGGTGCGGCGTTTTCAAGAGCCGATGCGAGGTCTGGTCAGGAGCGTTAACTTCCTGCGGCGATGGCTGGCGTCAGATGCCCCCCATGCACAGATACTTCACCACCAGATAATCATCGATCCCATAGTGCGACCCTTCGCGGCCCAGGCCGGATTGCTTGACGCCGCCGAAGGGAGCGACCTCATTGGAGATGAGCCCGGTATTGATGCCCACCATGCCCGATTCCAGGCCTTCGGCCACGCGCCAGATGCGGCCGATGTCACGTGAATAGAAATAGCTGGCCAGGCCGAATTCGGTGTCGTTGGCCAGGACCACGGCTTCGTCGTCGGTCTTGAAGCGGAACAGCGGGGCCATGGGGCCGAAGGTCTCTTCGCGGGCGACCTGCATGGCCGGGGTGACGTCGGCCAGCACGGTGGGTTCGAAGAAGCCATGGCCCAGCGCGTGGCGCTTGCCTCCCAGCAGCACGCGGGCGCCCTTGGCGACGGCGTCGGCGACGTGCTGTTCGACCTTCTTGACGGCCTGTTCGTTGATCAGCGGGCCCTGGTTCACGCCATTCTCCATGCCGTCACCGACCTTGAGTTTCTTCACCGCTTCCACCAGCTTGGCGGCGAAGGCATCGTACACGCCGTCTTGCACGTAGATGCGGTTGGCGCAGACGCAGGTCTGGCCGGCATTGCGGTACTTGGAGGCGATGGCGCCTTCGACGGCGGCATCCAGGTCGGCATCGTCGAAGACGATGAAGGGCGCATTGCCGCCCAGTTCCAGCGAGAGCTTCTTGATGCTCGATGCGCTCTGCTGCATCAGCAGCTTGCCCACGCCGGTGGAGCCGGTGAAGCTGATCTTGCGCACGATGGGGTTGGAGGTCATTTCTCCGCCGATTTCCTTGGCCGCGCCGGTGACGACGCTGAACACGCCCGCCGGCACGCCGGCGCGCTCGGCCAGGACCGCCAGCGCCAGGGCCGAGAAGGGGGTGGCTTCGGCCGGCTTCAAGACCATCGGGCAGCCGGCGGCCAGTGCCGGGCCGGCCTTGCGGGTGATCATTGCCGCCGGGAAGTTCCACGGGGTGATCGCCGCGCATACGCCGATGGCTTCCTTGACCACGACGATGCGGCTGTTCGGGGAGGGCGAGGGGATGGTGTCGCCGTAGGTGCGCTTGCCTTCTTCGGCAAACCACTCGATGAAGGAGGCGGCGTAGCCGATTTCGCCGCGTGCCTCGGCCAGCGGCTTGCCTTGCTCGGCGGTCATGATCAGGGCCAGGTCGTCGGCGTTGGCCATCATCAGCTCATACCAGCGGCGCAGGATGACGCTGCGTTCCTTGGCGGTCTTCTTCTTCCAGGCCGGCCAGGCAGCGTTGGCGGCCTCGATGGCGCGGCGCGTCTCGGTTGCGCCCATCATCGGCACATGGCCCAGCAGGGTGCCGTTGGCGGGGTTATGGACTTCATGGGTGGCGCCGCTGTCGGCGTCGCACCAGGCGCCGTTGACATAGGCTTGCTCGCGCAGCAGGGAAGGGTCTTTGAGTTGTTGCAGCATGTCGGGTCTCCGTTGGGTTTCCATGTAGGTATCCGGATGGGCGCAGCGTCAGAAGCGGGCTGCGGCCTTGTTGCGCCCGCGCAGCCATTCCAGGGCCAGCAGCAGGCAGGTCGAAAACAGGATCAGGATCGTCGCCAGCGCGGCGATGGTCGGGCTGATGTTGTCCTTGATGCCGGCAAACATCTGGCGCGGCAGCGTGGCCTGTTCGGGGCCGGCTACGAACAGGGTAAGAACCACTTCATCGAAGGAAGTTGCAAAGGCGAACAGGGCGCCCGAGATCAGGCCCGGGGCGATCACCGGCAGGGTGATGCGGAAGAAGGTGCGCAAGGGGCTGGCGCCCAGGCTCAGGCTGGCGCGCACCAGGTTGTGGTTGAAGCCCTGCAGGGTCGCCAGCACGGTGGTCACCACGAAGGGCGCACCCAGTGCAGCGTGCGCCAGGATCAGGCCGAGATAGCTGTCGGCCAGGCCGATCCGGGCAAAGAAGAGGTACACGCCCACGCCCACCACCACCACCGGCACGATCATGGGCGAAATCAGGATCGCCATCAGGATGCCCTTGCCCCGGAAGTCGGCCTTGTTCAGGCCGACCGCAGCCAGCGTACCCAGCACGGTGGCGATGACGGTGGCGGCCGGGGCGACGATGAAGCTGTTCCTGGCGGCGCGGATCCAGTCGTCCGAGGTGAACAGGTTCTCATACCAGCGTAGCGAGAACCCCTTGATGGGATACATCAGGAAGCTGCTGTCGGAAAACGACAGCGGGATCATCACCAGAATGGGCAGCACCAGGAACAGCAACACCAGCAGGTTGAAGCTGCGCGAGGCAAAGTACCAGACCCGTTCGACGAGCGAGGTATAGGGCGGGAAGAGAGGCGGTTTGTTCATGGCGGATTTCCTGGATTCATCGATGGCAGCGCGGCAGTCGGTCGGTGCAAGCTCATCCGATGCCGACGTCGACCTTGGCGAAGCGGCGGTAGACGCTGTACAGCACCAGGGTTGCGGCCAGCAGCAGGGCGCCCAGCGCGCAGGCCATGCCCCAGTTGATGGTGGTATTGATGAAGTAGGCGATGAAGTAGCTCACCATCTGTTCGTTGGGGCCGCCCAGCAGGGCCGGGGTGATGTAGTAGCCACCGGCCATGATGAATACCAGCAGCACGCCGGCACCCACGCCCGGATAGGTCTGCGGCACATAGACGCGCCAGAATGCGGCGAACGGGTGACTACCCAGCGACACGGCCGCCTTCAGGTAGGTCGGCGGCACCGACTTCATGACGCTGTAGAGCGGCAGGATCATGAAGGGCAGGAGGATGTGGGTCATCGAGATATACACGCCGACCCGGTTGAACACCAGTTCCAGCGGCGACTGCGTCAGGCCGGCCAGCATCAGGGCCTTGTTGACCAGGCCTTCCGATTGCAGCAGCACGATCCAGGCCGCCACGCGCACCAGGATCGAGGTCCAGAAGGGGATCAGCACCAGGATCATCAGCAGGTTGGCACGGCGCTCCGACATGGTGGACAGCCAGTAGGCCAGCGGATAGGCCAGCAGCAGCGTGATCAGGGTGACCACCGCGCTCATCCACAAGGTACGGCCGAAGATGGTGCGGTAGATGGCCGATTCGGGCGCGGCAGCTTCGATGTCGCCAAAGACGTTCTGGCGCAGGTCCAGCGAGGCCAGCAGGTAATAGGGTGAATAGACCGAGCCGTTCTGGGCGATCACGCGCCAGATGTCGGGCTGGCCCCAGAGCGGATTGAGGGCGATGATGGCCTCGCGCGCGGCGGCCGGTGCCAGTGGCTTGCCGTCGGCGTCGCGCAGCGGCATGGCGCGGGTGGTACCCATCACCAGCGAGCGCGAGCCGGCGATTTCGATATTGAGACGGCGCGCCAGGTTGCCGGCGGTGGTCTCTTCCTTGGCGCGGGCCAGGTCTTCGGCCAGGGCGGCGAAAGCCTGGTCGGGCAGGGCGGCCTTGCGGTCCCAGCGCGACAGTACCGCCACCGTCTGCGGCAGGGTAGCGGCGACTTCGGGATTTTCCACGGCGCGCTGCAGCAGCGCCACGATGGGGGCCACGAAGGTCAGCAGCAGGAAGATCGCCAGTGGGGCGATCAGTGCCAGTGCGCCCAGTCGCTTGCGGGTCTGGGCGGCGTGCAGTTCACGCTTGAGTTGCTGCGGGTCGGGTTCGGCCAGGGGCATGGCGGCGGCGGTGCGGGTGGCGATGGTGGTCATGTCTCGGTAGTCCGGTGGCAGCGGTGTTCAACGCAACGGTTCCTGGAAATCAGCGCGCCGTTGCAGGACGCATGCAACTGCTGCTGCAATACCCGCTCCCGTTCGGAATGAGTAGGCTCTGCGAGGGCCGTATCGAAGGCGCACAGAGGTGGGCGCCTTCGATACGCGGCTACGCCGCTACTCAGGACGAACGGGAGTGGGAGCGCGCAGCTGCATGGGGCCTCTTACTTCGCGATCCAGGCGGCGAAGCGCTGCTCCAGCTCTTCGCCGTGGTCGGTCCAGAACTGCAGGCTCAGTTGCACGGCGTCCTTGGCATTGGCCGGCGAGGTCGGCAGGTTGCCCAGGGTCTTGGCGTCCAGCAGCTTCAGGGCGCCCTTGTTGACGGGGCCGTAGGCGATGTTGTTGGCATAGACCTTCTGGTTCTCAGGCTGGCTGGCGAAGCTGATGAACTTCTCGGCCAGGGCCTTGTTCGGCGAACCCTTGGGGATCACCCAGTAATCCAGGGTATAGACGCTGCCGGTCCAGACCACCTTGAGGTTCTTGCCTTCGCGCTGGGCGGCATCGATGCGGCCGTTGTAGGCGTTGGCCATGACCACGTCACCCGAGGCCAGGAACTGTGCCGGCAGGGCGCCCGCGTCCCACCACTGGATGTTGGGTTTCAGCTGGTCCAGTTTCTTGAAGGCGCGGTCCACGCCTTCCTTGGTGGCCAGCACCTTGTAGACGTCCTTGGTCGGCACGCCGTCGGCCATCAGGGCGAATTCCAGGTTGTACTGGGCGCTCTTCTTCATGCCGCGCTTGCCGGGGTATTTCTTGGTGTCCCAGAAATCGGCCCAGCCGGTCGGTGCGGTCTTGAGCTTGTCGGCGTTGTAGGCCAGCACGGTGGACCAGACGAAGGCGCCCATGCCGCATTCGCTGACGGTGGCTTCGGGGATGTAGTCGTCCTTCTTGATGGTCTTGGCCAGGTCCAGCTTTTCGATCAGGCCATCGTCACAGGCGCGGTTGAGGTCGCCGCCATCGATTTCCACCACGTCCCAGCTGACCTTCCTGGTTTCGACCATGGCCTTGACCTTGGCCAGTTCACCGTTGAATTCGGCAGTCACGACCTTGGTGCCGGTGCTCTTCTGGAAGGGTTCGACGTAGGCGACCTTCTGCGCGTTGCCATTGGCGCCGCCGAAGTTGACCAGGGTCAGTTCAGCGGCAGAGGCCGCGCCGGAAAGCAGCAGGCCCAGGGCGAGCGGGGACAGCAGGGCGGGTGTCAGGCGTTTCATTGTTGTTCCTCGTTGGTTATCGTGCTTGTTGACTGTGTGACGTTGTTGCGCTGGATCGGACTTCATGGGCAATCTGCGTTGCCTGGAAAACTAACAAATGGAACTGCAACATCAAGGTACGGCGAAACAAAAAAGCTAAGAAAAACTAAGTAAACGGGAATGAGCCGGGCGCTCAGAGGAAGCAGCGCAGGCGATCCTGCGCGATATGCAGCACCACGCTGCTGCCCTCGGCCAGGCCGGCCAGCGCCGGGTCGGAGAGCGAGAGCTTGACGAAGCAATCTTCCTGCCCTGTGACGGTGCAACGCACACGCACATGGTCGCCGAAATAGATCAGGCCGCCGATGGTGGCGCGCAGGCTGTTGGGTTCGCTGCTGCCACCTGCGGCCAGGCGGATGCGTTCGGGGCGCACGCAGGCGGTGATGGTCTGGCCGGCGTGCGCGCGGTGGACATTGAGACCGGTCAGCACGGTGCCATCGGCCAGGCGCACGGTACAGTGCTCGCCCTGTACCGATTCCACGCTGCCCTTGAAACGGTTGTTGTCGCCGATGAAGTTGGCCACGAACTGGTTGTCGGGATATTCGTAGAGTTCGGTCACTGGGGCCAGCTGCTGGATCACGCCCTGGTCGAAGACGGCCACGCGGTCGGACATGGTGAGGGCTTCGCTCTGGTCGTGGGTGACATAGACGAAGGTCACGCCCAGGCGCTTGTGCAGGGCCTTCAGTTCCAGCTGCATGTGTTCGCGCAGCTGCTTGTCGAGCGCGCCCAGCGGTTCGTCCATCAACACCAGTTGCGGATCGAAGACCAGTGTGCGCGCCAGCGCCACGCGCTGCTGCTGGCCGCCCGAGAGCTGGGTCGGATAGCGGTCGCCGAATTTCCCCATCTGCACCATGTCCAGCGCCTGCTTGACCTTGGCTTCGCGGGTGGCGCGATCCATCTTGCGCACCGACAGCGGATAGGCCACGTTCTGGGCGATGGTCATGTGCGGGAACAGCGCATAGTTCTGGAACACCATGCCGATGTTGCGCTTGTGGGGCGGCACGCGGTTGAGCAACTGGCCATCGAGACGGATCTCGCCGCCGGTGGGAAACTCGAACCCCGCCAGCATCATCAGGCAGGTGGTCTTGCCCGAACCCGAGGGGCCGAGCAGGGTCAGGAATTCGCCACGGCGAATCTCCAGGTCCAGGCTCTTGACGATCAGGTTCTCGCCGTCATAGGTCTTCTTCACGCCACAGAACTGCACCAGCACATCGCTGTTGCTGTCGGCCGTCGCTTGTTGCTGGGGTGCCTGCTTCATTGCATAAGCTGCCATCATCGATCCTCTCTCTACGCGGGGCCGGATTCGTCGTCCGGCCCGTCTACCCTGTTACTGATCTGCTATTGATTCTGCAGCTGCCCTGCAATGCAAATCTCAGGCCAGCTTGATGGCTGCGGCCAGGATGCCCAGCGCTTCGTCCATGACGGCATCAGGAATCGTCAGCGGGAACAGGAAGCGGATCACGTTGCCGTAGCTGCCGCAGGTCAGCAGCAGCAGGCCGTGATCCAGGGCGTGTTGTTGCACCTTCTTCGTGTAGTCCGCATCCGGCTTGCCGGTGGCCGGGTCGGCGAACTCGACGGCGACCATGGCACCCACGCCGCGCACTTCGGCAATCTGCGGCACGGCCGAACGCAGCTCCTTGAGATGCTCCTGCAGCTTGTCGCCCAGGCGCGCGCCACGGGCCACCAGCTTTTCTTCCTGCATCACGTCCAGCACCGCCAGCGCCGAGGCCACCGCCAGGGGATTGCCGGCATAGGTGCCGCCCAGGCCACCGGGGGCGGGCGCATCCATGATCTCGGCACGACCGTTGACGGCCGACAGCGGCATGCCACCGGCCAGGCTCTTGGCCATGGTCATCAAATCGGGCAGCACATCGTAATGTTCCATCGCAAACAGTTTGCCGGTACGGCCATAGCCGGACTGCACTTCGTCGGCGATCAGCAGGATGCCGTGCTCGTCGCAGATGGCGCGCAGGCCGCGCATGAAGTCGGCCGGGGCGGCGTAGAAGCCGCCTTCGCCCTGCACCGGCTCCAGGATGATGGCGGCCACGCGGCGCGCTTCGATGTCGCTCTTGAAGAGGCCCTTGACGGCTTCCAGCGCATCCTCGGTGCTGATGCCATGCAGCGCGCTGGGGTAGGGGGCGTGGTAGACGTCGCCCGGGAAGGGCCCGAAGCCCAGCTTGTAGGGAGCGACCTTGCCGGTCAGCGCCATGCCCATCATGGTCCGGCCGTGGAAGCCGCCGGCAAAGGCGATCACGCCAGGACGGCCGGTATGGGCGCGGGCGATCTTGATGGCGTTTTCCACCGCCTCGGCGCCGGTGGAAAAGAAGGCGGTCTTCTTGGGGTAGTCGCCCGGGGTCACGGCGTTGATGCGCTCGGCCAGTTCCACGTAGCTGGCATAGGGCACGATCTGGTAGGCGGTGTGGGTGAACTTCTCCATCTGGGCGCGCATGGCGTCGAGCAGCTTCGGATGACGGTGGCCGGTGTTGAGCACGGCGATGCCGGCGGCGAAGTCGATGAAGCGGCGGCCCTCGACATCCCACAACTCGGCGTTGACGGCACGCTCGGCGTAGAAGTCGCACATCACGCCCACGCCGCGCGGGGTGGCGGCGTTCTTTCGTTGTTGCAGTTCCTGGTTGGTCACCTGGGTGGTCATTGCTTGCTCCGTTCTTGCTGCGTTGAATGGCGCCGGCACGGCGCGGAAATTGCTGAGTCGGGAAACAATATAAAACCCAAGTGGCACTGTAATATAGAGCCAATTTCAAATATCTGATGGTGCCACTTGAAACTTGCCTCCTTGTCCGACTATCTGCTGCTGCGCATCAACCGACCTTCGTCCAAGGCCGGTCCGGGCAAGGGCCGTGCCGCTGCCGGCCGGGAAAGCGCCGCAGCGAAAAGCCCCCGCACAGGCAAGACCGCGGCTGCCGTTCCGGTGAATCGGCAGATCTACCAGTTGATCCGCGAAGCCATCCTGGCCCACACCTTGCCGGCCGGCATGCAATTGCCGTCCTCGCGCGACCTCGCCACTGAGCTGGGGACCTCGCGCAATACCGTGACCTATGCCTATGAGCAGTTGCTGGCCGAGGGGTATCTGGAAAGCCGCACCGGCGCCGGAACCTTCGTGGCCGACACGGCGCCGGACCAGATGCCCGAAGCAGTGGAGCGCAAGGAGCCGCTGACGGACCCCTCCGGCAAGTCCGAACTGTCGGCGCGGGGTGCGTTGCTGACGCGGCAGGCCGGTGTCGGCGAGCGCCAGTGGGGTGCCTTCATGCCAGGTGTGCCGGACGTCACCTGTGTGCCTTACAAGATCTGGGGGCGGCTGCAGAACAAGCACTGGCGCCGTTCCAATTCCGACCTGCTGACCTATGGCCCCGGCGCCGGTTATGCGGGGCTGCGCGAGCAGATCGCCGAATACCTGCGCGTGGCGCGCTCGGTCAATTGCACGGCCTCGCAGGTGTTGATCACCACCGGCATCCACCAATCGATCGACATCGTGGTCAAGCTGCTGGGCGAGCATGGCGATACCGCCTGGGTCGAAGACCCCTGCTACTGGGGTACGCGCAGCGTGCTCAATTCGCTGGGCATCCAGTCGGTCCCCATCGCGGTGGACCAGGAAGGCATGCGCATGCGCCTGGCCAACCTGCGCCGGCCACCGCGCTTCATCTGCACCACGCCTTCGCACCAGTACCCGCTGGGCATGGTGATGAGCCTGTCGCGGCGGCGCATGCTGCTGGAATACGCCGCCACCCACAAGGTGTGGATCATCGAGGATGACTACGACAGCGAATTCCGCTACGGTGGACGGCCGCTGGCTTCGCTGCAGGGCATGGATACACAGGACCGGGTGCTCTACATGGGGACCTTCAGCAAGATCATGTTCCCGGGCTTGCGCATCGGTTTCCTGGTGGTGCCGGAATCGCTCTCCCGCGCCTTCGCCACCGGCATCGCCGAGTTGTACCGCAACGGCCAGGTGTTCCTGCAGGCGACGCTGGCCGACTTCATGGCCGAGGGGCATTTTGCGTCGCACATCCGCAAGATGCGGGTGCTCTACGCGGAACGGCTGCAGTTGCTGCAACAGGCCATCAATCGCCACTTCGGCGAAAAGATGACCATCACCGGCGGCGAGGCCGGCCTGCACCTGGTGCTGGGTCTGCCGCAGGAATGCGACGACGTGCTCATCTGCGAGCAGGCGCTGGCCGCCGGTATCGTGGTGCGACCGCTGTCGCGCTACTACATGCATGCCCGTGGTGCGCGGCGTGGACTGCTGCTGGGCTATGCGAGTGTCCCCAATGACGAGATCGCCCGGGCGTTCGACAAGCTGGCTGCGGTGATCAAGCCGCATCTGGCGTGAGCCGCCTGCAGCAAGGGATTGCGGGCGATTTTCGCTTCTGCGATGAAAGTCTTTATCGGGGCAGGTTCTGGCGGTCGCGAGCTTGCGGACCTAAGATGGTGTCCATGCAAGGCAGGCAGATACAAGCCTCCTGCCTGATGCAACCCTCATGTTCCACAGGAAAGGATTTCCCATGAAAGCCATCGTCTACAGGCAGCACGGCCTGCCCATCAGCAACCCCGAGTCCCTGATCGATACCACCCTGCCCGAGCCCACACCGGGCGAGCGCGACCTGCTGGTCGAGGTCAAGGCGATCTCGGTCAATCCGGTCGATACCAAGGTGCGCGCCGGCTCGCCCGTCAAGGAGCCGCGCGTACTGGGCTGGGACGCCTCGGGCGTGGTGCGCGCCGTGGGATCGGCAGTAACGCTGTTCCAGCCTGGCGATGAAGTGTTCTATGCCGGCTCCATCACCCGATCCGGCTCCAACAGCGAACTGCACGTGGTCGACGAGCGCATCGTCGGCCGCAAGCCCGCCAGCCTGGGCCACGCCGATGCAGCCGCCATCCCGCTGACGGCCATCACGGCCTGGGAACTGCTGTTCGACCGCGTGGCCGTGCCGGAAGGTGGTGGCCAGGGACGCAGCCTGCTCATCATCGGTGCTGCCGGGGGTGTCGGCTCCATGCTGACCCAGTTGGCCCGTCGCCTGACGCAACTGACCGTCATCGGCACCGCCTCGCGCCCGGAGACCGTGCAATGGGTGCAGGAGCTGGGTGCGCACCACGTGATCGACCATAGCCAGCCGCTCAAGCCGCAGCTGGAGAAGATCGGCATCCCCGAGGTCGATATCGTCATCAGCCTGACCCACACCGACCAGCACTTTGTGCAGATCGTCGAGGTACTGGCGCCGCAGGGCCAACTGGCCCTGATCGACGACCCGGCCACGCTGGATGTGGTGCCGCTCAAGCGCAAGAGCATTTCGCTGCACTGGGAGCTGATGTTTACGCGCTCCATGTTCCAGACCGCCGACATGATCCGCCAGCACGAGCTCCTGCAACGCGTGGCGCAACTGATCGACGAGGGTGTGCTGCGCACCACCACGGGCGAGCATTTCGGCAGCATCAATGCCGAGAATCTGCGCCGCGCGCATGCCCTGATCGAGACCAATCGGGCGCGGGGCAAGGTGGTGCTGGAAGGCTTCTGAAGTCCGCTAAAGAATTCCGTGACGTATTGAAGCCTGAGCCGGCAGGGTAGGGCGATCAGCCTCCCCCTGCCTGGCGCTCATGCCGGCGTGCAGGCACGCAGCAGGTCCACCTTGCGATAGGCCAGCAGCGGCAACACCTGGCCGGTGACCAGCAACTGGTAGTGCGCCGACTGCTTGTGCTTTTCCAGGGCGGCGGCATCGCGGTAGCGTTCCACCAGCAACACCGCTTCCGGCCCTGCCGGCGAGCGATAGATTTCATAGCCCAGGCAACCCGGCTCGGCCAGTGAACGCTGGCGCATTTCCTCGGCCAGGGCCAGTACCTCGGCCATGGCATTGGGCGCCGGCTGCCAGCGTGCCAGCACGGTGATGGCGTCGGCGGCGTTCATGCTGCCTCCGCAGTCAGTGCCTGCACCACGGCGGCGGCCATGCCGGCGCCGGAAGCCGGGTTCTGGCCCGTGATGAGCCGACCATCGACCACCACCTGGGCTTGCCAGGGTGCAGTCGACGTGTGTTCGGCACCTTCGGCACGCAGGGCGTCTTCCAGCTGGAAGGGGACGTCGGCCTGGGCGTAGTTGGCTTCCTCTTCGTTGGAGAAGGAGGTCAGCTTGCGACCGCGCAGCAAAGGCGTGCCATCCCCCAGCGTCACCCCCAGGAACGCCGCCGGCCCGTGGCAGACGGCCGAGACGATCTTGCCCGCATCCCAGGCGCGGGCGATGGCGCGCTTGACCTCGGGGTCGACCGCGATATCCACCATCGGACCCAGGCCCCCCGGGAAGAAGATGGCGTCATAGTCCAGCACATCCACTTCGGACAGCTTGCGGCTGCGTGCCATGCGACGGATCGCCAGGCCGTTGCGGAAAGCCAGCTGCGCCGGGTCGTTGGCGTCGTAGCCGTCTTCCGGCGGGGTGCCGCCCAGGGGCGAGGCGAACTCCACCGCGATGCCAGCCTGCTCGAACACCTCGACGGGATGCGCCACTTCCGGGAAGAAGTAGCCGGTGGCGCGCGAATTGGGACCGATGGTCGCACTATTTGTCAAAATAAAGAGGACAGTCTTCATGCTCATGATAAAGCTCCTTATAGTCGGATGATTGGGTAGATGCCGCATCGCTGCGGTTGATCAAACTATAGGGAAGAGCCGGTTGTTGCGGTAGAGTCTGTTATGCTTACGAAATGTCAAACTGATTGATACAATCCTCCATGCCTGATGACGCCCCCATCCTCGACGAACTGCGTGCCATGGCCGTATTTGCCACGGTGGTGCGCGCCGGTAGCTTTGCCGCCGGTGCGCGTGCACTGGGCCTGACACGGGCGGTCGTCAGCCATCACATACGGGCGCTGGAGACCCGGCTGGGCGTGCCGCTGGCCCAGCGCAGCACGCGTAGCTTCAGCCTGACGCCGGCCGGGGAGGCTTTCCGGGTGCATTGCGAGCGCCTGCTGGACGAGGCCCACGACGGCATTCGCGGCATGGAACTGCTGCGTGCCGAGCCCAGCGGCGAGGTGCGCATCACCTGTTCGCATCATTTCGGCAACAAGCGCATCCTGCCGGCGTTGCTGGAGTTTCGTCGTCGTTACCCTTCCGTGCGCCTGCACGTGGCGATGAACGACAGCAATGTCGATCTCGTGCAGCAGGGGATGGAATTGGCCGTGCGCGCCGGTCCGCTGGCCGATTCCAGCCTGGTGGCACGTCGTCTGGTCAAGGAGCCCACCATGCTCTGCGCGGCGCCCGCCTACCTGCGCCGCTATCGGGCGCCGACCAGCGTGGAGGAGCTGGCCCAGCACCGCTGGGTGGTCTACCCGCCCAATCAGAAGACCCTGTCCCTGCAGCAGGGCGAGCGGGAAATCCAGGTCCCCGTCCGGGGTGACGTGATCACCGACAGCGCCGCCTCGCGCCTGGCCTTCGTGCTGGCCGGTGAGGGCCTGGCCAGGCTGCCAGCCTATGACGCCGCGACCCTGCTGGCCTCGGGTGAACTGGTGCGGGTGCTACCGCAGGTGCAGACCGCGCCACTGGAAATCTATCTGGTCCACGCCCAGCGCGTGGGGCCGAGTGCACGACTGCTGCGGGATTTCCTGTTGCAGGCGGGGCAGGAGATGATGGCTTCGCCAACGTGATGGAGGGTTTTGCCCGTTCCAGTCGGCTGATGCGTGCGATATTGTTATTTTGATAGCAAAACCGGTTCGCCCGCCGACCCATGGTAAATTACCGGGTCCGGACCGGCTCATTGCGTCCGGGCCCTTTGACAACCCCGATAGGAACCCTCGTTGGAAAACATATTACTGATCGTCGCAGCCTTCTTCCTGGTTGCGTTGAACGGTTTTTTCGTCGCTGCAGAATTCAGTCTGGTCAAGTTGCGTCAAACGCGCATCAGGGCCATCGCAAAAACACAAGGCTTGCGCGGCCGCATCCTGGCCGTGGTCCACAATCAACTGGACGCCTATCTCTCCGCCTGCCAACTCGGTATCACCCTGGCCTCGCTGGGCCTGGGCTGGATCGGTGAACCGGCATTCGCCCGGCTGCTGGAACCGCTCTTCTCGCTGGTGGGCGTGACCAACCAGGAACTGATCCACGGCATCTCGTTCGTCTTTGCCTTCTTCGTCATTTCCTTCCTGCACATCGTGGCCGGCGAACTGGCCCCCAAGTCCATGGCCATCCGCAGCCCGGAAAAGCTGGGCCTGTGGTGCGCGGTGCCGCTGTATGGCTTCTACTGGGGCATGTATCCGCTGATCTGGG
Organism: Herbaspirillum sp. C7C2; assembly: GCF_022627865.1. Taxonomy (NCBI): domain Bacteria; kingdom Pseudomonadati; phylum Pseudomonadota; class Betaproteobacteria; order Burkholderiales; family Oxalobacteraceae; genus Herbaspirillum; species Herbaspirillum sp. C7C2. The sequence goes on from NZ_JABXGI010000001.1 coordinate 686,374, forward strand.
TGCTCAACGCCAGCTCCAACTGGCTGCTGCGCGTGGCCGGACTGGGCGCCGGCCATGGGCATGACGCGCACTATTCCTCAGATGAACTCAAGCTGATCCTGCGCGCCGGTGGCAAGAGCGGCAAGAGTGGCAAGTTCACCCGCGACGAATGGAACATGCTGGCCCAGAGCCTGAACTTCGCCGAACTGGACGTGGCCGACATCATGCGCCCCGCCAGTGAAATCGTGGCCCTGGGCGATGACAAGACCCAGGAAGAAAACCTGGACATCATCTACCGCAACCGCTATTCGCGTTATCCCTACTTCGACGCCGAGCGCCAGCAGGTGCTGGGCCTGGTCCACCTGAAGGACGTGTTCCTGGCACAGCAGGATGGTCGCGCCATCGGCAACCTGAAGGATTATCTGCGCCCGGTGCAGTTCATCTCGCCCGCCTTGCCGGCGCTGGACCTGCTGCGCCGCTTCCGCACCGGCACGCCGCACTTCGCCGTCATCGGCAAGAAGGGCCAGCCGCCGCAGGGCTTCATCACCCTGGACAATATGCTCAGCCTGCTGGTGGGTGAGATCCGCGACGAATTCCGCCACAACACCGGCGAGTGGACCCGCCAGGACGACGGTACCCTGCTGGGCAAGGGCAGCCTGCCCATCGTCACGCTGGAGAACATGCTGGGCATCGACATCGAGTACGACGACAGCATCGACTCCGTCGGTGGCCTGGTGATGGAGAAATTGGGCGACCTCCCCAAGGAAGGCCAGAAGATCGAGTTTCCCGCCTTCGACGTGGTCATCAAGCGCATGTCTGGGCCGAAGATCGTGCTGGTGAAGGTCTATCCGAAGATGGTGGAGATGCGGGAGTAGGTCTGTGCCTGACTGAGGACCACGCCGGTCCTTGCACCAGGAATGCCGTTCAGCGTCGTGCTGGACGGCATTTTTTGTTTCGGGGGCGGGGAGGGGGCTTCGATAGCGCTGCTGCTGCTTTTACCGCCGTGGCAACGCCTCACAGAGATGCAGACGCCGTGAAACTCGCCGTCTTCAACAACATCGCCCGAGCAGAACGATCTGCGTGTCGGAATTGCCGGACCAGCTTTTCCAATTCACGTTCCAGCAGCGTGGTGGCGACATAATCGGCGTCACCACTGAGCAGCCAGTTGATATCGATGCCGAACCGCTCGCGCATACCGCGCAGCAGTTTGGCACCGGGCATGCTGCGACCACGTTCAATCTGGTAGATGTGGTTGGGTGCAGTGCCCAGCGCAATGGCGAACTGGCGCTGGCTGATACCCAGTTGCAGGCGAACGGATTTGAGCCGTCGCCCGAGAGATGCTCTGCATGGACTCATGCCTTGCTCCGAATGGATGAGGCTGACAAAGGCGCGTTGGAAAAAGTATGTCGGAGGTTGGAGTGCATGCTCGGGAGGCGCAAAAGAACTAACTTTATTTTCCCGGTATAGATATTCAGACGGGTGGCAAGGGAGATGAACCGTGGATTACGTCAGCATCCATCAGTCGTCCTCAGCTTTCACCTCTCATCCCGGGATGTCTGACGAGAAATGCGTCATCGCCCCACATCCCACACAGTCGAAAAAAAACCGGTCCCTGAAAATCAGGAACCGGTTTCTCTCTTCACTGCCTGCCCCGTCAATCAGTGACGGGGCAGGGTGATGCATACTTCATGTCACGCGAGTCAGATCAGAACCCCAGCGTACGTCCATCCGGATTGCGCGGATCGGAGAAGCCGTCAAAGCCGTCTTCCCGGATCTGGATGGTCTGCGTGCGTCCCATGGAGGGTTGCACGCTGATCTTCTGGCCCTTGTCCTGCAGGATCTTCAGGGTATCGGCGGAGAGCCCCTTTTCCACGCGCAGCTGGTCCGGCGCCCACTGATGGTGGATGCGCGGAGTGATGGTGGCTTCGGCCACGTTCATGTCGTGGTCGATCACGTTGAGGATGGTCTGCATCGTGGTCGTGATGATGCGGCTGCCACCCGGGCTGCCGGTGACCAGGAAGGGCTTGCCGTCCTTGAGCACGAAGGTGGGCGACATCGACGACAGCGGTCGCTTATACGGTCCCACTGCATTGGCGTCGCCACCGATCAGGCCGAAGGCATTGGGTACGCCCGGCTTGGCGGCGAAGTCATCCATCTCGTTGTTCAAGGTGATGCCGGTGCCGGTGGCGACGATGCCGCTGCCGAAGTTCAGGTTCAGGGTATAGGTGGTGGCCACCAGGTTGCCGTCCTTGTCGGCCACCGAGTAGTGGGTGGTCTGGTCGCTTTCATACGGCTGCGGCTGGCCCGGCTTGATCTCGGTGGAAGGCGTGGCGCGATCCGGGTTGATCTTCTTGGCCAGTTCGTCGGCGTAGGCGCGCGAGGTCAGGCCCTTGACGGGGACCTTGGTGAAATCCGGATCGCCCAGGTATTCCGAACGGTCGGCGTAGGCCAGCTTCATGGCTTCGGCCATCAGGTGGATGGTCTGGGCGCTGTCGGCGCCGTATTGCTTGAGCGGATAACGTTCCAGGATGTTCATCATCTGGATGATGTGCACCCCGCCCGAGCTTGGCGGCGGCATGGACATCACCTGGTAGCCGCGATAGTTGCCCGATACCGGCACGCGTTCGACCACCTTGTAGTTGCGCAGGTCGTCGGCGCTGATGAGACCGCCGTGCTTGTCCATCTCGGCCACGATCTTCCTGGCGATGGCGCCGTCATAGAAGGCCTTGGGGCCTTCCTTGGCGATCAGGCGCAGGGACTTGGCCAGATCCTTCTGGACCAGCATTTCGCCTTCCTTGAGGGGACGACCTTCCTTGAAGAAGATCGCCTTGGACGAATCCCACTGGCCCAGGTGCTCACGCTCGGCAGCCAGGATCAGCGCCAGGCTGCGGCTGACCGGGTAGCCTTTTTCGGCCAGTTCGACCGCCGGCTGGATGACCTGCGACAGCTTCATCGTGCCGTATTTGGAGAGCGCATGCGACAGGCCCGCCACCGTGCCCGGTACGCCCACGGCCAGGTGGGTGTAGAGCGAACGGCCGGGGACCACGTTGCCCTTGTCGTCCAGGTACATGTTGCGGGTGGCGCGCTGCGGCGCCATCTCGCGGAAGTCCAGGGCCACGTTCTTGCCGGTCTTGGCGTCGTGGATCATCATGAAACCGCCACCGCCGATGTTGCCCGCATTGGGCAGCACCACCGCCAGCGCGAATCCGACCGCCACGCCCGCATCGACGGCGTTGCCGCCCTTCTTGAGGATGTCCACGCCGACCTTGGTGGCCAGTTCCTGTTCGGTGGCGACCATGCCGTGCTGGCTATGGACCGGGCTGATGATGTCGTAGGTCAGGTCGTACTTGACCACGGGGGCCGCCGGTGGTGCCGTCTGGGCGCTGGCCGGCAGGAAGGCCAGTGCGCCGCACAAGGGCAGCAGGGCCATGGCGGCGGGTTTGCAAAGACCGGTGAATGTCTGCATGAGGGATGCTCCTGATGATCTGGACTTGAGAATGTGCATATTATTTATAGGAATGCCGTCCCGATGCGATGCGGCAGCAGCCTGGACGACACCGGAAGATTGTAGAGAATGGACCGCATCTGTCCAGAGCCAGCGGCCAGCGTTGGATGGATTATTGATGGTGATTCGTCCATGGATGGACGGGATGCGGCGGACCGATGAGGTGGTTCGCCGGGAGGCAGCTCCCTTGCGCAGCAGGTGCCGACGAAGCCCTTCGCCGGTTCAGGTGCTCTCGCGCACGGCCAGTTCGAAGCCCAGGTCCAGGCGGCCCTTGGCGATGTCTTCGCCCTTGAGCTGGCGCACCAGCATCTCGGCCGACTTGTAGCCGATGTCATAGCGCGGCGTCACCACCGTGGTGATGGACGGCGTGGCACAAGCGGCCCAGGAGAGGTCGTTGAAGCCGGCGATGGCCATCTGCCCCGGCACGCTGATGCCCTGGCGCTGACATTCGAAGAGCGCACCGAGGGCCAGGTCGTCGTTGCAGCAGAAGACCGAATCGCAGTCCGGATGCTGCTCCAGCACGCGGCGCAGCAATTGCGCGCCCATGTTGACGGTGGTCGGTTCCGGCAGCAGCACCTCGATATCCGGCTGGATGCCGGCCTCGATCAGGCCTTTGCGGAAACCCTCTCGACGCTTCATCATGCGCGGGTCCAGCTGCGCCGCCAGGAAGGCCGGTCGGCGATAGCCGCGCTGGACCAGATGGCGTGCCACCGCCTGCCCGGCGCGGGTCTGCGAGAAACCCACCGACAGGTCGTGCTGGCTGCGTCCCAGGTCGAACATGCGTACGGCCGGGATGTCGCGGCTGCCGGGGCGGGCCTGCAGGATGTCGTGCTGTTCGCTGCTGGAGAGCAGGAAGCCGGCCGGCGCATGGGCCAGGTAGGTGGCGATGAGTTGTTCTTCCTTGTCCCGCACGTAACCGGTCTCGCCGATGAGGAACTGGTAACCGGCACCGGCCAGGTAGTCGCGGATACCCGAGAGGGTTTCGATGAAGACCGCATTGGTGAGAGAAGGCACCAGTACCGCTATTACCTGCGAACGTGCCGAGGCCAGCGTCGAGGCGGCCTGGTTGGGAACATAGCCGAGCCGGGCAATGGCCTCCAGGATGCGCTGGCGGGACTGTTCCTGCACCAGGGCCGGCGTCTTCAGTGCACGCGATACCGTCATCGGACTGACCCCGGCCTCGGCTGCCACATCAATGATGGTGACGCGACCGGTGGCGCGGCTGCCGCGTGCGGGGGCGGAAGACTTCGGCTTGGGCCTGGGCGTGGATTTGGGTGCTGCGCGCTGGGTCATGGAGAGCGGGAGAGTGCGGTCAATTCAGGGTGGCGACATGATACCTGCTTGCGGGGTGGGAGGGCGTGATTCCTGTGGGATGCGAGGAGACGCTGCGCCTTCGATACGCGGCCATGCCGCTACTCAGTCCGAACGGTTTCCGATGATCAACGCTTCCTCTCTTCATCCTGCGCCCACCGTCCACCGCCAACCGCCAACCGCCAACCGCCAACCGCCAACCGCCAACCGCTCACAGGCCATCACCCCCTCCCGTTCGGACTGAGTAGCCGCGCAGCGGCGTATCGAAGACACGCCGACAGAGCACCGCCATCCTCGCCCGGCAGGATGAGTCCGGAGCACACCCGAAGGAAAATGATTTCCGTACGGCACGCCCGGCCCTCCGTTCGCCCCTCCTTCTGCCGCACTGCAGCACAACAAGTGTTTGACCCGCGCAAAATGTTAGCGTTATCATCGCGCCCCATGTTAACGCTAACATCCGAACCTCCGGGCACACGGCGGCGGGGTCAGCGGCGGCATACCACACTCAGGTCAATCAGATAACACTACGCAGATAGTGCAGATGTTCGCGCCTCCCGCCAGGGCAGGCCGCAGGAGACGTCCGTCCTCAGCCTCGCGCCGGGGCCACGCTGCTGCGGCTCTTTGCGGGCCGCACGGCATCGGCTATCGGCAATCGGAGATCCCATGCTGGGAATGAGCCACGACGCCACCTTGCTGTTCAATGCAGTCATTGCGATCCTCGCGCTGATCCTGATGATCACGCGCTTGCGCATCCATCCTTTCATCGCCCTGACGATCACCTCGGGCTTCCTCGGTCTGATCTCGGGCATGCCGCTGCCCAAGATCGTCAAGTCCTTCCAGGACGGCTTCGGCGGCGTGCTGGGCTTCGTCGGCATCGTGCTGGGCCTGGGTACCATGCTGGGCAAGCTGATGGCCGAGTCCGGCGGTGCCGACCAGATCTCGCAGACGCTGGTGCGTGCCTTCGGCCGCGAGCGCGTGCACTGGGCCATGATGATGGGGGCCTTCCTGGTCGGTATTCCCCTGTTCTTCGAAATCGGCTTCGTCTTGCTGATCCCGCTGGTATTCATCGTGGCGCGTCGCTCCGGCGTGCCGCTGTTCAAGATCGGCATGCCCATGCTGGCCAGCCTGTCGGTGATGCACGGCCTGGTACCGCCGCATCCGGGGCCGCTGCTGGCCATCGGCATCTTCGGTGCCGACATCGGCAAGACCATCTTCTACGGCCTGCTGGTGGGCCTGCCGACGGTCATCATCGCCGGCCCCATGTTCGGTTCCTTCATCTCGCGCTACGTCGACATCAAGCCTTCGGAAGAACTGATGGCGCAACTGGCGCGCGAGCCGCAGACCAGCAACCTGCCGGGCTTCACCACCACCCTGGTGACGGTGCTTTCGCCGGTGTTCCTGATGCTGCTGAAGACCTTCGTCGACGTTACCCTGCCTGAAGGCCACGCCGTGCGCGACCTGATGGATTTCATCGGCAACCCCATCGTGGCCCTGCTGGCCGCGCTGTTGCTGGCGATCTGGACCTTCGGCCTGGCCCGTGGCTTCACCCGCCAGCAGGTGTTGAAGTTCGTCGATCAGAGCCTGGCGCCGACCGCGGCCATCGTGCTGATCATCGGTGCCGGTGGCGGCTTCAAGCAGATGCTGGTCAATTCCGGTGTGGGGACTGCCATCGGCCAGCTGGCCGTGCATGCACAGATTTCGCCGCTGCTGCTGGCCTGGTTCGTGGCCGGCGTGATCCGCGTGGCGACCGGTTCGGCCACGGTGGCCACCATCACCGGTGCCGGCATCGTGGCCCCGCTGGTGGCACTGATCCCCGGTACCAACAAGGAACTGCTGGTGCTGGCCACCGGCGCCGGTTCGCTGATCCTGTCGCATGTCAACGATGCCGGGTTCTGGCTGGTCAAGGAATACTTCAACATGAGCGTGGGTGAAACCTTCAAGACCTGGACGGTGATGGAAACACTGATCTCGGTTGTTGCTATCATCTTCATCATGTTGCTCAACCTCGTCGTTTGATCGTCATTTAATACTCACGATGCAACGCCCGGCTGGTCCGGGCGTCTTGCCATCTGTCAGATAAGGAATTTCCATGTCCACCTCCGCCCGCTACATGCTCGGTGTCGATATCGGCACCACCAGCACCAAGTCTGTCGTCTTCACGCTCGATGGCAAGGTGGTCGCACAGCATGCGCAGGAATACCCGGTGATCTGTACCGAGCCGGGCATGGCGGAGCAGGACCCGCAACAGATCGTCGAGGCCGCGCTGGCCTCGATTGCCGGGGCCGTCAAGGCTGCCGCCGCAGCGCCGCAGGAGATCGCCCTGCTGTCCTTCAGCGCGGCCATGCACAGCGTCATCGCGCTCGATGCCGAGAACCGCCTGCTGTCCAACAGCATCACCTGGGGTGATATCCGCGCCTCGGTCTGGGCCGAGCGCATCAAGCACGAACACGATGGCAACGCCATCTACCGCCGCACCGGTACGCCCATCCACCCGATGTCGCCGCTGTGCAAGCTGATGTGGATGCGCCATGAAAAGCCGGAAGTCTTCAGCAAGGCGGCGCGCTTTGTCGGCATCAAGGAATATCTGCTGTACCAGTTGTTCGGCCAGTGGGTGGTGGACCACTCCATCGCCTCGGCCACCGGCATGTTCAACCTGCGCGAGCTGGCCTGGGATCGCGGTGCGCTGGAACTGCTGGGCGTCACGCCCGAGCAGTTACCCACGCCGGTGCCGACCACCCACCGCCTGCCGCCGCTGTCACCCGGGATGGCCCAGCGCCTGGGGCTGTCGGTGGACACCCCCTTCATCATCGGCGCCAATGACGGCGTGCTCTCCAACCTGGGCGTGAACGCCATCGAGATCGGCCACGTCGCGGTGACCATCGGCACTTCCGGCGCGATGCGCACGGTGATCGATGAGCCCCTGACAGACCCGCATGGCCGCCTGTTCTGCTACGCCCTGACCGAGAAGCACTGGGTGGTCGGCGGCCCGGTCAACAACGGCGGCAACATCTTCCGTTGGGTGCGCGATGAACTGGCGACCGCCGAGGCGGCCGCGGCCCGTGATGAAGGCGTCGATCCCTATGAGGCCCTGACCCGTATCGCCGAGAAGGTGCGCCCCGGCGCCGAAGGGCTGCTGTTCCATCCCTTCATGGCCGGCGAGCGTGCACCGCTGTGGAATGCCGACCTGCGCGGCTCCTTCTTCGGCCTGGCCCTGCACCATGGCAAGCACCACATGATCCGCGCCGCGCTGGAAGGGGTGATCTTCAATCTCTACAGCATCCTGCCGGCGCTGGAAGAACTGGTCGGCCCGACCAAGCGCATGATGGCCACCGGCGGCTTTGCCCGTTCGGCCCTGTGGCGCCAGATGATGGCCGACATCTTCAATCGCGAGGTGATGGTGCCGGAAAGCGTGGAATCGTCCTGCCTGGGCGCGGCCGTGCTGGGCGCCTGGGCCTTGGGGCTGGTGCCGTCGCTGTCGGTGATTTCCGGCATGGTCTGGTCCACCAACCATCACGCGCCGCATGCCGACGCGGTGGCGGTCTACAGCCGCCTGCAACCCATCTTTGCGGCCATTCCGGCCAAGCTGGAAGCGGAGTACCACGCCATCGCCGCCTTCCAGCGCGAGACCGGAAAGGCGCACTGAACGCTGCTCCGGCGCAGGCCGGCCTGAGCAGTTTCGATCTGCCACCTCCCCAACAAGAAGAAAGAGACCACATGACCACCAAGACCACCTCCCTGCCGGCAGGCCTGCAGGGTTTTTCCCTCGAAGGCCGGCTGGCCCTGATCACCGGTTCGTCCGGCGGCATCGGCCTGGCACTGGCGCGCGGCATGGCGCAAGCGGGCGCGGCCATCGTGCTCAATGGACGCGATGCCACCAAGCTGGCCGCTGTGGCGGCGCAACTGCGTGCCGAAGGCCACGTCATCCATGAATCCAGCTTCGACGCCACCTCTTCTGACGAGGTCAAGGCCGCCGTGCAGAAGATCGAAGGCGAGATCGGCGCCATCGACATCCTGGTCAACAACGCCGGCATCCAGCGCCGCAATCCGCTGGAGGAGTTCAAGGAATCGGACTGGCACGACCTCATCAACACCAACCTCAACAGCGTCTTCTACGCCGCCCAGGCAGTGGCGCGCCACATGATCCCGCGTGGCGCCGGCAAGATCATCAACATCTGCTCGGTGCAGAGCGAACTGGGTCGTCCCGGCATCGCCCCCTATACCGCCACCAAGGGCGCGGTGAAGATGTTCACCAAGGGCATGGCGATCGACTGGGGCAAGTACGGCATCCAGGTCAATGGCCTGGGCCCGGGTTATTTCAAGACCGAGATGAACATGGCCCTGGTCAACGATGCCAAGTTCACCGACTGGCTGGTCGGCCGCACGCCCTCGCGTCGCTGGGGCGATGTCGAAGACCTGGTGGGCGCGGCCGTGTTCCTGGCCAGCGATGCCTCGCGTTTCGTGAACGGCCACATCCTCTACGTGGATGGCGGTGTCACCGCGACCCTGTAACCCATTGATGCCATTCAGGAGAAGATCATGCAACAAGGCCTCGTCATCCATGCTCCGCACGACCTGCGCATCCAGCAACTCGACAGCGGCGAACTGCAGCCGCAACAACTGAAGGTCAAGGTCAAGGCCGGCGGTATCTGCGGTTCCGACCTGCACTACTACCACCACGGCGGTTTCGGCGTGGTGCGCATCAAGGAACCGATGGTGCTGGGCCACGAAGTATCGGGCCAGATCGCGGAAGTCGGCAGCGCCGTCACCGACATCGCGCCCGGTACCCGCATCGCCATCTCGCCCAGCCGCCCCTGTGGTCAGTGCAAATACTGCCAGGAAGGCAAGCAGAACCATTGCCTGGACATGCGTTTCTACGGCAGTGCCATGCGCACCCCGCACGTACAGGGCGCGTTCCGCCAGGAAATCGTCATCGAGCGTTCACAGGCCCACGTCGTGGCCGACCACGTCAGCGATGGCGAGGCCGCCATGGCTGAACCGCTGTCGGTGGCATTGCATGCCGTGCGTCGCGCCGGTCCGCTGGTGGGCAAGCGCGTGCTGGTGACGGGCTGCGGCCCCATCGGTGCCCTGGTGGTGATTGCCGCCCGTCGCGCCGGCGCGCTGGAAGTGGTGGTCACCGATGTGGCGAAGATGCCGCTGGAAGCCGCACTGAAGGTGGGCGCCGACCGCGCCATCAACATGGCCGAGACACCGGAGGCGCTGAAGGCCTACGCCGCCGACAAGGGGACCTTCGACGTGCTCTTCGAAGCCAGCGGCAACGAGCGCGCGCTGGTGGGTGCACTGGAGGCGCTGCGTCCGCAGGCCGTGATCGTGCAGGTGGGCCTGGGCGGTGACATCCAGTTCCCGGCCAACCTGCTGGTGGGCAAGGAGCTGGACTGGCGCGGTGCCTTCCGCTTCCATGAAGAGTTCGCCATGGCCGTCGAGCTGATGAACCGCCGCCTGGTGGACGTCAAGCCGTTGATCTCGGCCACCTATCCCATCGCACAGGCGGTGGAGGCCTTCGAGATCGCCGGTGATCGTTCGAAGATGATGAAGGTGCAGATCAGTTTCGACTGATCCGCCCGGGGCGATGTCCGCGCTGCCCTGCAGTGTGGTGGTCGCCCCGCGTTCGAAAGGCAGTCCTGCCTTGCTTTCTGGTCCGATCGTCTATGCCAGATTGACAATATCTTGTGCACGCTATAAGTTTTGCCCCCATGGGATGGCAGGGATGAATGCCCGTCCCGCCTGACAAGCACGGCAAACCTCTGGGGGGAGGACATGATGGCCAGACCTTATGCGCTGACGGTGGGACAGCGCCTGTTTCTGTTGATCGTGCTGGCCATGCTGGGCCTGGCTGCCACCGCCGCCGTCAGCCTGCGCCAGATCGAGAACGTCTACCACGCTGCCAACTACGCACAGGTCAATACCGTCCCCAGCGTTACCTCGCTGGATGATGCGCAAGGCGCCTTCAATGCTATCCAGGGGCGGGTCTATCACTACCAGGCCAACCAGGACCCCAGCGACCGGCGCCGCCTCCTGCAGGAAATCGAGATCTACCGCCAGCGCCTGGACAAGCAGATGAAAGTCTACCGCGCGGCCTATGTCACCGATGAAACGGACCAGGCCATGCTGGAAGACGACCTCCAGCGCCTGACCGTTTTCGAGGACGTGGTGCGACGCCTGCTGGCGCTGGTGGACCAGGGCCTGGACGAGCAGGGCAAGATCGTGGTGGGGCTGGAGTTTCGCGGGGCTATCGAAGCCGTGCAGGCCGCCTTTGCGCGCCATCGTTCCTACAACATCGCCCTGGGCGAAGCCAGCGCCCTGTCGGCACGCGAGATCATCGAACATGCGCTGCAGACCGTGCTCCTGATGGCCGGCGGGGTCCTGCTGATCATGCTGGGTGCCGGCTGGGGCATCACCCACACTCTCACACGCCAGTTGGGCGCTGAACCGGGCGACGTGGTCACGGTCATGCAACGCCTCTCCGATGGCGACCTCGTGCAGCAGATCGCTCTGAAGCCGCGCCATGGCCGGAGCATGATGAATTCCATCAAGACCATGATCGAACGCCTGTGCCAGGTGGTGGCCGAAGTCACCGCCAGTGCCGAAGCCATGGTCAGCACCGCCGAGGAGGTCAGCGCCACGGCGCAGTCGCTCTCCCGTGCCTCGACCGAGCAGGCCACTGGTGTGGAGCAGACCAGCATGGCACTGGAGCAGATCCACGGGTCCATCCTCAGTACCTCCGAGAATGCGCGCCAGACCGAGCAGATCGCCGCCGGTGCTGCCAGCCAGGCAGGGCAGTGCGCGCAGACCCTCAGGCAGATGGTGGAGGCGATCCAGCAGATCGCCGGCAAGATCGCGGTCATCGACGACATCGCCTATCAGACCAACCTCCTGGCGCTCAACGCCACCATCGAGGCGGCCCATGCAGGTGAGCACGGCACCGGCTTCGCCGTTGTCGCGGCCGAGGTCCGGCGGCTGGCCGAACGCAGCCAGGCCGCCGCGCAGGAAATCGATGAAGTCGCCCGCGCCAACGTGATCCTGGCGGGCGCCGCCGAAGAGCAGTTGCAGCACATGCTGCCGGCGATCGGACGTACCTCGGAACTGGTACAGGAAATCGTGCAGGCCTCAGAAAAGCAATCCACCGCAGTCAGCCAGATCAGTGTCGCCGCCAGCCAGCTGGCCCAGGTGATCCAGCAGAACTCGCTAAGCTCCGAAGAGCTTGCCGTGACTTCGGAGGAGCTGAACCGACGCGCCATGGTGTTGCAGACCACCATGGGCTTTTTCCAGTGCCGGGTCGGCCGGCGTGATCGCGCAGTCGTTGCAGCGGCGCTCTAAAGCACGTTGGCTCCACGTTCTATAGCGCCATTTGTGCAGGTAACCGGAAATAACAAAGCACATTGATTTCTCATGGCGTTGCAAGATTGCCTATAGACAATCTTCACTTCCGAAACTAATATTCTGACTCCAGACATCGGGGGAGTCTGTTTTTTCCGTCTCGTCGCCGGCCAGCCTGTGCGCGAGTTTCAGCGAAGAAACGATTTTCGTCTGCCTTTTCCGCGTTCTCCAATTTCTAATGCTCCGTCTTGCGGGGCAGGGGATCGCTTTAACTTTTTTCGACGAAGATAATATGCAAACAAAGTTGAAACATATCGCCCTGGCGGCCGTGATCGTGCTCAATGGCTGCGCCACGCAGCCCAGCGGTTCCCAGTCGTCCGCCGCAGCACCCGCACCTGCTGCGCTGCCCGCATCGACGGCCGCGACCGGCGACAAGGACCCGGAAATCAAGGTGGGCGTGGCCTATACCACCAAGTTCACCAATGGTTCGTACCTGAAGGAGGTCCCCGAGGAGGTCTTCATCGTGCGCCCCAAGAATACCCAGAACAATGTCGCGGCCCAGGTGGCGCTGAACATGTTCATGTTCGCCCTCGGCGGCGGCTTGGCGGTCAATGGCTTCGACAAGGGCGACCTGAAGGGGGACAAGCTGGACGACGTGAAGGATCGCAAGCACGTGCGCAACCCAGTCTCCACCGACTACATCGGCAAGCTCAGCAAGGAAATCAATGCTGCCCTGCAGGCGCGTGCGGAACTAAAGCCGGGCGCCTTCAAGAACAGCGTCATGGTGGCCGGCGGCAGTTCCACCCTGATCTACGAATCCCTGACCGGTGATGAGGCCAATCTGTACAAGATGAATACCGAGCTGACCATCTACAAGCGCAAGGAAGATGCTGGTCTGTTCACCTTCAACCCGTTCGTCGAGGTGTCCTGCAATCGCGTATCGGAAAAGGCCCTGCCGCTGGAAGACTGGGCCAAGGACGACTACGTGATGGTCCAGCAGTGGGTCGATGAAACCCTGGACCAGTGCAGCAAGAAGGTGGTGGGGGCCTTGCCTGATCTGCTGGCGAGCTGATCGTCCATGTCCCGACCTGGTGGCCGGGCATTGCGTTTCATGATCCGCCGTTGACGACAAAGGCCGCATCGTTTGCACGATGCGGCCTTTGTACTTGTTGATCTGAACGCGGGATCTAGCGCAAGGCGTCCACGATCTGCTCCAGCTTGACGGCGTCGGCGGCGAACTGGCGGATGCCTTCGGCCAGCTTCTCGGTGGCCATGGCGTCGGCGTTGAGGGCCAGGCGGAAGGCCTTTTCATCCAGCGACACGCGCTCGATGTCGGCCGCATCGGCAGCTTCCTTGCTCAGCTTGCGTTCCACTGGAGCATCGCTGTCGGCCAGCTTCTGCAGCAGGTCCGGGCTGATGGTGAGCAGGTCGCAGCCGGCCAGTTCGACGATCTGCGACGTGTTGCGGAAGCTCGCGCCCATCACTTCGGTGGCGTAGCCGAACTTGCGGTAGTAGTTGTAGACCGCCTTGACCGATTGCACGCCGGGATCGTCGCTGCCGGTGTATTCCTGGCCGGTGGATTTCTTGTACCAGTCGTAGATGCGGCCGACGAAGGGGGAGATCAGTTGCACGCGGGCTTCCGCGCAGGCGATGGCCTGGGGCAGCGAGAACAGCAGGGTCAGGTTGCAGCGGATGCCGTCCTTTTCCAGGATCTCGGCGGCACGGATGCCTTCCCAGGTGGAGGCGATCTTGATGAGCACGCGCTCGCGGGCGATGCCGGCTTCTTCGTACAGGCGGATCAGCTCGCGGCCCTTGGCGACGGTGCCTTCTGTATCGAAGGACAGGCGGGCATCGGTCTCGGTGGAGACGCGGCCCGGGATCAGCTTCAGGATCTCCAGACCGAAGGCGATCAGCAGGCGGTCGATGATGGCATCGGTACTCTTGCCGGCGTGGGCCTTGACCACCGACTCCAGCAGCGGCTTGTACTCGGCCTTCTGCACTGCCTTTAGGATCAGCGAGGGGTTGGTGGTGGCATCCTGGGGCGCAAAGGCCTTCATGGCCTGGAAGTCGCCGGTATCGGCCACGATGGTGGTGTACTGCTTCAACTGTTCAAGCTGGCTCATGGAAAGTCCTGTTGCTAGGGTGAAGAATAAGGATAGGCATTGTACGCAATGGCCGTTTCCTGTCTGTCGGTGAATGTCGCTAAATCACTGATCCTTGATCTGCCGCTGCACTTGGCACGCTTAGCGGAAGAAGGAGTCGAATTGCATGTCGAATTTCTGCAGCGACTTCTGCGCGTTCTGCATCTTCTTGCGGAATTCCGGGCCGCGTCGCAGCGCCAGTCCGACCGCCAGGATGTCGATCACCACCAGGTGCGCCAGGCGCGCCGAGATGGGGGTATAGGGGTCGATGTTGAAGGACAGGTCGATCGGCACCAGTACCGTGGCCAGTTCGGCCAGCGGGGTGCCGGAAGGGCCGAGCACGATGATGTCGGCACCGCCCTTGCGCGCCAGCTGGATCGAGCGCAGCAGGGCCGCATTGCCGCCGCGCTGCGAGATCGCCACCACGCAGTCGCCGGCCTTCAGGAGCGAGGCCGCGATGCTGTGGATGTGCGGGTCGGAATACGCCACTGTGGGCACGCCCGAGCGGAAGAACTTGTGCTGCGCGTCGTTGGCCACGATACCGGAGGTCCCCTGGCCGTAGAACTCGATCTTGTTGGCCCGTGCCAATACATCCAGCGCCAGCTGGATGGCATCCGGGTTGAGGTGGTTGCGCAGGTCCAGCAGGGTATTGATGGAACGGCTGCAGATCTTGTTGACCAGATCGGCGGCCAGGTCGTCCTGGGCCAGCGTTTCATCCGCGCCCGGCAGGGCCAGCGCCAGGCTCTGGGCGAGCTTGAGCTTGAAGTCATGCCAGCCTTCGTAACCGATGGCGCGGCAGAAGCGGATCACGGTCGGTTCCGACACTTCCGCATTCTTGGCCAGCGCCGTCAGGTTCTCGGCCAAGGCCAGTTGCGGATTGGCCAGGATGGTCGCAGCCACCTTCTTCTCCGACTTGGAGAGGGAGTTGATGTGGGTGCGGATGGAGTCGAGCAGCATGGACATGACGGTGACCTGGTGACGCTAGCGGGCGCTGGTCAGACCTCGGGCAGGGCTTCTTCGCGCCACTGCAGTCCATCGCGACCGATCAGGGCGCTCGCCGCAGCAGGCCCCCAGGTACCGGCGTTGTAGGGGACCGGGTCGGCCTCCTGCTGGTCCCAGTAATCGATGATGGGCTCCACCCATTCCCAGGCGGCTTCCAGTTCGTCGCTGCGCATGAAGAGCGTGAGATGACCGCGCAACACGTCCAGCAGCAGGCGTTCGTAGGCGTCCATGCGCGGGGTCTTGAACTTCTCGCGGAAGTCCAGCTCCAGCTCCACCGGACGCAGGCGCATGCCGTCGCCAGGCTGCTTGGCCATCAGGTTCATGTGCAGGCCTTCGTCAGGCTGCAGGCGGATCACCAGGCAGTTCGGGGTGTCGTTCTGGTGCGAGAAGATGGAATGCGGCACGCTCTTGAAACGCACCACGATCTCGGCCAGGGAGTCGGCCATGCGCTTGCCGGTACGCAGGTAGAACGGCACGCCGGCCCAGCGCCAGGTGTCGATCTCGGCCTTGACTGCGACATAGGTCTCGGTGCGCGAGTCGGGGTTGGCATCGGCTTCCTTGCGGTAGCCCGGCACGGCCACGCCATCGACATGGCCGGCGCGGTACTGGCCGCGCACTACGTTCATGGCCAGCGTGGTGGGGGTAAAGCGCTTGAGCGAGCGCAGCACCTTGAGCTTTTCGTCGCGCACGGCGTCGGCCGAGTTCGATACCGGCGGTTCCATGGCGACGATACAGAGCAGTTGCAGCAGGTGGTTCTGCAGCATGTCGCGCAGGGCGCCGGAGGTGTCGTAGTAGTCGAAGCGGCCGCCCACACCGAGTTCTTCAGCGATGGTGATCTGCACGTCGGAAATCCATTCGCGCCGCCACAGGGGTTCGAACAGCACGTTGCCGAAGCGCAGCGCCAGCAGGTTCTGCACCGCTTCCTTGCCGAGGTAGTGGTCGATACGGAAGATCTGCGATTCCTGGAAGAAGCGGCCGACCTGGGCGTTGATGTCACGGGCGCTCTTGAGGTCGCGGCCCAGCGGCTTTTCCAGCACCACGCGGGAGGTCGACGTGACCAGTCCGGCCTTGGACAGGTTTTCGCAGATGGAGGCGAACAGGCTGGGCGGAGTCGCCAGGTAGAACACCCGCGCCAGGCCGACGATGTCGCGCAGGGCATCCTTCAGGTGGCTGAAGCTGTCGGCTTCCTTGGCGTTGACCGAGGCGTATTGCAGGCGGCCGGTGAAGCGTTCCCAGACGCTGGCATCCAGGTTGGCGGCCGGCACGTGGGGTTTGGAATCCTTCTCCACCAGCTTGAGGAAGTCTTCACGGGATTTCTCGTCGCGGCCCAGGCAGATGATGCGTGCATCGGGCGGCAGGTCGCGGGCGCGGTCTCGGGCATACAGCGCGGGCAGCAGCTTGCGCATCGAGAGGTCGCCGGTGCCGCCGAATAAAACCAGATCGAAATCAGAAGTAGCCATGGTGTGTGTCGTCTCTTTGTACGTGAAGTAGCGGATGGAGCGCTACGTGTTTAGTTGCCCTGCCGGCCAGCCTGGACAGCCTGGCGGGCCAGTGCGATCAGGGCGCTGGTGGAGGCGTCGTGGCGTGCGGCCTGCACAGCGTCCTTGGCCTGCAGTTCGCCCAGGATGGTCTTGGCCAGCACCTTGCCCAGTTCCACGCCCCACTGGTCGAAGCTGTTGATGCCCCAGATCGCGCCCTGCACGAAGGTCTTGTGCTCGTACAGCGCAATCATCGCGCCCAGGGCATGCGGGCTCAGTTCCGGCAGCAGCAGGGTATTGCTGGGGCGGTTGCCCTCGAAGGTTTTGTGCGGGATCAGGGCCGCGAGTTCCGCTTCGGGCAGACCTTGTGCCTGCAGATCGGCGCGCACCTCGTCGGCATCCTTGCCGCGCATGAAGGCTTCGGACTGCGCGAAGCAGTTGGCCAGCAGTGCTTCCTGGTGTCCGGCAATGCCGTGCGAGGGTTTGAGGACGGCGATGAAATCGATGGGCGTGATGTCGGTGCCCTGATGCAGCAGCTGGAAATAGGCGTGCTGGCCGTTGGTGCCGACGTCGCCCCAGATGGCCGGACAGGTCAGGGTTGTGACCGGCGTGCCGTCACGGGTGATGCGTTTGCCGTTGCTCTCCATGTCCAGTTGCTGCAGGTAGGACGGGAAGAAGCGCAACCATTGGTGATAGGGAGCGATGCTCAGCGAGGCGCTGCCGAGGAAGTTGCGGTTCCAGATACCCACCAGCGCCTGGATCACAGGCATGTTCGATTCCAGCGGGGCTTCACGGAAATGGCGGTCCATATCGTGCGCGCCGGCCAGGAAGGCAGCGAAGTTGTCGTAGCCGACCAGCAGCGCCACAGGCAGGCCGATGGCCGACCAGACCGAATAACGGCCACCCACCCAGTCCCAGAAGGGGAACATGTTCTCGGTATCGATGCCGAAGGCGGCCACCTCGGCCGCATTGGTGGAGACGGCCACGAAGTGCCGGGCCAGGTCGTCGGACTTGCTGTGCTGCAAGAACCAGGCGCGCGCCGAACGGGCGTTGAGCATGGTTTCCTGGGTGGTGAAGGTCTTGGAGGCGACGATGAAGAGCGTGGTCTCGGGATCGACGCGGGAAAGCACCTCTTCCAGGTCATGGCCATCGACATTGGAAACAAAGTGGGCGCGCAGGCGTGGGTGCGCGTAGGCGCGCAGGGCGGTGCACACCATTTGCGGGCCCAGGAAGGAGCCGCCGATGCCGATATTGACGATGTCGGTGATCTCGCGTCCGCTGTAGCCGCGCCAGGTACCGCTGCGCACGCGCTCGCTGAATGCACGGATGTGCTTGAGCACCGCATGAACCTCTGACGCAACGGGTTGTCCGTCCACTACGGCCCCGGCCACATTCTCGGGTGCGCGCAGCGCGGTGTGCAGGACGGCGCGATGTTCGGTAAAGTTGATCTTCTCGCCATTGAACATGGCATCGCGCAGGGCTTCCACGCCGCGCTCGCGGGCCAGGCTCATCAGCAGCGCGAGGGTGTCGGTGTCGATGCGGTTCTTGGAGTAGTCCAGCAGGAGCCCGGCGGCGCGCACATGCATGCGCTCGAAACGGTCGGGCTGGCGGGCGAACAGATCGCGCATGTGCCACTGGACAGCCGTGGCGTGGTGTTCTTGCAATGCCTTGAAGGCGGCCGTGTCGGTCAGGGCGGGTGTATGCATGAGTCGGAGATGGGTTGGCTGTCGTGGCCTGTCATGTCTGGCTGCGGCATCCATCCCTGCGATCCATGCGCCATGTCGTCATGCGCATTGCAGGAAAAGAGCCGGGCAGGCCGTGTTCATGTTCTTGGGACAATGCGGGTGACTATACATCAAATGCCGCCGAAGTGGTAGTTTCACTACAGTTTATGACGGCCCTGTTACATTGCCTGTCGGCATCCATGCCGGTAGTCGGGAAGCGAAGACTGATAAGGCTTTTGAAGCGGATTGATGTTCACCAATGAAAAGATGCGCGGTTTGGCCATGCTGCAGTGCTCTAAGTGTATGATTTCATTCGTGCAAATTTATGTAGTAAAATTACAGTGTTAACGCTAACAGGAAACCGACAATGCCTCTCAACGCTACCTTAGCCAGCGTCACCCAACGCATCGCCGAACGTAGCCGTCCTTACCGGACCGCTTATCTCGAACGCCTGGAAGCGGCCCGCCGCAAGGGCGCGCAGCGCGGCGCACTGGCCTGCACCAACCTGGCCCACGGCTTCGCCGCCTTCCCCGCCAATGACAAACTGAAGCTGAAGGAAGACAAGGCGCCCTCGCTGGCGATTGTTTCGGCCTACAACGATATGCTCTCGGCGCACCAGCCCTTCGAGCGTTTCCCCCAGATCATCAAGGACGCAGCCCGTGAAGCCGGCGCCGTTGCGCAGTTCGCCGGCGGCACCCCCGCCATGTGCGACGGCGTCACGCAAGGCCAGACCGGCATGGAGATGTCGCTGTTCTCGCGCGACGCCATCGCCATGGCCACCGCCATCGCGCTGTCCCACAACATGTTCGACGCCGCGCTGTATCTGGGCGTGTGCGACAAGATCGTGCCGGGGCTGCTGATCGGCGCGCTGCACTTCGGCCACCTGCCGGCGGTGTTCGTGCCCGCCGGTCCCATGACCAGCGGCATGAGCAATAGCGACAAGGTCAAGATCCGCCAGCTCTACACGGCCGGCAAGATCGGTCGCGCCGAACTGCTGGAAGCGGAATCCAAGTCCTACCACGGCGCCGGTACCTGCACCTTCTACGGCACCGCCAACAGCAACCAGATGCTGATGGAAGCGATGGGCCTGCACCTGCCGGGCGCGGCCTTCATCACCCCCAACACCCCGCTGCGCGACGCGCTGACTGCGGCCGCCGCCAAGCAGGCCGCCAGGATCACCGACCTCGGCACCCAATACACCCCGGTGGGCCGCATGATCGACGAGAAGGCCATCGTCAACGCCATCGTCGCACTGCACGCCACCGGCGGCTCCACCAATCACACGCTGCACCTGGTGGCCATCGCCAAGGCGGCCGGCATCGTGATCGACTGGGACGACTTCGACAAGCTCTCCGCCGTGGTTCCGCTGATCACCAAGATCTACCCCAACGGCACCGCCGACGTGAACCATTTCCATGCCGCTGGCGGCACCGGCTTCGTGCTGCGCGAGCTGATCGATGCCGGCCTGATGCACGACGACGTCACCACCATCCTCGGCCAGGGACTGCGCCAGCACTGCAAGGAGCCGATGCTGGCCACCGAAGGCGAGAATGGTCGTCCCGGCACCGTGACCTGGCAGGATGCACCGGCCCAGAGCGCCGACGCCGGTGTGCTGGGCACCGTGGCCCAGCCGTTTGCGGCCGATGGTGGCCTCAAGCTGCTGCAGGGCAACCTGGGTCGTGCCGTCATCAAGATTTCGGCGGTCAAGCCCGAACACCGCGTGGTGGAGGCGCCGGCAGTGGTCTTCCATTCGCAGGAAGCCTTCATGGCCGCCTTCAAGGCTGGCCAGCTGGATCGCGACTTCGTGGCCGTGATCACCTTCCAGGGACCGCGCGCCAACGGCATGCCCGAACTGCACGCGCTGACCCCGGCACTGGGTATCCTGCAGGACAAGGGCCGTCACGTCGCCCTGGTCACCGATGGCCGCATGTCCGGCGCATCGGGTAAAGTACCGGCCGCGATCCACGTGACGCCCGAAGTGCTGGGCGGTGGTCCGCTGGGTCGCGTGCGCGACGGCGACATCATCCGCCTGGATGCCGAGACCGGCACCCTGGAAGCCAAGGTCGATGCCGCCGAGTGGGAAGCACGCAGCCTCGACACCAGCGACCTCTCCGGCAATCAGCACGGCATGGGCCGCGAATTGTTCAGCCTGTTCCGCAACGCGGTGGGAACCGCAGAAGAGGGCGGCGCCACCTTCGGCCTGCCGCCGATTTTTGAGAAAGAGAAAGCCACGGTATGAAGACCACACTGGAAATCATGCGCGCCTCGCCGGTCATCCCGGTGATCGCCATCGACAAGTTCGAACACGCCGTGCCGCTGGCACGCGCTTTGGTGGCAGGCGGCATCCGCGTGCTGGAAATCACGCTGCGCACCGAGCACGGCCTGCCGGCCATCCGCGCCATCGCCGAGTCGGTGCCGGACGCCATCGTCGGCGTCGGCACCTTGACTGCGCCGGAAGAATTCGCCGCCTCGCGTGATGCAGGTGCCGTCTTCGGTGTTTCGCCCGGCCTGACCCCGGCGCTGATCGAAGCCGCCAAGCACAGTGGCCTGCCGCTGCTGCCGGGCGTGATGACCCCGTCCGAAGTGATGGCGGCGCGCGAGGCGGGCTTCCGCCAGCTGAAGCTGTTCCCGGCCGTGCCCGCGGGCGGCATCGGCATGCTCAACGGCATCGCCGGTCCCTTGTCGGATGTCTCCTTCTGCCCCACCGGCGGCATCACGCAAGAGACTGCACCGCAGTTCCTGGCCTGCAAGAACGTGGTCTGCGTGGGCGGCTCCTGGCTGACCCCCAAGGCCGCCATCGAAGCGGGTGACTGGGACAAGATCACCGAGATCGCCAAGGCGGCCAGTGCATTGAAGAAGGCCTGAGTTTTCCACAGGCCAGCAAAACGAAGGGCGGTACCGAGGTCGAATCGGTACCGCCCTTTTTCGTGAGCAGGAGAGGATTACTTCTTGCCGACCAGTGCAGCTTCAGAAGGCGCCTGTGCCTGCTGCTTCAGCCTGTAGGCCAGCACCAGCAGGATGATGCCCAGCACGATCATCGGCACCGACAGCATCTGCCCGGCCGAGATGGTGATGCCGCCGAAGTGGACTTCGTAATCCGGCACGCGGAAGTATTCCGTAAAGAAGCGCGCGCAACCGTACAGCAACGAGAACATGCCGGCCACCGCCATGCGCGGGCGGGAGTGGCGCGCAAAGATCCAGAGGATGATGAACAGCAGGATGCCATCGACCAGCATCTGGTAGATCGGCGAGGGGTGGCGCGGGATGTTGTCCACATTGGGCCAGATCATGGCCCAGGGCAGCGAGGGGTCGGCCGGGCGGCCTGGCAGTTCGGCGTTGATGAAATTGCCCAGGCGGCCGGCGGCATAGCCCAGCGGGACCATGGGCGCGATGAAGTCCATGATGTCCATCAGGTTGCGACCACGCTTGCGGCCCCACAGGTACATGGCCAGCATCACCCCCAGGAAGCCACCGTGGAAGGACATGCCGCCCTTCCAGACCGCAATCATGTCGGCCGGATTCGCAAAATAGTAGGCAGGGTTGTAGAACAGGATTTCACCCAGTCGCCCGCCGAGTACCACCCCGAGCACGCCGTAGAAGAGCATGTCGTCCAGGTCTTCCTTTTTCCAGCCGACGGCGGCGATGTGTGGCTGTTTGATGCGCAGGCGTCCCAGCGCGATGAATTGGGCGAAGGCCAGCAGGTACATCAGGCCATACCAGTGGACGGCCAGCGGCCCGATGTGGATGGCAATCGGGTCGGGCATGGGGTGGACGAGCATGAGTTTGATCTTTCTGTTGTTGGGCGGAACCGCAATTGGAACGCGACGGGCGATGCAAGTTCGCCGGTGCTGTTCCCGCCAGGCAGGAAATGGCGCGGTCCAATGCGATCAGGTCGGCGCGTCCAGCAGGTCCAGCAGGGCCCGCAGGACGCTGGACGGATTGTCGCGCCGCCAGGCCAGGCCGGTCTGGATCTCCGGCGCCGGGTCGGAGAGCCGGCGGTAGTCGACACCCGGGCGTTTCAGGTTCGACACGGATTGTGGCACAAGCGCCATTCCCATGCCAGCCGAGACCAGGCCGACGATGGTCTGCATCTGGATGGCTTCCTGGCCGATGTGCGGGGTCACCCCGGCATCGCGAAAGCACGACAGGATGGTGTCATGGAAGGCTGGAGAGATGCGGCGCGGGAAGATGATCAGCGGCAGCTCGCGCAAGCTTTTCAGCGATACCGGTCCGCGCTTCCTGACGGCACCCTCGGGGATCGCCGCGATCAGCGGTTCGGACAGCACCGGCCGCACATCCAAAAGCGCCGCAGCTTTCTCGGGCAGCGGCGGCAGCAGCAAGCCGGCGTCGATCTTGCCCTGCATCAGGTCTTCCAGCTGGATGTCGGTGGTGGCTTCGCGCAATTCGATCTGCACCTGCGGATAGCGAGCGCGAAAACGCTGCAGCAGCGGTGGCAGGATGCTGTAGTCGGCGCTGGAAATGAAGGACAGCGACAGCAGCCCGGAGGCCCCGCTGGCGGCGCGTCGCGCCAGGTCCGGCAAAGCGGCCGCCTGCTGCAGGATGCGCTGGACTTCCGGCAGCAGGGCTTCCCCCGCCGGGGTCAGCGCCACACTGCGCTTGGTGCGTTGGAACAGCGGCGTACCCAGTTGCTCTTCCAGCGCCGCGATGGTTTGTGACAAGGGCGGCTGGGTCATGTGCAGGCGGGCGGCGGCGCGCCCGAAGTGCTTTTCCTCGGCCACGGCGGCGAAGTAGCGTAGCTGGCGCAGTTCCAGGCGGGGATGATCGGACATGGACTGATATCGGTTCCGAATGAGTCGGGCGTTCATGATATCCCTGGCCATCGGTAGCGGCAAGCCAGCGACCTTGCCTGATATTTCCGTCATGGAATTTGATCTATGACAGATATACGCCAGGGCAGATAGAGGCGGGGTACCGAAGCCGGTTAGAATAGCCCCGCCTGCGAAGCGCCTGGAGAGTGCCGCAGCAGGCGTCACTGTCGATCACCGCTTGCTGAGGAGCTCCCATGAAATACCTGTTGTTGATTGCCACCCTGGTGGCCGGATCGGCCATTTCGGCCGAAGCGCTGGCCAATGCGCAACTGGCCAAGTCCAAGAATTGCATGGCCTGCCACTCGGTGGATGCCAAGATCGTCGGTCCCGCCTTCAAGGACGTCGCCAAGAAATACGCCGGCCAGAAGGACGCCGAAGCCAAGCTGACCCAGAAGGTCCTCAACGGTGGCAGCGGCGCCTGGGGCGCGGTGGCCATGCCGGCCAACAAGGGCCAGGTGAGCGAAGCCGAGGCACGTGAGCTGGTGAAGTGGGTGTTGAGCCTGAAGTAAATCTGCTTGCATGCAATGAAAAAAGGAGACTGCGGTCTCCTTTTTTTATTTCAAGGCGCCACGCATCGGTGCAGTCCGCGTTTTCGATACGGCCAATGACCGGATCCGGGGACGGCTGTAGCCCGTTGGATCAGCCCTCCCGCAACAGCCCTCCCTTTTCCGGCTGTCGCTTGTCTCTAGCTGCCCGCCTTCTGCTGCCGCGCCACTTCGTTGCGCTTCATGCCGAGGTATTCGTCCCGGCTGACTTCATGCAGTTGGCGCGGATATTGTTCGGTCGCGTCATACCAGTTGGCCAGACGCTTTTCCAGTCGTTGCTCGGCGGGCGCCGCCAGTCCGGAGAGGTAGGCGTCGATGGCCAGGTAGTAGCGCATGGTGTTGCGCTCCACGGTGGCACGGGTGCCTTCGATGTATTGCGGCTGCCCCTGCGCGTCGCGCTTGACCACGCTGAAGCCGACCTTGTCACGCCCGGCCGTCATCAGGTAGGCGCGCAAGGCCAGCTTGCTGGCCAAGCCATACGAATAGGCATAGCTGAAGTGGAGGAAGGAGCGCTTTTCATCCAGGGGGATGGATTCGATCTCGATACGATAGTCGGAGGTATCCAGCGGTCCCTTCTCGGCCAGCATCGAGGACGAGAAATAGTCGGCGCCGCTGGTGCCGCCGCTGTAGCGCAGGTCGACCCGGTAGGTGCTGTCGAGGGACTCCTCGGTCTTCTTGCCGACCTGCATGCGCAGGGTGGTCTTCGCGCCATCGTGGAGGAGCCGGCAATACTTGGTGTTCAGGTGCAGGATCAGGATGTCACACCAGCGGTCGGGGCTGCCCAGGGCTTCGCGCACCTGGGTGAAGGGATAGTCCAGCACCGCGTAGATATCGCCCTTGACGTTGCCGCCGTCCTCGCGCGAATTGAGATAGAGCGGGCGATGGTAGGCATTGTTGTTGAGCTCGCCTTGCAGCTCCGTGTAACGGCTTTTCATGGCGGCCGCGCCCGTCTGGGTCTGGGCGTGCGCCCAGCCGCAGGCGGCCAGGGCCAGCGTGGCCGGGAAGATCAGATGCAGGGTCAGACGGGACAACATGGATCGCAAACCGGACTCCTCTTCAATGGTGCAGTGGTTTCAGTATTCGATGCTGGCTACAGCAGGCGGGACCAGACGCTGGCGCCGAATTCCTTCATTCGTTCACTGATCGGTCGCTGATCCCATTGTTCCTTGGTAATTTCCTTTGAGGCGCCGAGATCGCGGTCGAACATGCTCTTCATCTGGACGCCGAACTGCGGGCTCAGGATCACTGCATTGATTTCCTGGTTGTAGACGAAGCTGCGCCAGTCCAGATTGGTCGAGCCGATGGTCGACCAGACACCGTCGATGATGGCGGTCTTGGAATGCAGCAGGGCGTCCTGGCGTTCGAAGATGCGTACGCCGGCTTCCAGCAGTTCCGCATAGAAGGAGCGGGAAGCATACAGTACCAGCGAGGAATCGCTGTGCGAGGGCAGGATCAGGCGCACGTCCACGCCGCGCCGGGCGGCATCCTTGAGCGAGTCGCGTAGCTGCGGATCAGGCACGAAGTAGGCGTTGGTCAGGTAGATCGAGCTTTCGGCGTGCTGGATGGCGGAGATGAAGGTGGCATAGATGATGCTGTAAGGATCGTCGGGCGAGCTGCCGATGGCGCGCACGATTTCGTTGCCGGCCGGAGCCACCGGCGGGAAGTAACGGTGTTCGCCCAGATCGGGGCCACGCTGCTTGTGCCAGGTTTCGACGAAGAGCTTCTGGAATTCCAGGGCCACCGGGCCATCGATGCGTACCTGCGTATCGCGCCAGGGAATCTGTTCGCCGTCCTTGTTGACGCGCGGTTTTTTCTTGCGGGTGCTGAAGGATCCGCTGGAATAGACGCTGCTGATATTGATGCCGCCCACGAAGGCGGTCTTGCCATCAACCACCAGCAGCTTGCGATGGTCGCGCTGGTTGACCTCCCAGTCCTTGCGCACCTGGGTGGGATTGATGGGGTTGTATTCCAGCACGTGAATGCCGGCATCGATCATCGGCTGGAAGAAGGCGCGCGGGGTGTTGATGGAGCCCACGCTGTCATACATCAGGTTGACCTGCACGCCCTTCTTCTGCATGGAGATCAGCAGGTCGGCGAACTGGCGGCCGACCTCGTCGTCTTCCATGATGTAGCTTTCCATGTTGACGTGGTAGCGCGCCGCCTGGATGGCCTGCTGCATGGAGGCATAGGTCGCGGGACCATCGATGAGCAGCGTCACCTTGTTGCCGGTCACCAGGGGCGAGCCGGTGATGGCGCCTTCGATGGCGACGTGGCGGTCCAGCAGGGTATTGTCGGCGTTCTGGCTGCGCAGCTTGTCCAGCACGGCCTTGGCCTGCGCTTCACTGAGGACGCCGCGCCCCCCCTTCATCTGGATGTTGCGCGCCGACTGCGAATCCATATCGGGCACGATGGTGGGCAGCGAGCTGCAGGCCGCCAGCATCAGGGAGAACAACAGCAGCAAGAGCCAGGCAGTGGGCCACTTGGAATTTGTTTTCTTGTTGGTCATGGAAGGTTCCCGGTTGGGCGCTGCCATCGACCTGAGGCTGTCTCGGATGCCGGGGAGGGCAACGCTGTGCGGTCGAGTATATGCCCGACAACAGCGCGATGGCGCAGCGGGAAGCGCGAATCGGAACTGTCCTACAGCGGAAAGCGGGGGCTGCCTACAGGGCAGGCCGGGGATGACCGCGCTATTGCATCGTATCTGCGCAGGGAGAGGGCAAGGATGGGCCGGTCGGCCCATCCTGAAGGGGATCAGTAGACGTCGCGGCGGTAGCGGTTCTGTTCGATCAGGTCCTGCAGGCCGGCCTCGCCCAGGACGGCGGTGAGCACCGCATCGACCCCGGCAGCCATGCCTTCCAGGCTACCGCAGACGTACAGCACCGCACCCTGATCCAGCCAGTGGCGCAGTTCGGCAGCCGCCTCGCGCAGGCGGTCCTGAACATAGATGCGCTCGGGCTGGTCACGCGAGAAGGCCAGGTCCAGGCGCGTGAGCTGACCTTGTGCCAGCCACTGCTGCAGTTGTTCGCGGTAGAGGAAATCGTGCGCCTCGTTGCGTTCGCCGAAGAGCAGCCAGTTGCGTGTCTGCCCGGCGTGGATGCGCGCCAGCAGGTGGCCGCGCAGACCGGCCATGCCGGAGCCGTTGCCGATGAAGATCGCCGGCGCCTGCGGCGGTGGCGGCGCGAAGCCGGCGTTGTGCACCAGGCGCAGCTGCAATGCAGACTGCAGCGGCGCGAATTCGGTCAGCCAGCCGGAAGCCAGGCCCAGGCCGTCCTCATGCTGCACCTGGCGCACCAGCAGGTGCAGGGCGCCATCCTCGGTCACCGAGGCTGCCGAATAGGAGCGGGGCGTCAGGGGCTGCAGCGTATCGACCAGGCCCTGAGCGTCGGCCACGGCATGCTGCGGCAGCACGCTGCATGACAGCGCTAGCGCCAGCGTGCAGGATTGGCCCTGGTGACGCACCGGAGTGGCGCCGTCCAGTTGCAGGCGTTGCAAGAGCAGGGCGATGCGGTCCGGCGCATGACGCGGCAGGATTTCCACCAGCGCGCCGGCTTGCCAGGCGGGCAGGGTGCCGTCCTGCGGCTGCAGTTCCAGGTGATACAGGGGTGCGCCCTGGCTGCCCGGATTCATCAGTACACGGCGCGTGAGCGTCCAGGTCTGCCAGGCCGGTGCATGGGTCGGCAGGATATCGCTGACCGCGGCTTGCAGACCATGTGCGGCCAGTTCGCTCTCCCATTTGCGTAGCGCCTCACCATCCATGCGATCCACTTCCACCAGCGGGAACATCGGCTTGGCACCGCACTGACGCAGGCCGTGATCAAGCGTGTGACCGAAGCCGCAGAACTGGGTGTAATGGCGGTCTCCCAGGGCCAGGACCGCGTACTGCACATGCGACAGCGATTGCCCGGCGGCCTGGCGCAGGCGCTTCTCGACGCCGCGTGCGCTGTCGGGGGCGTCGCCTTCGCCGAAGGTGCTGGCGATGACGAGGAGGCGACGATGGTGACGCAGGATTTCCGGGGTGACCTGCGCCAGCGGCAGCAGGGTCACCGGCACGCCGCTCTTGCGCAGTCCGGCAGCGGTATGCAGGGCGATGCGCTCGGCCTGGCCGGTCTGCGAGGCATGGGCCACCAGCACCGGTTCGCCGCCGGTGACGCTGGCCGCCTCGCCACTGTCGATGCTGGCCCGCTCGGCACGCAGCGCGGCCTTCTTGCGGCGCCGATCCAGGTAGAGCATCCAGCCGGAAATGCCGAACAACGGCATCATCAGGCTGGCAATGGCCATGATGATGCGACCCGGCAGGCCGAAGTAGGTCCCCATGTGCAGCGGATAGATGGCGGCGATGAAGCGCCCGCCGCGGCTCTTGTCTTGGTAGCGCTCCAGTTGCCGCACTTCGCCGGTCTGCGGTGCCACCACCATGCGGCTGCGCGCACGCTCATGCGGCGCGTCGTGACTGAGGAAGAAGATCTGCACAGGCTGCGTACCCTGCTCGGGCAGGCGCAACTGGGCATTCTGGTAATCGGGGGCCTGGGTCAGGAAGCTGTTCCAGGCCAGGGTCAGATCTAGCGGCACGGGGGCTGCAGCCGCTTCCTTCTTCTTGCCTTCGCCGCGCTGCATGGGCGCACGGCGGCTCTCGCCGGCCAGCGTGTTGACGCCGTCCTTGAACCAGTCCAGCGCCCAGTAGGCGCCGGTGGTGGCGAAGATCACGTACATCACCAGCGACCAGGTACCGATGACCGAGTGCAGGTTCCACAGGAAGGAGCGTCCCTGCAGCTGGAAATCCAGCCGCAGCCAGGCCCGCAGCGACAAGGGCCGGCGCGGCCAGCGCAGGTACAGCCCGGACAGTGCCAGGGTCAGCAGCGACAGTGCCAGCGTCCCCAGGACGATCTTGCCGATCTCGGTGGGCAGCAGCAGCCAGCGGTGGAAGCGCTCGATGATCTCGAAGAACTCCGCGCCAGTCACCGGTGGCAACAGTGCTCCGGTATAGGGATCGGCATAGCGCGCCTGCCCGCGTCGTTCGCCCGGCGGCGGTGCGAAGACCACACGCACCGAAGCGCCCGGCTCGGCCGACAGGGTCAGGGTGGTGACCCGGCGCTGCGGTTCGGCATCGCGCAGCCGCTCCAGCATCTGCTGCGGTGTCAGCGTGGCCTGCTGGCGCACTTGCACGTGCATCACGCCGGGGCTCAAGGCCTCCATGATTTCTTCGCGGAAAGCCAGCAGCGCACCGGTCACGCCGATGGTCATCAACAGGGTGCCGGCGGTGATGCCGATGAACCAGTGGAGCTGGAACCAGATCTTCTTGAACATGTATCAGTAGGGCGGTGACAGGCGCGGGGAGCGCCTTGTTGATCTTGTCTGCCAGGCCAGTGAAACGGCCGGCGCGTCAATGACCGCCCGGACGGGCTGGGCGGATCAGCCCGCTATTATAGAGCAGATGAAAATGATTCTTATTGATATCTGAGGATGAAAGACTTGCCGGCGGCAAGCTTGCGTCGGCTCACTCCAGCATCATTTTGATCATCGTCCGCGTCAACACACTCCCGGCATCGGCCGCCACGTCCACGATGCTCAGGTGATGTATCTGCGGTAGCGCCACGGTTTCCACCGCATGACCCGACTGGCGCAGCTTGGCGGCGTAGGTGGCATTCTGGCGCAGGAATTCTTCCGTCTCCTGTCCACCCACGCTCAGCACTGCCTGCGCACCTTGCGGCAGGTCCAGTTGCAGCGGGCTGGCCTGCAGGGCGTCGGACGGGGACAGGTGCAGGGATTCGTTGACGTAGGACAGGCGCACCGGCTCCAGGTCGTAGATGCCGGAAAGACCGCAGACGCCGCGTACCGGGGCTGCGCCCAGCGAGGCGATCAGCGCGGCCAGATGGGCGCCGGCCGAGTGGCCCATGAGCCAGATCGCCTCCGGATCGAAGCGCAGCGCGCCGGCCTTGGCGTGCAGCATGCGCAGCGCCCGACCACAGTCGGCGGCGATGTCACCCATGCGCACCTGGGGTGCCAGGCGGTAATTGATCAGCGCTACATTGATGTCCTGCGCCAGGTAGGGCAGGGCGAGCTGGCTGAACTGGTGCTTGTCCAGAGAGCGCCAGTAGCCGCCGTGGATGAACACCAGCAGTGGGCGGCCATTGCTGCGTCCGGGAAAGAAATCCAGGGTCTGCAGCGCATCCTCGCCGTAGGGCACATCGGCCAGGTGGGGGTGGGCCTCACGCGCGGCCAGCGCTTCACGGGCGAAACGGTCGAAGTAGTCCTGGAAATCCGGAATGTGCAGGCGCACGTAATACTGCAGGTCCAGCGCTTCGCGGTCGTAGTCGCGATAGATGTGCATGGTCTTCCTCCCCTGGCCTCTTGCGGCCCTGTTTCCTGTTATTCGGCGAACTGCTCTGAAATCAGATTGCGCAGCCAGACATTGCCCTCGTCCTGATTGTAGCGGCGATGCCAGAACATGTTGGTCTGCAGCGCCGGTAGTCGCAGCGGCGGTTTGATGTAGCGCAGTCCGAACGGCATGGCCGCGCTCTCGGCCAGCTTGCGCGGCACGGTCACGACCAGATCGGTGGTGCTGACGATGTAGGGTACGGCCGTGAAATGCGGCACGCGAAAGCGCAGGCTTTGCAGGATACCGGCCTTTTCCAGATTCTGGTTGATACGGTCATAGGGGCTCTCCAGCGACGACACCATCAGGTGTTCGGCCGCCAGGAATTCCTTGAGGCTGACCTCGCCGCGCCGGTCCAGCGCATGGCCGATGCGAAACATGCTGACGTAGTCCTGGCGGAACAGCCGCCGCTGGTACAGTGCCTCGGACAGGTTGTCGAAGGCGCCGATGGCCAGGTCCACCCGGCCGGCTTCCATCTCGCTCTTGAGATCGACGGCGCCGGCGCGCACCGTGCTCACGCTCACCCCCGGCGCTAGCGTGGCGCAGGCCTCGATCAGCCGGGGCATGAAATAGACCTCGCCGACATCGGTCATGGCGATGGTAAAGCGGCGCTCGCTACTTTGCGGGGAGAAACCTTCCTGCAGGTTGAGAGCCCGCGCCACCTGTTGCAGTGCCGCAGCGACCGGCTCGGCCAGCTGGTCTGCGAACGGCGTGGGTTGCATGCCCTGCGCGGTGCGCACGAAGAGTTCATCACCGAAGCTGCGCCGCAGCCGCGCCAGCGCATTGCTGACGGCCGGCTGCGACAGGCCCAGGCGGCGCGCTACCGAGGAAATCTGGCGTTCCTGGAAGACCTCCTGGAATACCACCAGCAGGTTGAGATCGATGTCGCGGGGTTCGATGAGGGCCATGGATGAGCTTGGAGCCTGGAACGTGCACACCGCAGGACGCCCTGCAGTGCACTGCAATATTCACGAAATGAATGGATCGTATTTTCGTATTTATATCGTAAAAGAAGGGCGATTGCACTACAGTGACGTCGCCGCCCCAGCCATCGGGGCCACGTCGCAGGACGTACGCAGAGCGCCATCCAGAGCGACATTGTCGGCCGTCATCGGCGCGCCAGACCGGCAACACAATTAAAACAACGTAAAGACAGACGAGGAGTCAAGACATGAGTATCCACGCGAGTGGCGCTCTCCCCACGGTCCATGTGGACCAGGTGGTGGAGCAGGGCCGTTTCGGCACTTTCCAGTTCGGCCTGCTGCTGTTGTGCGGCCTGTGCCTGATCATCGATGGTTTCGACGTCCAGGCCATGGGCTATGTGGCTCCGGCCATCATCGCCGACTGGGGCGTAAGCAAGGCCAGCCTGGGGCCGGTGTTCGGTGCCGGCCTGTTCGGCATGCTGCTGGGTTCGCTGGTGCTGACGCCGGTCGGCGACCGCTATGGCCGCCGCCCGGTACTGATTGTCTCCACTCTCTTTTTCGCGGCCTGCATGCTGGCCACGCCGCTCGTGACCACGCTGGACCAGTTGCTGGTGGTGCGCTTCATCACCGGTTTCGGCCTGGGTAGCATCATGCCCAATGCCATGGCGCTGGTGGGGGAATTCAGTCCATCCTCGTCCCGGGTCACGCGCATGATGCTGGTCTCCTGTGGCTTCACCGTGGGCGCTGCCGCTGGCGGCTTCGTCAGCGCCGCATTGATTCCGGCGCACGGCTGGCATGCGGTGTTCTGGGTCGGCGGCGCGGTGCCGCTGGTGCTGGGCCTGGTCATGCTGGTCTGGCTGCCGGAATCGATCCAGTTCCTGGTACTGCATCGCCGTCCGCAGGCGCAGGTAGCACGCTGGCTGCGCAAGCTCGATCCATCCATCGTCATCGATGAGCGCACCGAGGTGGTGGTCAAGGAAGCCAAGGCCGAGGGCATGCCGGTGGCGGCGCTGTTCCGTGATGGTCGCGCCGGCGTGACCGTGTTGCTGTGGCTGATCAGCTTCATGAACCTGATCAACCTCTATTTCCTCTCCAACTGGCTGCCCACACTAATCCATGACGCCGGCTATTCCACCAGCATGGCCGTACTGATCGGCACCTCGCTACAGGTGGGCGGCGTGATCGGCACCCTGACCCTGGGGCGCTTCATCAATCGCTATGGATTTACCCGGGTGCTGGGTGTCTGCTTCCTGCTGGCCTGCGTCTCGATTGCCATGATCGGCAAGGTGGCGGCCCTGCCGGCACTGCTGTTCGTGGCGGTGATCGTGGCTGGCTTCTGCATCGTCGGCGGCCAGCCGGCGGTCAATGCCCTGGCCGGGACCTACTATCCGACCACCTTGCGTTCCACCGGCATCGGCTGGGCGCTCGGTATCGGTCGCATCGGCTCGGTGGTGGGCCCGGTGATCGGCGGCCAGCTGATCGCCCTGCAATGGAGCAATGGTTCGCTCTTCATCGCCGCCGCCGTGCCGGCCCTGATTTCGGCGCTGACCATTGCGCGCCTGCATCGTACTTCCCGAGGAGTTTCCGCATGACTACCGTCACCGATTCCGCCGTCAGTCACCACGTCCATACCCGTGGCTACCAGTCCGGCTTCGGCAATGAGTTCGAGACCGAGGCCTTGCCCGGCGCCTTGCCGGCGCACCGCAATTCGCCGCAGAAGGTGGCCTATGGTCTCTATGCCGAACAGATTTCAGGTACCGCCTTCACCGCCCCCCGTGGTCACAATCGCCGCTCCTGGCTGTACCGTATCCGCCCGGCGGCGGTACATGAACCCTTTGCCCCAATGGAGCGCGGCCTGCTGGTAAGCCACTTCGATGACGTGGCAGCGCCGCCGAACCAGTTGCGCTGGGACCCGCAGCCCATGCCCACCGTCCCCACCGATTTCATCGAGGGGCTGGTCACGATGGCCGGCAACGGCTCGCCGCAGGCCCAGAACGGTTGCGCCATCCACCTGTACGCGGCCAATTGCTCGATGACCGACCGCTTCTTCTATTCGGCCGATGGTGAGCTGCTGATCGTGCCGCAACAGGGCCGCCTGCAGTTGCGTACCGAACTGGGCGTGATCGACATCGAGCCGCAGGAAATCGCCGTCATCCCGCGTGGCCTGCGCTTCCAGGTGCGGCTGCCGGACGGCGAGGCACGCGGTTACGTCTGCGAGAACTTTGGCGCATTGCTGCGCCTGCCGGATCTGGGGCCGCTGGGGTCCAACGGGCTGGCCAATCCGCGTGATTTCGCAACGCCCCATGCCTGGTACGAAGATCGCGAGGGGGATTTCCAGTTGATCGCCAAGTTCGGCGGCAACCTGTGGCAGGCGAAGATCGGCCATTCGCCGCTGGACGTGGTGGCCTGGCACGGCAACTACGCGCCCTACAAGTACGACCTGCGCCACTTCAACACCATCGGCTCGATCAGCTACGACCATCCCGATCCCTCGATCTTCCTGGTGCTGCAGTCGCAGAGCGATACCCCGGGCGTGGATACCATCGACTTCGTGATCTTCCCGCCGCGCTGGCTGGCCGCCGAGAATACCTTCCGCCCGCCCTGGTTCCACCGCAACGTGGCCAGCGAATACATGGGCCTGATCACCGGCCAGTACGACGCCAAGGAAGGCGGCGGCTTTGTCCCCGGCGGCGGCAGCCTGCATAATTGCATGAGCGGCCACGGACCGGACGCGGCCACCTTCGAGAAGGCCAGCCGCATCGATACCAGCCAGCCGAACAAGGTCGATCACACCATGGCCTTCATGTTCGAGACCCGCAACATCCTTTGCCCCACCCGCCATGCCCTGGCGTCGCCGACCCTGCAGCGCGACTACCAGGATTGCTGGCTGGGGATCCAGAAGAACTTCAACCCGGAGCGCGCATGAGCCTGCCTAGCCTGAAACTGAACGAAACCCACGACACCGAGCTGCGCAGCTGGGTCGAGAGCGCCAATACCGACGGCTGCCCATTCCCGATCCAGAACCTGCCTTATGGTGTGTTCCGTCGCGCCGCAAGTGAAGAAAGCTTCCGTGCAGGCGTGGCCATCGGTGACCAGATCCTGGACCTGCCGGCGGCGCAGGCGGCCGGTGCCTTCTCCGGCTTTGACGAAGCCACGCGCCAGGCCGCCCACGCGGCCTGCAGCGGTAGCACGCTCAATGCCCTGATGGCCTTGACCCCGACAGCCTGGTCGGCGTTGCGCCTGGCGCTGTCGCGCCTGCTGCGCAGCGGTTCGCCGCACCAGACCGAACTGGCGGGCTGCCTGGTGCCGCAGGCCCAGGCCCGCTACGACGTGCCGGCCGCCATCGGCGACTACACCGACTTCTATACCTCCATCCACCACGCCACCTCGGTGGGCAAGCTCTTCCGTCCGGACAACCCGCTGTTGCCCAACTACAAGTGGGTGCCGATCGGCTACCACGGTCGTGCTTCGTCGATTGCGGTCTCGGGCCAGCAATTCCGCCGCCCGGTCGGCCAGACCAAGGCGCCGGATGCTGAAACGCCCAGCTTCGGACCCTGCAAGCGCCTGGACTACGAACTGGAAATGGGCATCTTCATCGGCGGTGGCAATGCCCTGGGCGAACCGGTGCCGATGAGCCAGGCCGAAGACAAGGTGTTCGGCCTGTGCCTCCTCAATGACTGGTCGGCACGCGACGTGCAGGCCTGGGAATACCAGCCGCTCGGCCCCTTCCTGTCGAAGAGCTTCGCCTCCACCATCTCGCCCTGGATTGTCACGCTGGAAGCACTGGCCCCGTATCGTTGCGCCTGGACCCGTCCGGCCGACGATCCGCAGCCGCTGCCCTACCTGGATGCCCCCACCCTGCGCGAGAGCGGCGCCTTCGACCTGCAGCTGGAAGTGCTGATCCAGACCGCCGCCATGCGTGAGGCCGGCACCGCCCCGCAGCGCCTGTCGCTGTCCAACTACCGCGACGCCTACTGGACCGTGGCGCAACTGGTGGCGCACCACACGGTCAACGGCTGCAACCTGCGGCCCGGCGATTTCCTGGGTACCGGCACCTTGTCCGGTGCGCAGGCTGACGAAGCCGGCTCGCTGCTGGAACTGAGCGCCGGCGGCAAGGCGCCCATCACCTTGGCCAACGGTGAACGTCGCGTGTTCCTGGAAGATGGCGACACCATCATCCTGCGTGCTGCCGCCCGTCGCGACGGCTTGCCCACGATCGGGTTCGGCGAAGCCGCCGGCACCGTGCTCCCGGCGCGCAGCCTGGCCTGATGCGCCTGGTTTCCAAGGAAGGATGAAAGGAAGAGGATGACTACCCTGTACAGCTATTTCCGCAGCTCGGCCTCCTACCGCGTGCGCATTGCCCTCAATCTCAAGGGCGTGACCTACGAGACGGCGGCGGTGCACCTGCTCAACCAGGGTGGCGAGCAGTTGCTGCCGGCCTTCACGCAACTGAACCCGCATGCGCTGGTGCCGGTGCTGGCCGACCAGGGGCAACTGCTGAGGCAGTCGATGGCGATCCTGGAGTATCTGGAAGAGCGCTATCCCACGCCCTCGCTGCTGCCCGGCGATGCCTTCACGCGTGCCCGCATCCGCGAGCTGTCGCTGGCCATCGCCTGTGAAATCCATCCCCTGAACAACCTGCGCGTGCTGCGTTACCTCAAGCACCAGCTCAACGTCGATGAAACCCAGAAGAACGCCTGGATCCAGCACTGGATCAAGTTAGGCTTTGCCGCGCTGGAGCAGCAACTGGCCGCCGACACCACGCGCGGCCACTTCTGCGTGGGCGATGCGCCGACCATGGCCGATTGCTTCCTGGTGCCGCAGATATTCAATGCGCGCCGCTTCGAGGTCGACATGGCACCCTATCCGACGCTATGCGCCATCGAGGCTGCCTGCAATGTCTTGCCGGCCTTCGAACAGGCGCATCCGGCACGCCAGCCGGACGCCGCCTGAACTGGGCCAGGCTTAGCTGCGGCGCGGCACCAGCAGGTTGCCGGTCATGATCAGCACGGCTTCGTCGTGCTGGTTGTAGGTGGTCACGCGATGGTTGAGAAAACCCTGCAGGGGGCGCGATTGCGAGGTCTTGATACCCAGCACTTCGGCCTCCAGCCGCAGCACGTCGCCGGGGCGGGTGGGCCGTGGCCAGCGGAATTCGTCGAAGCCGGCGCCGATGATGCCGCCCTGGATGTGGAGCGTATCGACCAGCAGGCGCATGGTCAGCGCGGCGGTATGCCAGCCGCTGGCCGCCAGTCCACGAAAGAAGGTCTGCTGGGCGGCAGCGTCATCCAGGTGGAAGGGCTGGGGATCGAACTGGGTGGCGAACTGCTTGATGGCCTCGGCATCCACGGTCAACGTGGCGGGTGAACGGAAAACCTGGCCGGGCTGGAAATCTTCCAAATACTTGGGGGTATCCACGATGTCTCCTGATCGTTGTTATCGCTGTGATGTCCCGGTCTTCAGGAAACCGGAAAGGCCCCCAGTATAGCGACTTCCGCAAAAACCACAGGCCGCAGCGGAGGGCGCGCTGCGGCCTGTGGTGTTGTTACCGGCGATCGACCCGAGCTTCGGGCTCAGGACGACTTCGACAGCTTGGTCAACTGCTGGGTCAGATAGCTTTGCCTTGCCTGCATCGTCGCCAGCGTGACGTTCAGACGATTGAACTGGTTGGTGTAGTTATCCTTCAGGTCCTGCAGGCGCGAATTGGCCGCCGTCTGCTGGTCCGTGACGATCTTCAGGCTGGCCTGCAGGCCCTTGGTCTTGGTGGCCAGCGTGCCACCTTCCTTCAGGATGCCATCCATCACCGTCTGCAGCTTGGTGACCACGCCGCCCGTGGCGGTGAAGAGCTTGCTGATGCCCTCGAAGTCCTTGTTGGCAGCCGTGGTCAGCTTGGTCGAATCCAGCGCCAGCGTGCCGTCCTTCTGGAAGGAGATGCCGACCTGCGACAGGTTCATCCCCCCGCCTTCCCCCAGCGCCCCCAGCATGGTGCTGCGGATCTGCGCCATCATGTTCAGCACCGACGATTCCGAGGCCAGCGGCGAGCCGGTATTGGCCTCGCCCTTGGTGGTGGACGGGGTTTGCTTGGTCAGGTTGGTCACCGCCTTGGCCAGCGTGTTGTAGGCGTTGACGAAGGTATTGGCGGCGGTGGTCAGGCCGCTGGTGTCATTGGAAATGGCCAGTGTGAAATTGTCGGTGGCATTGGTAACCTTGCTCAGGTTCAGCGTCACCCCCGAGATCACGTTGGTGACCTTGTTGCTGGTGCTGGTCACGACCACGCCGTCGATGGTCATCCGCGCATCCTGCGCCTTGGCCAGCTGGCCCATGCTGCTGCCGGTGAGGCCGGCGTAATCATTGCTGCCGGTCAGCTTGACCGCGTCGCTGCCGGTCGGGGTGAGCACCAGCTGCTCCTTGCCGCCGCTGGTGGTGATGCTGGCTGTCACGCCGGTGTTGGCGTCGTTGATGGCCTTCATCACGTCATTGAGACGGATGTCGCCACTGGCGTCCAGATCGGTCGGGGTGATGTTGAAAGACTTGTTGCCCACCTGCAGTGCCAGCGCGCCAGTGGTGAAGGTCTGGCCAGCCGTCACGCCCGGGGTGGTGACGGTGCCGCTGGGATCGAAGGCGAACGGCGCAAACGAGCCGGTACCGCTGACCCGCAGGGTGTTGGCCGCGCCGCTATCCTTGGCGGTCAGCACCAGGTGGTCATTGGTGCCATCGCTGACGATGGAGGCGCTCACGCCCGCTTCGCTGGCGTTGATGGCATCACGCACACCGGCCAGGGTATTGGTCTTGGGCTGGATCAGCACGGTCGAGCCGTTGCCGGTCTTGATGGCCAGCACGCCATTGTCGAAGGTGCTGCCCGGGGCGATGCCGGCCGAGCTGACCTTGACCGCTTGCGCCAGCTGGTTCACCGCCAGGCTGTACGAGCCCGACGCCGCCTTGGCCGCGTCGCGCGGCGCCTGCACCTGGGTCACGCTGCCCGGCGTGCTGGAGGCCGGATCGTAGCTCAGCCCCGAGAGGGTGTTGTTGGCGGTGATCTTGATGGTATTGGCGGTGCCGCCGGTATTGGATTCCAGCACCAGGTGGTCGCCGCTGCCGTCGGTGGTGATCGACGCCGTAACCCCGGCCTTGGAGGCATTGATCGCATCGCGCACGCCGGCCAGCGTGGCATTGGCCTTGAGCGTGATGAAGGTGGGCTGGTTGCTGCCCACCTTGATGGCGACCGAATCGCCGGCATTGAAGGTGGTGCCGGTGGCATAGCCGCCCGACTTCAGCTTCTGCGCCAGTACCTTGGTCGATTCATCGGTGTTGGTCTCGGCCGTGAGCGGATCGGTGGTGAGGCCCGTGCCGGTACCGGCGTTGGTCAGGGTGGTCTTCTGGGCGCTGAAGGTGGCCGAGGTCATCCCCTTGAGGGCGCTCTGATAGGTCGACAGCGCGTTCTTCAGCGTCCCGTAGGCCGAAATGAGCGTGTTGAAGCCGGTTTCCTTGTTTTTCAGCGGCGTGAGCCGCGACTTGCTTTCAACCGAAATGAGCTGGTTGACCAAGGTCGCCACATCGAGCGGACCGGCCGACGTGGAGATGGACCCGGTGGAAGTTGCCATGTTGACCCCTGAACAATATCGAATTCTTCTTGTAATCTGGAAACACTGACAAATCGTCAGCGTTCGCCACATTAACGGCAGCTCTTTACAAAAGTAAAGGTCAGTTTGCTGACCAAAACTGGAATTTGTTCGGGATTTTTGTGGAGATTTGATGGAGATGCGGCCCGCGCAGCTAAACAGGGCGGGCAGCGGACGGGGGAGGGCGGCGGGAAGACAGAAGGAAGGCTGCAGAGGGCGGCAAGGAGCGGAAAGGAGCGGAAAGGAGCGGCACGGAGCCTCCGGCCCATGCCCCATCCCCCCCTGGCTTCAGTCCGGATCAGGTCTGGATGAACTTTTCCAGCGGGTAGTGATGCTTGATGAAGGGTGACTTGATGACGATGTAGCTGAAATACTTTTCAATGCGCAGGTTCTGCTCCAGCAGCGACTCGATCACGCTCTGGTAATGCACCACGCTGCGGGTCATGAACTTGAGCAGGTAGTCGTAACCCCCGCTGACCAGGTGGCATTCGATGATCTCGTCGACATTGCGGATATAGGACTCGAACTTGGCGAAGTCTTCGCGGCGGTGGTCCGACAGCGTCACCTCGGTGAACACGATCTGCACGTCGGCCAGTTTTTCCAGGCGGATGTAGGCGCCGTAGCCGCTGATGTAGCCGGCTTTTTCCAGGCGCTTGACGCGGATCAGGCAGGGGCTGGGGGACAGGCCGACGGCGTCGGCCAGGATCACATTGGTAATGCGGCTATTTTCCTGCAGGTGACACAAAATCCTCAGATCGATCCGGTCCAGTTTCAACGCGCCGTTAGTCATCATGTTGCCTCGGGTTATTCGACTCAACCGGCCTGCTGTCCCTGGGCGGGGAAGGCAGGCCGGATGTCAGGGCATTTTAACTCCTCCGGTCCCTGTTTTTGGCATGTGACCGGGAGCTTTACTCGCATTGGGCGGCTTATTTGAGCGCCTGGCGCACCTCGGGCTGGGCCAGCACTTCATCGAGGATGGCCTTCAGCCGCTGGAACATCAGTTCGAAATCGGCCGGTGTATAGCACAGCGCCGGCGCAAAGCCGAGGATGTTGTCGCCGAAGGCGCGGAACACCAGGCCCTGCTGGTAGGCCACCTTGAAGATGCGTTCATGCAGCTTCAGTTCGGGCGCGAAGCGCGCCTTGGTGTGCTTGTCGGCCACCAGCTCCAGAGCACCCAGCAGCCCCCGGCTGCGGGCATCCCCCACCAGCGGATGATCCAGCAGGGCGCGCAGGCCTGCTGTGAAATGGGGTTCGACCCGACGACCGTTTTCCAGCAGGCCACCTTCCTCGTACAGGCGCAGCACCTCCAGCGCCACCGCCGCACTGACCGGATGGGCCGAATAGGTCTGGCCGTGGCCGACCACGGTGCTCATGGGCGCGCCATCGGCAATGCCCTGGTAGACCCGGTCCGACATCATCACCGCGCCCATCGGCGCGTAGCCCGCGGTCAGGCCCTTGGCCATGGTCATCAGGTCCGGCTGCACGTCTTCGTCCAGGCAGGCAAACATGGGGCCGGTGCGGCCGAAGCCGGTGATCACCTCGTCCACCACGAACAGGATGCCCAGCTCGTTGCAAGCCAGCTGCATGGCCTTCAACCAGCCCTTGGGCGGCACCACCACACCGCCCGAACCCTGGATCGGTTCGCAGAAGAAGGCCGCCACCTGGTCCGCGCCCAGTTCGGCCACCTTGCTGCGCAGCGCCTGTACCGAGGCGGCGATGATAGCTGCGTCGTCGGCCAGTTCGCTGCGGTAGGGATAGGGCGAAGGCAGGTAGTGCTGGGTTGGCAGCGGCAGATCGAAGTTGAAGTGGAAATTGGGCAGCGCCGTCAGCCCCGCCCCCACCGAAGAGGAACCATGGTAGCCACGCTGCAGCGAGATGAAATGCTTCTTGGCCGGCTTGCCGATGGCGTTGTGGTAGTGCGTGATGTAGCGGACGGCGGCATCCACCGCGTCCGATCCGCCCAGGGTGAAGTAGACATGCCGGAGCGAGGCCGGGCTGATGTCCACCAGCTTCTTGGCCAGCAGGATGGCCGGTTCCGAGGCGAAGTGGAAGTAGCCCGTGGCATACGGCAGGCGCTGCATCTGCTCGGTGGCGGCGCGGATCACGCTCTCCTGGCCATAGCCGGTGTTGACGCACCACAGGCCCGAGAAGGCATCCAGCAGTTCCTTGTCCTGATGGTCGGTCAGGTAGGCGCCACGGCCGGACTTGAGGATGATGGGACCCAGCTCTTCGTGTTCGCGAAAGTTGGTCACGGGATGGATCAGGTGGCTGCGGTCGAGGGCAGCCAGGGTCGATGTTTGCATGAAGGAGGACTCGCTGACGATGGCGTTGAACAAGGTCGTGCCAGGCGGGCAACACAACCGGGATGCGTTCTATGCTATGCCTGCCCGGTCGCAGCGGATGCGCAAGATGCGGGGTCCAAAAAGCATCTTCATGGGTTTTGCGGGCGGCTTTGGCATTTTCTGCGGCGCGCCCCGTGCGACCGGCTGCGGCCTCAGCCCAGCGCCTGGTTGACGATGGAAAACAACTGCATGCCCGCATCGCGCGCCGGCGGCGTACCCTTGCACATGCGGGTGACATGGTCGACATTGGTCAGGCCCAGCGTGTCCAGCCAGGCCGGCAGACCGCTCGATTCGAACACGTCGATGCGGATGAAGGAATCCGAATAGGTATTGATCCAGTGCGCAATCAGGCCCTTGACCCGTTCGGCATCCGGCGCCACCACCGGCCCGATCACACGGCCATGGCCGAAGCGACGCACCAGCGCAAAGCCCAGCATCTCGCCATCGCGGTCCAGCGCCACGCCTTCCGACATCTCCAGCAGGGCCAGCAGCAGCTTGCTGCGTTCCATGCCGGTGGCGCGCGCATCCAGCGCCAGCAGCCGCTGCACATCGTTCTTGCCCATCGGCCGCACGCGCTCGCCGGGCGGCAGCGAGACCAGTACCGGCTGCGCCGACGAGCCCTGGAACTGGTGCAACACATCCTGCTGAATAAAGCCCAGTTGCCGATACAGCGGCATGCCCGCCGCGGTGGCATTGACCACCAGGCTGCGGCCATTGACCTGGCTGGCGGTGTGCTGCATCAGCCGCCGCCCCAGGCCGCGCCGCTGCAGCTCGGCCTGCACCAGCAGCATGCCGATGACCGCGTGCTGCTCGCCGTAGCAGGTGCACACTACCGAACCCACTACCGGCAGCGCGGCACCGTCGGCGGTGTGTTCCAGCAGATAGCCCTGGCCCATCTGCAACAGGAATTTCCAGTCCTCCAGCCGGTGTGGCCACTTGAAGCGCAGCGACAGCCGGTGGCAGTTGCCCAGGTCATCGGCGGCGATGGCACGCAGGCGCAGGTCGGGCAAGGCTTCCTGGCCGCTGCTCGGGACGGGGGTGGTCGGCGCTGGCATGGGGGCTCCTGGTCGGTTCGTTGAAGGTAACGTAGTACAGAGATTTCAGGGCTGCAATTTCACAGCGGCGATCTCACAGCTGGCCCTGGCACACGTACTTGGTGTGCAGATAATCATCCAGCCCGTGCACCGAGCCTTCACGACCATAACCGGATTCCTTGACGCCACCGAAGGGGGCCGCCTCGGCCGCCAGCGCGCCCTCGTTGACACCGACGATGCCGCTCTCCAGTGCATCGGTGACACGATGGATGCGCCGTACATCGGTCGAATAGAAATACGCGGCCAGCCCGAAGGGCGTGCCATTGGCCGCGGCGATCACTTCTTCCTCGCTGGTGAAGCGCGTCACCGGTGCCACCGGGCCGAAGGTCTCTTCGCAGCTGCATTGCATGGCATCGGTCACGTTGGCCAGCACGGTGGGCGCGTAGTAGTTGTCGCTTTCGTAGCCGGGCCCCTGCAGGCGCTGGCCGCCGGTGATCACGTGGGCACCGCGGGCGACGGCATCGCGCACGTGCTGGTCGATCTTGGCGATGGCACGGGCATTGATCATCGGGCCGATCTGCGAGGCCGGATCGCTGGCCGGGCCGACCTTCAGCGCCGCCACCCGGGCGCCCAGCCTGGCCACGAAGGCGTCATAGACCTGCTCTTGTACGTAGATGCGGTTGGGGCTCACGCAGGTCTGGCCGCCATTGCGGAACTTGGCCGCCATCACGCCGTCGATGGCGGCATCCAGATCGGCATCGTCGAAGACGATGAAGGGCGCATTGCCGCCCAGTTCTAGGGAGAGCTTCTTGAGGGTATCGGCCGAATGACGCGCCAGGTGCTTGCCCACGGCGGTGGAGCCGGTAAAGCTGATCTTGCGTACCCGGCTGTCGGCCAGCCACACGTCGACCACTTCCGGCGTGCGCTCGCGCGAGGCCGTGACGATGTTGATCACCCCGGCCGGCACGCCCGCTTCCTGCGCCAGGCGCACCAGTGCCAGCGAGGTCAGCGGTGTATCCTCGGCCGGCTTGCACACCACGGTGCAACCGGCGGCCAGGGCCGGCGCGATCTTGCGGGCGATCATCGCGGCCGGGAAATTCCAGGGCGTGATGGTGGCGACCACGCCCACCGGTTCCTTCAGCGCCAGCATGCGGCGGCCGGTGACCGGGGCCGGGATGATGTCGCCATTGGCGCGGGTGGCTTCTTCGCCGAACCATTCCACATAGCTGGCCGCATAGGCCACTTCACCGCGCCCCTCGGCCAGCGGCTTGCCCTGCTCGCGCGAGATCAGGCGACCCAGGTCTTCCTGGTGCGCCAGCAGCAAGTCGTTCCAGCGCTTGAGGATGG
Source organism: Herbaspirillum sp. C7C2 (assembly GCF_022627865.1). Taxonomy (NCBI): domain Bacteria; kingdom Pseudomonadati; phylum Pseudomonadota; class Betaproteobacteria; order Burkholderiales; family Oxalobacteraceae; genus Herbaspirillum; species Herbaspirillum sp. C7C2. Next base: position 729,855 of record NZ_JABXGI010000001.1, read on the forward strand.
CGGCGCGCTGCTTGGCCGGCGTGGCACGCCAGGCCGGGAATGCAGCAGCAGCGGCATCCACCGCGGCGCGGGCATCGGCGGCATTGCCGTCGGGGACGCTGGCAAACACCTTGCCGGTGGCCGGATCACTGACCGCAAGTTCGCGACCGTCAGCCGCTGCGCGCCATTCGGCGCCGATCAGGTGGGCACCGGGCAGCAGGTCCTGGCGGTGCAGTTCGAGTGTAGTCATGGCAGGCATTCAGTCAAAGTGAAGAGGATTCGAAAGGGCATTCACGCCAGCTTATCCTTGAGCCGGTAGTACATGCCCACCACCGGCAGGAACCAGGGCGGCCCGAAATGACCGGGGATGGCCGGCCACTCGCGGTCACGCCAGGGATTGGCCAGCACATCGCCGGCCATCACCTGCGCCATGCACTGGCCCATGTGCACCGACATCTGCGTGCCGTGGCCGCTGTAGCCCATGGAATAGAACAGGCCATCGCGTTCGCCCGCCTGCGGCAGGCGGTCGCGGGTCATGTCGACCAGCCCGCCCCAGCAATAGTCCAGGCGCACCGGTCCGAGCTGCGGGAAGGTCTGCTGCAGGCCCTGGCGCAGGATTTCGCCACTGGCGGCATCGGACTGCGGGCTGGAAATCGCAAAGCGTGCCCGTCCGCCGAAGACCAGGCGGGTATCGGGCGTCATGCGGAAGTAGTGGTGGATATTGGCCACCGTGGTGTAGGTGCGCTGTTGGCTCAGCAGGCTGGCCGCGCGTTCGGCCCCCAGCGGCTCGGTCACCACGATGAAGCTGCCTACCGGCACGATGCGCCGGCGCAGCCAGCCGAAGCTGCGGTAGGCGCCGTGACGGCTGGCACCGGTGGCCAGCAGGACCTGGCGCGCCAGTATGCTGCCGCGGGGCGTATGGACCCGATGTCCGTAGCTCTCGCCGATGCGTTCCAGCCGTCGTACCTCGGTGCCGGTGTGGATGGCCGCGCCGTGGCGTTCGGCCGCCAGCGCCAGGCCATAGGCGAAGCGGCCCATGTGCATCTGGGCGCTGCGCTTGTAGAGCATGCCGCCATGGAAGCGCTCGCTCTGCACCTCGGCACGTACGCGGGCGGCGTCCAGGATCTCGATGTCGCGGTCCACGCCGTCGGCGTAGAGGCGCTCGGCGCTGCGTCGCAGGGCCTCCATCTGTTGCGGCCGGGTGGCCATCTTGAGCTTGCCGTGGCGCAGGAAGTCGCAGGCGATGTCTTCCTCCTGTACCAGCCGTGCCACCGTATCGACCGCATCGTCATAGGCGTGGTACCAGGCGCGGGCGCGTTCGATCCCGACCCGGGCGGCAACCTCCGCGTAATCCATCGCCAGGCCGTTGTTGACGTGACCGCCATTGCGGCCCGAGGCTTCGGCCGCCACGTGCGCGCCGGCTTCCAGCACGACTACCGAGGCGCCACGCCTGGCCAGCGCCAATGCCGCCGACAGGCCGGTAAAGCCGCCACCGACGATGGCCACGTCGACCTGGGCTGGCAGTTCTCGCGAGGGGGAGATATACAGCGGGGCAGAATCGGTCCAGTAGGATTCCAGCTTCATGGTCGGGATGTCGGGCAGTTGGATAGGGGCAGGGCGGCGCGTCTGCTGACGCAGCACGCCATGTCATCAAGGATAGGGCGTGCCGGCAAGCGATGTGGCGCGAACTGCAGCGCGCCGGCGGCATGGCATGCCGTTCTGGCGTGGGCAATCGGCATTTTGTTCGCCATGCGGCATCGCCTCCCGACTCAGTAACCGCGCTGGCGGTCGATCAGACCCAGCAGCGGCAGGCCGGCACGATGACGGCGCAGGTTTTCCAGCACCGCTTCCACGGCACCGTCGGGCTGGGTCATGCTGGCGATGTGGGGCGTGAGCACGATGTCGGGATGCGACCAGAACGGGTGGCCCGGCGGCAAGGGTTCGACCTCGCACACATCCAGTACCGCCGCACTGAGCTGGCCATCAGCCAGGGCGGCCAGCAGGTCGTCCTCGACCAGGTGGCCGCCACGGCCGACATTGACCAGCGCCGCCCCGCGCGGCAGTTGCTCAAACAGTGCGCGACACAGGATGCCGCGCGTATCGTCGGTCAGCGGTACCAGGCATACCAGCACATCGGTGCGTGCAAGGAAATCCCGCAGGCCCGCGCTGCCGCTATAGCAATCGATGCCCTCCAGCTGGTGCGCCGAACGGCTCCAGCCGGCGCAGGGGAAACCCAGTCCATGCAACTGCTGCAGCACCGCCTGGCCCAGCATGCCCAGGCCCAGCACCCCGACCCGGCAGGCCGTGGCCGGCCGTACACGATGCGCCCGCCACACCTGTTCGCGCTGCTGGCGGGCATAGAGGCGGCTGTCGCGATGCAGGCCCAGCACCGCGTGGGTCACGTATTGCACCATGCCGGCGGCAATCCCGGGTTCGGTCATGCGCACCACCGGTAGCCCAGGCGGCAGGGTGGACATGTCGAACTGGTCGATGCCGGCACCGACCGAAAACAGGATTTCCAGGTTGGGGAAGCGCCGTGCGATATCGTCCGGCGGCGTCCAGGCCGCCAGGTAGCGCACGCTGGCGTCATCGCCCTGGTGTGGCCAGATCTGGAAGGGCTGCTCCGGTGCCTTTTGCGCAAACAGCTCGGCCCATTCGGCGCCCCGCACGGGGTCGGCTTTGTAGAGAAAGGTCATGGTGAGTCGCGCCGGCCGTTCAGCCCAGCGCCTGGTTGATCATGGAATAGGTGCGCCAGGTCGGATCCGCCTTGGGCGGCGTGCCCCGGCACATGCTGACCACGTCGTCCACGCAGGTCAGGCCGATCTCCTGCAGCCAGGGTTTGAGGCCGGTACGGCCCGGCACGTCGATGCGCAGGTAGGCGCCCGGGTAGGCGTTGACCCAATAGGCGATCAGCGCCTTGGCGTCTTCCACGTTGCTGGCGATGACCGGCCCGATCACGCGGCCGCGGCCGAATTCGCGCTGGAAGGCCACCCCCGCCACCTGTCCCTGCCGCTCCAGCACGACCACCTCGGCCAGCTTCAACAAGGCCTGCAGCAGGGCGCTGCGGTCGATGCCGCTGGCCTGGCGATCCAGTGCCAGCAGGGCCGGCACTTCATCCGGGCGCAGCGGGCGGATGTGCGTGCCCGCCGGCAGCGTGGCAGGCGCGCTGGCCGTGGTGCTCTGGTGCTGGCTGAGGGTATCGGTGACCACGAAACCCAGTTTTTCATACAGCGGGCGTCCGGCCTCGGTGGCATTGAGGATGACGTTGCGGGAGCCGGCATCGGCCAGCAGGCGCTGCATCATGGCGCGCCCCAGGCCGCGTCCCTGCAGGGCATCAGCGATGATCACCAGACCCAGCGACGCATAGTCATCGTCCAGCCGGCACAGCATGCCGCTGCCGGCCACATTGAGGGTGCCATCAGGCTGTTCCTGTTCGACCGCCCAGCTGCTGCTGACCTGATGGTGGAACTGCCAGTCCGCCAGGCGGTGCGGCCAGTGCAGATGGAGGCTCATGGCATGGCAGGCCGGCAGATCCGTGGCGCGCATGGGGCGCAGCGTGGTGCGGTCGGCCTGGGTGGTGTCGAGCGTGCTTTCAGTGTGCATGAAGCTTGTCCTTATCAATACGTGTCGATCCATGTGATCGCGTTCTATATGAGTGCTGCCTGCGGAGCTGCCGGGCAGTCGGCACACCTCAGCGATGATGCGCCATCGGCAGCATGCGGCGGAGGGTTTCCGTGCCGCGAATTCGCAATCTTATGGCGATCTGCACCCCTATCTCGGCACAAAATTGGGCGGCATCGGCATTAGCATGGTGCTGCCCCGCATGCCTCACTGCTAAATGATTTACGCATGTGTGGTGCAAGCGATTGCCCGGGCAGGGGTCATCTGCGCCAACACCCTGCCTGCCTCCGGATCGCCAGCCTGCCGGCGGAAACCGCACCAGTTTGGTGAAAATGCCCCAAAGCAGCGCGCCCGGCTCGCATTGCTGCACTGCTCGGCAAGCTATGCTGATTGGGCCGTCGAAAACACATATTTCTGTTTCGCGGCCCCGTCAAAAAGGAATAAACCGCAAGTGTCGCCATGTTGTAATCCTTCTCATGCATTGAACCTCAGGCAAGAGAATTCGCCGCATCCCTTTGCAGGATCATTTTTTTGACAGGACGATTTTCCATGAGCACTTTCAAGCCCAAATTCATCACCTTCGACTGCTACGGCACGCTGACCCGTTTCCAGATGTCGGAAACCGCGCAGAAGATCTACGCCGACCGTGTATCGGCCGAGGACATGCCTTTCTTCCTGCGCCAGTTCGCCGCTTATCGCCTCGATGAAGTGCTGGATCAGTGGAAGCCCTACGAACAGGTCTGCAAGAACGCCATCACCCGTACCTGCGCGCGCTGGGGCATCAAGACCACCGACGAGGAGACCGGCGCCTTCTACAAGGCCGTGCCGACCTGGGGCCCGCATGCCGACGTGCCGGCCGGCCTGTCCAAGGTGGCCAAGGAGTTCCCGCTGGTGATCTTCTCCAACGCCGACGACAGCCAGATCATGCATAACGTCGAACAACTGGGTGCGCCCTTCCACAAGGTCTTCACCGCCCAGCAGGCGCAAGCCTACAAGCCGCGCCTGAGCGCCTTCGAATACATGCTCGACAACCTCAACTGCAATCCGGAAGACGTGCTGCACGTTTCTTCCAGCCTGCGCTACGACCTCATGCCGGCGTCCGACATGGGGATCAAGAACAAGGTCTTCGTCAATCGCGGCCATGAGCCCTCGACGCCGTACTACGGCTATACCGAGATCAAGGACATCTCCGGCCTGCCGGGCGTGCTCGGGCTGTAAGCCGGGCAGGAGCAGGAAGGGAGCCGCCCACGCACAGCCCGTGCGCAGGCACTCCCGGTAACAGCAGTGTTCCGGTCGTCGCCGGCCTGGCATCAGGCTTGCGATCCATGCGACCGGCCCCATCAGGTGGCACGCCCTGTGCGGAGGGATCTGCGACAGCAGACGCCAGGGCAGGCCGGTGGTCTTCGTGGTTGAACTTTTATCGTGAGGCTTTTCATGAGCAAGCAGGAAAACGGACGACTCCCCGCAGAGGGCTCCATCATCACCGACCTATCGCTGGAAAATGCGCAGGGCGGTTTCACCCGCCGCGACATGATGCGCACCCTGCTGGCCGGTAGTCTCATGACGGTGGGCGGCAGCGGCCTGCTCACGGCCAGCGGCAGCGCAATGGCGCAGGCAGCACAGACCGGCAAGCGCGGTGGCAAGATGCGCATCGCCACCCAGACCAGTTCCACCGCCGACACCCTGGACCCGGCCAAGACCGCGCACTCCACCGACTACACCCGGGCGCACATGTTCTACAACGGTCTGACCAAGCTGGACGGCAAGCTGGCGCCGCAGATGGTGCTGGCCGAGGAAATGCTCACCAACGACGCCATCACCTGGACTGTCAAGCTGAAGAAGGGCGTGACCTTCCACGACGGCAAGCCCCTCACCCCGGCCGACGTGGTGTTCTCGCTCATGCGCCACAAGGACCCGGCCACCGCCTCCAAGGTCAAGGTGCTGGCCGACCAGATTGAATCGGTCAAGGCCACCGGCCCCAATGAAGTGCAGATCAAGCTCACCAGCGCCAATGCCGACCTGCCGGTGATCCTGGCGACCGCGCAGTTCCTGATCGTGCGCGACGGCACCACCAACTTCAGCAGCGCCAACGGCACCGGTGCCTTCAAGCTCAAGGAATTTACCCCCGGCGTGCGCACCATCGGCGTACGCAACGAAAACTACTGGAAGAGCGGCCTGCCCTACCTGGACGAGGTCGAACTGTTCGGCATCCCCGACGAGGCGGCCCGCGTCAATGCGCTGCTCTCCGGCGACGTGCACTGGATCAACGACGTCAACTCCCGCTCCACCGGCCGCGTCAAGGGTACCGCCGGCTATACCGTCATGGAAACCAAGTCGGGTCAGTACACCGACCTGATCATGCGCCAGGACGTGGCACCCGGCAGCAGCATGGATTTCACCCTGGGCATGAAGTATCTGCTGGACCGCGAACAGATCAAGATGGCCGCCTTCCGCGGTTACGCCGTCACCGCCAACGACCAGCCGATCGACCCCACCAACCGCTTCTATTTCGCCGGCCTGCCGCAGCGCGCCTTCGATCCCGACAAGGCCAAGTTCCACCTGGAGAAGGCCGGTGTCATGGGCAGCACCATTCCGGTCGTGGCCTCGGTGGCCGCCACCGGCTCGGTGGACATGGCCGTGCTGATGCAGCAGAGCGCTGCCAAGATCGGTCTGAAGCTTGATGTCAAGCGGGTCCCCGCTGATGGCTACTGGTCCAACCAGTGGATGAAGGTGCCGGTCGGCTTCGGCAACATCAATCCGCGCCCCAGCGCCGACATCCTGCTGACCCAGTTCTTCAAGTCCGATGCCCAGTGGAACGAATCAGGCTGGAAGAATGCCCAGTTCGACCAGCTGGTGGTGGCCGCACGCGGCGAGACCGACTTCACCAAGCGCAAGTCCATGTATGCCGATCTGCAGACCATGATCCACGAGAAGTGCGGCATCGGTATCCCGGTCTTCATCATCAACCTGGAAGGCATGAGCACCAAGGTCAAGGGCATCGATCCGGTGCCGCTGGGTGCCTTCATGAACTACACCTGTGCCGAGTACGTCTGGCTGGATGCGTGAGAACGGGAAAGTCTCGCGCCTGACGCAATGAAGGCAGTGCAAGTCGCATGGGACCGGTCGGCACAGTCGGCCGGTCCCGGCACTGGTTACCGAGGATAGCTATGAATGGAATGGTCCTGCGTCTGATCGTGCGCCGCCTGCTGCAGGCGGTGCTGACGCTGTTGCTGGTGTCGGCCGGCGTGTTCTTCATCACCAACCTGTTGCCGGGCGATGCCGCCCAGACCGCGCTGGGTCAGGCTGCCACGCCCGAGACGGTGGCCGCGCTGCGCCTGCAGTACGGCCTGGATCTGCCAGCCCCGCTGCGTTATGCCCACTGGCTGGGCAACCTGGTCTCGGGCAATCCGGGCATGTCGCTGGTCAACAACGTGCCGGTGGCGCAGATGATAGGCGGGCGCCTGCCGGCCTCGCTGATGCTGGCCGCCGTCACCGCCCTGGTATCGGTGCCGCTGGCGCTGTTCCTGGGCATCTTCTCGGCCATGTACCGGGGCTCCTTCTTCGACCGCGCCGTCAACGTCAGCGCGGTGTCGATGGTCTCGGTGCCGGAGTTCCTGGTCGCCACCGTGGCCGTGATGATCTTCGCCGTCAAGCTGCGCTGGCTGTCGGCGCTGTCGCATGCGGGCGAGGCCGCCACCCTGGGGGCCTTCATCAAGGCCTATGCCATGCCGGTGCTGACCCTGTGCTGCGTGATCGTGGCCCAGATGACGCGCATGACCCGCGCCGCCGTGATCGACCAGCTGCGTTCTTCCTATGCCGAGATGGCCTTGTTGAAAGGCGTCAAGCGTACCCGCATCGTGCTGCGCCATGCGCTGCCCAACGCCATCGGCCCGATCGCCAACGCGGTCGCGCTGAGCCTGTCCTACCTGCTGGGCGGGGTCATCATCGTCGAAAGCATCTTCAACTATCCCGGCATCGCCACCCTGATGATCGATGCCGTGACCACCCGTGACATGCCGCTGGTGCAGGCCTGCTCGATGATCTTCTGTGCCGGCTACCTGCTGCTGGTACTGGCGGCCGATGTGCTGGCCATTGTTTCCAATCCAAGGTTGAAGACCCGATGAAAGCCCTCCACGATTCCACCGGCGGGGAAGCTGCCGCCGCGCCTGTGCCCGCTTCTGCGCCCGTGAAGCGCGTGCGCCGTCACTCGACCATGGCCTGGATCGGCATGGCCATCGTCGGCTTCTGGGTGCTCATGGCCATCCTCGGCCCCAGCATCTCGCCCTATGACGCCACGGCCATCGTCGATACCGACGTGTTTTCCGGCATGAGCCACAAGTTCCTGCTGGGCAGCGACTACCTGGGGCGTGACATGTTGAGCCGCATCCTCTTCGGCACCCGCGCCACTATCGGCCTGGCGCTGGCGGCGACCGTACTGGCCAGCGCCACCGGCACGGCCGTGGCGCTGTTTGCGGCCTTCTCCGGTGGCTGGCGCGATGCCGTCATCAGCCGCGCCCTGGATGCCCTGATCTCGATCCCCAGCAAGATGTTCGCGCTGATGATGGTGGCCACCTTCGGCTCTTCCATGCTGCTGCTGGTAGTCACGGCGGCCATCACCTACATGCCCGGCGCCTACCGCATCGCCCGTTCGCTGGCGGTCAATGTGCAGGCCATGGAATACGTACAGGCTGCGCGTGCCCGTGGCGAGGGCGTGTGGTACATCATGACCACCGAAATGCTGCCCAACATGATCCGCCCGGTGCTGGCCGACTTCGGTCTGCGCTTCGTCTACGTGGTGCTGCTGCTGTCGGGCCTGAGCTTCCTCTCGCTGGGCGTGCAGCCGCCGGATGCCGACTGGGGCTCGCTGGTGCGGGAAAACATTTCCGGCCTGGGCGAGGGCGCCCTGGCGGTGATCATGCCGGCGCTGGCCATTGCCTCGCTCACCATCGGCGTGAACCTGCTGATCGACAACCTGCGCGGCAAGCGCGCTGCCAAGGAGTAAGCCTGTGAAGCAGTTCGATACTTTCCTCGGCAAGAAGGGCAGCACGCCCGCCTCCCCGACCGGTCAGCCCCTGGTCGACGTGCAGGGCCTGCGGGTCACCGCCCGCAAGGACGATGGCAGCTCGGTGGAAATCGTCAAGAACGTCGATTTCACCGTGGCGCCTGGCGAAGTGCTGGCGCTGATCGGTGAGTCCGGCTCCGGCAAGACCACCATCGCCCTCTCGCTGCTGGGCTATGCCCGTAGCGGCTGTCAGATCGCCGGTGGCCGGATCCGCATCGGCCAGCGCCAGATCGACCAGATGGATGAAAAGGCGCTGCTGGCCATGCGTGGCCATCATGTGGCCTATATCGCCCAGAGTGCGGCGGCGGCCTTCAACCCGGCGCGTACCTTGATGGATCAGGTCATCGAAAGTGCCCTGCAACATGGCGTGATGGACAAGGCCAGCGCCCGCGCCAAGGCGGTCGAGCTGTTCCGCGCGCTGGCATTGCCGAAACCCGAGAGCATCGGCGACCGTTATCCGCACCAGGTCTCCGGGGGCCAGCTGCAGCGCGTGATGGCGGCCATGGCCCTGATCACCGACCCGGAACTGGTGATCCTGGACGAACCCACCACGGCCCTGGACGTGACCACCCAGATCGAGGTGCTGCGCGCCTTCAAGAAGGTGGTCAAGGAACTTGGCACCACCGCCGTCTATGTCTCGCACGACCTGGCCGTGGTGGCGCAGATGGCCGACCGCATCATCGTGCTGCGCGATGGCGCCGTACGCGAAATGGGCAGCACCGGCCAGGTGCTGCATGAACCCGCCGACAGCTATACCCAGAGCCTGATCGCAGCCGTCTCCCCGGCCACGCGGGTGGCGCAGCTACGTGAAGTGCTGCCGGCCAGCATGCCGGCCGAGGTCAGGGCGCCGCTCTTGCGCATCAGCGGCCTGGTGGCCGGCTACGGCGCCCCGGACCGCCTGGGCCTGCCTGGCGTGCGCATCCTGGACGACATCAACCTCACCATCCAGCGCGGCAGCACGGTGGGCATCATCGGCGAATCCGGCTCCGGCAAGACCACCCTGGCACGCGCGGTGGCCGGCATGATCGCCCCGGCGCGCGGCAGCATCCAGCTCGATGGCCAGAACCTCTCGCCGACCCTGGAGGGGCGCACCCGCGAACAGTTCCGGCGGGTGCAGATCGTGTTCCAGAACGCCGACACCGCGCTCAACCCGGCCCACAGCATCGGCCGCATCCTGAACCGTCCGCTGGCCTTCTATCACGGCCTCAAGGGCGATGCCATGCGGCGTCGCACGGCCGAACTGCTGGACCTGGTCAAACTGCCCTCCAGCGTGATCGACCGTCTGCCGGCCGAACTCTCCGGCGGCCAGAAGCAGCGCGTGAACCTGGCCCGCGCCCTGGCCGCCAAGCCCGACCTGATCCTGTGCGACGAGGTGACCTCGGCCCTGGATACGGTGGTGGCTGCCGCCATCCTGGAATTGCTGGCCGAGCTGCGGCGCGAGCTGCAGGTGTCCTACATGTTCATCAGCCACGACATCAGCACGGTGCGCGCCATCTGTGACGACATCGTGGTGCTCTATGCCGGTCGCATGGTGGCCAACCGCCCGCGCGAGGCGATGATGGCGCCGCCTTACCACCCGTATTCGCACCTCCTGCTGTCGTCGGTCCCGGCCATGCAGCAGGGCTGGCTGGAACAGGTGGCCGGGGCCGGCCAGCACAAGCTGCCGCCCATCGGCGCGGCCGACCCGTCGCCTGAGATCTGTGCCTTCCTGCCGCGCTGTTCGCTGCGGGTGGATGGTGTCTGTAACGTGGTGCCGCCGCGTCGCCGCAACATGGAACATGGCGGCGAGATCCTGTGCCATCGCTCCGACGCCGACCTGCAGCAGGCGCAGGCGCCGCTGCTGCCGGTGGAAGGCGTGACGGTCTGATCCCGGCACCGGTATTCGAATTCAAGGCCAAGTCCATTGGCCATCCCATAGGAGAAGAAATGTCTGCAGCGTTGGTGTTGTACCGTGCCTCTGGCGCCCCCTTGTCCACCCCGTTCCGCCCGGCCGCGCTGGGTCAGGCCGACCCCTTTGCCGCTTCGCGTGAAATCGCCTGGCAGGGCAACGGCGGCATGAGCGCCGGACGGCTGCGCCTGGATGGCGCGTTGGCAATCGATATCGCCCGTTTCCCGCACCAGGAAACCCTGGTGGTGGTGCAGGGTGAACTGCATGTCGAGACCGAGGGCGCCGCGCCGCTGGTGCTCAAGCCCGACAGCGGTGTGGTGCTCACCACCGGTGCCGCGCTGCGGGTATCGGCCCCGGTGCCGACGCTGGTGGTGTTCTGCGCCGCCGATTGCCCGCAACCGGTGCAGCCGGGCGTGTTCCCGCTGGTGGCCGAGGCCGACTTCAAGCCCTCGGCCAATTCCCTGCCCAAGGAAATCCTGCTGGGGCCGGTCCCGCAATGCCGCAGCGACAACGTGGTCGATGAAACCTCCATCCACGCCAAGATCGGCACCTGGGATTCCACCCCTTACCACCGTATCGTGCGCGCCCATCCGGTCAATGAATTCATGCACATCCTCGATGGCGGGGTGCGCTTCGCCGAGCCCGATGGCGGCGTGGTGGCGGTGGAGCGGGGCGATGCCGTGTTCGTGCCGCAGGGTGCGTCCATCGGCTGGGAGAGCAGCGAGCGCGTGGCCAAGTTCTATGTGGTCCAGACCGTGCCGGCCGGGGAGGGAAAGTAAGATGTCGCCCCCACTCGTCCAAGTCCAGAGCCCGACCACGCCGCCTGCTGCGGCCGATGTGGTCATCATCGGTGGTGGCATCATCGGCATCTTCACCGCCTACTACCTGGCCAAGCGCGGCATCTCGGTGGCCGTGGTCGAAAAGGGGCGCATCGGTGCCGAGCAGTCCAGCCGCAACTGGGGCTGGTGCCGGCAGCAGAACCGCGATGCCCGCGAGCTGCCCATGGCGACCAAGAGTATCGACCTGTGGGAGCAGTTCGCCGCCGAGAGCGGCGAAGACACGGGTTTCACCCGCTGCGGCCTGCTCTACCTGTCCAACGATGACGAGGAAATCAATCGCTGGGCCACCTGGGGCAAGTTCGCCAAGAGCGCCGGCGTGACCACCTATATGCTCGACAGCAAACAGGCCGCCGAACGTGGGCACGCCACCCGACGTCCCTGGAAGGGCGGGGTGTTCTCGCCCACCGACGGCACTGCCGATCCGGGCAAGGCAGCACCGGCGGTGGCGCGCGCGGTGATGAAGCTGGGCGGCCACGTGATCCAGCAATGCGCGGCGCGTGGTATCGAAACCGAAGGTGGACGCGTCTCCGGCGTGATCACCGAAGCCGGCGTCATCAAGACCCGCACCGCCATCCTGGCCGGCGGCGCCTGGGCGTCATCGTTCTGCCACCAGCTGGGCATCCGTTTTCCGCAGGCCTCGGTGCGGCAGTCCATCATGAGTGTGGCGCCGACCAACGAGCCCTTGCCGGGCGCGCTGTACACCTCGGGTGTGGCGGTCACGCGGCGCAGCGACGGCTCTTATGCACTGGCCATCAGCGGTCGGGCGCGGGTCGATCCGACCTTGCAGTTCCTGCGCTTTTCGCCGCAATTCCTGCCGATGTTCGCCAAGCGCTGGCGCAATCTGTCGCCGGGTGGCCTGCAGGCCTGGCGCAGTGGTCACGAGAGCCTGTCGCGCTGGCGCCTGGATGCGCCCACGCCGATGGAACACATGCGCATCCTGGATGCGCCGGCCGATCCGGTGTCCATCCGTGCCACCCATCGCCGCGCCATCGAACTGCTGCCCGAGCTGGCAGAGGCCCGCGTCACCCATACCTGGGCCGGCTATGTGGATAGCACGCCCGACGGCGTGCCAGGCATCGGCGAATTGCCGCAGACCCCGGGGCTGATCCTGGCGGCCGGCTTCTCCGGCCACGGTTTCGGCATCGGACCGGGCGCCGGGCACCTGATCGCGGACCTGGCCAGTGGCGTTACGCCCATCGTCGATCCGCGCCCCTATCACCCGAATCGCTTCAACGATTCGTCCTGGGGCAAGGTGGCGGACTTCTGACGTGGCCTCCGGCGGCTCTTGTCAGCGACGCCAGGGAACCGGATCGAAGGCGCGCCGGGCCGCTTCCAGGAAGACCCGCTGGCGCGTGGTCAAGCCCTCGCGCCCGGGCAGCAGCGCCATGACGGGGGCCGGCTCCAGTTGCCAGCCGGGCAGGATGCGGGCAAGGCGGCCCTCGGCCACCAGATGGGCGCAATCCCATTCGGAACGCTCCACGAAGCCTTCGCCGTCGAGCGCCCAGTCGCGGGTGATGGTGCCGTCATTGGACGAGAGCATGCCCTTGAGCTTGACCGTCAGGGCCTTGCCGGTACGCCCTCCGGCACGGTCCACGGGAGTGAAGCGCAGGCGACTGACGTCGTCGTCGTTCTCGCGCAGGCAGACATAGGGATACTCGGCCAGTTCGGACGGATGTTTCAGGCGCTGCATGCGTCGTGCCAGCGTCGGTGCGGCGCACAGGAAGCGTTCGTTGGGCGCCAGAAAATGCCCGACCCACGAAGAGTCCTTGACCCGCCCGATGGAGATCACGGCATCGGCACCGGTGGCGGCCGACAGGGGACTCTCGGCCAGCAGCAGGGAAATCGCCAGCTGCGGGTGGCTGCGCTGCAGATCGCGCACCAGCGGTGCCACATGGCGGCGGCCGAAGCCGAACGGGGCCACCACCCGCAGCGATCCGCTGATCTGGGTCTCGCCAATGGACCCGCCGCGATCGGCCTCGCGCGAGATGCTGGCGGTGAGCGATTCGATGCGCTCCAGGATGTCCATGGACTCCTGCACCAGGCGCTGGCCTTCGTCGGTCAGGGCGATGCCTCGCGCAGCGCGGTGTGCCACGCGCACGCCGATGCGGTCCTCGATGCGCTGCAGGCGCACCGTGACGGCAGGCGGCGTCAGGTCCAGCAGGCGAGCGGCGGCGGCCAGCGAAGACGACGCGCCAAGGGCGCGCAGCAGTTGCATGTCATCGAGTTGCAGCATTAAAGACCTCTTAATGGTGAATTGAACGGATATTAAACATGGATGAGCGCCATCTGGCTACAGTCCATCCAGGGAAACTGCGGTCGCATAGCGTTTTGCTTTCCGGTTTCTTATCTGTTTTCTGACTTTTCACTTCGATCAATGGACCTCATGAATCACGATACCGATCCCCACCGCTACCCGGTCACCCTCAACCCGGTCGGCCTGGCCACGCCCGGCGGCCACTACAGCCATGTCGCCAGCGGCAACGGCATGTTGTTCATCTCCGGCCAACTGCCCATCGATGCCAGCGGCCACAAGCTCACCGAGGCGTCCTTCGAAGTCCAGGCACGGCAGGTGCTGGCCAATGTCGAGACCGCCCTCACCGGTGGCGGCAGCGAGATCGGCAAGCTTCTGCAGGTGCGCATCTACCTCACCGACGTGGCGCACTGGCCCCTGTTCAACCAGATCTATGCGGCCTGGGCCGGCGCTGCCCGTCCGGCACGCGCGGTCGTACCGGTACCGGCTCTGCATTTCGGTCTGCAGATCGAGGTCGAGGCGACCGCGTTGCTGTGAACACCTGGCTTTGCGACCAGGACCGCCCCCAACCCAAGGACATCCCGACATGACCCTCCACGCCTCTGCCTCACTTCCGCTGGACCACCTGGGCCGCACCGCCCGGCTGGCGCATTTCTATATCGATGGTGCCTGGGTGCGCCCGCAGGGCAGCGAATGCGCCAGCGTCATCGCCCCGGCCACCGAAGCGGCGGTCGGCGAGATCGCGCTGGGCAATGCTGCCGATGTGGACCATGCGGTGCAGGCCGCACGACGGGCCTTCCCGGCCTGGGCCGCGACTTCGCCGGCTGAGCGCGCCGCCTTGCTGGGCCGCGTGCATGCCTTGCTGCTGGAGCGCAGCGAACTGTTCGCCCAGGCGCTCACGCTGGAAATGGGCGCGCCCATCAGCTACGCCCGCAACGCCCACGTGCCGCTGGCGGCCGAGCACCTGCGCGTGGCCCGCGACAACCTGGCCGACTACCCCTTCATCCGCCCACGCGGCACCACCGCCATCGTGCGCGAGCCCATCGGCGTATGCGCCCTGATCACGCCCTGGAACTGGCCGATCTACCAGATCACCGCCAAGGTCGGCCCGGCCCTGGCGGCCGGTTGCACGGTAGTGCTCAAGCCCAGCGAACTGTCGCCACTGTCGGCGCTGCTGTTTGCCGAGATCGTGCATGAGGCCGGGGTGCCGGCCGGGGTCTTCAACCTGGTCAATGGCACCGGCGCCGAAGTCGGCGCGGCCCTGTCCGTGCATCCCCAGGTGGACATGATTTCCATCACCGGCTCCACCCGTGCCGGCGTGCTGGTGGCGCAGGCGGCCGCGACCACCGTCAAGCGCGTGGCGCAGGAGCTGGGAGGAAAATCGCCCAACCTGGTGCTGCCGGATGCCGACCTGGAACGCGCTATCCCGCCCGGGGTGGCGGCCGCCCTGCGTAACATGGGCCAGTCCTGCAGCGCGCCCACGCGGCTGATCGTGCCCCGCGTGGCGCTGGATCGCGTGCATGCCCTGGCGCTGGCAGCGCTGGCGCAGATGAAGGTGGGCGATCCGTGGCAGGAGGCCACCACCCATGGCCCGCTGGCCAATCGCGCCCAGTTCCTGCGCGTGCAGCAGATGATCGAAGCCGGCCTGCAGGATGGCGCCCGGCTGCTGGCCGGCGGTCCCGGACGCCCGCAGGGGCTGGAGCAGGGCTACTATGCGCGGCCCACGATCTTCTCGGACGTGCATACCGACATGGTGATCGCGCAGGAGGAAATCTTTGGCCCGGTCCTGGCCATCCTGCCCTACGACAGCGTGGAAGAAGCCATCGCCATCGCCAACGACAGCGTCTATGGCTTGGGTGCCCATGTGCAGGGGACCGACAAGGACCAGGTACGCGCCGTGGCGGCCCGCATCCAGTCCGGCCAGGTCCACCTGAACTACCCGGCCTGGGACCCGCAGGCGCCCTTCGGCGGCTACAAGCAGTCCGGCAACGGCCGCGAGTACGGCGTCGAGGGCATGGAAGAGTACATGGAAGTGAAATCGATCCTGGGCTATTACGCCTGATTGCCTGCCGAACCGGAGACAGAGCCGCATCATGGAACACCCCCCCCATCAGCACGACAGCCTGCACCCGTATCTGGCCCACTGGGCCGGCCTGCGCCGCGACCTGCATGCGCATCCCGAACTGCGATTCGAGGAACATCGCACCGCCGACGTGGTGGTGCGGGAACTGGCGTCACTGGGCTATGCCGTCACCCGTGGCCTGGGTGGCACCGGCGTGGTGGCCAGCTTGCCGGGCAGCGACCAGCAGCGCGGCATCGTGCTACGCGCCGACCTGGACGCCCTGCCCATCACCGAGGCCAATGACTTCGCCCATGCTTCCTGCTCGCACGGCGTCATGCATGCCTGCGGCCACGATGGCCATACCGTCATGCTGCTGGGTGCGGCCCGCGTACTGAGGCAGATGCCGACGCTGGCGGGCAGCGTGCACTTCGTGTTCCAGCCGGGGGAGGAGGGTGGGGCGGGGGCGCGCAAGATGATCGAGGATGGCCTCTTCGAACAGTTCCCGACCGAGGCCGTGTTCGGCATGCACAACTGGCCGGGCCTGCCGGCCGGGCAGTTCGGCCTGCGCACCGGTCCCATCATGGCCGCCGGCTCGCGCCTGAAGATCACCATCACCGGCAAGGGCGCGCACGCAGCCCAGCCGCATCTCGGGCTGGACCCGATTCCGCTGGCCTGCTCCATGGTCTTGCAGTGCCAGACCATCGCCGCCCGTCACAAGGACCCGGTCGATCCGGCCGTGATCTCGGTGTGCATGTTCCATGCGGGTGATACCGACAATGTGATTCCCGACCGCGCCGAGCTGCGCGGCACCATCCGCACGCTCTCATCGACCCTGCAGCAGAAGTTGCAGGAAGACATCCGCCGCATGTGTCATGCGCTGGCCGACGCCTATGGCGCGCAGGTCGAGGTGGAATTCTTCCAGTACTACCCGGCCACCATCAATACACCGGCCGAGACCGAGTTCTGTGAACGGGTGATCCGCACCACCTTCGGTGATGCGCGCATCCACACCGGCATCCCCGCCAACATGACCTCGGAGGATTTCGGTTTCATGCTGGAGGAGCGGCCGGGGACCTATGTCCTGATCGGCAATGCGCCGCAGGACCGCAGCTCCCATTCGCTGCACCACCCGCACTACGACTTCAACGATGACATCATCGAAGAGGGCGTACGCTACTGGGTGGCGCTGGCGCAGTCCTATTTCGGCAGCGGCCTGAACGGCGCGACGCCTACCAGCCGTTGAAGCGCGGCCAGGTCGTCACGCTGCCGTCGGCGGCGATGGCCTGATAGTGCGGGTACTGCGCACCGGTGGCGCAGGCGTGATTGGGCAGGATGCGCAGGCGGGTGCCGATGGGCAGGTGCTGTGCGATCTGGCTATCCGGGCTGCCCTGGCGCGAGAGGATGCCGTGCTCCTGGTTGGCGCCGCTCATCAGGTAGCCTTGCAGCACCTGGCCATCCTCGGTGCAGACCTGGCCATAGCCGAAATCCTGGCGGCGCCCTTGGGTACCCCGGTCGCGGCTCATGGCCATCCATCCGGCATCGACAATGGCCCAGCCTTTCTCGGGCTGGTGGCCGATCACGGTGGTCAGCACGCTCAGCGCGATGTCATCGAGCGTATTGACGCCCACGTTGTACATCACCAGATCGAACATGGCATAGACCCCGGCCCGCACCTCGGTGACACCACGCAACTGTTCGGCGCGCAGGGCGGTCGGGGTGGAACCGATGCTGACCACCTCGCACGGCAGGCCGGCGGCGCGCAGGCGTTCGGCGGCGCGTACGCAGCCGGCGCGTTCCTGTTCGGCCACGGCGATGAGGGCGGCATCATTGTCATGGTCGTAGCTGGAGCCGGCGTGGGCCAACACCCCGCCCAGGCGCATGCCGCCTGCGTGCAGTATCGATCCCACGGTCAGCAGGACGGCATCGTCCGGGGCGATGCCGGAGCGATGGCCATCGACGTCGATTTCGATCCAGACTTCAAACGACGCATCGTGCTCCCGTCCGAAGGCCACGATGGCCTCGGCACAGACCACGCTGTCGGCCACGATCTTGAGATCGCAGCCCTGGCGACGCAGGGCCAGCGCCTGCTCCAGCTTGGTGGGCGCCATGCCTACCGCATAGACGATGTCGCCGATGCCGGCAGCAAAGAACTGCTCGGCCTCCTTCAGGGTGGAGACGGTGATGCCGCTCGCCCCGGCCTGCAATTGCGCCTGCACGACCTGCTGGCACTTGGTGGTCTTGACGTGGGGGCGGAAGCGCACGCCCAGCGCATCCATGCGCTGCTGCATGCGGGCGATGTTGCGCTCCATGCGGGTGATGTCGATCAAGGCGGCGGGCGTGGGCAGGGATGCCAGGCTCATGGGGAACTCCTGAAGATTGCACGTGAAGGAGTGCTGACTATAGGAGATGCACCCGGGGCTGTGCTTAATGCTCATTGAATCCAGCATTAAACGGTCGTTAATGAGCCTGCGCGTGCCTCCGAAAGACGGGCTGGCAGGGGAGACCCCGGTTCAGGCCTGCTCGAACTGCCGTATCGTCTCCAGCACGTTGGCCGTCGCCTTGTCCAGGCCGGGCAGGGCACGATGCGCCACGCCGATGTGGCGCTTGAGTACCGGGGAGAGGGGAACGATGCGGATATCCTTGTGGCGCTCCAGCTCGGCGGCCAAGGGCTGTTCCAGCGGCAGGACGGCGGCGCCGTAGCCGGCCGAGACCAGGCTCTTCATGGCTTCGTTGTAGTTGAGTTCGATACGCGCGCGCGGGTTTTCCCCGGCCTCGGCGAACCAGGCCATGGTCAGGCGGTACATCTGCGTGGTCGCGTCGTTGAAGATCATTGGCTTGTCCACCAGCCAGCCCGGCTTGATGGCAGCCGGTGATTTCCACGTGGCCGGCAGGAAGGCCATCATGCGGTCACTGCGCCAGTGCGTGATCAGGATGTCCTTGGAAGACTGGATCGGGGTCGCCACCAGGCCGATGTCGAGCGTGCCTTCCTGCAGGCGCGCCATGGTCTCGTTCGAGCCCAGGATGTTGACCTCCACATCGATGCCGGGAAAGCTGCTTTCCAGTTTGCGCAATACGCGCGGCAGCAGGTTGACCACCACCCCCGTCGACGTCCCCAGCCGTACCCGGCCCACCTTGCCTTCCACGTGTTTTCTGGTCACCTCCAGTAGATCGTCGGCGTCGCGTAACAGTCGCCTGGCCCGTTCGATCACCAGTGCGCCCAGGGCCGTGGCCTGTACCCGGCGACTGCCACGCATGAGCAGGGCACCGCCCAGGCGCGCCTCAAGATCGCTGACATGCAGGCTGATGGTGGGCTGGGCCAGGTGCAGCGCATTGGCGGCGGCCGAAAAGGTCCCCAGGTCGACGATGTTGACCAGTGTGCGCAACTGGTCCAGGCTGAGTTCTCGCATCAGGTTTCCTGATAATAGATGTCATCAAACTCAATTTTACCAATAGTCTGGATTGCCTGATCATGTGCGCATTCAACCAAGGAGAAGTCCATGTGGCCTATCGTCAGCCAGGTCCTTGCCCGCGTACTCGGGGACTACAGCAGATCACGCGGCGCCGCGGTCGTTGAGATCCGGGGCATGGAGGCCCGCGAACTCAATGACCTGGGCATCGGCGCCAGCGAAGTCGATTACGTGCTCAGGGATGGGCGCCAGGAGGCCGGCTCCCGCCTGCTTCCCGTCCATCTGCCGTAGGGATGAGGCCCTAGTCCAGCTTGAACTTGCCCACCACCGCAGCGAGGTTGCCGGCCTGGCCCTTGAGTGAATCGGCGGCGGCTGCCGCTTGTTCCACCAGGGCGGCGTTCTGCTGGGTGGTCTCGTCCATCTGCGTGATGGCCAGGTTCACTTCATTGATGCCGCCGCTCTGTTCCTGAGTGGCGGCGCTGATCTCGGCCACCACATCGGTCACGCGCCGCACGCTGGCGACCACCTCGTTCATGGTGCTGCCGGCGCGTTCCACCAGGGCGCTGCCGGCGCTGACCTTCTGCACCGAATCGTCGATCAGTTCCTTGATCTCCTTGGCTGCTCCGGCCGAACGCTGGGCCAGCGAGCGCACCTCCGAGGCCACCACCGCGAAGCCGCGGCCCTGTTCGCCGGCACGGGCTGCTTCCACCGCTGCGTTCAGGGCCAGGATGTTGGTCTGGAAGGCGATGCCGTCGATCACGCTGATGATGTCGGCGATGCGGCGCGAGCTTTCGGTGATGCCTTCCATGGTCTGCACCACCTGGCCCACCACCTCGCCGCCCTGGCTGGCGATGTCCGAGGCAGTGGCGGCCAGCTGGTTGGCCTGGCGGGCGTTGTCAGCGTTCTGGGTCACGGTGGAGGTGAGCTGCTCCATGGCCGAGGCGGTCTCCTCCAGGGAACCCGCCTGCTGCTCGGTGCGGTTGGACAGGTCCAGGTTGCCGCGGGCGATTTCGTTGGAGGCGGTGGCGATGGTGTCGGTACCCTG
Organism: Herbaspirillum sp. C7C2; assembly: GCF_022627865.1. NCBI lineage: Bacteria > Pseudomonadati > Pseudomonadota > Betaproteobacteria > Burkholderiales > Oxalobacteraceae > Herbaspirillum > Herbaspirillum sp. C7C2. The sequence continues at coordinate 750,009 of NZ_JABXGI010000001.1, forward strand.
GCGCACCTCGTTGACGATGTCGCGCAGGCTTTCATTCATGGCGCGCAGGGCTTCCATCAGGCGACCGGTTTCATCGCGCCCGGCCGGGCGGATGCGCAGCGTCAGGTCACCGCGCGCCACGCGCTGGGCGATCTCCACCGCTTCCTTGAGTGGACGCGCCACATTGGCGGCCACCACGAAGGCCAGCAGCGAACCGATCGCCACGGTCGCCAGCAACAGCCCGCCGATCCAGCGCTGGGCGCCACGGAATACACCGGTGGCCTCTTCGTCGGCCCGGGCGCTGCCGCTGGCGTTGATCTTCACGATGGCGTCCAGATTACCGACCATGGCGCCATACAGCCGCGCCGATTCGCCCTTGAAGAGCACGCGGGTCTCGTCGTATTGCTGATTGGCCGCCATCTCCGCCAGTTGCTCATCGACCTTGATGTAGGCGGCCAGGTTCTTGCCGAACTGGGCGTACTGCTCCTTTTCCTGCGGCTCGGACATGCGTTGTTCGAAGACGGCGCGTTGCTTGGCCAGCGCCTCCAGGCGCGTCTTGATGGCCTGGTTGGCGGCGGCGCGCTCCTGCGGGGTGACGGCGGTGACCAGTTCCAGTTCGGTCAGGCGCAGCGGCGGCAGCGAACCCTGCAGCTCGCGTGCGGCATCCATGGTCGGCATCCACTTGGTGACGATCTCGCCGGAAGCGTTGTTGACCTGCTTGAGCTCCTTGATGGCGAACAGGCCCTGCAGCAGGGTCAGTGCGATCACCACGGCAAAGGACAGGGCCAGCTTCCTGGCGATGTTGAGGTTGTAGAACCAGATCATGTCTTCCTCGCGTTCGATTGCTATCGTTGTTGGTATCGGACCCAGGCGATGCGATCGAAGCGGAGCCGCCCGTTTGGCGTGCGGTCGTGCGGGCGCGAGAAGCTAGGAGCGGCGGCCGGCCCGGATGGGCGGTCGCGGCGAGCAATGAAGTGCTGGTGATGTCATGCTGTCATGCCGTCACGAAGCGTCGGCTTCCTGCCCATCCTGTCTCTCTTCTTGCCGCCGGCTTCCCTGTACTGCCGGCGTTTGCTTGTTCGATGGTCGCATGGCTGAATCGCCAATGATAGTAATCAGCGGCAAGCCTTCCATCCAATGAAATTATTCTTTCGGGCAATGCGCGATTTGATATCGATTTGCAGCCCGTTCCCGTCGGTCGCGGCATTGGCTGTCGAGGGACGAAAAAAAAGACCGGGCGAACCCGGTCTTTTCTGGCTGCTTGCTTAGGGCCTGGCTCAGGCCTTGGACTTGCCGTCCTGTGCCTTGGCCGCTGCCAGCGCGGTCATGTTGATGACGCGACGCACGGTGCTCGACGGGGTCAGCACATGCACCGGGGCGGCCGCACCCAGCAGGATGGGGCCGATGGTGGTGCCCTGGCCGCTGCTGGTCTTCAACACGTTGAAGAGGATGTTGGCCGCATCCAGGTTGGGGCAGACCAGCACGTTGGCTGCGCCGGTGAGACCGCTGTCGGCCAGGCCGACGTTGTTGCGGATCTTTTCCGACAGGGCGGCGTCGCCGTGCAGTTCACCGGCCGATTCCACTTCCGGGGCCAGCTTCCTGAAGGCTTCATGCGCCTGCGCCATCTTGCGGGCCGACGGGCGCGAGGAGCTGCCATGGTTGGAGTGCGACAGGAAGGCGACCTTGGGCGGCACGCCGAAACGCGCCACTTCCTCGGCGGCGGCCTTGGCGATGCGTGCCAGTTGCTCGGCGTCCGGGGTGTCGTTGACGTAGGTATCGGTGATGAAGAGGGTCTGGTCCGGCAGCAGCACGGCGTTCAATGCCGCGAATTCCTGGGCGCCATCCTTCAGGCCGATGACCTTTTCCACATGCGCCAGGTGGCCGTCGTAATTGCCGTCCAGGCCGCACAGCATGGCATCGGCGTCGCCGGCCTTGACCATCAGCGCGGCCAGCAGGCTGCCGCTGGCACGCACGTCGGCTTCGCTGCCGCCCTGGTATTGCGCGGCGTAGGCGGCCACGCGGGCATCGCTGGCGGGGTTGATGACTTGCACGTTCTGGCCGATCTTCAGGCGCAGGCCGGCTTTCTTGATGCCGGCTTCGATGGCGTCCGCACGGCCGACCAGGATGGGCGCGGCCAGGCCTTCGTCGGCCACGAACTGCACTGCGCGCAGGACGCGCTCGTCTTCACCGTCGGCATAGACCACGCGCTGCGCGGCCACCTTGGCGGTGTTGAAGACGGGCTGCATGAACATGCCGGTCTGGTAGATGAAGCGGGTCAGCTCTTCGCGGTAGGCGGCGTAGTCCTTGATGGGACGGGTCGCCACGCCGGACTCGGCGGCAGCCTTGGCCACGGCCGGGGCGATCTTGAGGATCAGGCGCGAATCGAAGGGGGTCGGGATCAGGTAGTCGGCACCGAACACCAGCTCCTTACCGGGATAGGCGGCGCTGACTTCGGCGCTGGTCTCGGCCTTGGCCAGGTCGGCGATCTCGCGCACGCAGGCCAGTTTCATGGCTTCGGTGATCTTGGTGGCGCCGCAGTCCAGCGCGCCACGGAAGATGTAGGGGAAGCACAGCACGTTGTTGACCTGGTTCGGATAGTCCGAACGGCCAGTGGCGATGATGCAGTCCGGGCGCACAGCCTTGGCCAGTTCGGGGCGGATTTCCGGTTCCGGGTTGGCCAGGGCCAGGATGATGGGCTTGTCGGCCATGGTCTTGACCATGTCGGCGGTCAGCACGCCCGGGGCCGAGCAGCCCAGGAAGACGTCGGCGCCATTGACCACGTCGGCCAGGGTGCGCGCTTCGGTCTTGATGGCGTAGCGTTGCTTGGAAGCGTCCAGGCCACCGGGGCGGCCTTCATAGATGACGCCCTTGCTGTCGACCATGAAGACGTTCTCGCGCTTTACACCCAGGCCGATCATCACTTCCACGCAGGCAATCGCGGCTGCACCGGCGCCGGAGACGGCGATCTTGACGCTACCGATGTCCTTGCCCACCAGTTCCAGGCCGTTCAGCAGGGCCGCCGAGGAGATGATGGCGGTGCCGTGCTGGTCATCGTGGAAGACCGGGATGTTCATGCGGGCCGACAGCTTCTGCTCGATGTAGAAGCACTCGGGGGCCTTGATGTCTTCCAGGTTGATGCCGCCCAGGGTAGGCTCCAGCGAGGCGATGATCTCGACCAGCTTGTCCGGGTCGGTCTCGGCCAGTTCGATGTCGAACACGTCCACGCCGGCAAACTTCTTGAACAGGCAACCCTTGCCTTCCATCACCGGCTTGGATGCCAGCGGACCGATGTTGCCCAGGCCCAGCACGGCGGTGCCGTTGGAGACCACGGCCACCAGGTTGCCGCGCGAGGTGTAGTCGAAGGCTTTCAGCGGATCGGCTTCGATATCCAGGCAGGGATAGGCCACGCCCGGCGAATAGGCCAGCGACAGGTCGCGCTGGTTGGACAGCGGCTTGGTGGGGCGGACTTCGATCTTGCCGCGCGACGGGGTGCGATGGTAATCGCGGGCGGCGTCACGCAGGAGTTGCTCGGCGGCGGAAATTTGTTGGGTCATGATCTTGATGAGGGATTAACGGTCTTGAGGAAGCGAGGGCCGGATGCAGGCGGCTCGCGTTCGCTGTTCTGGTTTCCTGGTCTGAATGCGGCGGGCCGATCGCGCAGGGTGCTGCGTTCTCGTCGGCTCGGATAATGGGTGCGGGAACCGGTCATCGGCTCCACGCGCCTGCCTCCGCCCGCTCCGGGCTTGTGGCCGCCGGAACGGGTGCGGGGAGGGGGATATTACCTAAAATTTCAACATTCGGGTTTTTTGTGCGTACGTCTGCTTTGAGCGAAGTCTTGTCGGCTGTCTGTTACAAGCTGTTTCCATCTCGTTGATTGTCGACACATCTCTTCGAGATGAAGGCGCGCATAATCCATTTGTCGGCGATCCCGTTCGTCCATGGGTTGAATGTGGGTCGCTGTGTCTACATTTGTCGTCATTACCGTAACGGCAGGAGCCCGCCATGATGAATCCGCAAGAAACCCAAGCCCTTCAGGATTTTCTCCAACAATTGACCCAGGTCCGGGGCATCACCAAGGATGCCCAGGCCGATGCGATGATCGCCCAGGCGGTCGCGCAGCAGCCGGACGCGGCCTATCTGCTGGTGCAGCGGGCGCTGCTGATGGAGCAGGCGCTCAATGCCAGCAAGGCCCAGGTCAGTGCGCTGCAGGCCCAGGTACAGGCGCTGCAGGCCGGTGGCGCCCGGGAACCGGGTTTTCTGGATGGCAATGCCTGGGGGCATGCACCGTCTGGCGCCCGTCCGCAGGCGGCGCCGGCACCGGCCTATCCTCCGGCTTATGCAGCGGCGCCCGCACCGGCACCGGCCTATGCGTCACCTGCGCCAGCGCCGGCCTACCAGGCAGCGCCGGCACCGGCGCCGTCTTCAGGCTTCTTCGGGGGCGGCATGGGCAGCGTGCTGGGCAGTGTCGCCGCCACGGCGGCCGGCGTGGCCGGTGGTGCTTTCCTGTACCAGGGCATCGAGCACATGTTCAATGGCAATAGCGGGGCCGGCCTGGCGCGCCAGAACGGCCTGAGCGCTCCTGTGGAAAACATCGAGAACACCACGGTCAACAATTACTACGGCAGCGATGGCGAGCGCAAATCAGACCTGGCCAGCAATGCCAGCGGTAGTGACAGCGGTAATGACAGCAGTGACTTCGGCTCCAGCAGCGATCTGGCAGACCTGAGCAACTTCGATCTGGACGACAGCGGCGGTTACGACGATTCGCTGGTATGAGCGCATGAGGTCATGAGCATTTGGCGTGATTGCCTGAGCGCCCGATTGCTTGATTGATTGATGGAAGAAGAAAAGCCAGCTCCGCGGAGCTGGCTTTCTTGTTTTCGCTCAGGCTGTGATGGCTCAAAGCGGGTAGTGTTCATCTTCCAGCAGCATGTCTTCGAAGAAGGCGCCGAAGCGATGCTGCGGATCGCGCAGGTGGATTTCCAAGATCCAGCGCAGGGTCGCCGGCGCCTGCTCGAACTCGGCCAGCGCACCGGTGTGGATGGCCGCATGCGGGAAATCGGACACGCGGTGGCCCGGCAGGTCGAAATTGAGTTCCCAGCCCATGGCGCGCGCCGTCTTGTCCGCGAAGTCGTAGAGCTGGCGCCCGCTCAGTTGCTGCCGGTCCCAGGCCTGGCGTGCCTGGTGGAAGAGTTCCTCGGCATCGCGGGCGCAACGTGCATAGTCGGCATGTTGGCCGACCGTGAAGGTCTTGCCGCCATCGCCTTCCCAGGCATCCACGCGGGGGGCGATGTCGAGGAAGAAGATATCGTTCTCCCCCAGCACCACGCCGGGCTCGGAGGCCAGTTTCATGGGCTTGATGGTATTGCGCCCGAAGCGCACGCGGGTAGGGTGCCAGCTCAGGGCCAGGCCCATCCCGGCCATCTCCTGTTTGGCCATGGCCACCGCGTCTTCTTCCACCATGCCCGGCACGACGCGCTCGGCGATGCGGGCGATGGCTTCACGGGTCTTGCGCCGCGCCAGCAGCATGCCGTCCACAGAGAAGGCGGGGCCGACGCGTTCGGCCGGCAGGGAAACGGAGGGGGTAGGGGATGACATGCAGAACTCCTGGTGGTCATGCCGGCGGTGCGGCGGGAGCGAGGATTATCGCGGTGCCACCGCAAGCCGGGATGCGCATTCGGCCTGGGCTTTCGGCCAGTCTGGAGGTGAATCCGGTCAGCACCGGGGCTGGCCGGATTCGGCTGTCGTCTGGCCGAGGGTCAATGGCGCTGCCGCAGCGGCCGGCCCATGCGCGTGCCACAATTGCGCTCTGCCGACGGCATGCGGGCAGGCCTGCATGCCGTTTTCCGACCCCTGATGCGAACCCCCATGAAGACAGTGACAGTCGTGATTTTCGATGGCGTGCAATCGCTGGATGTGTCCGGCCCGCTGGACGTGTTCTCCGAGGCCAACCGGTTTTTGCTGCCGGGTGACCGCTATCGCCTGCAGACCGTCAGCGTGGATGGCGCGGCAGTGACTTGTTCCAACGGCCTGGGCTTGATCGCCGGCCTTACCTGGCGCGACGCCGACGGCGAGGATGACCTCTTGCTGGTGGCCGGTGGCCCGACGCTGGTGGAACGTCGTTTCGATCCCGCCATCCATGCGTGGTTGCGCCAGGCCTGCGCCCGTGCCGGCAAGTTCGGCTCGATCTGCAATGGCGCGTTCATGCTGGGGCGGGCAGGGCTGCTGGATCACCGCACCGTGACCACCCACTGGAATGATGCCGCCGCGTTGGCCACGCTGTGTCCGCTGGCGCGGGTCGAGGCCGACCGTATCTATGTACAGGACGAGGACCTGTACACCTCGGCCGGCGTTACCGCCGGCATCGATCTGGCGCTCTACCTGCTGCGTCAGGATCATGGCGCCGAACTGGCCCTGAACGTAGCCAAGCGGCTGGTGGTGGTGATGCAGCGCAGCGGCGGCCAGTCGCAGTTCAGCCCATATCTCGATCACCTGGCGCCGCCCGATTCTCCCATCGCCGAGGTGCAGCGCCATGTGCTGGCCAATCTCAGGCAGCCGCTGTCGGTAGCCGAACTGGCGGCCGTGGCACGCATGAGCCTGCGCAGTTTCTCCCGCAGTTTTTCACGCGAGGCCGGCATGGCGCCGGCCGAGTTCGTGCAGCGCGCCCGCATCGATGCAGCACGCGCCCAGCTGGAGCATGGCACCGCGCCGATCAAGGCGATTGCCTACGCCTGCGGCTTTGGCGACGCCGGCCGCATGCGCAATGCCTTCGTGCGGGTGCTGGGGGTGAGTCCGCAGCGTTATCGGGAGTCCTTTGGCCAAGACCCGGGCACCTGATACGGCCGGGCTCAAGTCTGCGGTGTGGCGCGGGAGGTACAACGCAAACCGGGAATCGGCAAAAAATATGATGAACATCATATTTGTGCTATTGTGCTTCCATGAATTCCACCGCACCCAGCAAGAAGGAGCAATCCCACCAGCGCATCGTGGCCGCCGCCGCGCGGGCGATGCGTCGCAGCGGCTTCAAGGGCGTCAGCGTGGCCGAGGTCATGAAGGAGGCCGGGCTGACCCATGGTGGCTTCTACGCCCACTTTGCCTCGCGGGATGCCTTGCTGGCCGAAGCGCTCAGCCATGCCAGCCGCGATAGCGCGACGCTGATCATGAACCACGTCGGCAAGCAGGCGGGCGCCGGCGGCGAGCGCTTCCGCGCCTACGTCAATGCCTATCTGTCCGACACCCAGATCGAGGCTTGCGAAAACGGTTGCCCGGTGGCGGCGCTGTGCAGCGAGATGCGCGGCCAGGCGCCGGAGGTGATGGCGTCCTCGCGCGAGGCCATCCACAGCCTGCAGCAACTGGTGCGCGAGGTCTTGCCAGCCCATCATGACGAGCAGGCGAGCTGGGTGGTGGCCGCGACACTCAGCGGCGCGCTGCAGATGGCACGGGTGATGGGCAACACCCCGCAGGGACGCGCCTTGCTGGCATCCACCCGGGCCGAATTGCTGGCGCGCTACGCAGACTGAACAGGAAACTGAGCCAGGGCGCCCGGGATCGGGTGGCGCCCTGTTTTTTTACCCACGAATATGATGAACATCATATTTTTGTTTGGCCCGATCACAAGACGTTCGATTGCCAACCCGGATCGAGGCCGGACAGACCGGCCTCACTGACCCCACAGAACTCCATTGAAAGGAAAGATCATGAAACTCGAAAACGCTGTCGTCCTAGTGACCGGTGCCAACCGCGGCCTGGGCCTGGAATTCGCCAAACAAGCCCTGGAGCGCGGCGCCCGTCGCGTCTATGCCGGTGCGCGTGATATCGCCTCGGTCAAGCTGGCCGACGTGGAGCCGATCGAGCTCGACGTGACCAAGCCCGAGCAGGTCAAGGCCGCCGTGGAGCGCATCGGCGACCTGAGCGTGCTGATCAACAACGCCGGCATCGCCCGTGTAGGCGGCCTGCTGCACGCCGGTGCGCAGGAACAACTGCAGGATCACTTGAACACCAACCTGTTCGGCATGCTCAACCTGAGCCAGGCCTTCGCCCCCGTGCTGGCCCGCCAGGGTGGCGGCGCGCTGGTCAACGTGCTGTCGGTGATCAGCATGGTCAATTCGCCCATGCTGGCGGCCTACGGGGTTTCCAAGGCAGCGGCCTGGTCGCTGACCAATGGCCTGCGCCAGGAACTGCGTGAGCAGGGGACGCAGGTGATGGGCGTGCACGCCGGTTTTATCGATACCGACCTGACCCGCGGCTTTGACGCCCCCAAGTCGCGTCCCGAAGATGTGGTGCGCCAGACCCTGGATGCGCTGGAAGCCGGTGCGCTGGAGGTCTTCGTCGATGAGGTCAGCCGCCAGGTGCATCAGGCCCTGTCGTCCTCGGTTTACCTGCAGGACGCGCTGGCCGGTTGAGCCGGTTGAGGCGCCAGGTGGCACGCGAGGGATAGTGATTGAGTGGGAGGAGCGCGCGGGCCTGATCACATTGCTGCGCCTACATTCATGACTGATAAAGGGTGGTGCTGGGTCAATCACTCCCTTGCACATACCTCGCCAGCAATGCCCATGCGAGGGAAATTCCTTCAGCGCTTGGTGCGCCTGAGGTGGGCGATATCGGAATCCGGTCGATACCAAAGCACAAGCTTCTGACGTCCATTTTCTTCGTTGCCCCATGATCACCACATGAAAGTCCCGATAAAACCGACGTCTGTTGCGCCGCTTCGTCGTGGGTGACCTATTGCCTTTGCTGTGCACTATTCGGTCAAGCGCCAAGCCCGATTCTGCTTGGCCTCTTCCTTTGCATCACATCATAAATCTGGCTCCTCCGACTCAAGGGCAGTCCAACTGGCAGGCTACTGGAGGTGTTGATTGATTTTTTCCTCAGTGTCCTCCTGCTTGACTTGGCGTCGCGCCGTCCATATGATGCGCATACATCGATGCATATGCATAGTTATTGCGATCAGACGGCCGGCCATCCCGGTTGTCGGGTTTGTATCTACTGACGACCGGGATGCCCATGAGCAAGGATATTTGTACCTGCGCGCCCCTGCGCCGCCTCACGCGCAGGATCACCATCATCTATGACCACCACCTGCAGGACAGCGACCTGAGCATCACCCAGTATTCGCTGATCAGCCGCATCGGCCGCAAGGGCCCGATCGCCAATATCACCCTGGCGCAGGACATGGGCATGGACCGCAGCACCCTCAGTCGCGCCCTCAAGCCGCTGATGGCGGCCGGCTGGGTCGAGACCGTGGACCTGCCGGAGGAAGCCTTGCTGGACAAGCGTTCCTTCGCGCTGCAACTGAGCCGCGCTGGCCAGGCCAAGCTGGAAGAGGCCCGACCCCGCTGGCGCCGCGCCCAGGACGAGATCGACCGCCGCCTCGGCCCCAAGCTGGCGCGCGAATTCAACGACCTCATCGAAGACGCCTATATACGCCTGCAGGACGCCTGAGCGCGTTCGGCTTCGTTTTTGCCTTTGCTGCAACCACAACCACAATCACAACCTCAACCCTTACGCGACTCTTTCTCCACAGGACCGCAATGAACAAGCTCACACAATCACTCGCCAACGCCGTCACGCCACGCTTTCACTACGCCTGGGTGGTGGTGGGCGTGATCTTCCTGGTCCTGTTGTGCTCGGCCGGTATCCGTGCCACGCCTTCGGTGATGATCCTGCCGCTGGAGCAGGAGTTCGGCTGGAACCGCTCCACCATCTCGGTGGTGATCTCGGTCAACATCGCACTCTACGGCCTGATCGGTCCGTTCTCGGCTGCCGCCATGCAGCGCTTCGGCATCCGCCGGGTGGTGCTGGCGGCGCTGGTGCTGCTGGCCACCGGCACGGCACTGTCGACCCTGATGCACATGCCCTGGCACATGCTGCTGTCCTGGGGCCTGCTGGTGGGCGCCGGTACCGGCGTGGCCGCCAATACCCTGGGTGCCACCATCGTCAGCCGCTGGTTCGAGACCCGGCGCGGGCTGGCCATGGGCCTGCTGACCGCCAGTGCGGCGACCGGACAGATGGTGTTCCTGCCATTGATGGCATCGATGGTCGGCAGCTATGGCTGGCGTTCGGTGGCCTTCCTGGTGTCGGCGGTGGCGCTGCTGGCCATCCCGCTGGTGTGGTTGCTGCTGCCGGAGAGCCCGGCGGCCATCGGCCAGAAGATGGTCGGCCAGGTCGAGGACATCAAGGACGAGGGCCTGTCCCGCCGCAATCCCCTGGCCATCGCCCTGGACGCCTTGCGCACCTCGGTACGCATGCCGGACTTCTGGCTGCTGTTCATGAGCTTCTTCGTTTGCGGCCTGTCCACCAATGGCTATATCGGTACGCAGTTCATCGCCATGTGCAATGACTACGGCATCAACGAAGTCAGTGGCGCCTCCATCCTGGCCGCCATGGGCATGCTGGACCTGGTCGGCACCACGCTCTCGGGCTGGCTGTCGGACCGCTACAATCCGCGCGTGCTGCTGTTCTGGTACTACGGGCTGCGTGGCCTGGCGCTGATCTTCCTGCCCTATGCCTTCGGCCTGCAGTATTACGGCCTGACCATCTTCGCCATCTTCTATGGCCTGGACTGGATCGCCACCGTGCCGCCCACCGTGCGCCTGGCCAATGACGTCTTCGGCCGCCTGGCTGCTCCCATCGTCTTCGGCTGGATCGTCGCCGGCCACCAGCTGGGTGCCGCGACCGCCACCACGGTTGCCGGCTATATGCGGGCCACGCTGGGCAACTACACCCTGTCGTCCATCATGATGGGTGTGGCCTGTCTGATCGGTGCGGTGCTGGTACTGCGTATCAAGGGCAAGCAGAGTCAGCCGACGCCGGTTCCGGCCTGATTCTCCCCCCGGGTTTGTGCGAAAAGTCATCCTTCTTCTGGAAGGATGACTTTTCTTGCTTGTTAGGTATTTGTGGCAATCGTGCAAGGGCATATGGCGTGCGAGAATGCCGCACGCCCGCAGCGCCGGCCTGACCGGGTGTGCCGATCTCCGGCAACGCTTGCGCCGGTCCAATCACCTGCCCGATGATGAACAAGAACCGCAACCTCACCCTGCCAAGGATGTTGACCGCGCTGGCGGTCATGCTCGGTCTGAACCTGCCGGCCTACGCCGGTCCGGCGGCCCTGCCATCGATAGCGGACAAGACACCGCTGCGCATGCCGGCCGAAGCCCAGGCCCGGCCGGCCTTCCTGGCCCGCGCGTTGCGCCATTTCGAGCAGGGCCCGCAGGTCATCGGCGAGCTGCAGCAGGGGCTGTTCTGCTCGCGCAAGAACGACATCGTCTGGAATCCGAAAAGCGCCGATGTGCTGCTGCCGACCGATGCCCTGTCTGCGCGCTTTCGCCAGGAGCTGCTGGCCCACGGTTATCCGGTGCCGGCAGCGCGGCCGGAGATCCTCTTCCCCGAGCGGCCGGAAGACATCGCGCAAGGCGACGCGAAGCGCGCCGGCGAAACCAGTCTCCAGGTCGGCGTGGTGATCACCCAGTTGCAGACCAATCTCTGCATGAAGGGCGGCAATGCCTGGACCGGCGAGGCCTACATCAGGCTCGACTGGCAGTTGTTCGCGCCGGAGCAGCGCAAGGTGATCTATCGCGGCAGCAGCGAAGGGGTGTTCCGTTCGGGCAGCACCGGCTTCGAGGGCGCATCGCCCCAGATTCCGGTGGAAGCCTTCGCCGTGGCGCTGCGCAATCTGCTGGCCGACCCGGCCTTCGCACTGGCAGTGCAGACACCCTACGAGCGCGCTGCCGCTGCGTTGCCACCGCCCAGAACCGAGCATCAGCCGCCGGCCAGGGCTGTGGAGATCGACAACCGCTTACCCGACCGCCAGGGGGCGGAGATGTCCAAGGTCATCGGCGAATTGCGCACGGCGGTGGTCACGGTCTTCAGCGAGCGCAGCTCGGGTACCGGTTTCTATATCGGCAGTTCCGGCTGGCTGCTGACCAACCATCACGTCATCGGCGATGCGCGGGTGGTGCGCGTGCGCCTGCCCGCCGGACGCGAGCTGATGGCCGAGGTGGTGCGCTCCGACGTGGCGCGGGATGTGGCCCTGCTCAAGACCGCACCACCCGGCGTGCGCCCGCTGCCGCTGCGCATGAGCGAGCCGGGCATCGGCGAGGATGTCTATGCCCTGGGCTCGCCGCTGGGCGATGCCTTCAATACCACGTTGACGCGCGGCATTCTCAGTGGGGTGCGCACGGTGCGCGATCTGGAATTCCTGCAGAGTGACGTGGCCATCCTGCCCGGCAGCAGCGGCGGTCCGTTGCTGGACAAGTCAGGCCAGGTGATCGGCATCACCGTGGCCGGGCTGGGGGCCAAGGGGCTGGCCGGGATGAATTTCTTCATTCCGGTCGGCAGTGCGCTGCAGCGCCTGAATCTGCAGTTGCAGGACCGGCCATCCTCCCAGACGCCGCAATCTTCCCCCTCCCGTAGCAGCCCCTAGCGGACTGCAGCTCAATTGGCGGCTTGCCGCAGTTCATAGACCTGCAGGTGGCAATAGGCCGCCCGTAGCAAGGGCAGCTCGATGCCGAGCTGCCGGGCCCGGGTCAGCATGTCGCCAATGATGGCGTCGGCTTCCAGCCGCGCCATGCCGGCGGCGATGTCGCGCGCCATCGAGGCTTCCCAGGTGGAAGCGGGTGACAGCAGCAGCTTGTGCATCTGGTCCAGCGCTACCTGCGGCAGGGGATAGCCGCTGCCGGCGGCCACCGAGGTGGTCTCCGCGATGGCCTGGCGCACCAGTGACTCACCCCCGGCCGTCGCCAGGATCTGGCCGATGTTGCCGCGCATCAGGCAGGTCACGGCGGCGCCGGCCGCGATCATGGCCCACTTGTTCCACAGCGCCTGATCGATGTTGTCGGAGAACTGTCGCAGACCTGGCGTGCGTGCGATGGCGGCGTGGAACGCCCTGGCGATGCTCTCGCTGCTGCTGGCGCGGGCGCCTACGCTCAGGCTGTCGTTGCTGCCCTGGTGCTGGATATGGCCGTTCTTGTCCAGCGTGGTCGCGATATAGGACACCCCACCGAGGATGCGATCCCGACCGAACGTGGCGTCCAGGCTGTCGTAGGTGGACAGGCCATTGAGAATGGGCAGGATGACCGTGTTCTGCCCCGTCAGTGGCTTCAAGGTCTCGATGGCACCGTCCAGGTCGTAGCTTTTGCAGGCCAGCAGAATGAGGTCGAACTCCGCCGCGATGGCGGTACCGGAGACCAGCGTCTTGACCGGGCCGGCGAAGTTGCCCAGCGCGCTGTCGATGACCAGTCCCTCCTGTTGCAATTGCCGGGCACGCCGCTCACGCACCAGGAAACTGACGTCCTGGCCCGCTTCAATCAGACGTGCACCGTAATATCCTCCCATGGCGCCAGCGCCGAGAACCAGTATCTTCATGTTCATTGATCCGTTAAATAAATTATGATCATAATATATAAATCGGAGAAAATATGCACCGCACCCTACTCGGGAGGCGGTAGCTGGTTCGATGGGCGTGCAGGAGACCCGTCCGGGGCCGTTAGGCGCAGGACATGGCGGGATTTCTAGGGCCGCTTTTCCTTCAGGTCCGAGAGCAATTCCTTCCGGGTGGCGTCGAGGATCTCGCCGGACAGAGCGGTCGCGCCGCTGGCCCGCGCCAGCAGCAGTGCGCCCACCATGGTGGAGAGCTGGGCGATGGCGCGTCGTCTGCGGGTCTTGGGTCCACTTTGTGGCTGAAGTGCGGTCAGGCTGTCGAGCAGGTCATCCAGGCCGGCGCGATAGGCGGCCCGCACCGGCTTGTCCTCGTCCACGCGTGCCACGTCGCTGGCCAGCATGGCGGCCGGGCAGGCCTTGCCGGGCGCGTCGCGGTTCTCCTCGCTGAGGTAGCGGCCGATGATGGCCTCGATGGCGTCCGTCGGTGATCGGCTCTGGGCGGCCTGGGCGTGCCATTTGTTGCGCGACAGATCGAAGGCGCGGGTGCAGGCGATGGCGGCGAGCTCGTCCTTGGATTTGAAGTGGCCGTAGAAACCGCCGTGCGTGAGGCCGGCGGCCTTCATCAGGTCGATCACGCTGACCCGGTCGATGCCCATTTCGCGAAACAGTTGCGCCGAGACGTGTTCGATGCGGTCACGATTCAGTTCTGCTTGCTCAAGGGTAACGCGGGGCATGGTGGTTCCTGGGGATGGAGAAAAGGCTTCATCATAAGCGATCAAGCCTGCCACCGGTACCTGGTCCCGGCCTGGCCTGCGCGGTCCCTGGTCGTGGCTGGTGGGCATGCATGATGCTTGTCATTTATCCTTGTTCATCCACGGTATCGAATTCCTCGTCTGCGTCCATGAATAAATCGCCACCTGCTTCCGAACGATCCAATCTGGTGCGCCTCTGGCGCGAGGCGGACTTCGGCGGTGCCGAACTGCTTGCCGCCAGCTATCACAACCACCATTTTCCACCGCATGCGCATGATGAATATGCTTTCGGCATCATCGAACGAGGTGCTCAGGCCTTCCAGCACGACCGTGGCAAGCGGCTGACCATGCCGCAAGGATCGATCGGCGTCATCAATCCGGGCGACGTACACGAAGGACGCCCCGCCGACGGTCAGGGATGGGATTACCGGATGGTCTATCTGTCGCCCGACTTCGTCTGCCGTCTCTTCGAGCGGGAAGCCGGCCATCCGGCTGGCTTGCCCTGGTTTGCCCGGAACGTGATCTTCGATGACCAGACCATTGTCATGTTGCGGGCGGCGCACTGCAGTTCGGCGTCGCCCCATGCGAGCCGACTGGAGGTGAGCTCGCTCTTGACTGCGGCAGTGATCCAGCTGTTCGCCCGGCATGCGCAGTTCCGTCAGCGCAGGCTGGAGCAGGCGGCTGCGCCGCGGGCAGTCCGTCATGCGCGGGAATTCATCGATGCCCATCTGGTCGCCAGTCCTTCGCTGGAGGAGTTGGCGTCGGTGGCCGGGGTCAGCCCCTACCACCTGCTGCGCCAGTTCAAGGCCATTCACGGCATGGCGCCCCATCGCTACCTGATCCAGCGGCGGGTTGCCATGGCCAAGACGATGCTGCTGGCCGGCCGCCAGCCCAGGCGGGTCGCCATCGAGCTGGGCTATTGCGATCAGGCGCATCTCAGTCGTGAGTTCAAGACCTTCTACGGTGTAGCGCCGAGCCGGATCGGTCGCTAGAAAATAGCAAGATTATCCAAATCCCGAGACCGCGCCGCGCGCATATTGCTTGCTCCATCATTGAAGCGAGGTGTGCCGTGATTGATCTTCGAAGTGATACCTGCAGTCGGCCTACCGAGGCCATGCGCGACGCCATCCGGGATGCAGTGGTCGGTGACGACGTTTATGGCGACGACCCGACCGTCAAAGAACTGGAGCGCGAGGTTGCCGCGCTGCTCGGCAAGGAGGATGCAGTGTTCATGGTGACCGGCACCATGACCAACCAGGTCGCCATCCGCGCCCATACCGAACCGGGCGATGCGGTACTGTTCGATCAGAACGCCCATGTGTACATCCTGGAAGGCGGGGCGCCGGCGGCTTTCGCGGGCGTGCTGCCGCGCTTGCTACCGGGCGCGCGCGGTGTGTTCTCGGCCGCCGATGTGAGTGGCGCCCTGGGCCTGTCGCACCGCTTCTTCCCCAGCACGATTCCGGCACCGGTGAAACTCCTGTGCCTGGAAAATACCCACAACCTGGGAGGCGGAAAGGTCTGGCCCATCGAGCAGATGGCCGCGGTGTGCGAACTGGCGCGGCAGCGCGGCATCGCCCTGCATCTTGACGGTGCCAGATTGTGGCATGCCACGGCCGCCTCCGGCATCACGGAGCGCGAATATGCGCGGCACGTTGATTCCGTCAGTGTCTGCTTTTCCAAGGGGCTGGGAGCGCCAGTCGGTTCCGCACTGGCAGGCTCGCGGGAATTCATCGCGCGCGCCCGTCGCTTCAAGCAGCAGATCGGTGGCGGTTTCCGTCAGGCGGGCATCATTGCTGCCGGCGCCCTGTATGCGCTGCGTCACCATCGCGAGCGACTCGGCGACGATCACCTCCACGCAAGAATTCTCGCAAGAGGCATCGCCGGGATACCCGGCATCGCCATCGATGTGGCCACGGTCGAAACCAATATCGTCCGCTTCGAAGTCACTTCGACCACGGCCGGCGATTTCGTCGACAGGCTGCACGCCCGTGGGCTGCATGTTCTGCCATCCGGGGAGCGGGGCGTGCGTGCCATTCCCTATTTGAACATCTCGCCGTCGCAGATCGATGAGGCCGTCGGCATCATCGCGGCAGTTGCCAGGGAGGTGCAGGCGCTCAACTGAGTTCGTCACCGGCAGGGCCGGATCGAGACGGGGCAATGCTGCGAGGCGGCATCAATCCCACGCCGGAGCAAAGTCCGGATTGGCCAGGCGCTCGCCGCGATCCAGTGCTGCGATGGCACTCATCTCGGCGTCTGACAAGCTGATCTTGCCCGCGGCCAGGTTGCTGGCCAGGTTCTCGCGCCGGGTGGACGAGGGGATCACCGCGAAGCCCTGTTGCAGCGACCAGGCCAGCGCCACCTGCGCGGCCGATACACCGTGCCTGGCAGCGATCTCCAGCAGCGTCGCATCCTGCATCACCTTGCCATAGGCCAGGGGCATGTAGGCGGTCAGGTGGATGCCCTGGGTGCGGGCGTACTCGATCAGCTTGCGGTTCTGCAGGAAGGGATGGATCTCGACCTGGTTGGTGGCGATCTGGTCGGCACCGACGGCGGCAATGGCCTGCTCCATGTGGGTGATGGTGAAATTGGAGATGCCGATCAGGCGCGTCAGGCCCTGGGCCTTGGCCTCGGCCAGTGTCTGCAGGTAGTCGGCCACCGGCAGCGCGTCCTGCGGCGAGGGCCAGTGGATCAGCGTCAGGTCGACCTGTTCCAGGCGCAGCTTCTGCAGGCTTTCCTTGAGGCTGGGGATGAGCTTGTCGCGCGACAGGTTTTCGGTCCAGATCTTGGTGGTGACGAACAGCGCATCACGGGCCACGCCGCTCTCGGCCAGCGCCTGGCCGACTTCGGCTTCGTTGCCGTAGATCTGCGCGGTATCGATATGGCGATAGCCCAGCTCCAGGCCGGTGCGTACCGAGTCGATGACCTGCTGGTCCTTGAGGCGGAAGGTGCCCAGGCCCAGCGCGGGGAGGGGGGAAGGGGTGGGGGCGTTGTGCATGTCTTGTCCTTTGCGTTGACGATGAGGGCCGCCAGACGGGAACTGCCTGGGCGGCGGCATCAGTGCGATCGAGTATCGGACAAATCCTTTGTTGCTTGAAGTGCTCCGTCGGCAAATCATTGTTGATCACAACTCAATAATGTTTGGCGGTACAGGCATGGTGTTCCCGCCGGGCGATCATTCTGGATATTGTTTAAATGATTTCCTCCCGCCCGGCGGGAGCCGCGTCCTGCTTGGTTCTTCATATACCTTCAGGGTATATGCCCTATCGCAACTCGGTAATTTCCAAGCCTGATAGGGGCTGATTACACTGGCGCCAGCCATCGCTGGATGGCCTTACATCAGACCTTCCGGCGCGTCCGGAAATCATCTCAGGGGGAACACCATGCACGTCATCAAGCTCGCCATTGCCGCATCCATCACCTTGTCTGCTGCTGCGGGTGGCGCGGCCATGGCCGACACGCTGGCCTCGGTCCAGAAGGCCGGGGTCGTCAAGATCGGCGTGCCGCAGGACTTCGCGCCCTACGGCGCGGTCAATGGCGACCTGCAGCTGCAGGGGCTGGATATCGATGTGGCACGGCTGGTGGCCAAGGGCATGGGCGTGAAGGCCGAGCTGATCCCGGTCCCCACCTCCAGCCGGGTGGCCTTCCTGCAGAGCCACAAGATCGACATGATCATCTCCACCCTCGGCAAGAATGCCGAGCGCGAGAAGGTGATGGATTTCTCGCAGGGTTACGCGCCGTACAACAACAGCGTCTTTGGTATCGCTGCGCTGAAGATCAGCGGCCCGGCCGATCTGGCGGGCAAGACCGTGGGCGTCACCCGCAGCACCTTCGAAGATCTGATGCTCACCGATACGGTACCCAAGACCACCGTCCTGAAGCGCTACGAAGACAACAACGGACTGGTGTCGGCCTATGTCGCCGGGCAGGTCCAGATTGTAGGCACGGGTGACTTCGTCGCCTATTCGCTGGCCGAGAAGACGCCCTCCAACAAGCCGGTGCTGAAGTACGTCATCAATGTGTCGACCTGTTTCGTCGGCGTCAACAAGGGCGAGACTGCGCTGGTGGCAAAGATCAACGACGTGCTGACCGCCTCCAAGAAGAGTGGCGAACTCAATGGTCTGGTCAAGAAGTGGCTCAACGTACCGCTGCCCGAGAAGATCGCCACCACCTATCAGTAAGACCCACCAGTTGGCGGCGCGCGATCCTCGCGCGCCGCATTCTGCGGATGGAACAGTCGTCGGCCGTGCTTCACCTCCCCATCCTTATCCACATCCGCATCTGCATCCGCTCTCGCAAGGAACGGCAATGAAATTTCTTTCTGGTATCCGTATCGGGACCCGCCTGGCGGTCGGTTTCGCCATCGTGCTGGCCTTGTCCATCCTCGTCATGGTGCTAGGTATCTGGCGCCTGCAGATCGTCTCCGATGTCACCCATGAGATGGTCCATCATTCGGCCTTGAAGGAGCGCCTCATCTCTGCCTGGGTCGGCAGCCTGCGCGCTGGCGTGATGCGTTCGGTGGCGATGTCGCGCAGTGTCGATTCGACGCTGGGCAGTTACTTTCTCAACGAGGAAATCGCCGCCAACAAGGAAATCGCAGACCTGCAGGCGCAGTTGACACCGCTGCTGGTGGCAGGGAAAGAGCAGGCCCTGCTGGCGGAAATAGGCCAATACCAGCGCCGCTACAAGGAGATCTTCCTCAAGATCATGGATCTCAAATCCACCGGTGAACAGGAGCTGGCCAGCAGTACCCTGATCCAGGAATTCATGCCGCTGGCCAAGCTGTATCTGGCGGCCGTACGGACGCTGCAGCAGGCGCAGCAGACTGAAATCGATGCCGCTTCGCAGAACATCGAGCGGCTCTCGCGTGACAGCCGCATCCTGCTGGTGGTGCTGGAGGCAGCAGCCTTGTTCTTCGGCGTGGCCTGTGCCTGGCTGCTCACGCGCAGCATCGTGCGTCCGCTGCGACAGGCAGTGGGATTGTCGGAGCGGGTGGCTCGGGGTGATCTGACGGCCAGCGTCAGCCCGGCCTCGCGCGACGAGATCGGGCAACTGATGACGGCCCTGCAGGACATGAGTCAGCGCCTGCGCGATATCGTCAGCCGGGTGCGGCACGGCACCGATTCCATCACGCTGGCCTCCGCTGAAATGGCGGAGGGCAATCTCGACCTCTCCTCGCGCACCGAGCAGCAGGCAGGGGCGCTGGAAGAGACCGCATCGGCCATGGAAGAACTCATCGCTACCGTGGGTACCAATGCGGACAACGCCCGCCAGGCCAGCCAGATGGCGGCCTCGGCATCATCGGTGGCGGGCGAGGGCGCGTCGGTGGTGGGCAAGGTGGTCGGTACCATGCAAAAGATCCACGCGTCGTCCGACAAGATCGTGGACATCATCGGCGTGATCGACGGCATCGCCTTCCAGACCAACATCCTGGCACTGAATGCGGCCGTGGAAGCCGCTCGCGCCGGGGAGCAGGGGCGCGGTTTCGCGGTGGTGGCGTCGGAGGTGCGCTCCCTGGCACAGCGTTCGGCGGCCGCCGCCAGGGAGATCAAGTCGCTCATCGATGATTCGGTGCAGAAGGTGGTGGCCGGCAGCGCGCTGGTGGAAGTGGCCGGCGCCACCATGCAACGTGTGGTGCAAAGCGTTGAGCACGTCCATGCCATTGTCGATGACATCAGCGTGGCCACTGCCCAGCAGAGCGAGGGCATCCAGCAGGTCAACGATGCCGTGGCCCAGCTTGACGACCTGACCCAGCAGAATGCTGCCCTGGCCGAACAGGCCGCCGCCGCTGCCGCTTCGATGCGTGCGCAGGCGGGCGAGCTGACGCAGGTGGTCAGTATTTTCGCGATCGGGACGCACGCCGGAGAAGCGTCGTCTGCCTCCCGGCACGCGTTGGCATCGTCGCCGGTGGTGGCTGTCGGCGCGCCGCCGCAGCCGCGCCTGCTCGTGCCCCAGCCGCGTTAGCCGGTGGTGTCCGTCATGGGCAGCGGCTGGGCTCCTTCCAGATGGGCGATATAGCGGCCCAGCGTGGGGTTGCCGTTATCGGCGCGATAGACGAAGGAGACGGGGTGGCGCATGGTCAGTTCCGGATGGTCGACCAGCACCACGCCTTCCGGGCAGGTATAGGCACTCACGTCAGAGACGATGGCATAGCCCACGCCGGCGGCCACCAGGCCGAGAATGCTCAGTACGTCGCTGGCCAGTTGCGCCTTGCGCGGCACCAGTCCAGCCGTCTGGCACTGGTAGTCCAGGAACTGGTCGTAACCCGGCGCCACCTCGGTCGGGAACCAGATCGCCGGCTCCTCGCGCAGTGCCGACAGATGGACTGGTACCTGGCGGGCCAGCCGGCTGTCGCGGGGTAGCGCCAGTTTGAGTCGACACTCGAAGACTTCGATCTCGTTGAATTCACCCGCCAGGAACTGGTCGTTGGGCGGATAGCGCCAGGCCAGGAAACCGGCATCCAGTTCACCTTCCCTGATCCGTTCCAGTTGCCGGGCCGACAGGCCCGGTTCCAGTGACATGGCAATCCGTGGCTCGGCCTGGTGAAAGCTGCGCAGCGAACCCAGTATGCGGGGATGCCAGCCGAAATTGGGCGTGATGCCCATGCGCAGATTGCCTTCCACGCCCTCGGCTACGCGCGCGACGCGCTGACGCGTTTCTTGCAGCTCCCCCAGCATGCGGCGGGCATCAATGGCCAGTTGCTGTCCGGCGGCGGTCAGGGTTGCACCACGGACGCTGCGGTCGAACAGGAGCGCCCCCACTTCCTCTTCCAGATCCTTGATCTGCCGGCTCAGGGCCGGTTGCGCGATATGCAGTCGGCGCGCCGCTTCGGCGACGCTGCCGTGTTCGACCACGCCGAGAAAATAGCGCAGATGACGAAATTCGATCATGGCGGATCTATACCTTGCGAGTATGGTTCTTATATTTAAACGGAAGTTTTCAGTATAGGGCATAAGACCTACACTTCGGCCACCAAACATAACAAGTGGAGACCTTATGCACAGCCAAGCCAACGGGTTGGACGCGAAAACGCAACGCCGCGCGGTGATCGCGGCCACCATCGGTAACGTTCTCGAGATCTACGATTTCATCATCTTCGGCATCTTCGCCGTGGCCATTTCCAAGACCTTCTTTCCCAGTGGCGACGATTATGCGGCACTGATGTTCACCTTCATGACCTTCGCCGCCGGCTTCGTGGTGCGGCCCATCGGCGCACTGGTACTGGGGCAGTATGCCGACAAGGTCGGTCGCAAGAAGGCGCTGAGCTTCACATTGCTGCTGATGGCGCTGGGTACCATCATTCCGGCG
The DNA here is from genome assembly GCF_022627865.1 of Herbaspirillum sp. C7C2. Classification (NCBI taxonomy): domain Bacteria; kingdom Pseudomonadati; phylum Pseudomonadota; class Betaproteobacteria; order Burkholderiales; family Oxalobacteraceae; genus Herbaspirillum; species Herbaspirillum sp. C7C2. The sequence goes on from NZ_JABXGI010000001.1 coordinate 771,422, forward strand.
CTCTGTCCGTCCTACGATTCGATCGGGATCGCCGCGACTGCCATCCTGGTATTCGGCCGTCTGCTGCAGGGATTTTCGGCCGGCGGCGAGATCGGCAGCAACGTGGCCATGCTGGTGGAAAATGCATCCGGTCGCAATCGTGCCCTCTTCAGCTCCTTCCAGCAGATGGCGCAGGGCGGCGGGGTGCTGCTGGGCGGCGTGGTCGGCTTCACCATCGCCGTGGTGTATGGCCAGGAGCGCATGCTGCAGGATTACTGGCGCGTGGCCTTCCTGGTGGGGCTGCTGATCGGTCCGGTGGGCTGGTACATCCGCCGCGCACTGCCGGAGACGCCGGAGTTCGAGCGCAGCATCGAGCAAGGCCCGGCAGATTCCTTCCTCGCGGGCGTAAAGGCCAACTTCGGTCGCATCCTGATCGGCATCGCCATCATGATCTTCTGGACCGTGGCAACCCAGGTCTCCAACTACTTCACCACCTATGCAGTGCGTGAACTGAAGATGCCGGTAGCGTCGACCTATCTGGGCCAGATCGCTTCCGGTCTGACCCTGCTCCTGATCTGCCCGCTGGTGGGCATGCTGGCGGACCGCATCGGCCCCTACAAGCCCATGGCCTGGGGTGCCGGACTGGCGGGCGTGCTGGCCTATCCCTTGTTCAAATTGCTGGTGGCCACCCCGACCCTGCCGATGCTGCTGATGGTACAGATCGCCATCTCCGTCACGCTGGGCCTGTATGCCGCCTGTGCGCCGCTGGTCATGTCCGATATCTTCCCGACCCGCTATCGTGCCACCGGCGTGGGCACCTCTTACGCCCTGGGTGTGATGATCTTCGGCGGGCTCACGCCCATGATCGTGACCACACTGATCCAGGTCAGCGGCGACAAGCTCATCATCGGCCTGTACCTGACCGTGGCCGCACTGCTGAGCCTGGCCCTGATCGGCGCTCTGGTACGCATGCAGCGCAAGCAGGCGCTGGCCTGAGGTCGCTGGCTCTGATTTTTTGGCCCGCCTCGTGACCTCCTGGCTCTCGCCCTGGCGCCGTGCATGAGGTTTGCCCCCCACCAACCTGTAGAGGACTCCACATGGAGATGAACAAGCATGGGCGCCTGGAAGTGCCCGAAGAGATGGATCTGGTGTCCATACGGCGTCATCTGCACGCCCACCCCGAACTGCGCTTCGAAGAAAAGCGCACCGCCGGCTACGTGGCCCGTCTGCTGCGCGGATACGGTCTCCAGGTCGAGGAGAATATCGGTGGCTACGGCGTGGTGGGCACGTTGCGCAAGGGCAGTTCGTCGCGCGCCATCACGCTGCGTGCGGATATGGATGCCTTGCCGATGAAGGAGGAAAACACCTTTGCCCATGCCTCCACCTGCGCCGGCAAGATGCACGCCTGCGGCCATGACGGCCACACCGCCATGCTGCTGGGCGCAGCGGCCAGATTGAGCCATGCGGTCGATTTCGATGGCACCGTGCACCTCGTGTTCCAGCCGGCCGAGGAGGGCGGGGCAGGTGCGCGGTCGATGATCGAGGATGGCCTGTTCAAGCGTTTTCCCACCGACGCCATCTTTGGCCTGCATAACTGGCCGGGATTGCCGGCGGGCAGTTTCGGCGTGCGCCCCGGCCCGCTGATGGCCTCCAGCAATACCTTCAGCGCTACCCTGTACGGACGTGGTGCCCACGCTGCCCAGCCCCATCGCGGCATCGATCCCGTGGTGGCGGCGGCGCAGCTCACGCTGGCCTGGCAGAGCATCCTCACGCGCAACGTCAACCCCAATCACCCAGCGGTGCTCTCGGTCACCCAGATCCACACGGGCAGCGCCGACAACGTGATCCCCGAGCAGGCCACCCTGGCCGGGACGGTACGCGCCTTCGATGACGATACGCTTGAGCTCATCGAGCGCCGCATGGAATCCATCGCCAAGTCCATCGGCAAGATGTTCGACCTGCGGGTGTCGTTCAGCTTCGAGCGCCTGTACCCGGCGCTGGTCAATCATCCCGAAGAAACCAGCGAGGCCATGCAGGCCATGATGGCGGCCGTCGGCACGGAGCAGGTCGATGGCGAGACCGAGCCGGCCTTCGCTTCCGAGGACTTCGCGTTCTACCTGCACCACAAGCCGGGCTGCTACGCCTTTCTCGGCAACGGCCTGATCGCCACTGGCGAGGGTACCGGGCGGGCCGCTTCGCGGGAATTGCATAGCCCTTTCTACGATTTCAACGACGACATCATCGATGCCGGTGTCGCCTACTGGGTCGCACTGGTGCAGCGCTATCTGGGTGTGTCTGCGTGAAATCGCCGGAGCTTGATCCCCTGCAGTGGCAGTCGGCCGTGATGGGCGATGTTGCCGGCCGTGCGCGGTCGGCACGTGCCGGTGATTTTGCCGCGCAGCCTTGGCCCGAGATCCTCAGGCGTGCCGCGCATCTCTCCGAGGCTTGTCGCCAGGAGGGGGAACTGGCCAGCTACATCCCGGCCCTGGCGCAGGTCGACCCGGATCAGTTCGGCATGGCTGTCGCCACCCTCGACGGCGCAGTCCATGCGGTAGGGCACAGTGCGACGCGCTTTTCCATCCAGAGCATCAGCAAGCTGTTCCTGCTGGCCCTGGCCTACCGCAGCCATGGCGAATGCCTGTGGGAGCGGGTCGGGCAGAGTCCCAGCACCAATCCGTTCAATTCGCTGATCGAACTGGAGCTGGAGCGCGGCATCCCGCGCAATCCGTTTCTGAATCCGGGCGCGCTGGTGGTGACGGACGCCTTGCTGAGCCGGCATACGCATCTGGAATCGGCGATGGTGGCGCTGCTGCGGGAGCTGACCGGCAGCGGCGATCTCAATTACGACTCGGAGGTCTTTCACAGCGAGTTGCGCTGCGCCTCGCGCCACTTCGCAGCGGCCCACCTGATGCAGAGCCACGGCAACATGGTCAATGCAGTGGACGACGTGGTGACGGCCTATTGCGCCAGTTGCGCCATCGAGGCTTCTTGCACGGAACTGGCACGTGCCGCGCTGTTCCTGGCCAATGGCGGTAACGGGATCGAAGGGGGACGGCAGTTGCTGACGGCGCAGCAGACGCAGCGTATCTGCGCGCTCATGCTCACCACCGGCACCTACGAGCATTCCGGCAAGACTGCCTTTGCCATCGGCCTGCCGGCCAAGAGTGGCGTGGGCGGCGGCGTGCTGGCCGTGCTGCCGGGCCGCGGCAGCATCTGCGCCTGGTCGCCGCGTCTGGATGCACGTGGCAATTCGGTACGGGCCATGATGGCGCTGGAACTGGTCTCCAACGCTGCCGGCTTGTCGGTGTTCGCCTGAGGTCGGCGTCGCGCTGCCCGGGGTGCGATGTGTTCGGTTTCTCCTGGCTTGGTGGCGGATTGCATAGGGCGTTCGCCACCTTTTTTTTCGGGCGGCAAGCGGGCGCAGGTTGCCGACCCACGGTTGATGGCACGGCCGCCAGACTTGGTAACGCTACCAGGGCCGATGCTAGAATGCCCGCATGTCCGAAAACAGAACCACCTCCCCTGACGTCCCCCTCAGCCTTGCCACGCGCGGAACCGACGACGATGGTCCCGAACCGCGTCGTCGCGGCCCGCGCAAGAGCGCCGGTGGCGTCACGCTGCGCGACGTGGCGCAACTGGCCGGGGTGGCGCCGATCACGGCCTCGCGGGCCTTGAACACACCCTCGGCGGTTTCGCCCAAGGTCTTGCAGAAAGTGCGCGAGGCGGTGGAAAAGACCGGCTACGTCCCCAACCTGCTGGCCGGCGGGCTGGCCTCCAACAAGAGCCGGCTGGTGGCGGTGGTGGTGCCCACCGTGATCGGGCCGGTGTTCCAGGAAATCGTCCATACCCTGACCGAAACCCTGGCCGCCGCCAGCTACCAGGTCATGCTGGGCCAGAGCGGCTACGAGAATTCGCGTGAGGATGCGCTGCTGGAAGCCATCATCGGCCGCCGTCCCGATGGCGTGGTGCTGACCGGCATCATGCGCTCGGCGGAGGCCAGGAAGCGGCTGCTGGCCAGCGGCATCCCGGTGGTCGAGACCTGGGACCTGACGCCCACGCCGATCGACATGCTGGTCGGTTTTTCGCACGAGGCCATCGGCCGCGAAGTGGCGCGCTACCTGCACCAGCGCGGTCGCAACAAGGTCGCGGTGGTGGGCGGGCGCGACGAGCGTAGCCAGCGCCGCATGCAGTCCTTCGCGCAGGAAGCGGTGGCGCTGGGCATGAACGACGGGCAGGGGGTGGCAGCCCTGCCGATGTACCACGTCATCGCCCCGACCACCCTGGGGCAGGGACGGCAGGGTCTGGCCGATCTGTTGCAGCAACAGCCCGACACCGATGCCATCTTCTGCAGTTCCGACCTGCTGGCGCTGGGCGTGATGATCGAGGCCCAGAGCCGTGGCATCGCCATTCCCGGACAACTGGCGGTGGTCGGCTTCGGCGACCTGGAATTCTCGCGTGACCTGCAACCCCGCCTGACCACCGTGCGCATCGACGGCACCGGCATCGGCCAGCGCGCGGCGCGCTTCATCATCGACCGGGCGGCGGGCATCGAGGTGGCCGAGCGCATTGTCGATGTCGGCTTTTCCATCATCCAGCGCGAAAGCGCCTGACGCGGCGATTCCGCACTTCCTGCTCCTCCTGCCCCACCTGTCTTTCCCACCTTTACTGCCCCATCCGTTTTGATGCTGCCAGGCAAGTTGATCTGGCGCTTCACATCCCCCTGTTGACATGCTGATTTGGTACCGCTACCATGCATTCATCCTGATTTGGTACCGCTACCAAATTGTTGCCGGATCCGCTGCCAGGTCATTCCCGGTGGGTGCCGGTTTTTCTTCATTGAAAGAGAAAGTGCTGCCATGACTGCCCTTGCCACTCCTGCCTCCTCGACGTCTGCCACCTCGTCTTCCGCTGCCCTGGCCAAAGGGGCGCCCCGCGTCACCGACATGCGCGTCATTCCGGTGGCCGGCCACGACAGCATGCTGCTGAACCTGTCCGGCGCCCACGGTCCGTATTTCACGCGCAACCTGGTGATCCTCACCGACAGCGCCGGCCATACCGGGGTGGGCGAGGTCCCGGGCGGGGAGGGCATCCGCCAGACCCTGGAAGATGCGCGCTCGCTGGTGGTGGGGCAGTCCATCGGCAATGTCCAGGGCATCCTGAACCGGGCACGCACCGCCTTCGCCGACCGCGATGTCGGCGGTCGGGGCCTGCAGACCTTCGACCTGCGTATTGCAGTGCACGCCGTCACCGCGCTGGAAGCGGCCCTGCTGGATCTGCTGGGCAAGTTCCTGGAGGTACCGGTGGCAGCGCTGCTGGGCGAGGGGCAGCAGCGTGATGAGGTGGAAATGCTGGGTTACCTGTTCTATGTGGGTGACCGCAGGCAGACCGACCTGCCGTATCACGCCGAAGCGGAGCAGGCCGACGACTGGCTGCACCTGCGCCATGAAGCCGCGCTCACGCCCGAGGCGGTAGTCCGCCTGGCCGAGGCGGCCTATGCGCGGTATGGCTTCAACGACTTCAAGCTCAAGGGCGGTGTCATGCGTGGCGAGGAAGAGATCGCCGCCGTCACGGCGTTGGCCGAACGCTTCCCCAAGGCCCGCATCACCCTTGATCCCAACGGCGGCTGGCTGCTCAAGGATGCCATCCGCCTGTGCCGCGACCAGCATGACGTGCTGGCCTATGCGGAAGATCCGTGCGGCGCCGAGGAAGGTTATTCCGGACGCGAGGTGATGGCCGAGTTCCGCCGCGCCACCGGCCTGCAGACAGCCACCAACATGGTGGCCACCGACTGGCGCCAGATGGGGCATGCGATTTCGCTGCAGTCGGTGGATATCCCGCTGGCCGATCCGCATTTCTGGACCATGCAGGGTTCGGTGCGGGTGGCGCAGATGTGCCACGAGTGGGGCCTGACCTGGGGTTCACATTCCAACAACCACTTCGACGTCTCGCTGGCGATGTTCACCCATGTGGCCGCTGCCGCGCCGGGCAAGATCACCGCCATCGATACCCACTGGATCTGGCAGGACGGCCAGCGCCTGACCCGCGAACCCCTGCAGATCGTGGGCGGCAAGGTGCAAGTGCCGGCCAAGCCGGGCCTGGGCGTGGAACTGGACATGGAGCAGGTGGAAGCGGCCCACCAGACCTATCGCAACATGGGACTGGGTGCGCGGGACGATGCGGTGGCCATGCAGTACCTGATCCCGGGCTGGAAATTCGATCCCAAGAAACCCTGCCTGGTGCGTTGAGCACAGGGCTGCACATCTGCTAGCGGGGCCGTGACAAGAGCGCGATGAACGCGCCGCTGGTCCCGAATTTTCCTTCATTTTTTCTTTCATCCATCGTTAGTACGGGCTCAACAGAGGAGACAACCCGTGAATCCTTCCCCATCCGCATCATCAGGCGCAGCAACCCTGGCCCTCACCAGCGCGGTGAGCAAGATCAAGTGGCGCATCCTGCCGCTGTTCGTGGCCATGTTCATCATCAACTACATCGACCGCGTCAACATCGGTTTCGTGCGCAGTCACCTCTCTACCGATCTGGGCATCGGCGCGGCTGCCTTCGGCCTGGGCGCCGGGCTGTTCTTCGTCGGTTACGCGATCTTCGAGGTACCGTCCAACATGCTGCTGCAACGTTACGGCGCGCGCGCCTGGCTGACCCGCATCATGTTCACCTGGGGCCTGGTGGCGGCCTGCATGGCCTTCGTGCAGAGCGAGACCAGCTTCTATTTCATGCGTTTCCTGCTGGGCGTGACTGAGGCGGGCTTCTTCCCCGGCGTGGTGTATTACTTCACGCAGTGGTTGCCCAATCATGAACGTGGGCGCGCCATGGCGGTCTTCCTGTCGGGCTCGGCGATTGCATCCATCCTCTCCGGTCCGATTACCGGCGCGCTGTTGCTCATCGAGGGCGGTGGCCTGCATGGCTGGCAATGGATGTTCCTGATCGAAGGCGGCGTCTCGATGCTGTTCTGCGTGGTGGTCTGGAATGTGCTGGACTCCACCCCGGCCGATGCCAAGTGGCTTTCGCCGGAACAGCGCGAAGCACTGACCGCGGTGATCGCCGCCGAACAGGAGCTGCGCGCCGCCAACCGGCCGGCGCACGTTTCCGCGCTGACCTTGTTGCGCGACCCGCAGATCGTCTTGTTCTGTCTGATCTACTTCGCCATCCAGCTGACCATCTACGGCGCGACCTTCTGGCTGCCGACCATCATCAAGAAGATGGGCCATTTCAATGACTTCCAGGTCGGCCTGTTCAATACCATTCCGTGGATCATCGCCATTGCCGCCATGTACATGTTCGCGGTGCTGGCGGCGCGCTTCAAGCGGCAGCAGTTCTGGGTCGCTGCCGCGCTGGTGATCTCGGCGACGGGCATGGCGGTGTCGGCCTCGTCCGGGCCGGTGATCGGGTTTGTCGCGGTGTGCTTCGCCGGCATCGGCTTCAAGGCGGCTTCCTCGCTGTTCTGGCCGATCCCGCAGGCCTACCTGGATGCACGTATTGCGGCCGCGGTGCTGGCGCTGGTCAATTCGCTGGGCAACCTGGGCGGCTTCTTCGCGCCTGCCACCTTCGGCTACCTGGAGCAGAAGACCGGTTCCATCCAGGGCGGGCTGTATGCCCTGTCCGGTGCCTCGTTGCTGGCGGCGGTGCTGGTGTTCCTGGCGCGCACCCGGCCGGCAGCACAGGATGGTGGTGGCACCGCCAGCGGCAAGAGCGAGGCCGTCGTCAAGCACGCTGCCTGAGGCGGTCCGGCAGTATCGATTTCTCCGAGGTCTTCCTCGTTCGCGCCTTGCGCGCCCGCGTTGTAGCGGGTGAGCAGGGCGCTTTTTATGGTCCGTCCCCTTTTTATCCGTATCAGGCCAAGCAGGGGCGGTGTCGGCATGCCTATAATGGCAGCCTGCAATCCGCCGTTACGGCGGGACAGTCGCCGCTTCTCACGCGGCAAGACATCAAGGCGGCCTGGCCATGGAAACCCTCTACCACCTCATCGAGCAATACGGTCTGATCCTCGTTTTCGTCAACGTGCTGGTGGAGCAGCTGGGTGCGCCGGTGCCGGCCTATCCGACCCTGATCATCACCGGTGCCTTGTCGGCCACCGGGCGCTACTCGCCGCTGCTGTTGCTCGTCCTGGCGGTCGGTGCGGCACTGATGGCCGATTACGTCTGGTATCTCGCCGGCCGCCGCTACGGGCGCAAGATCATGTCGCGCCTGTGCCGCATTTCGCTCTCGCCGGATTCCTGTGTGCGCCAGACCGAATCGATCTACCTGCGCTGGGGCGCGCGGTCCTTGCTGCTGGCCAAGTTCATCCCCGGCTTTGCCTCGATTGCCAGTGCGCTCTCCGGCACCATGGGAACGCGCCGCGTCAGCTTCATCCTGTGGGACGCGGCAGGCAGCGCTTTATGGGCGGGACTGGGGATTTTCCTGGGTTCGCTGTTCAGTTCGGCCGTGGATGACCTGCTGAACGTGCTGGCCCAGCTGGGGCATTACGGGATGCTGCTGATCGCCGTGGCGCTGGCGGCGTTCGTGGCCAACAAGTGGTGGCAGCGCCGGCGCTTCCGCAAGTCGCTGGAGATGGCGCGCATCACCGTGGATGAACTCAATACCATGCTCGAACAGGGCAATGCGCCCACCATCATCGATGTGCGCTCGCCGCTGTCGCAGCAGGATGGCCGCATCCCGGGGGCGGTGACCATCTCCAACCAGGAAATCCAGACCTTCGTCTTCGATGGTCCGGTGGAAGGGGAAGTGGTGGTCTATTGCGCCTGTCCCAACGAGGCCTCGGCGGCCGTGGTGGCGCGCCAGCTGATGCGGCGCGGCTACACCCGGGTGCGGCCGCTGACTGGCGGCATCGATGCCTGGCGCGCAGCCGGTTACGCGATCGACGTCTGAATCGCCGTGCCCTGGCGGATGGTCTTGGTGACCGGGGTCTTTTCGCAGATTTCGGCCAGGCGGGTCAGTTGTTCCTGGCTCAGGGCATTGCCGAAGCTGATCTTGCGGGTGATGGTTTCCAGGCCGCTGTCGTCGCGGCCGAAGTGGGCGTCCACTGCGATGCTGCCCAGGTCCCAGCCCTTGCGGTCGGCGTACATGCGCAAGGTCAGCGAAGTGCAGGATGCCAGCGCGGCCAGCAGCAGTTCATAGGGCGCGGGACCGGTGTCCTTGCCGCCATTGCTTTCCGGTTCATCCGACTTGAGCTGGTGGATGCGCGCCTTGATGTCCTGGGCGTAGCCGGCGGCGTTGTGCAGGGTGACGTGGGCCATGGTTTCTCCGATCGGTGGTCTGTGTGGCTTAAGGGGGAGCGGGGATTGTGACACACACGCGGCGGCCGATCTTGTACTTTCCTGCTGCGGCCTTACACCAGCGTGCGCACCGAATTGGAGATCGAGCGTGCGCACTCCAATACCAGCGGCCCCAGCTTGCGTTCGGCATCCTCGGCCGTCCAGCGGCTGGTCGGCGCTACCACATGCACGGAAGCCACCGGCCGGCGCTCGCTGTTGAAGATGGGCGCGGCCACCGTCATGTCGCCCAGGAACAGTTCTTCCCGGTTGCTGGCAAAGCCGCGTTCGCGGGCCAGTCTGACCGTTTCCATGATGTCTTCCACCCCGGTGCGCGTATGCGGCGTGTGGACCGTGCGCTCGCTGGAGAGCAGCAGCGTCTGCGCCTCGCTCTCGTCCAGCCCGCTCAGGTAGGCCCGCCCGGAGGCGGTGCAATACATGGGGATGCGGCTGCCGATGGGCATGTGGATGGGGATGAACTTGCTGGCCACGAAGCGGGCCACATAGACCATCTCGAGCTCGTAGGGCTCGGTGAGGTTGACGGTCTCGCCGGTCATGTTGGCCAGTTCGGACAGGAAGGGATTGGCCACGTCCACCAGGATGTCGGCCGCCAGGTAGTTGTAGCCCACCTCTAACACCTTGGGCGTGAGCTGGTAGCGGCGTGTCCTGGGATGCTTGCAGATGTAGCCCAGTGTTTCCAGCGTATGCACCATGCGTTGCGCCGAACTCTTGGAAATGGACGTGGCGCTGGCCACGTCGCCCAGGGTCATGGTGCGGCGCTGCGCATTGAAGGCGCGCAGCACGGCCAGGCCTTTTTCCAGTGATTGATTGAACAGCAGGTCGGTGGGGCTTGCTTCGGTCTCGCTCATGCCTACTCCTCGCAGATAGGAATGGGGGAATTCTACGGGAATTCGCATCTAATGTATCGAATATCGATACATAAATATCTATTGACGATTCGAGTAAACCAAATATACTTAATCCAAGGCCGTATATTGATATTCATGCATCTTTGTTTGTCGTCTGCCGTTCTTCCCGCCTCAGCCCTTCCAGCCGCTTCAGTGGTTTAAGTCGCATCGCGCCATACCGGGTAGTCCGATGCAGGCCGGGCCGGGGAGGAAGACCGGAAACCGCGTCCCCGCCCGGGGGCGCTGCAGTCCACACCGCCGTCGGCACCTGCCGGCGTGCGGACTTCCAGCCGTTCGTTCCGATCCGTCGTGATCTTGTGCCAAAGGGGGAGTCGTATGAAGTCGTTCAATCTGCCGTCCAGTCGCCTGTTGCATCGTCTGCTGTCGCCACTGCTGGGGGCTGCGGCCCTGATGTCGGTGCTGGCCGCCGCGCCCGCCATGGCCCAGTCCAGCTACAACGTGGGCGCCACCTCCACCGGGGTGCCTTTCACCTTCCTCGATATCAAGACCAACAAGCTGCAGGGCATGATGGTCGACACCGTCACGGCGGTAGGCAACAAGGCCGGTTTTTCGGTGAACATCCAGCAGACGCCGTTCTCCGCGCTGATCCCCTCGCTGACCGGCAACAAGATCGACATCATCGCCGCAGCCATGTTGAAGACCGAGGCCCGCGCCCAGATCGTGGACTTCAGTGATCCGGTCTATTCCTATGGCGAGGGCCTGTTCGTCAACGCCCAGGACCAGAAGGTCTACAAGACGCTGGACGACCTCAAGGGTGAGATCGTCGGCGCCCAGGTGGGGACGGTGTTCGTCGATGCCCTGAACAAGAAGGGCGGCTTCAAGGAAGTGAAGACCTACGATTCGGTGGCCGACATGATGCGCGACGTCGGCCTGGGCCGCATCAAGGCCGGTTTCGGTGATCGCCCGATCGTGGCCTACCAGCTCTCGCAGGGCGCCAATCCGCAGGTGCGACTGGTCAAGGAATACCAGTCCACCCTGATGGGGGATGTCTGCCTGGTGATCCGCAAGGGCGATCCCAAGCTCATGGAGCGCCTGAACAAGGCGATTGCCGAACTCAAGGCTGATGGCACGCTCGCGCGCATCGTCGATCAGTGGAAGCTGAACTGAGTGAACCGGGCCGACGTCGGCGCGACGTCGCTGTAACCGCAGGCCACCGCTCCACCGGTGGCCGCGCAAGTTCCCGTCGCCGCAGGGTGGCGGGGCGGTTCTCCTGCGCACCTTCCCACCCATATCTCTACGCCCATGCTTTCCCAAACCGTGCTGGACTTCCTGCCCATCCTCCTCAAGGGAGCGCTGGTCACCATCGAAGTCACGATCTATTCCTTCCTGCTCAGTTCGCTGCTGGGGCTGGTGCTGGCGCTGATGAAGGTATCGCGCCTGAAACCGGTTTCGCTGCTGGGCGCCACCATCGTCAACATCATCCGCGGGCTGCCCATCATCGTGCAGCTGTTCTACATCTATTTCGTGCTGCCCGAGATCGGCATCCAGCTCTCCGCCTTCCAGGCCGGGGTGATCGGGCTGGGGATCGCCTACTCGGCCTACCAGGCGGAGAACTTCCGCGCCGGCATCGAGGCGGTGGACGTGGGCCAGATCGAGGCGGCGCAATCGATCGGCATGCGCGGGCCGCTGATCATGCGCCGCGTGATCCTGCCGCAGGCCTTTCGCATCGCGCTGCCGCCCTATGGCAATACGCTGGTGATGATGTTGAAGGATTCGTCGCTGGTCTCGACCATCACCGTGCTGGAGATGACCCGCGCCGGCCAGATGATCGCCTCCAGCACCTTCCAGAACATGACGGTCTATACCATGGTGGCAGTGCTGTACCTGCTGTTGTCGCTGCCGCTGGTGTTCCTGATCCGTCGCCTGGAAATCCGTGGAAGCAAGGGGAGGGCACGATGATCGAGGTCAAACGTATTTCGAAGTGCTTCGGCCAGCACGAGGTGCTCAAGGATGTCTCGCTGTCGGTGGCCGAGGGTGAGGTGGTCTGCCTGATAGGGCCCTCGGGCTCGGGCAAGTCCACGGTCCTGCGTTGCATCAACGGACTGGAATCCTATGAGCGCGGCGACATCCTGATCGACGGCCAGCGCGTGGATCGCAACGGCGCCGACATCCATCGCCTGCGCACGCGGGTGGGTATGGTGTTCCAGCGCTTCAACCTGTTCCCGCATCGCACGGTGCTGGAGAACGTCACCGAGGGACCGATCTTCGTCAACCGGGTGCCGCGTGAACAGGCGCGGGCGCAGGCCATCGCCCTGCTGGACAAGGTCGGCCTGGCGCAGCGCTGCGATGCCTATCCGGCGCAATTGTCGGGCGGCCAGCAGCAGCGTGTGGCCATTGCCCGCTCGCTGGCGATGCAGCCGGAAGCCATCCTCTTCGATGAGCCGACCTCAGCCCTGGACCCGGAACTGGTGGGCGAGGTGCTGGCGGTGATGCGCACCCTGGCCGCGGACGGCATGACCATGATCGTGGTGACGCACGAGATGGGATTCGCCCGCGAGGTGGCCGACCGCGTCTGCTTCCTGCACAGTGGCAGCATCGTCGAATCCGGCCCGGCAGCACAGGTGCTGAGCGAACCACAACATGCACGTACCCAGGATTTCCTGCGGCGCGTGATCGGCAAGTGAGGCGCGCATGACGAGCTTGCTGCAGGATTTTCCGCCTTCCCTGTGGGCTGCCACGGCGGCCGTCGACACCGCCCCGGAGGTGCCACCGCTGGCCACCAGCGCGCGCTATGACGTGGTCATCGTCGGTGCCGGTTATACCGGGCTCTCGACCGCACTGCACCTGGCCGAGGCCGGGGTATCGGTGTGCGTGCTGGATACCCATGCCCCCGGCTGGGGCGCTTCCGGGCGCAATGGCGGGCAGGTGATTCCGGGGCTCAAGTACGACCCGGACCAGTTGCGGGTGATGTTCGGCAGCGCCGTGGCCGATCCGCTGATCGCGGCCATCGGTTCGGCCGCCGATACCGTCTTCGACCTGATCGAACGCCACGGCATCGCCTGCGATGCGCTGCGACGCGGCTGGATCCAGCCCACCCATTCGTCCAAGGTGATGCATGCGCTGGAAGCCCGCGCCCGGCAGTGGATGGCCGAAGGCGCGCCGGCGCGGCTGATGGATGCGGCCGAGGTGGCGCGCCATATCGGCACCGATGCCTACGTCGGCGGCTGGAAGGATGAGCGTGCCGGCAGCCTGCATCCGCTGAAGTATTGCCAGGGGCTGGCGCGTGCGGCGCAGCGGCTGGGGGTGGTGATCCACGGTGGCACGCCGGTGGTACGGCTGGAGCGATGCCAGCCGGGCTGGCGCCTGCATACTGCCCATGGGCCGCATGTGGATGCCGAACGCGTGGTCATCGCCACCAATGGCTATACCGATGGGCTGTGGCCGCATCTGCGGCAGTCGGTGATCGCTGCCAACAGCTTCATCGTGGCGACGCAACCCCTGTCGCCGGAGCAGGGGGCCAGCATCCTGCCGGGTGGCGAGGTCACCTCCGATTCGCGGCGGCTGCTGCTGTATTACCGGCGCGATGCCCAGGGGCGCCTGCTCATGGGCGGTCGGGGTCCCTTCGGCGAGCCGCGCGGGGCGGGCGATTTCGCGCACCTGGAACGGTCGGTGGAACTGCTGTTCCCGCAGTTGGCGGGGATCGGCTATGAATACCGCTGGTCGGGGCGGGTCGCCATCACGCGTGATTTCCTGCCGCATGTGCATGAGCCGGCGACCGGGCTATCCATCGCAGTGGGCTACAACGGGCGCGGCATTGCCATGGCCAGTACCATGGGACGCTGCCTGGCGCAGCGCATCACGGGGCAGGCGGGGGCGGTGTTCCCGTTCCCGGTCAGTACCATCCAGCCGATTCCGCTGCACGGCCTGCAGCGCTTCTACATCGCCGCCGGGGTGGCCTGGTACAGTGTGCTGGATCGCTTTTCCTGACGCTGTATGCCGGGCAGGGACGAAAAAAAACCACGCTTGCGCGTGGTTTTTTCTTGCCGGGAAGGCAGCAGCCGGGATCAGGCGAAGTTCTTTGCCACGAAGTCCCAGTTGATGATGCCCCAGTAGTTCTCGACATACTTGGCGCGTGCGTTGCGGTAGTCGATGTAGTAGGCGTGTTCCCACACGTCGACCGTCAGCAGCGGCTTGCTGTCGGTGGTCAGCGGGGTGCCGGCGCCGGTGGTGTTGACGATGTCCAGGGTGCCGTCAGCCTTCTTGACCAGCCAGGTCCAGCCGGAACCGAAGTTGGCCAGGCCCTGCTTGGTGAACTCGGCCTTGAAGGCGTCGAAGCCGCCCCACTTGGCGTTGATGGCGTCAGCCAGCGCGCCGCTCGGAGCGCCTTGACCCTTCGGGGTCAGGCCGTTCCAGTAGAAGGTGTGGTTCCACACCTGGGCGGCGTTGTTGAAGATGCCACCGGAAGACTTCTTGATGATTTCTTCCAGGGACAGGTTTTCGAATTCGGTACCAGGGATCAGGTTGTTCAGGTTGGTCACATAGGTCTGATGGTGCTTGCCATAGTGATATTCCAGGGTTTCCTTGGAAATCGTGGGCGCCAGCGCGTCCAGATCGTAAGGCAGTGCCGGAAGGGTATGTGCCATGATGAATCCTTTCAGTCTTGTTGGTTTGCTACGAAGGGGTCTTTTCCGAACCTGAGATTCTAAAGCGGAAGACAATTCTTTGCACTCGATCAAATGCCCTGCCGGTCGGCTTCTTTCACATCCCGGTCGGGTAATGCGAATGGTTCTTGCTGGCGTGGCGCCTGTCCGCGAGGCAAGGAAAACCGTAGATGCCAGTGGTGGAAAGACGTTCCAGCTCATCCTTCACCTGCGTGGCGGACGTGCCAAGCCGAACGGGCCGGGAACCGTCCCCGGCCGGCGTTATAAGCTGATGAGAAAAAAGTCTGCCACAGCTGTCAAGCGTAGCGCGTTCACCCTTCAATCCAGCCGTGGCTGCACGCTGGCAATGCCGACCTCGGCGCTGCCCTGGGCCAGGCGGATGGTGATCTCGCTGCGGGCGGCCAGCTCGGCCGGTGCGTGCAGCACCCGCCCCTGACGGTCGCTGACGATGGCATAGCCGCGTTCCAGCGTGCGTTGCGGGTTCAGCAGTTCCAGCTGCGCATTCAGGCTGGCCAGCGCCTGGCGCTGCTGGGCCTGGCGGCTCGCCTGGGCATCCTGCAGGCGGCGCGCCAGCTCGCCCAGGTCACGCCGGGCGTGGGTGGTATCGGGCATCTGGTGCGCCAGGTGGGTGGCGGCCTGCTGCAGGCGATGGCGCATGCGTGTCAATGGCACGCGGTTGGCATGCGAGAGGCGGGTTTGCAGGGCGGCCAGCTTGACCCGCTCATGGGCGATGGTGGCACCCGGATTGACCAGGCGGCGTGCCAGCCAGTCCATGTTCTGGGCGCGGTCGGCGAGGCTGCGGCGCAGGGCGCGGGTGAGCTCGCCCGCATGGCCGCGCAGTTCGGCCAGCCAGTCTTCACGGGCCGTGGCGGCCAGCTCGGCGGCGGCGGTCGGCGTAGGGGCGCGCAGGTCGGCGGCGAAGTCGGCAATGGTGAAATCGGTCTCGTGGCCGACGCCGGAAATGACCGGCATGGTGGCAGCGACAATGGTGCGGGCCACCATCTCTTCATTGAAGGACCACAGGTCTTCGATGCTGCCACCGCCCCGGCAGACCAGCAGGACGTCGCACTCGGCGCGGGCCGAGGCGGTCTGGATGGCAGTGGCGATGCGCTGGGCCGCCCCTTCGCCCTGCACCGGAGTGGGATAGAGCACCACCTCCACGTGCGGCGCCCGGCGGCGCAGGGTGGCCAGCACATCGCGCAGGGCGGCGGCCTGGGGGCTGGTGACGATGCCGATGCGGCGCGCAAAGCCCGGCAGGGGCCGCTTGCGTTCGCGGGCGAACAGACCTTCGCGTTCCAGTCTTTCCTTCAGCTGCACGAAGGCAGCGTAGAGGTCGCCTACACCGGAGCGGCGGATGGCTTCCACGTTCAATTGATAGTCGCCCCGTGGCGCGTAGAGGGTGACCAGGGTGCGTACCTCGACCTTGTCGCCCTCGCGCGGCATGAAGCCGGCGTACTGGGCGCGTCCCTTGAACATGACCGCGCGGACCTGGGCGCCGTCATCCTTGAGATTGAAATACCAATGGCCGGAGGCGGCGCGGGTGAAGTTGGAGATTTCGCCCTTGACCCAGATCAGCGGGAAATTGCGCTCCAGCATGCGTGCCACCGCCTGGTTCAGCGCGGAGACCGTCAGCATGGGCGGTCCGCCCTCGCTGGCGGCGCCTGCGGGCAGGGCTTCAGCACGGGGGCGGGCGGTGGGGAAGGGCGGGAACTTGTCGGTGGGCATGAGGGCGCAGGTGATCCAGGGGCGATACAATGCCGCATTGTAAGGCCAAGCCGACGGCGCTTGCCGAGGCGCACGCAACCGGCTACATTCTGCACCGCAGAAGAAGGCGCACCCGGCGGGTCGTTTCTTTGCAACAGGATCAGATTTTCACCGCATTCAACAGGAGTACGTTTTGCTCGCCATCATCCTCGCCGCCGGCTGGCCGATCTGGCCTTTGCTGATCGCTTCCATCATCGGCCTGGCGCTGGTCATCGAAAGACTGGTCTATCTGCGCCGCCCGCGCATCCTGCCGCCGGACCTGCTGGGGGAGGTGGTACGGGTCTACCAGAGCGGTCGCGTCAACGACGACGTGATCGACAAGCTGGAACAGAATTCGCCGCTGGGCCAGGTGCTGGCTGCCGGTCTGCGCAATGTCGACGCCCCGCGCGAAGTCATGAAGGAAGCCATCGAAGAAGCCGGCCAGGCCGCCGCGCACCGGCTGGAGCGCTTCCTGACCACGCTGGGCACCATCGCCTCGCTGGCGCCGCTGATGGGCCTGTTCGGTACCGTGGTGGGCATGATCGAGATATTCGCCTCGCAGAATGCGGTCGGCACCAACCCGGCGCAGCTGGCGCACGGTATCTCGATTGCGCTCTACAACACCGGGTTTGGCCTGGCCATCGCCATGCCGGCGCTGGTGTTCTACCGCCACTTCCGCGCCCAGGTGGATGGCTTCGTGGTGGACATGGAGCAGCAGGCCGTGAAGTTCGTGGACATCGTGCACGACGTGCGCCGTTGATTGCGCGGAGCCGACCATGAACTTCCGCAAGGGCCGTCCCCGCGAAGACCTGGAGATCAACCTGATCCCCTTCATCGATGTGCTGCTGGTGATCGTGATCTTCCTGATGGTGACCACCACCTACAGCAAGTTCACCGCGTTGCAGGTCACGCTGCCCACGGCCGATGCCCAGAAGGCGCTGGAGCAGCCCTTCGAGATCAACATCGCCATCGATGCCAGCGGGCGCTATGCGATCAACAACAAGCGCATCCCGGCACGTGATGCGCAGGGGCTCGCCGAGGAAATGCAGGCCGCCGTGCAGGCCAGCGGCAGCCAGCGCGACCCGGTCATCATCATCAATGCCGACGCACTGGCCACGCACCAGACCGTGGTCAACGTGATGGAGGCGGCGCGCCTGGCGGGGTATCCCAAGCTGACCTTTGCAGCGCAGTCCAGCAGCAAGTGATTTATCCACAGGCTTTTGTTTTTCGACGTGGCGCCAGGGCCTTGGCCTTGGCGCCACGCTTTTCTTGATGACGGATTGAAACCATGGCCGATTCCAGGCCCACTGCCGAAGCCATCCTGAGCCGCGCCTGGCAATCCCGTGGCGTGCTGGCCTGCGCGCTGTGGCCGCTGTCGCTGCTGTTCGGCGGCCTGGCGGCGCTGCGCCGGCTGCTCTTTGCGCTGGGCATCAAGCGCGCCGAGCGCCTGCCGGTACCGGTGATCGTGGTGGGTAATGTCTTCGTCGGCGGGACCGGCAAGACGCCTTTTGCGATCTGGCTGATCGAGGCGCTGCGGGCGGCCGGTTTGCATCCGGGCGTGATTTCGCGTGGCTATGGAGCAGGCATCGGTGCCGGGCAGACCCTGGAGGTCAGCCCCGAGGCTGCGGCGTCGCAGGTCGGTGATGAGCCGCTGCTGATCGCCCAGCGTACCGGCGTGCCGCTGGTGGTGGGGCGGCGCCGGGTTGCGGCGGCGCGCAGCCTGCTGGCGGCGCACCCGGAGGTGGATGTGATCATCTCCGACGACGGGCTGCAGCATTACGCATTGGGGCGCGATATCGAGATCGTCCTCTCCGATGCACGGGGCGTGGGCAATGGCTGGCTGTTGCCGGCCGGTCCCTTGCGCGAGCCGGCTTCGCGCCGGCGTGATTTCTCGGTGCTCAATGTTGGCTTGCAGGGCAAGGCTCCGGCCGGCGTGCATGCCATGTGCCTGCAGGCTGACGAGGCCGTGCAACTGGCGCCACCGCAGGCGCGCAAGCCATTGACCCAGATGGGCGAGGGCGCGGTGCGCCTGGCAGCGGTGGCCGGCATCGGTAATCCCGAGCGCTTTTTCGCCACGCTGGAAGGGGCCGGCCTGAGCTTTGCCCGCCACCCCTTGCCTGACCATTACGACTTCGCCATCGATCCCTTTGCAGGCCTTGCCGCCGATGTCATCCTGATCACGGAAAAGGATGCAGTAAAATGCAGGGCTATCGAGGCCATCCGAAACGACCCGCGTATCTGGGTCGTGCCCGTAACAGCGCGCATCGACGGCGCGCTGGCTGAACATCTAGTGGAGAAACTCCGTGAACGCCCGACTGCTTGATATCCTGGTTTGCCCCATCTGCAAAGGTCCCCTGGACTACGACAAGAAAGCCCAGGAACTGATCTGCAAGGCAGACAAGCTGGCCTACCCCATCCGTGACGGCATCCCCATCATGTGGGCCGATGAAGCCCGTGAACTGGGCGCTGCGCCTGCGGCTGCTTCAGGTACTTCCGTGCCGCCGGCTCCGGCAGCCTGATCCCGATTTTCCCTTCCTGCTGCGGCTGATCCCATGACCTTCACCGTCATCATCCCGGCGCGCCTGGCTTCCACGCGCCTGCCCAACAGGCCCCTGGCAGACCTCGGCGGCAAGCCGATGATCGTGCGGGTGGCCGAGCGTGCGGCCCTGTCCGGTGCCGCACGCATCATCGTGGCCACCGATCACCACGACATCCATGCCGCCTGCCAGGCGCATGGCGTGGAGGTGGCGATGACCCGCGCCGACCATCCCTCCGGCACCGACCGCATCGCCGAGGTGGCCGCCGCCATGGACCTGGCCGAGGATGCCGTGGTGGTCAACGTGCAGGGCGACGAGCCGCTGATCGATCCCGGCCTGATCGCCGCCACCGCCGCCCACATCAAGGCCGGCGTGCCCATGGCCACGGCCGCGCATGCCATCGAGAGCGCCGCCGATGCATTCAATCCCAATGTGGTCAAGGTGGTGCTGAACAGGGAAGGCTGCGCCATGTATTTTTCGCGGGCCACCATTCCCTGGCATCGCGATGCCTTCGCCCAATCGCGCGAGGTGTTGCCGGACGCCAGCGGCCCTGATCACGCCAACGAATACGTACCGCTGCGCCATATCGGGCTGTATGCCTACAGCAACCGCTTCCTGCAGCTCTATCCCACGCTCACGCCGGCCCCGCTGGAACGCATCGAGGCGCTGGAGCAGCTGCGCGTGCTGTGGCACGGCCATGCGATTGCCGTGCATGTCACTTCGCTGGTGCCGGAAGCCGGCGTCGATACGCCCGAGGACCTGTTGCGCGTGCGCAAGCATTTCGAGGCCCCGCCCGACAGTGCCCTGGTGCAAAGCATCTCCGCACTCTGATGTGAAGACAGGCAGCTATCCTGGCATGATCCGGCGCAAGGCTGGCCGGTGCCGCTTGCTGTAAGTTCCCTGTCAAGCTGACACGACACAATCAGGGCCAGGAGACTGCTTAAAAATCAGGCGTTTGTCATGGTTTGGTAAGATTTTGTGGTAAGTTTCGTCCCGGAGCTGACGCAAACGGCGCGCAAACAAGCTGCATAACCGTGTAGATGGCAGGCATCCTCTGTCATCCCGTCGCAAAAGAATTCAAGCATTCAAATTTTCAAAAACCTCAATTTAGGAAACCCTATGCGCCTCATCCTTTTAGGAGCGCCTGGTGCCGGTAAAGGCACGCAAGCCACTTTTATCAAGGAAAAATTCAACATTCCGCAGATCTCTACCGGCGACATGCTGCGTGCTGCGGTGGCGGCGGGTACCGAGCTGGGTATCGCCGCCAAGAAGGTGATGGATGCGGGCGGTCTGGTTTCCGACGACATCATCATCGGCCTGGTCAAGGACCGTCTGCAACAGCCGGATTGCGCCAACGGTTACCTGTTCGACGGCTTCCCGCGCACCACCCGTCAGGCTGACGCCATGAAGGAAGCCGGCGTGGCCATCGACTACGTGCTGGAAATCGACGTCCCCGACAGCGCCATCGTCGAGCGCATGAGCGGCCGTCGCGTGCACCCGGGTTCGGGCCGCAGCTACCACGTCAAGTTCAACCCGCCCAAGGTCGAGGGCAAGGATGACATCACCGGCGAACCGCTGGTCCAGCGCGACGACGACAAGGAAGAAACCGTCAAGAAGCGCCTGTCGGTCTACCATGACCAGACCGAAGTGCTGCTGGGCTACTACGGCAAGTGGGCCGAATCGGGCCAGCCGGGTGCGCCGAAGTATCGCAAGATCGCCGGCGTGGGTCCGGTGGAAGAAATCAGGGATCGTGCATTTGCCGCCCTGGCGGAGTAAAGTAAAGCGGACTACGGTCCGCTTTTTTTTAGCCTTTTGAAGGCTGACACAAAGAGCGGAAGAGCTCGAAAACTAACAAATCGATAGATCGCGGCAGATCGCGGTCCATCGGCGAGGTCAATCGTCGAGGTCGATCGGAATTGGTCGCCGTCCGCACCCGCCCGAGGGTGTGGCGGTTGCAGCCCCGGCAAGCACAACAACTCCAATAAGAAGGGCGACGTAATTTGCAGGCGCAGTATCGGCGGTGATGCGTGGGTGACAGGGCAGCGATGTCCGATCCGGGCGCCACGGCGGATGTTCGTGATTGTTGATGAGTCGTGATAACAAAAGGAGATAAAGATGGCACTTGCCCTGTGGTTTGCCATTGCCTGCGGCATTGTCGCGGTGATCTATGGCCTCGTCTCGCGTAGCTGGATTCTCAAGCAGGACCCCGGCAACCCCCGCATGCAGGAAATCGCACTGGCCATCCAGCAGGGCGCGGCGGCCTACCTGGCGCGGCAGTACCGCACCATCGCCATGGTGGGCGTGGTGCTGCTGATCGTCATTGCCCTCATCCCCGGACTGGGCTGGCTGACCGCCGTCGGCTTCCTGCTGGGGGCGGTGCTGTCGGGCGCCTGCGGTTTCATCGGCATGAATGTCTCGGTGCGGGCCAATGTGCGCACCGCCCAGGCAGCCACGCGGGGCATGAACGAGGCGCTCGCCGTGGCATTTCGTGGCGGGGCGATCACCGGGATGCTGGTGGTGGGGCTGGGGCTGCTGGGAGTGTCGCTGTTCTTCTGGGTCCTGTTCGTCTATGGACAGGGGCGCGCGGCCAGTCTGCACGACGCCATCCAGCCGCTGATCGGGCTGGCTTTCGGGGCCTCGCTCATTTCCATCTTCGCCCGCCTGGGCGGGGGGATCTTCACCAAGGGCGCCGATGTGGGCGCCGACCTGGTGGGCAAGGTCGAGGCCGGCATTCCCGAGGACGATCCGCGCAATCCTGCCGTGATCGCCGATAACGTCGGCGACAACGTGGGCGACTGCGCCGGCATGGCGGCCGACCTCTTCGAGACCTACGTGGTCACGCTGATCGCCACCATGCTGCTGGGTACCCTGGTGCTGCAGGGCATGGAGACGCTGGCCGTGCTGTATCCGCTGGCGCTGGGCGGGGTGTCGATCCTGGCCTCCATCGTCGGCTGCGCGATGGTCAAGGCGCAGCCGGGCAAGAAGATCATGTCGGCGCTCTATACCGGCTTGTGGTGGTCGGCCGGGCTGTCGCTGGTAGGCTTTGCGCTGGTCACCTGGCTGCTGCTGCCGCCCGAATTGCGCGCGCCGCTGATGGGCGCGGCGGTGGTGGGCATCGTGCTGACCGGCCTGATGGTCTATATCACCGAGTACTACACCGGCACCGACTTCAAGCCGGTGCGGCATATCGCCGAGGCCTCCACCACCGGCCATGGCACCAACATCATCGCTGGCCTGGGGGTGTCGATGAAGTCGACCGCCTATCCGGTGCTGGCGGTGTGCGCGGCGATCCTGGTGTCGTACTGGCTGGCGGGCCTGTATGGCATTGCCATCGCGGCAACCGCCATGCTGTCCATGGCTGGCATCGTGGTGGCGCTCGATGCCTATGGCCCCATCACCGACAATGCCGGCGGCATCGCCGAGATGTCCGGCCTGCCTGACTCGGTGCGGGCCATCACCGATCCGCTGGATGCGGTGGGCAATACCACCAAGGCCGTTACCAAGGGCTATGCCATCGGTTCGGCCGGGCTGGCGGCGCTGGTGCTGTTCGCTGATTACACGCATGCGCTGGAATCGGTGGGCAAGACGGCCAGCTTCGACCTCTCCAGTCCGGCGGTGATCATCGGGTTGTTCATCGGGGGGCTGATTCCCTACCTGTTCGGCGCGATGGCGATGGAAGCGGTGGGGCGGGCGGCTGGCGCGGTGGTGGTCGAGGTGCGGCGTCAGTTCAGCGAGATCAAGGGCATCATGGATGGCAGCGGACGGCCGGAATACGACAAGGCGGTCGACATGCTGACCTCCTCGGCCATCCGCGAGATGATCCTGCCGTCGCTCTTGCCGGTGATCGTGCCGATCCTGGTGGGCCTGCTGCTGGGGGCCTCGGCACTGGGCGGGCTGCTGATGGGCACCATCGTCACCGGCCTGTTCGTGGCGATCTCGATGACCACCGGTGGCGGCGCCTGGGACAACGCCAAGAAATACATCGAAGACGG
Organism: Herbaspirillum sp. C7C2; assembly: GCF_022627865.1. NCBI lineage: Bacteria > Pseudomonadati > Pseudomonadota > Betaproteobacteria > Burkholderiales > Oxalobacteraceae > Herbaspirillum > Herbaspirillum sp. C7C2. The sequence continues at coordinate 794,466 of NZ_JABXGI010000001.1, forward strand.
TCATCACGGCGGCAAGGGTTCCGATGCCCACAAGGCGGCGGTCACCGGTGACACCGTGGGTGACCCCTACAAGGACACGGCGGGACCGGCGGTCAATCCGCTGATCAAGATCATCAACATCGTGGCGCTGCTGCTGGTGCCGCTGTTGCCGAACATCCCTAACTGAGCCCGTCTGCAGTCGTGCAATTGTCGCCGCGCCGATAGTCGGGGCGCGGCGGCCTGCGCATAATCTCCGCCACCACGGAATCGCCATGCCGGGCAGACATTGCCAGGCCGGCCGATCCGTCAAATAATGCTGCCTGAGGCATCACCTCATCATCAGGCCACGGCGACCCGGGCCATCCGTCCGGGCCAGCGAGATAAAAAACAGGAGACTCCATGCGTATCGAAGGAAATGTTTTCATCGTCACCGGCGCTGCATCCGGTCTGGGCGCGGCCACTGCGCGCATGATCGCGGCCGCCGGCGGCAAGCCGGTGCTGGCCGACCTGAACCAGGAAACCGGCAGCGCGCTGGCGCAGGAACTGGGCGGCATCTTCGTGCGCTGCGATGTCAGTTCCGAGGACGATGCGCAGGCGGTGGTGCAAGCCGCGCAAGCGCTGGGCAGCCTGCGCGGCCTGATCAATTGTGCCGGCATCGCCCCGGCCGAAAAGCTGATCGGCAAGAACGGTCCGCATACCATGGCGCTGTTCATGAAGACGCTCAACATCAACCTGGTCGGCAGCTTCAACATGGCGCGCTTCGCGGCCGATGCCATGGCCAAGGGCGAGGCGCTGGCGGAGGGCGAGCGCGGCATCATCATCCACACCGCCTCGGTGGCGGCGTATGACGGCCAGATCGGGCAGACCGCCTATTCGGCCTCCAAGGGCGCCATCGTGGCGATGACCTTGCCGATGGCGCGTGATCTGTCGCGCAGCGGTATCCGGGTCATGACCATTGCACCGGGCATCTTCGAAACGCCCATGATGCTGGCCATGCCGCAGGAAGTGCTGGACTCGCTGGGCCAGGCCGTACCCTTCCCGCCGCGTCTGGGGCGCGCCACCGAATACGCGCAACTGGCCAGGAGCATCATCGAGAACGTGATGTTGAACGGCGAGACCATCCGTCTGGATGGGGCCATCCGCATGCCCCCCAAATAGGCCGCATTTCCCTGCCAATTCTCTTGTCCACAGCGCGGGCGCTGCTGATAAGCTGCCCGCATGGAGACAATGGAACATAAAACAGGCTTGATCCTGACCGGCGGCGGCGCACGGGCGGCCTATCAGGTGGGGGTGCTCAATGCGCTCTCGATGATCCTGCTCGAAGCCGGCTGGCCGGTACACAGCAATCCCTTCCCCATCATCTGCGGCACGTCGGCCGGTGCCATCAACGGTACCGCGCTGGCCTGCCGCGCCGATGATTTCGGCGAGGCCGTGCGCGAGCTGATGGCGGTATGGAGCAACTTCCAGGTGGAGCAGGTCTACCGCGCCGATTCACTGGGCGTGATCCGCTCCGGGGCGCGCTGGCTGTCGCTGTTCTCATTCGGCTGGCTGCTGCGCAAGTGGCGCGCCAACCCGCCCAACTCCCTGCTGGACAACACGCCCCTGGTGAGCATGCTGCATCGCCTGCTGGACTTGCCGCGTCTGGATGCCGCGCTGGCGGAAGGACAGCTGCATGCGCTGGCGGTGACCGCCTCGTCCTATACCAGCGGCCAGCACATCACCTTCTATCAATGCGCCGAGGAAATCGAACCCTGGCGGCGCACGCAGCGTCTGGCCATCCGCGACCAGATCGGCATCGACCATCTGCTGGCCTCGTCGGCGATTCCCTTCATCTTTCCGGCCATTCCCGTGTATATCGACGGGCGCTGCGAATACTGCGGCGATGGCTCCATGCGCCAGATCGCACCGATCTCGCCGGCCATCCACCTGGGCGCGACCAAGGTACTCATCATCGGCGCCGGCCGCATGGGCGAGAAAGGCGAGCAGGCGCCCACCAATACGCCCCACTATCCCAGCCTGGCGCAGGTGGCAGGGCATGCGATGTCGGGCATCTTCCTGGATGGCCTGTCGGCCGACATCGAACGCATCAACCGGGTCAACCAGACCCTCTCGGTGTTGAACGAGGAACAGCGTCGCCACACGCCCTTGAAACCCATTCGCACCCTGGTGATCTCGCCCTCGCATCGCATCGACAGCATCGCCAGCCGTCACGTGAGCAGCCTGCCGCGCCCGATCCGCACCATGCTGGGCGGCATCGGCGCGACCGAGGCCCGTGGCTCGGCATTGGCGTCCTATCTGTTGTTCGAACAGAGCTTCACCAACGAGTTGATCGCCCTGGGAGAGAGCGATACCTACGCCAAGCGCGAGGAAGTGCTGGCCTTTTTTGAACCGGACACGGCGCAATTGCTCCAAGCCTCTGCCTGATTTGCTGCCGGTCAAGCCTTGGCCCTGCCGTGGTTGCCTAGCTGAAAGCAACAAGTTAATCTACCGGGTGCTGTTGTTTTTAATTGACAAAATTGCAATTTAGAGAATAACCACGGACCACGCAGATGCGAGCTCGATTCATCTCCTCGATATTCATGAAGTATTGGATGGTGCTGCTCACCGCCCTGATGCTGGCCGCGCCCGTGCATGCACGTGGCCCGGAGCCGGGCGGTCTGCCCGAAGTGAACCTCGACCAGCTGCCGCGCGAGGCCCAGCAGACCATGGCCCTGATCCGCGAGGGCGGGCCTTTCCCGTATGAAAAGGACGGTGCCGTCTTCGGCAATTACGAAGGGGTTTTACCCAGGCAGAAGCGCGGGTATTATCGCGAATACACTGTCAAGACGCCGCGCGCCCGCAACCGGGGCGCCCGACGCATCATCAGTGGCGGGGATCCCAAGTCTTCCGGCGAATACTATTACACGAGCGATCACTACAAGAGCTTCCGCCGGATCCGCGATTGATCGCGGTCAGGCAGCAGGGCAGGGCACCGGGCCCTGTCGCAGCACGCGTGTCAGCCCAGGTCAGCCAGATCAACCACGACAGCCACACAGCCCCGCCTATGGATACTGAAGGGAGAATGAGTTTGTTTAAAACGGTGCCGCCCAATATCGTGCAGTCCATTCGCGCCTTCCGCGTGAACGAGCTGCAGCAGGAGGCCGCGCATCTGGAGCAGCATTTTCTCTATGCCTATTGTGCCGAGGCCGTCACCAAGCAGCAGGTATTGAGCACCATCGCCAGCGCCTTCCATTTCCCCCGGCATTTCGGCAAGAATTTCGACGCCCTGCATGATTGCCTGACCGACCTGACCCACAAGGCCGGCAAGCAGATCGGCTTCGTCGTGGTGCTGGAGCAACTGCCCAATACCCAGAAGTTCGACAAGGAAGCCCGGGAGACCCTGCTGGACGTGTTCCGCGACGCCGCCGATTACTGGGCCGAAAAGAAGGTGCCGTTCCGGGTTTTCTATTCCTTCCAGTAAATTGCGCAGCAATCCGGGCACATTCCGGCACATTCGGGGTACATCCGGATAAAGCATTTACGCCACGCCCTGCCTTTCGCATTGTGAAAAACGGCGGCAGCCGGGCCGGCAGCAGGTACAATGCGACCCCATGAGAAGCATCGTCATCCTGATTTCCGGACGGGGCAGCAATATGGAAGCCATCGTCCGTGCCGCACAGGCCGAGCGGTGGCCTGCCAGAATCGCCGCCGTCATCAGCAACCGCGCTGATGCCAGCGGCCTGGAATTCGCCGCCCGGCACGGTATTGCCACCGCCGTCATCGCCAATCGCGACTATCCCACGCGTGATCTGTTCGACGCCGCACTGCGCGATCGCATCGATGCGTTTGCCCCTGACCTGGTGGTCCTGGCCGGCTTCATGCGCATCTTGACGGCGCCTTTCGTGGACCATTACCAGGGCCGCATGCTCAACATCCATCCGTCCCTGCTGCCCAGTTTTCCGGGCCTGGCGACGCACCGGCAGGCCCTGGCCGCCGGCGTGAAGCTGCATGGCGCCACGGTGCATTTCGTCACGCCCGATCTTGACCACGGCCCCATCGTGGCCCAGGCGGCCGTGCCGGTGCTGGAAGAGGACAGCGAGGAAACGCTGGCCCAGCGCGTGCTGGAACAGGAACATGCGATCTACCCGCGCGCCGTGCGCTGGTTCATCGACGGCCGCCTGACACTGGAGGGCGCCCGCGTGCGCCTGACGGGCGCGGCCTGAATTGCCTGCCGGCCGTGGCGGCCTGCGCATCACTTATCTTGAATTGAAACTGAAGGACCTAGCATGAGATTGCCTCCCGCGATCATTCCCCATACCGAAGAACTGCTGCGCGAAGTGCTGCGCTTCACCGGCCCGGCCGACGTGACGCTGTCGCGTTATTTCCGCGACAACCCGCGTCTGGGCAGCCGCGAACGCGGCGTCATCGCCGAGGCCGTCTATGGCCTGCTGCGCAACAAGACGGTGCTGACCAACTTCGCCGAGTCCGGCATCGGTCCGATGATGCGCCGCCTGGCCCTGCTGGGCTTGGCCGATGCTGTCGGAGCCGAATCCATCGCCGGCCTGCAGGAAGGCGAGGCCGAATGGCTGGAGCGTGTGGCCCAGATCGATCGTACCCAGCTGGCGCCGCAGATGCGCAGCAACCTGCCGCCCTGGCTGTGGGACAAGCTGGTGGCCCGCATGGGCGAGGCGGCCACCCTGGAACTGGCCGACGCCATGAACCGCCCGGCCCCGCTGGACCTGCGCGTGAACACCATCAAGTCGGACCGCGACACCGTCATCGCCGAACTGGCCAAGGCCCCGGTGGCCTGTGAGCCGACCCCGTATTCACCACTGGGCCTGCGCGTGTTCAAGAAACCGGCGCTGCAGAACATCCCGGTGTTCAAGGAAGGCGCCATCGAAGTGCAGGATGAAGGCAGCCAGTTGCTGGCCCAGATCGTCGGCGCCAAGCGCGGTGAGATGGTGGTCGATTTCTGTGCCGGCGCCGGTGGCAAGACCCTGGCCCTGGGTGCGCTGATGCGCAATACCGGTCGCCTGTATGCCTTCGACGTGTCCGAAAAGCGCCTGGCCAAGCTCAAGCCGCGCCTGGCGCGCAGCGGCCTGTCCAACGTGCACCCGGTGGTGATCGCCCACGAGAACGACGCCAAGGTCAAGCGCCTGGCCGGCAAGCTCGATCGCGTGCTGGTCGACGCCCCCTGCAGCGGCCTGGGCACCCTGCGTCGCAACCCCGACATGAAATGGCGCCAGTCCGTGGAAACCCTGGGCGAGATGCGCGCCAAGCAGGGCTCCATCCTGGCCAGCGCCGCCCGCCTGGTGCGCCCGGGCGGTCGCCTGGTGTATGGCACCTGCAGCATCCTGGAAGAAGAGAACGACGAAGTCATCGCCGACTTCCTGCAGTCGCACCCGGATTTCATCCTGCGTCCGATGAGCGAGGTCCTGGCCGAGCAGAAGATTGCGCTGGACATGGGCGACTACCTGAAGTTGCTGCCGCACCTGCATCAGACCGACGGCTTCTTTGCGGCCGTGCTGGAGCGCCGCGCGGCATGAAGCACACGATGCGCCTGGCTTCTGTGCCTGTCCTGACGGCCGGGTTGCTGCTTGGCCTGGCCGCCATCCCCGGCGCCCAGGCCAGGGAATCCCTGCCGCCACCGCCCGTGGTGGCCGCGCAGGGCACGATCCAGTCGGCCTTCGCTCCCTGGGACGACATCGAAGCCCTGATCGTCAGCCAGCTCGACAGCGCCCGGCGCCAGATCCTGGTGCAAGCCTATCTGCTGACCAGCCGGCCCATCACCGACGCCCTGGTGGCCGCCCGCAAGCGCGGCATCGATGTGCGCGTGCTCATGGATGGCGGGCAGCTGGACAAGAACGCCAACGACCGCCTGCGCCAGCTGCGCGGTGCCGGCATCCCGGTCTGGCTGGAGACCGCCTACCGCAATGCCCACAACAAGGTGATCGTCATCGATGCCAGCCTGGCCTCGGCCACGGTGATCACCGGTAGCTATAACTTCACCTGGTCGGCCCAGCACAAGAACGCCGAGAACATCCTGGTCCTGGGCAAGAATCCGCCCCTGGCCGCGCGCTACGCCGCCAACTGGCAACGCCACCGGCAGGATGCCGAAGCGGCGCCTTGAAGCGTCGAGCCTGAGCTGACCGTCGACAGCGGCCTTTCATGACCCCATGACCGACCATTTCTTCTCCCTTTTCACTGATCCCAGCCCGGTTGACCTGTTGCGCCAGCTGGTGGTGATCGTCCTCTCGCTGCTGGGTGGTGTCGGCCTGTCGCGCTGGCTGCGCGCGCGCTTCGTGCTGCCCTCCGACCAGGAAGAGCAGTCCCTGGTGATGCAGATCGGCGTCAAGAGCTTTGCCCGCGTGCTCTCACCGTTGCTGGCGCTAGGCCTGCTGACGGCCGCGTACTTCATCCTCAAGCGCGGCGGCCATGCTGTCTCGCTGTGGGAAATCATGTTCCCGCTGGCCGTCGCGCAGGTGGCAATGCGCTTCGTGTTCTATGTGTTGCGAGGGATCTTCGTCAAGGACGCCACCGTGGGCGCGCTGCTGCACCTGTCGGAAAAGCTGATCGCGCTGCTGGTCTGGCTGTGCGTGGTGCTGTGGATCACCGGCCTGTGGCCGGACTTCGTCGATTATCTCGATACCACCACGCTGCCGCTGGCGCGCCACAAGGTGTCGCTGCTGACCATGCTGCAGGGCGCGGCTTCGGTGCTGGTGACGCTGATCATCGCGCTCTGGATAGGCACGGTGGTGGAGAACCGGCTGATGAAGTTCAGCGGCATGCACTCCTCGCTGCGCACGGTGGTGGCCCGCATGGCACGAGCGCTGCTGATCCTGATCGCCTTCCTGGTCAGCCTGTCGCTGGTGGGCATCGACCTGACGGTGCTGTCGGTCTTCGGCGGCGCGCTCGGTGTAGGTATCGGGCTGGGCTTGCAGAAGATCGCCAGCAGTTATGTTTCCGGCTTCGTGATCCTGCTGGAACGCAGCATGGTCATTGGTGACATGGTTGCAGTGGAGAAATATTTCGGCAGGGTCACCCAGATCAACTCCCGCTACACCATCCTGGAAGGGCTGGACGGTATCGAGACGGTGTTGCCCAATGAGCTATTTGTCTCCAATCCGGTACAGAACTATTCCTTGACGCATCGCATTGTACGTTTGTCTACACAAGTTACAATTCTGTACCAGGATGATGTGGAAACGGTCTTGTCCATCATGGAGCAGGCCGCACTTGGTGTAGAGAGAGTCTCCCAGCAGACCGCGCCGCATGCGCTGCTGATCAAGATCGGCGTCGATGGGCTGGACCTGGAGCTGGGGTTCTGGATCACCGATCCTGAAAACGGGCGCCTCAATGTCCTTTCCGACGTCAACCGTGCGATCTGGAAAGCCTTCAAGCAACATGGCATCCAGGTGGCCCATGCCAAGCGCGACATTCGCATCATGGATGAGCGGAGCTTCCGCCAAAGTACGCCCCAGGAAAATCCTGATGGTCCGGAGCCGAAGAATTCGCGTACAATACCCGGCACTTAAAAGAAAATAAAACCATTTTCACGGAACAAGTAATATCCCGATTTGTAGTCCGATAGTTGTTTTCTATTTGGAGTTGTACTGATGACCCTTGATGCGATCCTCGACTTTGTTGCCAACGGCCTGCTGCATGCATCCGGTTGGCAGATTGTCATCTACACACTGGTGATGACCCACATCACCATCGTGGGCGTGACTCTCTACCTGCATCGTTGCCAGGCGCACCGCGCGCTCGAACTGCACGCGATCCCCAGCCACTTCTTCCGTCTGTGGCTGTGGATGACCACTGGCATGGTGACCAAGGAATGGGCTGCCATCCACCGCAAGCACCACGCCAAGTGCGAGACTGAAGAGGACCCGCACAGCCCGCAGACCCGCGGCATCAACAAGGTGATGTGGCAGGGCGCCGAGCTCTACCGCAATGAGTCCAAGAATGCCGAGACCATGGAAAAGTTCGGTCACGGCACCCCGGACGACTGGATTGAACACAACATCTACAGCAAGTACGGCTGGCAGGGTGTGGGCATCATGCTGATCATCGACGTGCTGCTGTTCGGCGCCATCGGCCTGACGGTCTGGGCCGTGCAGATGGCCTGGATTCCCTTCTGGGCAGCCGGTGTGGTCAATGGCCTGGGTCACTTCTGGGGCTACCGCAACTACGATTGCAATGATGCAGCCACCAACCTGTTCCCGATCGGCATCATCATCGGCGGCGAGGAAATGCACAACAATCACCACACCTTCGGCACCTCGGCCAAGTTCTCGGCCAAGTGGTACGAGTTCGACATCGGCTGGATGTACATCCGCATCCTCGAAACCTTCGGCCTGGCCAAGGTCAAGAAGGTGGCTCCGGTGCCCAAGTTCGATCGCCAGAAGTCGGTGATCGACCTGGATACGCTGCAATCGGTCATTTCCAACCGTTACGACGTGACGGCCAAGTATGCCCGTTCGCTGAAGACCGCCTGGCAGGATGAGCTGGATCACCTGATCGAGAAGGCCAAGCTGGAATCGCGCTTCCTGAAGTCCTCCAAGAAGCTGTTGCAGCGTGAGCCGGGCCGCCTGGAAGATGGTCAGAAGCAGCAATTGTCCGAGCTCTTCGCCCACAGCAAGGCGCTGCAGACCATGCATGAAATGCGCATCGAACTGAGCGCCATCTGGGAGCGTTCGCATTCGACCCGCGAACAGCTGCTGCAGCAACTGCAGGACTGGTGTGCACGTGCCGAAGCCTCGGGCGTGAAGGCCCTGCGCGACTTCGCCCTGCGCCTGCGCAGCTACGCATGATTTTCCAGCCCGGTCAGGCCGGGATGTGAATGAAAAATCCCCGCAGAGCGATCTGCGGGGATTTTTTCATTGGGCGCCGCTCAGGGATATGAACAATCGTCCGCGCCGGGTCAGGGGCTGCAGCGGTCGTCGCGTCGCTTACCCCGCCAAGGTGGGACGTGGACGTAGCGTCCAATGACGAATGGCCGGCTGATCCCGCAGCCTTGTGCCCACTGCCGCGCAGGAAAAGCAGTGCTGCCTTCCAGGTGGTGGTCGCCGACCGGCGCCGGGCAATAAAAAACCCGCAGATCGCTCTGCGGGTTTTTTGCTGGAATACCCAGAGACCGGGATCAATTACTTGATCTTGGTTTCCTTGTATTCGACGTGCTTGCGCGCCTTGGGATCGAACTTCATGATGCTGATCTTTTCGGGCGTAGTACGCTTGTTCTTGGTGGTGGTGTAGAAGTGACCAGTACCTGCGGTCGACTCCAGTTTGATTTTGTCGCGGCCGGATTTCGCCATGATAGATTTCCTTTACTCTGCTAATTAGACTTTTTCGCCACGAGCACGCAGATCGGCCAGAACGGCATCGATGCCGATCTTGTCGATCACGCGCAGGCCGGCGTTGGACAAACGCAGCGAAACCCAACGGTTCTCGGATTCGACGAAAATGCGGCGATTCTGCAGGTTGGGCAGGAAACGACGCTTGGTCTTGTTGTTTGCATGGGAAACGTTGTTGCCGACCATCGGCCCCTTCCCGGTGACTTGGCAGACACGTGCCATGTGAGACTCCTTAAAAATTTCCGAATTTGGGAAAAACGAGAGTATATGGAAAAAACTCAGCTTTTTCAATGACTTGCATAAAACAATTGTGTCTTGCCATTCCTGATTGATTTAACAATTGGCAGAGGCATTGCTGTCAAGACCTGGGTCATCGGGCTCTCAGCCTTGTCCCATGCGGGTTTGCGGCTGGCCAGGCCTGCCTGCTTCACAGCCGGCCATGGTCGGCGAAGGAGTACACGAGTGTCTCGGCTACCACGAAATGGTCCAGCAGATCCACGTTGATCATCCCCAATGCCTCGTCCAGCGCCCTGGTGAGTTCCAGGTCGGCCTTGCTGGGCTCAGGGTCACCCGAAGGGTGGTTATGGGCCACGATCACCGAGGCGGCATTGTGTCGCAGCGCCGCCTTGACCACTTCGCGCGGGTAGACCGCGGAATGATTGAGCGTGCCGCGAAACAATTCCTCGGTACCGATCAGGTGACCGCGCACATTGAGGAAGAGGGCGACGAAACTTTCACGTTCCTTGCCCTTGAACATCAGCTTCAGGTAGTCGCCCACGGCGCGGCTGGAGTTCATGACCGATCGTTTCTTCAACTGTTCGTGGATCACGCGCCGCGACAGTTCCAGCGCCGCCCGCAACTGGCTGCATTTGGCCGGACCCAGGCCGTCGCCCAGGTCGCTGTTCTTGTGGGCGGCATCGAAGAGTTCATCGAGGGTGCCGAAACGCTGCAGCAGCCCATGGGACAGGTCCATCACGTTCTTGCCGGGGATGCCCACCCGCAGGAAGATCGCCAGCAGTTCGGCGTCCGACAGGGCTGCCGGCCCATGCTGGATCAGGCGTTCGCGTGGCCGTTGTTCCTTGGGCCAGGCTGTCAGGGTCATGCTCATGTCGTTGTGCTCCTCTAAGAAGATGGAATGAAGATCACGAGGGGGTGGATTTGCGCAGGCGCAAGGACAGGGCAGGGAACTGCATGTGGAACCTCAGTGCCGTGAAGCCTCCAGCGGCGCGCCGGTCCAACGTGGCTTACAATAGCGGGTTCCTGTGCACCTTCGAATACCTGTCATGTCCAGCCCATCCGTCCCCGTCGTCACCGAAAACGCCTATCTCACGCTGCATTACCGCCTGGCTTCGCTGGAGGGGGAAGATATCGTCAGCACCTTCAACGAAAACCCGGCCACGCTGCAATTCGGCCAGGGCCAGTTGGCCCCTTTCCTGGAAGCCTGCCTGCTGGGCCTGCCGGAAGGGGCGCACCAGACCTTCGAACTGGCGCCGGCCCAGGCCTTCGGCGAACGCAGCGATGAACTGGTCCAGCGCATCTCGCGTGCCACGCTGGACGAGAACTCGTCCATGGACGAGCAATACCGCATCGGAGACCTGGTGGACTTCGCCGCCCCCGGTGGCGGCCGCTTCGCCGGCATCCTGCGTGCAATGGATGATGATGGCGCAATTTTCGACTTCAATCACCCGCTGGCCGGGCAGACGCTGAAGTTCGAGGTGAAAATCATAGGAATCCTGTAAGCGCCTCGATAATTGGCGATACTGCGCTCGCGATGTTTTGAAGAATCAAGGGAATTACCATGACCATGGCTAAAGCCGAATCCGAAATCCTGCTGGCCCAGCCCCGTGGTTTCTGCGCGGGCGTGGACCGCGCCATCGAGATCGTCGAACGCGCCCTGGCGCAGTTCGGCGCCCCCATCTATGTGCGCCATGAGATCGTGCACAACGCCTATGTGGTCAGCGACCTGCGCGCCAAGGGCGCAGTGTTCATCGAGGAACTGGCCGACGTGCCGGCCGGCAGCACTGTCATCTTCTCGGCACACGGCGTGTCCAAGGCGATCCAGGCCGAGGCGGCCGAACGCGGCCTGACCGTGTTCGACGCCACCTGTCCCCTGGTCACCAAGGTGCACATGGAAGTGGCCAAGATGCGCCGTGAAGGGCGCGAGATCATCATGATCGGCCACGCCGGCCACCCCGAAGTCGAAGGCACCATGGGCCAGACCGAAGGCGGCATGCATCTGGTGGAAACGGTGGATGACGTCGCGCGCCTGCAGGTGGCCGACCCGGCGCTGCTGGCCTATGTCTCCCAGACCACGCTGTCGGTGGACGACACAGCCGAGATCATCGCCGCCCTGCGCGAGCGCTTCCCGGCCATCTCCGAACCCAAGAAGGGCGATATCTGCTACGCCACCACCAACCGCCAGGAAGCCGTGAAGTTCATGGCGCCGCAAGTGGATGTGGTGATCGTGGTGGGCAGTCCCAACAGCTCCAACTCCAACCGCCTGCGTGAACTGGCCGAAAAGAAGGGCGTACCGGCCTTCATGGTCGACAACGCCGCCCTGATCGATCCGCAATGGATCAGCGGCCGCCAGCGTATCGGCGTCACTGCCGGCGCCTCTGCGCCGGAAGTGCTGGTGCAGGCCGTAATCGATCGCATCAAGGAAATCGGTGCCCGCAGCGTCCGTGTGCTGGACGGGATCGAGGAAAACGTCACCTTCCCCCTGCCCAAGGGCCTGGGCGCGCGCGGCACGGCTGCCGAGACCCACTGAGTACCTGCGAGCTGGCGGCCGTATGACTGTTGCGGCCGCCACAACCGCCACAACCGCCCCCAGGCTTGCTGACGCAAGCCTTTTTTGTTGGGAATTCGCCTTGCCGGAGCCTGTTGCAGATTTGCCCCATGGTTCAATGGTCTTACCGCGATTTCTTGTGTAACAGCCGATTGTTTGTGCGCGATTGTTGGCCGCTTCTGCGTATAATTCCGCACCATTATCGACACGCCGCCCAAAAGGCGGCTCCCGCGCAAGCCCTCTCCAAAGAGGGCGGAGCGCCGCAAATGCGGCGCAACCAGAGACAGGGAGACACCACCATGCAAGTCCATCTGCCTACCGGCGCGCGCCGGTGCATCCGGTCCCGGCCGCCCAGTTGCCGCTCCGGTGGCGCTTCCTGGTCCAGCCCCCGCCGCCCTGGCGGCGACAGCAGCTGATCCCCACTTCATTTCCTCCCGAATTCGACGACTGTTTCGACGGTGCGCTATCGCCTTTTATAGGAAGGGTGATAACGCTATCCCGAACGCCGGGAACGGATTTTGCTAATCGACATGCTTTCGCGCGGTGTCCGCTTTGGTGCAGACCTGCGTGTTTTTATTGTTTCAATTTAGATCGAAGAGTTATTCATGGACATTTTCATCCAGCAGATCATCAACGGATTGGTGCTAGGCAGCATGTACGCACTGATCGCCCTGGGCTA